>NZ_BMYP01000005.1 GCF_014652335.1 Vogesella fluminis | reverse complement strand
GTGTCATTGCCATGGCATGCGCGTTTCTATGGCTACCAATGTGAAACGTCAACAGCCCCTAACATCGCTTTCAGTTGTTTCAATGGCGCGCCGTCAAGCAAGTTTGACGGCGCGTTTTGTTTTTTTGCGCAAGGATGTGCCGTTATTCTGCGGATTGTCGGACAAATAATGGCTAATGTATCCAGGCTACTATTCACGCGGAACTTGTTTCAGTAATGTTCTCCTCTCGCAAAACAGGCAGCTGACCTGTGCGATAGCACGCTACAGCTTACTAGGCTGTGGCGGCCACAACACCGTCGGAGCGGGTACTGACCCTCCCTTGAAACTGAGGAGTAAACATGCAGGCAGCAGTTGATTTTCTGAATGGCTGGATCTGGAGCAAGGGATTGATCTTCCTTTGCCTGGGCGTTGGTTTGTTTTTTTCCATCCGCACTCGTTTTGCGCAAGTACGCCATTTCGGCGAAATGATCCGTTTGATGTTTGACGGCAAGTCCAGCGACAGCGGCGTGTCGTCATTCCAGGCGCTGGCGATGACGCTGGCCGGCCGTGTCGGCACCGGTAACATTGCCGGTGTGGCGACCGCGATCACCTTCGGCGGTCCGGGTGCCGTGTTCTGGATGTGGATGGTTGCCTTCCTGGGCGCCAGCTCGGCCTTCGTCGAGTCCACCCTCGGCCAGATCTACAAGGAAAAGATCAACGGTGAATACCGTGGCGGTCCGGCCTTCTACATCGAGAAGGGCCTGGGCATGAAGTCGTTCGCGATCGTGTTCGCCATCGCCACCATCTTCGCCTGCGGCGTGCTGCTGCCAGGTACCCAGTCCAACTCCATCGGTGCCGGCCTGGAAAAGGCTCTGGGCATTGACCCGAACGTGACGGCCGCCATCCTGGCGCTGATGCTGGGCTTCATCATCTTCGGCGGTGTGAAGCGTATCGCTTCCTTTGCCGAGGTCGTGGTGCCGTTCATGGCGCTGGCCTACATCATCGTCGCCTGCGTGATCGTGGCGCTGAATGTCCATCAGCTGCCTGACGTACTGGCGCTGATCTTCAAGAGCGCATTCGGCTTTGATGCCGGCTTCGGTGCCATCCTGGGCATGGCGATCCAGTGGGGCGTGAAGCGTGGCGTGTACTCCAACGAAGCAGGCCAGGGTACCGGCCCGCACGCATCGTCCGCCGCTGCGGTATCGCACCCGGCCAAGCAGGGTCTGGTACAGGCGTTCTCGGTTTACATCGACACCCTGTTCGTGTGCTCCGCCACCGCCTTCATGCTGCTGATTACCGGCCAGTACAACGTACAGGGTCCGGATGGTAATGCACTGCATACCGGTATTGCCGGCGTGGCAGCCGGTCCTGGCTATGTGCAGACCGCGATGGAAAACATCATGCCGGGCTTCGGTTCCATCTTCGTGGCCGTGGCGCTGTTCTTCTTCGCCTTCACCACCATCATTGCCTACTACTACATCGCCGAAACCAACATCGCCTACCTGAGCCGCAAGGTGAACCGTCCGTGGCTGACGCTGGTGTTGAAAATCGCGATCATGGCGACCGTGGTATACGGTACCGTGAAGACCGCCGACCTGGCCTGGGGGCTGGGTGACATCGGTGTCGGCATGATGGCATGGATGAACATTGCTGCAATCATCCTGCTGCAGAAGCCGGCCTTCATCGCGCTGCGCGACTACGAGGCACAAAAGGCGCAAGGTCTGGACCCGGTGTTCCATCCGGAAAAACTGGGCATCAAGGGCGCCGACTACTGGACCGGCCATCAGTCGGAAGACAATCTGGAAGAAGAGCGCAAGCACGGCGGTCAACCGGTCTACGACAAGGTTTGATATCCTTACCGTAATCCGCACTCTTTGAACGCTGGGGCAACCCGGCGTTTTTTCATTTGGACCACCAATATGGATTTACTGCACAGCACCTGGTTCTGGCTTGTGATCATCGGCGCGCCGCTGGGCACCATCATCACCACGCTGGCGCACCTGTCGCAAAAACAGCCGCCAATCGAGCTGCCGCCGGGCGTGGCGCCGGGTACCTATGCCCGTCGCGAGCAGGCTGAGCAGGATGAGGATGCGGCGTCGCACTGACGCTGTGCGGCGTTGCGGCCAACCTTGCGCTGCCGCAAATGCCGCTGAACTTCTGCTGTGCCTGCGGTCCCAGTCTTGCTATCGTTAGCATCTTCCTTTGAACCGTTTGCCGCGAAAGACCCTCATGTTTACCAATCGCCACTTCCCCGCAACCCGTTTGCGTCGCATGCGCCGTGATGCTTTCTCCCGCCGCCTGATGCGCGAGAACGTGCTGACCACCAATGATCTGATCTATCCGGTATTCGTGCTGGAAGGACAGGGGCGCGAGCAGGCGGTGACGTCGATGCCGGGCGTGGTGCGCCAGAGTCTGGACAAGCTGCTGTTTACCGCCGAAGACGCGCTGCAGCTGGGTATTCCGATGCTGTCGATCTTCCCGGTGGTGGAAACCGGTAAGGACAACTCCGGCAAGGAGGCTTACAACCCGAACGGACTGGTGCCGACTGTGGTGCGCGAGCTGAAGGCGCGCTTCCCGGAGCTTGGCATCATGACCGACCTCGCGCTCGACCCGTACACCATCCACGGCCAGGACGGCCTGCTCGACGACAGCGGCTACGTGCTGAACGACGAAACCACCCAAGTGCTGGTGCAGCAGGCGCTGTGCCACGCCGAAGCTGGCGCCGACGTGCTCGGCCCGTCCGACATGATGGACGGCCGTATCGGCGCCATCCGCAGCGCGCTGGAAGAAGACGGCTACATCCACACCAGGATCCTGGCCTACAGCGCCAAGTACGCGTCGGCCTTCTACGGCCCGTTCCGCGATGCCGTCGGCTCTGCGGCCAACCTTGGCAAGGCCGACAAGTACACCTACCAGATGGACCCGGCCAACCTCGACGAGGCGATCCAGGAAGTGGCAATGGATCTGGAGGAGGGGGCAGACATGGTGATGATCAAACCGGGTATGCCGTATCTGGACGTGATCCGCCGCATCAAGGACACCTTCAAGGTGCCGACCTATGCCTACCAGGTGTCCGGCGAGTACGCGATGCTGAAAGCCGCATTCCAGAACGGCTGGCTGGATGAAGAAAAGTGCATGCTGGAAAGCCTGCTCGCCTTCAAGCGCGCCGGCGCCGATGGCATCCTCACCTATTTCGCACTGGATGCGGCGCGCCTGTTGCAGCGCTGATGCGTTACAAAACGGCCATGCGGCCAACGTTGGCCGCATGGCCTGTCCCTGCCGGTAATGTCCGGGCAAAAAAAGAGCGTTGCGGCAAGGGGGAACCACAACGCTCAGGAAGAAACACGTCGACAACAGTATTGCCCGCCGTGTTCTTCATCCTAGACCAGATGAACCGATTTGCGAGAAGGAATTCTCCCGCGGCGGTTCCTGCCTGCTTGCCGGCTCAGGTGCGTGGCAGGGTGACGCCGACTTGCCCCATGTATTTGCCGGCACGATCCTTGTAGGAGACGTCGCAGATCTCATCTGACTCAAAGAACAGCACTTGCGCTACACCCTCGTTGGCGTAGATTTTTGCCGGCAGCGGGGTGGTATTGGAGAATTCCAGGGTGACGTAGCCTTCCCATTCCGGTTCGAACGGGGTGACATTGACGATGATGCCGCAGCGGGCATAAGTCGATTTCCCAAGACATACGGTCAATACGGAGCGTGGAATCCTGAAGTATTCAACGGTCCGGGCAAGGGCGAAGGAGTTGGGCGGAATGATGCAGTAGCCTTTGCCGGATACCTCGACAAATGATTGTGGATCAAAGTTCTTGGGATCAACGATCGTGCTGTTGATATTGGTGAAAACCTTGAACTCATCGGCACAGCGAATATCGTAGCCGTAGCTCGATGTGCCGTACGAAATGACTTTCTCTCCGTTGAGCTGTTTGACTTGCTCATAGGAGAATGGCTCGATCATCGCCTGCTCTTCGGCCATGCGGCGGATCCATTTGTCGGATTTGATGCTCATCTTGCTTGTTTTCCCGGGTATTCAAGTCAGCTGCGGATTTTACCTGAAGAAGTCAGGAAATATTGAACAGCTTGGTGAAGCAGGCGATCTCCAGCACCTGGCGCACGGTTTCCCTGCAGTTGACCAGTGTCAGGCCCTTTCCTGCACTGCTGGCGCGCTCCTTCAGCAGCAGCAACATGCCCAGTGCCGAGCTGTCCAGATAGGGTACTTGGTCAAAGTCGATTTCGATCTCGGTGATGTCGTCATTGTCGAGCAAATCCTGGCTTGCCTGACGGAAAGCCTTGTGGGCATTGAAGTCGAATTGGCCAGCAAGGAAAATGCTTCCAACATGGCCGCGCAGTTTAACGATAGGTTTCATCATTGGGTCATTGCCGTTCATGGTTCGCTACTCAGGGGGAGGACAACCGAAAAGACCGTAAAGTCATCTTCGCGATGATAGCCCAGCTCGCCCCCCAGTGCGTCAACTACCCGCTTGGTGATGGCCAGGCCAAGTCCGGTGCCGTTTGCCCGGGTGGTAAAAAAAGGTTCGAATATGCGGGGTACCAGCTCCGTTGGAATGCCGGGGCCATTATCCCTTACCCTGAAGGTAAGACAGTCTTTGCCGTTCAGCACTTCCAGCGTGATTTTTCCGTTGGCCGGTGCGTGTTGTAGGGCATTTTCCAGCAGGCCGATCATGGCGGCTGCCAGCTCTTTGGGGCGGCAGGTCAGCAATGCTTGCTCCATGGCAACGGCATGAACCTGGAAATGTATGCCGGCGCCATCGCATTGTGGCGCGAACGACTGTTCCAGCTCGTGCACCAGCTCGGGTAGCGAATAACGGGCAAGTTGTTCACCAGATGCATTGTGGCGTACAAAACCCAGCATCTCCTGAGTCAAGCCCTCCAGCGCCTGCAGCCGGTCGACAATCTTGCGCGAGAATTTGAGCCGCTCCTCGGCTGATAGTGTCGGGCGCTCCAGGTTTTTGGCATAGAGTAGGGCAGTAGCGAGTGGGGTGCGTAACTGATGGGCCAGCGATGCCGCCATTTGCCCCATGGAGGCAAGCTTGTGCTGCTGTGCCAGTTGTTCGTGCAGATGGCGCAGGGTTCCCACGTCATGCAGCAGGAAGATTGTCGACAGGTCGTCCAGCGGACAGGCTTGCAGGGTCAGGTAGCGCATCCTGCCGCTTTGTGGGTCGTCAACATGAATCACGCCGTCGGCATCGGTTTGCGGCAGCAGCTCGGCCTCGCTCCAGTGCGTGCGGCCTTGCAATCCCGGCAGCATCATTCTTGCTGCGTTGTTCAGGGAAATGATCTGTCTTTGCTTGTCGGTCTCGATGACACCGGCCGGCAACTCGTTGACGAGAGTCGCCAGGCGCTGTGCCAGCTGGGCGTTGGCCTGTGACTTTTGCAGCAGCTCATCATTGGCCTGGGTCAACTGGTTGTTTAGCTCTTCGACTTTGATTTCAAGCTGTTGGTATGCTTTGATCAGCTCATCGGTTACCGCGTTGAAGTGGGCAAATGTTGCGGCCAGCGTTTCCGGGGTGGCATTTGTTGATAGATTATTCGACATTAAGCAGGTGCCATTTGTAAAGGCCGGTTAAACCATATAATAATCCTACCCCTGAACACGGGATATGATGGTGCTGGACTCCTCATGGAGCACAGGCGATACTACACTGCAGCGCCGGTATCCTGAAATGCAGATGGCTTGGCGGTGGTTGGCGTAGTGTCTTTGTCGCAAGAAATGAATTTTTTTCTCGGAGGTTTCCGTGTCTGAGCTTCTTAAAAAAATCGATGCCCGCACCAAGCTGGCAGGAACGAACAAACTGGAAATCCTCTTGTTCTCCCTTGGAATTGACCAAAGAACGGGGCGCAAGGAGACCTTCGGCATCAACGTTTTCAAGGTGCGCGAAGTGATGCGGACACCGGAGATCACCTCAGCACCGGAAATGCCCTCCTCGGTCGAGGGCATGGTCAGCCTGCGGGGCAGCCTGGTGCCGGTGATCGATCTGGCGCGCTACGCTGGCATCGTCAGCGAGAAGCGCCCGGAAATCATGATCGTAACCGAGTACAACGGCCATACCCAGGGCTTTCTGGTCGAAGCCGTCGATACCATCCTGCGTCTGGACTGGGCGGCGATGCGGGTGCCGCCGGAGATGATCACCAACCGGATGGGCGGCTTGGTCACGGCGGTAACCGAGCTGAATGGCGGTACACTGGTGATGATGATGGATGTGGAAAAAGTACTGGCGGAAACCGCCATGTATGGTGACGAGCACCAGTTCATCGGCATCGATCCGATCAAGGAACCCCGGATGGTGTATTTTGCGGATGATTCTGCTGTCGCACGCAAGCAGATTCAGCAGACATTTGAAGTCATGAACGTCAAATACGCCTCGGCAATCAACGGTATGCGCGCATGGGAAGACTTACAGCGGATGGCGGCACAGGCCGAGCTTGCCGGCCGCAAACTGAATGAAATTGTCAATCTGGTGCTGACTGACGTCGAGATGCCGGAGATGGACGGTTACATGCTGACCAAGCTCATCAAGTCCGATCCACGGTTCCATGGCATCCCTGTACTGATGCATTCTTCCCTGTCAGGGCAGTCCAACCAGAAACTGGGTGAGTCGGTTGGTGTTGATGCTTATGTTTCCAAGTTTGAGCCGCAAAAGCTCTCGATGAAAATTCGCGAGATGCTGAAGATCTGAGCTGATTTGCGCTTTATTTTAAGGAGTGGCCATGTCCGCATCTGATGCCTCTTTGCTAGCCAATATCGATGCCCGTACCAAGCTGGCGGGCTCGAACAAGATGGAAATTCTGCTGTTTTCGCTGGGGACTCGCGAAACATTCGGGATCAACGTGTTCAAGGTACGTGAAGTATCGCAGACGCCTTTCGTGACCAAGACGCCCAACATGCCGTTCGGTGTCGAAGGTGTGCTGTCACTGCGCGGTAACATCATTCCCGTGATTTCGCTGGCCAAGTTCATCGGCTGTGAATTGGCGGAAGGTGGCTATGGCACCATGATTGTCACCGAATTCAACAAGAGCACCCAGGCGTTTCTGGTGGATTCGGTCGATCGTATCATTCGCGTTGACTGGGACAAGGTGCGCGCGCCAGAGAATGTGATGAATACCACCCAGCAGACACTGATCACTGCGGTGACCGAGCTGGATGACGGCAAGCTGGTCTCGATTCTGGATGTTGAACAGATACTCTCCAGTGTTGTTGGTGAAATCCGGTTGCCCGATGTCCCGCAAGCAGCGCTGGAAGAAGACCAGTACGTCTTCTTCGTTGACGATTCGGTGGTGGCCCGGAAAGAAATCTCCAATGTGATGGACAAGATGGCCATCAAGTACCATCAGGCAAACAACGGCAAAGAGGCATGGGACAAATTGCAGGTGCTGGCAAACAGGACATGGTCCGATTCGGAAAGCCTGCATGACAACCTGAAACTGATTCTGGTTGATGCGGAAATGCCCGAAATGGACGGCTATGTCCTGACCAGGCTGATCAAGTCGGACTCTCGTTTCTCCGGTATTCCGGTGGTGATGCACTCATCCCTGTCGTCCAATGCTAACCGGGCCATGGGTGCCAGTGTCGGTGTCGATGCCTATGTTGCCAAGTTCGATCCTGCAGTACTTGCGGATACAATCATTCCTTTCCTTCAGCGCTAGGAACGAAATCAAGCTGGGAATTGATGTCAGCTCAGGAAAAAGCCAATGATAGATAAAAATATGAGATTTCTGGTTGTCGATGATTTCTCAACGATGAGAAGGATTGTGCGCAACCTTTTGAAAGAATTGGGTATTACCAATGTTGATGAGGCAGAAGACGGTCAGGTTGCATTGCACAAACTGAAGACGCAACATTTTGACTTCATCGTATCCGACTGGAACATGCCGAACATGACCGGTATCGAATTGTTGCGCGCGGTACGGGCCGATTCGCAACTCAAGACGCTGCCGTTCCTGATGATTACCGCTGAAGCGAAGCGTGAAAACATCATTGAAGCCGCAACGGCCGGGGCTAGCGGCTACATCGTGAAGCCGTTTACTGCCGCGACACTGGAAGAGAAGATGGGCAAGATCTTCCAGAGCCTAAACAAATAAAAGCAGTCAGTACTGTTTGCCAGGAGAAACTGTCGTGCCGGATCATCTTCTTGAAAGTGGCGATTCGCCAGAGCTGGAAGCCCTATTTGAAAGTATCGCCAAGCAACAAGCCTCTCCGCAAGAGACGCCTTCGGCAGAGGCTGATGGTGCCAATCCCCAGGCGGCATTGGCAATATATGCCCAGATCGGACAAATGACCCGCAAGCTGCATGATGCATTGCGTGAGCTTGGCTACGATAAATCCTTGGAGAAAATGGCTGATGCCATCCCCGATGCCAAAGACCGCTTGGGTTACATCGCTACACTGACCGCCAATGCGGCTGAGCGTGTGTTGAATGCAACCGATATCGCACGTCCGATCCAGGACGAGTTGCAGTCGCAGTCCGTAATCCTGTCCGGACGCTGGGAGCAGTTGTTTGCCAATCAGCTATCAGTTGACGACTTTAAACTGCTGGCTGCGGATACTCGCCGCTTCCTGGCGCAGGCACCGCAACAAACTGCAGCAACCAATGCCCAGTTACTGGAAATCGTAATGGCTCAGGATTTTCAGGACCTGACCGGGCAGGTGATCAAGAAGGTCATGGACATGGTCAAGACGCTGGAAAGTGAGCTGCTGACCGTGTTGATCGAGTATTTGCCGGCCGAGAAGAAAGTGGAATTGGGCTCCGATCTGCTGCAAGGTCCGGTGGTGAATCCTGATGGCCGTTCCGATGTGGTAACCAATCAGCAACAAGTGGATGATTTGCTGGAAAGCCTGGGTTTCTAAGACACGGAATCATCCGGCCGTCTGCGGTGGGCCGATAATGAAAAGGAAGTCAAAATGAGCGACTTTGCAGGTATGGAAGATCTGATGCAGGATTTTCTGCTCGAGTCCACGGAATTGCTGTCTGATGTTGACAACAAGCTGTGCGAACTTGAGAAACGGCCTAATGACAAGGCGTTGCTGAATGATATTTTCCGGGGCTTTCATACCATCAAGGGTGGAGCCGGCTTTCTGAACGTATCGGCAATGGTGACCATCTGTCATCGTACCGAAAACCTTTTTGACAAGCTGCGCAATGGTGAACTGCCGCTATCGTCGGAGTTGATGGATGTGATCCTGGATGCAACTGGCGTGGTGCGTGGCATGTTCACCACCTTGTCGCAAGGCTTGTCACCAGCGACACCGGATGCCGGCTTGCTCGCTGCGCTGGATAGCGCACTGGCGGGTAATCTGGCTTCTTCTGCCGCAGCCACTGCCAAGACGCCAGTCGTGGACACCGGCGCCGCCCCAGATGCGCCGGACTGGAATGTGCTGCATGCGGCAGTAACCGGGCCTGCCACGGTTTCTGCTCCGGTTGTTGCAGTGCCGGCACCGGTTGTTGAAACAGTGGCCGATACGCCATTGTTACCCGTGGCATCCCCAAAGGCAGCGCCGGCGAAAGTGGCACCACAACAAGGCATGGCCAGTGCGCCGCCGGAAAATACCATCCGTATTGATACTGTCCGCCTGGACCAGGTACTGAACCTGTCTGGTGAAATC
Source organism: Vogesella fluminis (assembly GCF_014652335.1). Taxonomy (GTDB): domain Bacteria; phylum Pseudomonadota; class Gammaproteobacteria; order Burkholderiales; family Chromobacteriaceae; genus Vogesella; species Vogesella fluminis. The sequence goes on along the minus strand of NZ_BMYP01000005.1, from coordinate 106,610 downwards.
GGTCTGACCAAAAACCGTCTGACCACGCTGCGCACCGAAATCCTGCAGGGCAATATGGAGACGCATACCCTGCGTTCCCTCGATGAGGCAATAAGCCAGCTCGATCTGCTGGTCAGCGATTTGCAGAATGCGGTAATGAAGACCCGCATGCAGCCGATCGGACGCCTGTTCCAGAAGTATCCACGGTTGGCGCGAGACCTGGCGCGGCAGTTGGGCAAGGAGGTCGAGCTGGTCATTACCGGTGAGGAAACCGAACTCGACAAGACCATGATCGAGGACCTGAACGACCCGTTGGTGCACTTGGTACGCAATGCGGTTGATCACGGGGTCGAGTCTTCCGAAGAGCGCATCAGTGTCGGCAAGAAGCCACAGTCACTGGTACAGCTGTCGGCCGAGCAGGTCGGTGATCACATCGTCATCGAAATTTCCGATGATGGCAAGGGGATGAATCCTGAAGCCCTGCGCCGCAAGGCCATCGAAAAAGGCCTTATCGATGCGGAGACGGCCAACGGTCTCGACGAGAAACAGTGCCTGCAGCTGATTTTCCTGCCGGGTTTCTCTACCAAGGACCAGATTTCGAGTGTTTCCGGCCGTGGCGTCGGTATGGATGTGGTGCGTACCAATATCCAGAAACTGAATGGCCGCATCGATATCAATTCTGAGCAGGGTGTTGGCACTAGGATCAGCATTTCGCTGCCGTTGACGCTGGCCATCCTGCCGGTGCTGGTGGTGCGTGCCTGCAACCAGCCATTTGCCGTGCCGCTGGCCATGGTGCGTGAAATCATCCCGATCGATGTTGCAGCCATTCAGGAAGTATCGGGGCGACCGACCATCGTGGTACGTGACGAAATCCTGCCTTTGAAGACGCTGGCTGGCTTGCTGAACTGGGCGCCGACGCAAAAACCGCAATTCGGTGTGTTGATGCAGTCTGCCGAGAAGTCCTTCATCCTTGCTGTTGACTCCTTTGTCGGTCGTGATGACGTGGTGATCAAGCCGTTGCAGAATATCCGTCCAAAAGGCGTTGCCGGTGCCACGCTATCCGGTGACGGCTCGGTGGTGCTGGTACTGGACATGGAGGATTTGCTGATGGGGCAGGCTGACGCACCAAGCGGCGGCGCGATGATGCTTCGTAATGCCGATAATTATTCCTACTGAGCCGTTGCCAATGTCCGTATCGGCTTTTTTGGGAAGACAGCCTGTTCTGAACCGTAACCAGCAGCTCATCGGCTATGAGCTGCTGTTCCGTGAAAGTGAAACCTCGACCGAAATCGGACGGCATGCCGAGCTGGATGCCGATACCGAGGTGTTGGTCAATACCCTCAATCACATGGGCACCAGTTGGCTGATCGGCAACAAGCTGGCTTTCATGAACGTGGGTGAGTCGATGATCGGCAGCGACTTTCTGGAGTTGCTGCCGCCACGACGAGTGGTGCTGGAGCTCTCCGGCAAGCTGACGCCTTCCAATGAGCTGTTGTCCCGTGTCCGTCATCTGCGCTCCCTCGGCTTCGGAGTGGCGCTGGACGGCTTTTCGTTCGAGTCGCCGGCGGCGGCCTTTCTCGACCTGGCCAACTACGTCAAGCTGGATGTGCAGTCGATGGATGCGCCGGCCTTCCAGACGCTGGCGGTGCGCTTGCGTAGCTATCCGGTGATCCGCATCGCCGAGCGTGTCGAGACCTATGAGCACTACCATCTGGCCCGCGATCTGGGGCTGGACGGCTATCAGGGCTACTACTTCGCCAAGCCGGAAACCCTGTCCGCCAAGGTGATCCACCCCAGCTTTGCCAATACCCTCAAGCTGCTGAACCTGCTGCGCCAGGATGCGGCGCTGAAAGAGGTGGAGGCAGTGCTGAAAACCGACGTTGCACTGTCCTTCAAGTTGCTGCGCTACGTCAATTCGGCCGCTGCCGGGCTGAATACCACCATCAACTCGTTCTCGCATGCCTTGACGGTGCTGGGCTACAAGCGCCTGTACCGCTGGCTGACGTTGCTGCTGGTGACCAGCTCGGAAAATGGCCTGATGCCGGCCGCGCTGCAGAAAACCGCGGTGTCGCGCGCGCGCATGATGGAGCTGATCGCGCTGGAGTCCGGCCTGCCTGCCGATGTCGCCGACAGCTTCTTCATCACCGGCATGTTCTCGTTGCTGGACGTGATTTTCGATATGCCGATCGCGCTGGCGCTGGAGCATCTCAACCTGCCGGAAGAAATTTGCGAGGCATTGATGGTGCATGCCGGCCGTTATGGCCTGTGCCTGGAGCTGGTGCTGGCGATGGAAGCCGGCACCGACAATCTGCCGCAACTGGCGCAGCGCCTGAACATCGAGGCCGAGGCCTTGAACCTGTTGCACACCAGTGCACTCTCTTGGGTGGAAGAGCTTAGTCTATAATCACCCCTCTGTTTCTCTCGGTTAACTCAATCATGAAGTATCTGGCTATCGATACGTCGAACACGCATGTTTCGATTGCGGTCGCTGTGGACGAGCGTTTTTTCTCGGCAACCCTGCCGGTGGTGAATGGCCACTCCGAAGAAACCCTGCCGTTGATCCAGCGCCTGCTGGCCGACAGCGGCATCGGCCTCGCCGAACTGGATGGCATCATTTATGGCCAGGGGCCGGGTGCCTTCACCGGCTTGCGCATCGGTTGCGGTATTGCGCAGGGGCTGGCGTTGGCGCATGACTTGCCGCTGATCCCGGTACCGACGCTGGACGTGATTGCCTTCCAGTCCGGTGCGCCGGCGGTGCAAGTGGTGATGGATGCGCGCATGAACGAGGTCTACACCGCGAGCTATCGCGACGGTGTGGCACAGACGCCGATTACGCTGCAGGCGCGGGCCGCATTGTCCGTGCCTGCCGATATCCCGCTGCTGGCGGGTGATTGCGCGCAGGAGCTGAACTACCCGGGCAAGACCGCGTGCGAGCTGCGCCCGGATGCGGCCAGCTACATCCGGCTGGTACGCCGTGGCGGCTATGCCACGGTGGCGCCGGAAGCAGCGGGGCTGCTGTATATCCGCGACAAGGTGGCGCTGACCGCCACCGAACAGCAAGCACGCAAGTATGGCTGAGCTGCGCCGGCTGTCCGATCCGGCCCTGGCCGAAGCACTGCACCGGCTGGAGTCGGCGGTGTGCGCGCATCCGTGGGCCGTGACGGTCTATGCGCAAACGCTGGCTTCCGAAAGCGAGCGGGTGCAGGTGTTGCAGCAGGCCGAGCAATGGCTGGCGGTGTTGGTGTCCGAGCAGATCCTGGACGAACTGCACATCCACAATATTTTCGTGCCGCTGGCCGCACAGCGCCGTGGCCATGCCCGCGCCGTGTTGCAGGCAGCCTTGGCCGCGGCGAAGGCCGCCGGTGCCACGCGTTGCCTGCTGGAGGTGCGCGCCGGCAATGCGGCGGCCATCGGCCTGTATCGCGCGCTCGGTTTTGTCGACTGCGGCGTGCGCAAGGGCTACTACCGGCATGAGCGCGGACGCGAGGACGCGTTGCTGATGGAGTGCCCGCTGTCATGAGTCGCCAACATCTGCTCCTTCGCGAACTGGGGCTGGCACCGCGTTGGCGTTTGCGTCACGGCGCGGCGCTGGAGCTGGAGTCGGTATCGATGCCAGTCTTGGCACCGGTTGCGGCCAACCTTGTGCCTGCTGCCACCCCTGCGCAGCCAGTGGTTGCTGTACCGGTGGTTGTGCCGGTGGCGGAAGCGGTGCCGGCACCTGCCGTTGTCGAACCGGCCACGACCGCGTTGCCGGACTGGGCGGACTTGCAGCAGCAGGTAGCAAGCTGTACCGCCTGTGGCCTGTGCCAGACCCGCACCCAGGCGGTGTTCGGCAAGGGCAATCCGCGGGCGCGCCTGATGCTGGTCGGTGAGGCGCCGGGTGCGGAAGAGGACAAGCTGGGCCTGCCATTCGTCGGCAAGGCCGGGCAACTGCTGGACAACATGCTGTCCGCCATCGGCCTGGGTCAGGACGATGTCTTTATCGCCAATGTGCTGAAGTGCCGCCCGCCGGGCAACCGCAATCCGGCGGCCGACGAAATCGCCGCCTGTGCCGACTACCTGCGCTGGCAGATTGCCCACGTCCAACCGGAGGTGCTGGTGACGCTGGGCCGCTTTGCCGCCCACGCGCTGTTGCAGAGCGATGCCGCCATTGGTGCGCTGCGGCGCGAGACGCACCAGTACCAGGGCATTCCCTTGTTCGTTACTTTTCATCCGGCGTATCTGCTGCGCAGCCCTGGCGAAAAAGCCAAGGCGTGGCAGGATCTGCTGGCTATCCGTCGTGCGCTGGCCAACAAGGCCTGATCCGGCGCCGCGACCGTCACCTTCTACTGGATAATTCAAGTCAATATCATGTGGTTCCGACAACTCAGTTTCTACCATCTGCCTGCCCCGGAGCAGATCGTGGCCAGCAAGCTGGCCGATGCCCTGATCGCCCGCCAGTTCCAGCGTTGCTCCGGTCTCGACTGGTTCAGCGAGGGCTGGGTCGCCCCCGCGCCGCATCTCGACGAGCCGCTGTATGTGCAGCGCGAGCGCTTGCTGCTGTCGCTGCGCCGCGAGGACAAGGTGTTGCCGGCCAGCGTGATTCGCGACTTCCTGGACGCCAAGCTGCGCGATATTGAGCAGCAGGAGCTGCGCAAGGTTGGCCGCAAGGAAAAGCTGGCGATGAAGGAGCAGATCACCGACGATCTGCTGCCGCGCGCCTTTACCCGTACCAGCCGCACGGCCGCCTATTTCGATCTGGCACGTGGCTGGCTGGTGGTGGACAGCGGCTCCGCCAGCAAGGCGGAAGCGCTGCTGAGCAATCTGCGCGAGGCAATGCCGCCGCTGCCGGCCACGCTGCCGCGCACGGTGCTGGCGCCACACACGCTGATGACCGACTGGCTGGCGGCGGGCGAGGCCTGCGACGACTTCGTGCTGGATTCCGATTGCGAGCTGAAGGACAGCTCGGAAAACGGCGCGGTCGTGCGCTGCACCCGCATGGACCTGACCGCGGACGAGATCCGTCAGCACATCGCCACCGGCAAGCAGGTGACCCGCCTCGGCCTGATCTGGCGCGAGCGCATCCGCTTCACGCTGACCGATACCCTGCAGCTGAAAAAGCTGCAGTTTCTCGACGTGCTGCAGGAAGAGGCCAGCCAGGCGGGGGACGACGCCGCCAGCCTGTTTGAGGCGACCTTCCTGCTGATGAGCGAGGAGCTTGGCGAGCTGATCGACGATCTGGTGCAGGCGCTGGGCGGTTTGCAGGATGCGGCCAACCTTGCACCGCCGGTCGTTGCACCGACCACATCGGCAGCGCCAGCTGCCGAGGCACCCGGCGCGATTGACGTGCCCTGGGATTGACCGGTAGCAGTGCGGCCTGTTGCCGCTGACTGGCCGCTAATCACCATGAAAAACGCCTTGCACCGTCTGGTGCAAGGCGTTTTTCATGGTCGGTCAAGGACAGCTTACAGTCCGCCGTCCTCGACGCGCAGGACCTGCCCTGGCTGGATCCGGTTGGCAACCAGCTGGGTGTTCCAGCGCTGAATGTCGGTGTGATGGATGCCGAACTTGCGGGCGATGCTGAATACGGTATCACCGGATTGCACCACATACTCGGCCGATTTGCGCGCCGGCTGCTGGTAGGCAACGGTACGCAATGACGAGGTCACGCTGGCGGTGGTGTTGCCCAGCGGAGTGCCCAGTACGCGCAGGTTCTGCCCCAGCTTGACCGCGTCGCTGTTCAGCATGTTCAGGCTTTTCAGTTCCGCCACGCTCATGTTGTAGCGGCGCGAGATGTTGTACAGCGTGTCGCCGTTGGCAACGACATGGTTTTCCACGCGGGTGGCCGGGCGCAGCGGCAGCTCGGGGGCGTCGCTGGCGCTGGCCACGGCGGTCGGTGCCGGTTTGGCGCGCGGAGTCGGCACGGCTTGTGGTTTGCTGACTGGCTGGCTCGGTGCGACGGTGGCGGCAGCAGGGACGTTGCTGTTGGCCACGGCGTTCGCCGGAGTGGCTGGGGCCGGCGGTACGGCAATGGTGGCGACAGCCGCGATGGCTGGCGTCGCCAGCGCTACGGCGGCGGTTGGGGCGCTATTGGCAGGGGTGACGGCGGGTGCGGCAATGGCAGTCGTCGGGCTGCTTGCCGGTGTGCTGGCTGCAATGCTGGCAACCGTGATGACTTGTGTCACTGGGGCTGCTGGGGCCGGCGCGGCAACGCTGGCGACGCGTACCATCGGCTGTTCATTGCTGGCGAGCAGCACCGGGGCGGTGGCCGGGGTGACGTCGCTGGCTTCCAGTGTCGCCGGGGCATCCTGGGTGCGGGCGGCAACCAGTACCGGCTGGCCGGCACTGACGGTACGTCTGCCTTGCAGGCTGTTGGCGACCAGCAATTCGTTCGGGTTCATGTCGAACTGCTGGGCCAGTTCGCTGACGCTGAGGTCGCTCTCCGGCACGTGAACCTGCCAGGTCAGCAGCGGCTTGTCCCATTTGGCCAGGTTGGTCTCGAAACGGTGCAGCTTGGTTGCCGGCAGCAGCATCTGGCGGCCGCTCTTGTGCGCGTACACCGGCAGGTTGAACGCGGGGTTGAGTTCCTTGAACTCGGAGACCGGCATTTCCGCCAGCTTGGCCGCGATGTCGATGTTCATGTGCTTGCCGGTGCTGACGGCGACAAAGGCCGGCTTGTTGGGTAGCACGTCGATGCGCAGGCCGAAGTTCTCCGGCTGTGCCATGATGTTGCGGATGGCGAGCAGTTTCGGCGCGTAGTTGCGCGTCTCGGCCGGCATCGCGATGTTTTCGTAGGTTTCGGTTTCACCGCGGGCGCGCACGCGGCTGATCGCCTTGCTCAGGTTGCCCTGGCCCCAGTTGTAGGCGGCCAGCGCCAGGTTCCAGTCGCCGAAGCGGTTGTACAGCGCCTGCAGGTAGTCCAGCGCGGCGCGGGTGGATTCCACCACGTCGCGGCGGCCATCGTACCACCAGGTCTGTTCCAGTTCGTACTCGCGGCCGGTGGCCGGCATGAACTGCCACAGGCCGGCGGCGCCGACCGGCGAGCTGGCCGTCGGCACGAAGGAGCTTTCCACCACCGGCAGGAAGGCCAGTTCGGTCGGCATGCCGCGCTTTTCCACCTCGTTCATGATGTGGAACAGGTATTTGCGGCTGCGGTCCAGGGTGCGGCGCAGGTATTCCGGGCGCGCGGTGTAGTACTTCTCGTGGCGGCGTACCAGCTCGGGATTGACCTCCGGCAGCTGGAAGCCTTCGCGCGCGCGTTGCCACACGTTGTCGCCGTTGCGCAGCAGGCTGGTGTTGATCAGCATCATGTCCAGACCGGCGGCCAGGCCGTCGTCGACGCCGGGCGTGCTCCAGCCCGGTATCGTCACGCTATTGGTCGCGTGGGCGGCGGGCAGGGCAAGGAGTACGGCGAGGGCGAGCGGGGTAAATTTTTTCATGGCAACGGCCTGTCGGAGCATATCGGGCGATGCTACCACGCCCGCCTGCGACGTCAATTATGAAGCGCTATGTTGTTCATTTAATTTCTTGATTTTTGTGTCTTTCACGACAAAACTATTTGCCTGGCGGGTGTCCTGCCATTTAACTGACGCGGAAGTCATTTTTCCATTGCCGCAGGGTGGCGAACACGCCCAGCGCGTCGTTGCCGCCGCCCGGCTGGTGGTGGCGCGCGGTGCGGCGGATGCCGGCCTCGCCGCAGCGCAGGAACGGGTTGTGCTGCAGCTCCTCCGCCAGCAGGCAGGGCAGCGTCGGCAAGTCCTGTTCGCGCCGCGCGCTGTCGCGTTGCCAGCGCTGCTGCAGCGCCGGATTGTCCGGCTCCAGTGCCAATGCAAATTGTAGATTAGCCAGCGTGTACTCGTGTGCCGGATAGCACAACGTCTGCGGTGGCAATGCGGCCAACCTTTGCAGCGAGGCGTGCAGGCTTTCAATGCTGCCGTCAAATACGCGGCCACAGCCGGCGGCAAACAGGGTGTCGCCGCAAAACAGGTGCTGGCCGCAATGAAATGCCAGATGGTTGGCGGTGTGGCCGGGCACTTCGTAAACCTGGCAGTCCAGGCCCAGGGCCGGGAGCTGGCTGCCTTCCATCACCGGCACGCTGACGCCGCTGACAGCGGGCGGGCCGTACACCGGACAGCCCGGCCACTGCGCGTGCAGCGCCGGCAGGCCGCCGATGTGGTCGTGGTGGTGGTGGGTGATCCAGATCGCGTGCAGACTCAGCTGCGCCTGCGCCAGAAACTGCTGCACCGGGGCGGCGTCGCCCGGGTCGACCACGATCGCGGCGCGGTCGTCGTGCAAAACCCAGATATAATTATCAGAGAACGCCTTGAGTGGGGTAATGCGTACAATGTCGGCCATGAGTGATCCCGCAATGATGGAAGAGTTCGCTGACTGGCTGGCCAGCGCCGAACTGGGACAATACCTGCTGGCGCAGGAACAGGCTTTCTTCGACAGCGCGGTGGCCGACGTGTTCGGTTTTCGCGCGCTGCAGATCGGCCTGTGCCAGCACGATTTCCTCGCCATGAACCGCATCCCGTGGAAGGGGCTGGCGGCCGCCTGCGGCGAGCCGGGCGTGGTCTGCGATCCGGCCTTCCTGCCCTTCGACAGCAAGAGCCTGGATCTGGTCATTTTGCCGCACGGGCTGGATTTTACCAGCCTGCCGCACCAGGTGCTGCGCGAGGCGGAGCGGGTGCTGGTGCCGGAAGGGCGGCTGATCATCAGCGGTTTCAATCCGGCGTCGCTGTGGGGCGTGCGCCGCCTGCTGCAGGGGCGGGAAGACAACCCGTGGCGCGGCAACTTCGTGTCGCTGCCGCGCATCCGCGACTGGCTGAAATTGCTGGAGCTGGAGCACGAGGCCACCTCATTCATGGCATACTCGCCGCCTTTGGCGCGCAAGGACTGGCTGGCGCGCTGGCAGTTCATGGAAAGCACCGGCGCGCGCTGCTGGCCGCTGGCCGCCGGCGTCTATGGCGTCGTCGCCGTCAAGCGTCAGCGCGGCATGCGCTTGATCACGCCGCGCTGGGCGCCGGCCAAGCCGGCCCGGGCGATGCTGGTCGCCGGCGGCAACGACCGCAACCCGCTTACCCGTAGCTCTGATAACGAGACATTGCATGACTGACGAAATCGTCGAGATTTACCCTGATGGCGCCTGCAAGGGCAATCCCGGCCCCGGTGGCTGGGGCGTGCTGCTGCGCTACAAGGGGCAGGAAAAGGAAATGTTCGGCGGCGAAGCCGGCACCACCAACAACCGCATGGAACTGCTGGCGGTGATCCGCGGCCTGGAAACGCTGAAGCGCAGCTGCCGCATCGTGGTGTACACCGACTCGCAGTACGTGCAAAAAGGCATCTCCGAGTGGATCCACGGCTGGAAGACGCGCGGCTGGAAGACCGCCAGCAAGGAGCCGGTGAAGAACGCCGACCTGTGGCAGCAGCTGGATGCGCTGCGCAACAACCACCAGGTGGAGTGGCGCTGGGTCAAGGGCCACGCCGGCCATGAATTCAACGAGCGCGCCGACCAGCTGGCCAATGCCGGCGTCGACAGCCTGCGCCGCTAGCCAGCTGCCCGCTTGCGGCCAACCTTGAACCCCATCTGATACCATCATGCGCCAAATCATTCTTGATACCGAGACCACCGGCCTGGAGCCGAGCCAGGGCCACCGCATCATCGAGTTTGCCGGCCTGGAAATGGTGGACCGCAAGCTGACCGGTCGCCACCTGCACCTGTACATGCACCCCGAGCGCGAGATCGACCCCGACGCCGAGCGCGTGCACGGCATCTCGCTGGATTTTCTCGCCGACAAGCCGAAATTCCACGCCGTCGCCGACGAGCTGGTGGACTTCATCAGCGGCGCCGAGCTGATCATCCACAACGCGCCGTTTGACGTCGGCTTCCTCAACGCCGAATTCAGCCGCCTCGGCATCGCGCCGGTGGACAAGCTGTGCGCGCTGGTCACCGACACCCTGCGCATGGCGCGCGACACCTTTCCCGGCAAGCGCAACAGCCTGGACGCCTTGTGCGACCGCTTCGAGATCGACCGCAGCAACCGTACCCTGCACGGCGCGCTGATCGACTGCGAGCTGCTGGCCGAGGTCTATCTGTGGATGACGCGCGGACAGGACAGCCTGCTGGCGGATGCCGCCGGCGAGGATGATGCCGCGGCCGGCAGCAGCGTGCGCATGGCCTTCGAGCGCAAGCCGCTGGCCGTGCTGCCGCCCAGCGAGGAAGAACTGGCCGAACACCAGGCCTACCTGGACCTGCTGGACAAGAGCGTGAAAGGCACCTGCCTGTGGCGCAGCATCGAAAACCCGCCACTGGCAGAGCCCGCCGCATGAGCCGCCGCATCGCACTGGTGCCGGCCGCCGGCCACGGCAGCCGCTTCGGCTCGGCCACGCCCAAGCAGTATCTGCTGCTGGACAGCCGCCCGCTGCTGGCGCACACGCTGGACGTGCTGTGCCGCTGCGCCAGCATCGGCCGCGTGGCGGTGGTGATCTCGCCCGGCGACGAATGGTTCGACAGCTTCGACTGGCCGCAGCCCAAGCTGGAAGTGCTGCGCGTCGGCGGCCCCAGCCGCGCCGAGAGCGTGGCCGGCGGCCTGGCGGCGCTGGCGGCCGACGCCGACGACTGGGTGCTGGTGCACGACGCGGCGCGTTGCTGCCTGAGCCCGGACGCGCTGCAGCGCCTGCTGGATGAAGTGGGCGATGACGCCATCGGCGGCCTGCTGGCGCAGCCGGTGGCCGATACCGTCAAGCGGGCGAGTCCGCAGGGGCGTGTCGCCGCCACCGTGCCGCGCGACGGCCTGTGGCTGGCGCAGACGCCGCAGATGTTCCGCGCCGGCCTGCTGGCCGAGGCACTGCAGGATGCGGCCAACCCGGCGATTACCGACGAAGCCTCCGCCATCGAGCTGCTGGGCCATGCGCCGCGGCTGGTGGAGGGCGAGGCACAGAATTTCAAGGTGACGTGGCCGCAGGATCTGGTGCTGGCGGCGGCAATACTGGCGGCGCGGTGAGATTGATTTTTTTTTGCCACGGAAGCACACGGAAAACAGCACGGGCAAGTCAAAAGTTGGCCGCATGGAGTGGTCCGTGTTTTTCCGTGTGCTTCCGTGGCTAAAGATAAGGTATTGAAAGCATGACAGCATTCCGTATCGGCCAGGGCTACGACGTGCATCGTCTGGTCGAAGGCCGCCCGCTGATGCTCGGCGGGGTACACATCCCGCACGACAAGGGCTTGCTCGGCCACTCCGACGCCGACGCGCTGTTGCACGCCATCACCGACGCGGTGCTGGGCGCGGCGGCGCTGGGCGATATCGGCCGGCACTTCCCCGATACCGACGCCGCGTTCAAGGGCGCCGACAGCGGCGTGCTGCTGCAGGAGGCGATGCGCCGCGTGCGCGCCGCCGGCTGGCAGCTGGTGAACGTGGACAGCACCATCATCGCGCAGGCGCCGAAGCTGGCGCCGCACATCGATGCCATCCGCGCCCGCATCGCCGCGCTGCTGGATATCGACGTGGCCTGCGTCAACGTCAAGGGCAAGACCAATGAAAAGCTCGGCTACCTCGGCCGGGCGGAGGCGATCGAAACGCAGGCGGTGTGCCTGCTGGTGCCGCAATAATTCCTCATTCCGGAGACCCCATGGACCAGAACCAACTGAAACAGCTGGTGGCACAACAGGCCATCAAATTCGTGCCGGATGACTGCATCGTCGGCGTCGGCACCGGCAGTACCGTCAACTTCTTCATCGACGAGCTGGCCAGGATCAAGGGCCGCATCAAGGGCGCGGTGTCCAGCTCGGACGCGTCGACCAGGCGGCTGAAGGAAATCGGCATTCCGGTGTATGACCTGAACACGGTCGGCCCGGATGAACTGCCGGTGTATATCGACGGCGCCGACGAGGTCAACCACCACCTGCACATGATCAAGGGCGGCGGCGCGGCGCTGACACGCGAGAAGATCATCGCCGCGGTGGCGCAACAGTTCATCTGCATCGCCGACGAGAGCAAGTATGTGTCGGTGCTGGGCACCTTCCCGCTGCCGGTGGAGGTGATTCCGATGGCGCGCAGCCATGTGGCGCGCGAGATCGTCAAGCTCGGTGGCCATCCGGAGTGGCGCATGGGCGTCACCACTGACAACGGCAACATCATCCTCGACGTGCATGGTCTGCAGATCGCCGAGCCGGTGAAACTGGAGCAGCAGATCAACCAGATCGTCGGCGTGGTCACCAACGGCCTGTTCGCCGCGCGCCGGGCCGACGTGCTGCTGCTGGGGACGGCCGCTGGCGTGAAGGAACTGGGCTAAGTCCGGCCCCGCTTGCGGCCAACGTTGGCCGCAAGCGCTGCGTTACCGTGCATCTTGCTGCAACAGAACTGTCATGTTGCGCGTCTATCATGGCGCGCTTGAAGCCGAAAACCAACGAGGTCGCTCATGCCTGATCACATTTCCAAGCAGTTTGATATGGAGCTCGAAAATATCCGCACCCGCGTACTGCAGATGGGTGGTCTGGTCGAGCAGCAAATCCGCGCCGCGATGGAGGCATTGCAGGACGGGGATATCGATCGCCTCGACCGCGTGATCACCGATGATGCCAAGGTCAACGCCTTCGAGGTGGAGATCGACGAAGACTGCCAGCACATCATCGCCCGCCGTCAGCCGGCCGCCAGCGACTTGCGCATGGTGATCACGGTGATCAAGACCATCACCGACCTGGAGCGCATCGGCGACGAAGCGCAGAAGATTGCCCGTGTCGGCCGCTCGCTGTACCAGTCGTCACGCTATCCGACGCCGCGCTTTCGCGAGGCCGACAAGATGGCCAAGTCGGCACTGGCGATGCTGCATCGCGCACTGGACGCGTTTGCCCGCCTCGATCCCACTGCCGCAGTGGAGCTGGCCGAAGAAGACGTGATGCTGGACGAGGACTATGCGTCCGAGCTGCGCTCGCAGATCACCTACATGATGGAAGACCCGCGCACCATCACGCTGTCGATCGACACCCTGTTCATCTGCAAGGCGATCGAGCGCATCGGCGACCACGCCAAGAACATCTCCGAATACGTGGTGTATCTGGTGAAGGGCAAGGACATCCGCCATACCACGCTGGAAGACAAGAAGCGCGAGACCCTGCCGCAAGAGCCGGCCTGATTTTGCGTGCAGTAGTCCAAGGGCGGCGGTAACATCGGTTACCGCCGTTTTTTCATTTACCAACCCGTTTCCAAGAAGGGGTGATTCTTGAACAGTACCACGCCCCCCTATGATGTATTGGCCACCGTCGACCTCGGTTCCAACAGCTTCCGGCTGCAAGTGTCGCGCGTGGTGGATGATCAGCTGTACCCGCTGGACGTACTGAAGGAAACCGTCCGCCTGGGTGGCGGACTTACCGAAGACAAGCTGCTGGAGCAGGACACCATCGATTGTGCGCTGGCCTGCATGGCACGCTTTGGTGAGCGGCTGCGCGGTTTCGAGGCGCACCAGGTGCGCGTCGTCGGTACCAACACCCTGCGCGTGGCCAAAAATGCCGCAACATTCATCAGCGAGGCCGAAAGGCTGCTGGGCTTCCCGATCGAGATCATTGCCGGCCGCGAGGAGGCGCGCCTGATCTACCTCGGTGCCGCGCACAGCCTGCCCGCCACCAGGGAGCGCCGGCTGGTGGTCGATATCGGCGGCGGCTCTACCGAATTCATCATCGGCAGCCAGTACAAGGCGCACGTGACCGAGAGCCTGCCGCTGGGCTGCGTCACCTACAGCCTGCGCCATTTCCCCGGTGGCAAGATCGGCAAGGCCGCGTTCCGCGACGCCGAGCTGGCCGCCGCCAGCGAGATCCAGCGCATCACCCACGCCTATCCGCCGGGTGAATGGCAACTGGCAGTCGGCACCTCAGGCACTGCGCGTTCGCTGCGCGACATCCTGGAAATCAATGACTGGACCAGCGGCGAGATCACTCTCGGCGGCATGTTGCGCCTGCGCGAGGAGCTGCTGCGCTTCGGCTCGTTCAAGGCCATCGACCTGAACGGCCTCAAGCCGGACCGGGCGCCGGTGATCTGCGGCGGCCTGGCGGTGATGATCGCGGTGTTCCAGACCCTGCATATCGAGCGCATGATCGTCACCGATGGCGCACTGCGCGACGGCGTGCTCTACGACCTGCTGGGACGACAGCGGGAGAAGGACATGCGCGACTCCACCATTGCCCAGTTCAAACGCCGTTATCACGTCGATACCGCGCAGGTGGAGCGGGTGTTGCGTCTGGCCGAGCAGTTTTACGGCATGGTGGCGCCGGATGGCCCGCTGCTCAAATGCCTGAACTGGGCGGCGAAAGTGCACGAGATCGGGCTGTCGATCGCGCACACTGCCTACCACAAGCATTCCGCCTACATCCTGCAGTATGCCGACATGCCTGGCTTCTCGCGGCGCGAGCAGAGCGAGCTGGCCACCATCGTGCTCGGCCACCGTGGCGACATGGGCAAGATGACGCGCGAGATCGCCGATCCGGAGCTGTGGCACGCGGTGCTGGCGCTGAGGTTGGCCGCATTGTTCTGCCGCAGCCGCAACGATGTCGATGGCAGGGCGGTGCGTAACGTGCAGCAGACCATGAACGGCTACGCCCTCACCATCGATGGCGACTGGCTGGAAGCCAATCCGCTGACCACCAGCGCCTTTGGTCAGGAGGTGAACCAGTGGCGCCGCGTCGGCATGTTGCTGGAGCTGCGCCCGGCCTGACCTGCCGGATCATGGCAAACCGGGCCCCCAAGCAAAAGACCACCGCGTGCGGTGGTCTTTTGCTGGTGGCAGACCGGGAAATCAGGCGCGCTTCTTGAACTCGTTGGTGCGGGTATCGATTTCGATCTTGTCGCCGGTGTTGACGAAAGCCGGAACCTGTACTTCGAAGGTGGTGCCAGTCAGGCGTGCAGGTTTCAGTACCTTGCCGGAAGTGTCGCCGCGTACGGCCGGTTCGGTGTATTCCACTTCGCGGACCACGGTGGTCGGCAGTTCTACGGAGATGGCCTTGCCGTCGTAGAAGGTGACCTGGCATTCGTCTTCCATGCCGTCAACGATGTAGTTCAGGGTGTCGCCCAGGTTGTCGGCTTCGACTTCGTACTGGTTGAACTCGGCGTCCATGAACACGTACATCGGATCGGCGAAGTAGGAGTACTGGCAGTCCTTGCGATCCAGCACCACCACGTCGAACTTGTCGTCGGCACGGTACACGGCTTCGGAACCGGCGCCGGACAGCAGGTTTTTCATCTTCATTTTCACGACCGATGCATTGCGGCCGGATTTGCTGAATTCAGCTTTTTGTACAACCATCGGCTCGCCGCCGACCATGAATACGTTACCTGCGCGGAGTTCCTGAGCGGTTTTCATGCGTGTTAAGTCCTAAAGTCTTGAATCGGAATCGGAAAACGATTCCCTTGGAAACCGGTTATTGTAGCTGCTTTTCGGTGAACTGCACCAGTCGTGTGGCAAGGTCGCCGTGCGCCAGTTGCATTTGCGACCAAATGCGGGCGTGTTCCCGCCATGCCGGCAGTACGGCCAGCACTTGCCGCCAGCTGGCGCTGACGTCCTGCTTGCGGTTCCAGCCGCGCCACAGCTCGCCCACCGCCTGTTGCTGCGCCGCCGGCAGCGGTACCAGGTAGCGTTGCAAAAAAGCCTCCAGCTTGACCAGATGTGCGTCCTCGTCCTGGCGGTAGATGTGCCACAGGAACGGCCGCGCCGCCCACTGCGCCCGCACGAAGCTGTCCTCGCCGCGCACGATATTGAGATCGCACGACCACAGCAGCCGGTCGTAGCCGTGCTGGTCGGTCAGCGGCAGCACGTGCAGCGTCAGCGCGCCGCGCTGCAGCACATCACCGGCCTGCGGCAGTTGCGGCAAGCCCAGCGCGGCGGCGACATCCGGCAACACCTTGCCCTGCGGCACCAGCAGTCGCAGCGGCTGGCTGCCGGCGGTGCAACTGGCCAGCCACTGCCGTGCGGCGGCGGACTCGTAGCAGAACAGGCTGACGCGCAGCTCGCCGGCGTGGCGCGGCGGCACGCCCAGATGTTGCCAGTAGGCATCCTGCAGCACCGCGTCGGCCTGCCACGCGTCGCGCTGCGCCGGCAGTGCCCGTTCGCACAGCAGGCCGCCGGTATCGTCGCCAAAGCCGGGAAAGAAGAAGTGCTTGGTCAGCGGCAGCTGCGGATGCGGCGAGGCCAGGCCGTGGCAGCCGGCGACCCAGTCTTCCGCCGACAGGTATTCCAGATTGATCCACACCGGCTTGCGCGCCCGGCCGACCATGGCGGCCAGATAGCGCTCCGGCAGCGGGCAGCCGAAGGCCTCGATCACCACGTCGGCGGCGTCGGTGGCCGGAAAGTCCTGCGCCGGCCAGAGCCGGATGTCGACGCCGTCCAGCACCTGCTGCGCCAGCGCCGGCTGCAGGCCGGGGGCGATGCGGGCAAAGCTGGCCAGATCGTCCACCCACAGGCGCACCGCGAAGCCGTACTCGTGCGCCAGCTGCCGCGCCAGGCGCCAAGTGACGCCGATGTCGCCGTAGTTGTCGATCACGGTGCAGAAAATGTCCCAGCGTTGCGCCATGCCGTGCTCTCCATTGAATGGCTGCGCAGCATAGCGCAGCCGGCGCCGGCGACAAAGCGTTGCGGCCAACCTTGCACACAAGGTCCTGTGTCTCGCACCAGTCGTACATCACGTCGAAGATGTCGTCGTATTCGTTGACCGCGTCGATGGAAAAGCTCTGCATCCCGGCCTCGGTGCGCTTGGTGCGGCCAACCGGCGGTTTCAGTGGGATGTCTTCGTCGGGTTCGACCTGTACCAGGTAGAACTCCATTTCCGGGGCGACGATGGCGGACAGACCGTCCTGCTGGTACAGCTTGAGGATGCGCTTGAGCACATTGCGCGGCGCGAGGTCGGCGTCGCTGCCGTCGAAATTGACGCAGTCGTGGATGATCTGCGCGGTTGGTTCCTTGGCCCACGGGACCGGGCGCACGGTGCTGGCGTCCGGGATCAGGCGCATGTCGGGGTCGGCGACGGAGGTGAAGTCCTGCTCGGGAAAGTCGCCGGTGACGGTCATCGACAGCACGGCTTCCGGCAGGCGCAGGCCCTCGGCGGGGTTGTACTTGTGGCGCGGCACGATCTTGCCGCGCGCCAGCCCGGTCATGTCCGGGATCAGGCATTCCACTTCGGTGATGTGATGGTCGTCCAGCCATTGCTGGATTGTCTGTGCGTCGTTCATCGGGTAGTCCTGTGGCGATCAGGTGTGGGCGCCGGAGCTGGTGCTGCGGCGTTCGTGGTTGAGCAGCGCGTCGCGGCGGCGCGCCAGCGTCAGGAAGGCCTGCGCGGTGTCGAGGCGCAGGTCGCAGGGTTGCCGCAGCAGCGGCTGGCGTGCACGGCACGGCCAGGCGAGATCAATCAAAATGCGTTCCTCTTCAGGGTATAGAATGACTAATGAAAGCCGCAGCCCAGGCTGCGGTGTTTAAAATTATGGTCACGCTTCGCCATGCTATGAGCGGCACGGCGCGACTGCAACCTTCGCCCGCCTTGCTGCTGGCCGTTTGTGGAATAAAGCCCACAGCCGCGGTCGCGTGCCTGCGGGCGAAGGCTGCCCATTTTTGCCGGACTGTTTAATGATGAGTGAAACCGCTGCCAAGCCTGCCGCCACGCCCGCGCGCTGGCCCCGTCGACTGTTGTGGATCGCGACCGCGGTGGCCGTGCTGCTGGGCGGGCTGTGGGCCGGGGTGCCCAAGGCGCTGGACTACGCGGCCGGCAACTGGGCGCAAAAGCTTGGCCGCAAGTTGACGCTGGGCGAGGTGGAATTTGCGCCGTGGGCGTGGCGGCTGACCGTGCACGACCTGCGCCTGAACGATCGCGACGGCACGCCGCTGTTCAGCGCCGCACGCCTGAATGTCGATGCCGAGGCGCTGCCCTTGCTGCTTGGCCGCTTCGAGTTGGCGGAGCTGACGCTGGACACGCCACGACTGTGGGCGGCGCGCAATGCGCAGGGCGAATGGAACTGGACGCGCCTGCTGCGCGATGCCGCCGGCCCGGACACCGAACCGGACGAGGAGGCCAGCGAGCCGCCCAAGCTGCTGCTGACCCAGCTGGCGCTGAACAAGGGCCAGCTGCTGCTGCACGACCGGCTGGCCGGCGACGTGCAGCGCCAGGTGCTGCCGCTGGACTTCCAGCTGAAAAACCTGTCCACGCTGCCCAATAACCACGGTCGCTACCGCCTCACCGCCGAGCTGGACGACGGCACCCGGCTGGACTGGCAGGGCAGCCTGCTGTTGCAGCCCTTGCAGTCGGACGGGGTGTTGAAGGCGTCCGGCTTCACCCTCGCCAGCGTGTGGCCGTACGTGCAGCCACATCTCAGGCTGGCGCCGCCACAGGGCAAGCTGAGCGTCAGCCTGCCCTACCACTTCGATCTGGCCGGCAAGACGGTGCGGCTGTCAGCCAGGGGCGTTGCGGCCAACCTTGCGGGACTGGTGGTGAGCGCGCCGGGCAGTGGCGGCCGCTTCCGGCTCGGCCAGCTGGCGCTCAGCGGCGGCGAGTTCGATCTCGCCAGCCGGCGGCTGAGCGTGGGCCGGCTCAGCCTCGCCGGCGGCGAGCTGGATACCGTGCTCGACCGCCACGGGCAGCCGGACTGGCTGGCGGCCCTGCCTCCCACCGCCGCACCGGCCGCGACCAGCGTGAAAACCACCACGACGAGCAAGCCGACGCTAGCCACCACCAAGCCGGCGCCGGGCTGGACGGTGAGCCTGCCGGCCATCCGCGTCGACAACTGGCAGCTGCGCGCCACACACCAGGGCTTCGTCACGCCGCTGTCCGCCAGCCTGAAGCTGGACAGCCTGCAGGCCGGCATCAATCTTGACGCCAAGGGCGGGCTGACGGTGCAGGGCGCCACGCTGTCGCTGTCGCAGCTCATCGCCGCCAGCGGCGAGCGGCCGCCGTTCGCCACCCTGGCCGGTCTGCAGCTGGCCAGCAGCGAGCTGGATCTGGGCAAGCACCGCGTCACGCCGGGCGACGTCACGCTGCAGGGCTTGCAGCTGGCGCTGAACCGCGGCAAAGACGGCAAGCTGGATATCGCCGAGGCGTTGCGCCGGCACGAATCCGCCGCCAAGGCGGCCCCCGCACCCGAGACCGCCCCGCCGGATTCCCCTGCGTGGCAGATCCGCTACCCGCAGCTGACGCTGGCGGGCGGCAGCGTCAGCTGGCGCGATGCCGGCCTCAGCCAGCCGGTGAGCGTGACGCTGCAGGATGTCGGTGCCAGCGTCAGCGGCGATCCGCAACAGGGCTTTGCCGTGCAGCTGGCGGCGGCGCTGGGGCCGGGCAAGCTGCAGCTGGATGCCACGCTTGCGGCCAACCTGCAGGACATCAAGGGCCGGTTGCAGGCCCGCCGCCTGCCGCTGCGCGGGGTGGCGCCGTACGTGCTGGAGCAGACGGCGCTGCGTTTTGGCGGCGGCGAGCTGTCGGCCGATCTGGGCTTTGCGCTGGCCGGCAGTCGCTGGCAGGCCGACGGCAAGGCGGCGCTGGACAAGCTGGCATTGTACGAACCGGGGCGGCGCGAGGTGCTGCTGGGCTGGCAGCAGCTGGCGGTGTCCGGCATCAAGGCGCAGCCGGAGCGGGTGAACCTTGCCGACGTGCGGCTGGTGTCGCCGCAGCTGCGTTTCATCCTCGATGAAAAGCGGGTGCCCAACTTCGCCCACCTGATGAAGCCGCAGCCGGCGAGCGCGCAGCCCGCCAGGCCGGCGGCTGCGGGCAAGAGCAGTGCCGCGCCGGTGGTCGAGGTGCGCGCCATCCGCGTGCGCAATGCGCGCATGGACTTTGCCGATCTGGGGTTGCAGCCCAGCTTCGCCACCCGCATCCACTCGCTGTCCGGTACCGTGCTGGGCCTGTCCAGCCGGCCCGGCCGTCGCGGCACGGTGACGCTGGACGGCCGCGTCGACCAGTTCGGCGACGTGCGCATCCGCGGCGCGCTGTCGCCGCTGGCGGTGAGCGACGACCTCGACATGGCGCTGAACTTCCGCAACATTCCGCTCTCCAGCCTCAACCCCTACTCGATGACCTTTGCTGGCTGGCAGATCACCGACGGCCGGCTGACCACCGAGCTGCGCTACCTGCTGAAAAACCGCCAGCTGCAGGGCGACAACCGCGTGGTGATCGACCACATCCGGCTGGGTGAGGAGGTCGCCGACTACGACGGCACCCGCCTGCCGCTGCGCCTCGCGGTGGCGTTGCTGGAAGACAGCGACGGCCGCATCGACCTCGCGCTGCCGGTGGCCGGCAGCCTCGATGCGCCGGACTTCTCCTACGGCCACCTGGTGTGGCAGGCGTTGCGCAACATTGTGGTCAAGATCGTCACCGCGCCATTCCGCGCGCTGTTCAGCGGCGAGGGCTTCGACGAGATCTATGCCGATGCCGGCGATGACCGCATTCCGCCGCCGGAGCGCGAGAAGCTGGCCAAGCTGGCGGACTTGCTGGCCAAACGGCCGAAGCTGGCGCTGGCCATCGGCGGTGGCTATGACGCCGAGCAGGACAGCCGCGAGCTCGCGCGCTACCGCGTCGACAGCGACATCCTGAAGCGCGCCGCCTACCGGCTGCAGGCCGACGAGCCGCTGCCGCTGCCGGACATGGGCGATCCGGCGATCCGCAAGGCGGTGGGCGACGGCTACGCGCAGCAGTTCGGCCGTTTCGCCTGGCTCAAGCGCGTCGCCAGCGAGAAGGATACCGCCGAGCGGGCGCAGGCGATGCGCGGCGAACTGCTGGCGGCGCAGAAGATCGACGATGCAGCCTTGCGGGCGCTGGCCACCGCGCGCGGCAATGCGGCGCGGCAGCTGCTGCTAGCGGCGCAACCGGCGCTGGCAGACCGCATCAGCGTGCTGGAGCCGGACAAGGTGAAGGCTGACAAGGATGGCGTGCCGCTGCTGCTGAAGCTGGAATAAGAACCTGTTCAAGGGCGCACATGCGTGCTTGCGGCCAACCTTGCTGCAAGGTTGGCCGCAAGGCCTTGATCGGCGGGGAGTGCAGTTGCCGTACTGCCGCCGGCCACGCCGGGCGGCTGCTCCCGCTCCGGGAAGGGCGATTTCGCACCCGGGGTCTGTTGATGTTTCGCTTGCGGCCGCGCCGGGTGAAAGAAATGCCCGGTCCTGCGGGCTTTGACCCAAACGGGATCCATAAACGAAACGTCAACAGACCCTAACCACTCCACGCTATATGTAGCTATAATCCTTTTTTTTAGACACCACATCTAGCGGGGGCGGCATGAACCGGGAAAACAGCATAACGTTTGCGGAACAGGATATTTCACGCGAGGTACTGCTGGAGAAATATACCAAGAACGGTGAGCAGTCGGTCAGCGAAGTACGCCAGCGCGTGGCGCAGGCCCTGGCCGGACTGGAGCAGGACCCGCAGCGTTTTGCCCCGTTGTTCTACGAGGCACTGGATGGCGGTTTCATTCCCGGCGGCCGCATCAACTCTGCCGCCGGCACCGATCTCAAGGCCACGCTGATCAACTGCTTCGTGCAGCCGGTGGGCGATGCTGTGTCCGAGTCCGAAAACGGCAAGGTCGGCATTTATGAGGCACTGCTGCAGTCGGCCGAGACCATGCGTCGCGGCGGCGGCGTCGGCTACAACTTCAGCCGTATCCGCCCCAAGGGCGCACGGGTGAAGGGCACCAACAGCCGCGCCTCCGGCCCGGTATCGTACATGCGCGTGTTCGATCGCAGCTGCGAGACGGTGGAATCCGCCGGCGCGCGTCGCGGCGCGCAGATGGGGGTGCTGGACGTGAGCCACCCGGACATCGAAGCCTTCATCCACGCCAAGGACGGCGGCGACCTGGCCAACTTCAACATGTCGGTGGGCGTGTCCGATGCCTTCATGCAGGCGGTGGATAGCGACAGCGACTGGCAGCTGACCCATGCGGTGGCACCGGCCAGCGAGGCATTCCCCGACAGCTACCAGCGCGAGGACGGACTGTGGGTGTACCGTAGCGTGCGTGCCCGCGACTTGTGGCAGCAGATCATGGCCTCGACCTATGACCACGCCGAACCGGGCGTGCTGTTCATGTCCAAAATCAACGCCGACAACAATCTGTCGTACTGCGAGGTGATCGAGTCCACCAATCCGTGCGGCGAGCAGCCGCTGCCGGATTACGGCTGCTGCGACCTCGGCTCCGTCAACCTGTGCAAGTTCGTGCGCCAGCCGTTCGGCGAGGCGCCAAGCTTTGATTTCAAGGCCTTCGAGAAGGTGGTGCGCACCTCGATCCGCATGCTGGACAACGTGCTGGATCTTACCGTGTGGCCGCTGGCGGAGCAGCAGCGCGAGGCGCAGAGCAAGCGTCGTGTCGGCCTCGGCTTCACCGGCCTTGGCGACGCGCTGATCATGCTCAAGGTACGCTACGACAGCGAGGAAGGCCGCAGGTTGGCCGCAAGCATCTCCGAGCACATGCGCGACGCCGCCTACGATGCGTCGGTGGATCTGGCCATCGAGAAGGGCGCCTTCCCGCTGTTCGACGCCGATAAATACCTGGCGGCGCCGCACTGCGCCAGCCGCCTGCCGGACAAGATCAAGGCGCGCATTCGCAAGCACGGCATCCGCAACTCGCACCTGCTGTCCATCGCGCCGACCGGCACCATCTCGCTGGCGTTTGCCGACAACGCCTCCAACGGCATCGAACCGCCGTTCAGCTGGTACTACACCCGCAAGAAGCGCATGGCCGACGGCACGCAGCAGGAATACCTGGTCGAGGACCACGCCTACCGCGTCTACCGCATGCAGGGCGGCGACACCAATGCGCTGCCGGAGTACTTCGTCAGCGCGCTGCAGATGAGCGCGCTCGACCACATGCGCATGGTGGCGGCGGTGGCGCCGTACATCGACACCGCCATCTCCAAGACCGTCAACGTGCCGGCCGACTACCCGTTTGCCGACTTTGAAACGCTGTACCTGGAGGCGTGGCGCGCCGGGCTGAAGGGCATCACCACCTACCGCCCCAACAGCGTGCTCGGTTCGGTGCTGTCGATTGAGCCGACACCGGCCGCCAGCCAGCAGCTGCCGCAGGACTTGGGCAACCAGAACGACCCGGACCGCCGCATCACCCTCAACACCGCGCCCAGTCCCGCTCTGGCCAGCCTGAAATGGCCGAACCGGCCACGCCTGAAGCACGGCAACCCGTCGTGGACCTTCATGGTGGAAGGCGAAGAGGGCGACTTTGCGGTGATGGTCGGCCATATCGATGGCCAGAACACGGGCGATGCCGCATTGCCGTTCGAGTGCTGGGTCAACGGCGACGTGCCGCGCGGCCTGGGCGCCATTGCCAAGACGCTGTCGATGGACATGCGCTGTCGCGACCGCGCTTGGCTTGCCGCCAAGCTGGACGCACTGGCCGCCACCCGCGGCGACCGCCACTACCGCGCCGAGCTGGGCGACGGCCCGGTAGGTAGCAGTGCCGCCGCCGCCGCACTGGGCCGGGTGGTGAAATACCGTGTCGAGCAGCTGGGCGCGCTGACGTTGGCCGCAGGCGATGCCACGCCGGTGATGGACGCGCTGTTTGCGCGCAAGGAACCGAAATCCGGTACCGACGGCACCATCAGCTGGTCGGTGGATGTCAGCAATCCGCAGACTGGCGATGATTTCGTGCTGTTCGTCAAGGAGCTGGTGCTGCCCAACGGCCAGCGCCGGCCATACTCGATGTGGCTGGCCGGCCACTACCCGCGCGAGCTGGACGGCCTGTGCAAGATGCTCAGCCTCGACATGCGCGTGATCGATCCGGCATGGATCGGCATGAAGCTGCGCAAGCTGCTCTCCTACGCCGAGCCGCAGGCCGACTTCTTCGCCCGTACCCCGGGCAGCGACAAATCGCAGAGCTGGCCATCGACCGAAGCCTACCTCGCGCGGCTGGTGATCCACCGCTACGCCATGCTCGGCATCCTCAGCGAGGATGGGGTGCCGGTGGAAGACATGGGCGTCATGGTACCGGAGCAGGGTGACCTGTTTGAAAGCGCGGTGGTGAACGTGGCGACGGCGCCGATGGCGGGCAAGGCCTGCCCGGAATGCGGCAACCGCGCGCTGATCAAGAAGGACGGCTGCGAATTCTGCACCGCCTGCGGCCACGTCGGCGCCTGCGGCTGAGCGTAGCGGCAACTGAGCCGCTGACAAGGCCAATGGCCACTCCCTGACACAGCACCGCCCCCGGAATCATCGGGGGCGGTGTTGTTTTGTGGCTTCACCATTCAGGCCAGCGTTGCGGCCAACCTTTAGCAACGGCCCTTCATTGCCTGGCCCGGCGGGCAGAAGCCGCCGTGGCGGTGGTGATGGTGGTCGTAAGCCGGCTCGATCACGACCGGCTCCAGCACGATGGGAGCACGCAACTTGACGCGTGCTGGCTGCACCACACAGGCTGACAGGCTGCCGGCGGCGATCAGGGCGAACAGGATGGTTTTCATGATGGTTCTCCTTATGGTGGTGGCGGGCAGCCATGTATCACGACACCGGGATCAAGGGCCGCTATCCGCTACCCGCGGTGCTGCGGATACGGTACGCCGTGGTGCCGTCAGCTACGCCAATGGCCAGTCCTGATTCAGCATAATCGAAGCCATTGCCGTCAGATAGCCGGCATTTGCTAACAAATATTAATCGTGTACAGCTTGTGTGACGCTGCTGGCTTCCTGTGGCGCAAGGCCGCCAGGCAACGCTTTGCGGTGGAGGCGCTGCCGTTTTGGCATAAGCTGAAGCAGGCACGCCGCACGGCGTGACAGCGAACGGGGGCGACGATGACGATGCAGATGCAGCAGAGCCTGGCGGCAGACGGTGCGGATACCCCGCTGCGGGTATTCGCGATCAGCGATTTTCCGCTGCTGCTGGCGGCGCTGGCCACCCTGCTGGCGGCGCAGGCGCCACGGCTGGTGCTGGCCGGTACCGCCGCGGCCACGCCGCCGCCGCTGGATGCGCTGGCCGCCGCCGACAGCGATGTCGTACTGCTGGATCTGGATGGCGACGCCGCCCCGGCCCTGGCGCTGATCCGGGCGCTGGCCGCGCGCGGCGGCAAGGTGCTGTTGCTGACGCGGCAGCAGGAACGGGCGCTGCAGGATCGCGCCATCATGCTCGGCGCCCGCGGCCTGCTGACGCGGGATACGGATACCGCGCAGCTGCTCACCGCGATCGAGAAGGTCCGCCACGGCCAGCTGTGGCTGGACCGCGACGCCACCGGGCGCATCTTCGGTGCGCTGTCGCGCCATGGCGGCATGCCGCTGCCGGACGCCGCCAGTGTCGTGCCGCCGCCACTGAGCGAGCAGGAAAAGAAGATCGTCGCCATCCTGATGGCCAACAGCGGCGAGCCGGCCAAGCTGATCGCCGGCAAGCTGCACATCAGCGAGAGCACCCTTCGTAACCATCTGACGGTAATTTACAAGAAGTTCGGGGTGAGCAATCGCCACGGTCTGCTCGGCTACGTGTTGCAGCACGGCCTGCTGCTGCCCGCCTGAGCTGCTGCTGCCGCCTTGCGGGAGTTCTCTCCAGGCCATTCCAGAGCTTGCTCCTGCCAATAACGGGATGTTTCTCCCGTAGATTAAAAAGTCGCGCTTACTACACTTCCTATGTCATGACCGGTTCCGGTGCCTCTGCGCCATGCCGCCAGCCTGATGCGCCGGGCGCATTCTGTATGCCCATCCGGGCAAGGTTGGCCGCAAGCCCGCCGCCGCTCATGCCACCGATTCCACCGCACTGGCCCGCATGCGCAAGCGGCGCGCTCGTCATCCGGCCAGCGCAGATCATTCAGGGAGAACATCATGGCCATCAGCAGCGTTTCCTACACCAAGACACCGCAAGCCGGTGACGATTA
Organism: Vogesella fluminis; assembly: GCF_014652335.1. Classification (GTDB taxonomy): domain Bacteria; phylum Pseudomonadota; class Gammaproteobacteria; order Burkholderiales; family Chromobacteriaceae; genus Vogesella; species Vogesella fluminis. Next base: position 80,844 of record NZ_BMYP01000005.1, on the reverse strand, counting down.
CTACTGGTACGCCGAGGATGAACTGCTGGCGGCCAGTAACTACGACAGCAGCAGCAACGTGCTGACCCTGAATGTGATGAGCAATGATCTGGGCGGCAACGCGAAGAGGCTGTACTCCATTGATGATGGCAGCGGTGCGCTGACCGACCTGCTGACGAGCAATGTCACCACCAGCTGGGAAACCACGCTGGGCGACAACCAGATCCGCATCAACGCCGGCAAGATCGAGTTCAAGTTTGCCGAAGCGCCCGACTCGCTGGCAGAAGGCGGTGAGCTACGGGATTCTTTTGTCTACGCCATCCAGCTGGGCAACGGCACCATCAGCTACGCCACGGTAAGCGTAACGGTGGTCGGCAGCAACGACGGCCCGCGTGTCAGCTCTGCCGTCGCCGCTGGCGGCTACGAAGGTGATGCTGACTTTGAGGTCGACCTGCTGCAGGGTGCCAGCGACATCGATACTGGCGAGACCGCCACCCTGCAGGCCAGCGGACTGAGCTTCAGCGTCAACGGCGGTGCGCCTTCGGGCACGCTGCCCGCCGGTTTGACGCAGGCCGGCAACAAGCTGCTGGTCGATGCCGATGGCAGCGCTTTTGACCACCTGGCCGCCGGCGCAACCGAAGTCATCACCGTCAGCTACTTCGTGGAGGACGTTCATGGTGCCAGCGTGGCGCAGACCGCGACCATTACCATCACCGGCACCAACGATGCACCGCTGGCGGTCGCCGATACGGCCGACGGTACCGAAAACCAGCTGCTCACCATCGACGTGCTGGGCAACGACACCGACGTCGACGACGGTCACGTGCTGAGTCTGGTCAGCGCCAGCGCACCGGCCGGCATGGGCAGCGCCAGCGTGGTCGGCGGCCAGCTGCAATTCGATCCGGGGACCGACTTCGACCACCTGGCCAAGGATGCGGTGGTACACGTCACCCTCAGCTACACCATGACCGACCAGTTCGGCGCGACATCGAGCAGCACGGTGGATGTCACCGTCACCGGTACCAATGATCTGGCGAGCATCACGGGGACTAGCAGTGGCAGCGTGCAAGAGGCCACCGCCGCCGCTGCCGGCGTGCCGACTACCGGCGGGGTGCTGCTGCTTAGCGATGTCGATGACGGCGAGGCGGTGTTCCAGCAACCGGACAGCCTGGACGGGGTGTACGGCAGCTTCACGCTGGATACCGGCAGCGGGGTGTGGAGCTATCAGCTGGACAACAACAGGGCGGCCACCCAGGCGCTGAATACCGGCACCACGGTCTACGACACGCTGCTGGTGAAGTCCTACGATGGCACGGCGCAGCAGACCATCACGGTCTCGATCCAGGGCGCGACCGATAACTCGGCGCCGCAATTCCTCAGCAGTGGCGTGCTGGTCAGCATGTTCGAACATTTGCTGAACTCGGCAACAAACCCGACCGGTTTTGCCTCCGCGCTGCTGGGCAGTGTCCTGGCCAGTGATGCCGATGGCAATGCCTTGAGCTATAGCCTGCTGTCGGATGCATCCGGCGGGGCGTTCCAGATTTCGGCCGGCGGCGCGGTATCGGTCAAGGATCTGTCGCTGCTCGATTACGAGTCGGCGGCGCTGATTCCGGGTGGTGGCGGTGCCCGGGGCTATGCGCTGGAGGTGGCGGTCAGCGACGGGATTGCGGCTCCGGTGACCACCACCCTGTATGTCGAGGTCAAGAACGTGACTACCGGGCTGATCGGCAGCAATCAGACAGACTATCTGGATGGCGGTAGCGGGGGCGAGAGCCTGATCGGTGGAGGGCAGGCGGATGTGCTCTTCGGCGATGGCGGCGATGACACGCTGACAGGCGATACCGGCACCGGTGCCGAGAAGGCCGACCAGCTGTTTGGCGGTGCCGGCAACGACAAGCTGTTCGGCAATGGTGACAGCGACATGCTGCGCGGTGGTAGCGGCAACGATGAGCTGACCGGCGGCACGGGCAGCGACACCTTCGTCTGGTCGCTGGCCGACATTGCCGGCGGGCCTTACACCGACACTGTCAAGGATTGGGGGGCTGGCGACAAGCTGGACCTGCTCGACCTGCTGCAGGGCGAGCATGCCAATGCGGGATCGCTGGATGCGTATCTGGATTTCAGTTACGCCAGTGGCAATACCACCATCGCGGTTCACTCCGCCGGGGCCGGCACGGCGGTGGCGCAGTCCATCGTGCTGGAGGGTATCCAGCTGGCCGGCGCCGACGATCAGGCCATCATCAGCAATCTGCTGAGCAGCAGCAAACTGGTGGTCGATGTCTGAGAACGTGTTCGCGATCGGCTGCGCGTCGGCGATACGGCGTTGAAAACACCTTCGGAATGCTCATTTACTACTTGTAAACTCCGCTTCCTCAGGCGTTTTCGCCTTGTCTCGCTCTGGCTCGCGAGATCGTGAACACGTTCTGAGTAAGGAGAGAATTGTGGTCATGGTCCTCTGCGCGAGAGGGGGCTTGGCCGCCGGGCGCTAACCGGCACGAGGGGGAGAACAAGGTTGGCCGCAGTGTTGCGGCCAACCTTTTCATTTTTTTGTCCTGGCGGAATGGCTGCTCGACAGGATCGGCACAAGGTTGGCCGCAAGCCGCCCGCGCCGCGCGCGCAACAAAGCGGTTTGGGTATGGCCGTACCGGCGATATGCTATGCGTTTGGCCTGATGCCGGCGGCGCGCTGCCGCGGCGGGTGGGCCGTTTCCTGGATAAACAAGCATGGCTCTTCCCGTAATGCCCTCCGGCGTGGCGCATCTGCGCCTGATCCTGCTGGCCATCTGTCTGGTGGCGTTGATGAGTACCGCCGGGGTGGCGATGCCGTACCCGATCCTGGCGCCGATCTTCGTCGATGCCGCCGCCGACGGTTTCAACCACTTTGCCGGCCTGCCGCCCAAGCTGCTGCTGGGCATGGCGCTGGCCGCCAACCCGCTGGGCATCCTGATCGGCAGCACCTTCATCGGCGCGCTGTCCGATCGCCTCGGCCGGCGCCGCGTGCTGCTCAGCACGCTGTCGCTGACCCTGCTCGGCTACCTGCTGACCGCGTGGGCGCTGGATTTGCGCTGGTATCCGCTGTTCGTGTTCGCGCGTTTCCTCACCGGTCTGACCGAGGGCAATGTCGCGGTGGCGCGCGCCATCGTCGCCGATCTGCACCCGCAGCTGGATCGCACCCGCAGCTTCGCCATCCTCAACGCGGTGCTGTACATGGGCTGGCTGGTGGGGCCGATGATAGGCGGTTTCACCCTGCCGCTGGGCGAACCGGTGCCGTTCCTGATCGGCGCGCTGACGCTGCTGCCGTGTCTGGCGATCCTGCTGTGGGTGCTGCCGGAAACCGGTCGCGCCGCCGGCTTGCAGGGCGTGTCGCTGTGGCAGACGGTGCGGCAGCAGCAGGCGTTCCGGTTGTTGCAGCAGGATGCGCTGCTGGCCGGGCTGTTCTGGATGCAGCTGCTGTTTGCGCTGGGGGTGAACGCCTTTTACGAGTTCTATCCGCTGTGGCTGGTGGAGTTTGCCGGCCTCGGCAGCAGCGGCATTGCCTGGGTCACCGCCGGGCTGTGCCTGATGATGTCGCTGGCCAGCACCGTGTCCGGCAAGCGCGGCCTGCACCATGATCCGCTGCGCCAGGCGCGCCAGTCGGCGGTGGTCTTCGCGCTGGGGCTGTTGCTGCTGTCGCTGTTGCCGGACGGCCCCGGCGTGGTACTGGTGGTGTTGCTGGGGCTGCCGCTGGCGATCTACAACGCGGTGCTGCCCAGCTGGTGCGCGGAGCGTTTCGAGCACCACGGCCAGGGCAGCGTGATGGGGCTGCTGTCGACCATCTTCTGCATCAGCAATGTGCTGATCGCGGTGATCGGCGGCCTGCTGACGCTGCTGGACACGCGGCTGACGCTGGCGCTGGGTGCGCTGATGTGCGTGCTGGCGGTGGTGCGCCTGAACCGGCTGATCCGCCAGGCGGCGCGCCGCCCGCAGTTGGCCGGCGCCGGGAGGTGAGCGGGCGGGCGTTTACGGCGCACGCGCCTTGTCCGGCAGCTCGGGGATATGGGCATTGAGTTGCTGCAGCAGTGCCTGCGAACGCAGGGTATAGGGCAGTGCGATACAGGTCAGGTTGCTGGCGAGGATGCCGGTTTCTTCCAGTTCGCCGTGATTGAGCACGGTGATGCTTTCGCAGATGCCGATCAGGTAGTCTGGCCGCCCCGGCTGCAGTTTGTCGACATTCTGCGCGTCGCGCGCCGCCTCGTCGGCCATCAGCCGCTCATCGCGGGCACGGCTGAAGTTGTTGCTGGAGATGACAGCCCTGGATACCAGGCCGGTAATGCACTCCGGCCATGCCATTGCGGCCAACCTTGAACCCAAGGTTGGCCGCAATGGCATCAAGCAAAACAGGTTCTTACAGCACCAGCTTGGCGCCGATCAGTGCCATCATCAGCGCCAGTGCCGGACGCAGCCAGCGCTCGGCGACGCGGCGGGTCAAGTGGCTGCCGAGCCAGATGCCGGGCAGTGAGCCGATCAGCAGTTGCGCCAGCAGGCCGTAGTCCATATTGCCCATGCTGGCGTGGCCCAGGCCGGCGACCAGGGTCAGCGGCACCGCGTGGGCGATCTCGGTGCCCACCAGGCGTGCGGTCGGCAGCAGCGGGTACAGCGCGAAAATGGCCAGCGTGCCCAGCGCACCGGCTCCGATCGAGCTGAGCGTAACGATCACGCCCAGCACCACGCCGGTAAACACGGTGGCCCCTGCCGGGATATAGCCCTCCGGCCGTACCGGCATGAAGCGGGAAATCTGGCTCAGTATCCATGGCTTGAACAGGATCGCCAGTGCGGTGAGGATCAGCGCGAAGCCGAGCATCACCTTGATCAGGCTGTTGGCGGCCTGGGTATCCAGCTGCAGGTAGTGCAGCACGATCACGGTCAGCAGCGATGCCGGCACGCTGCCGATCGCCAGCAGCCTGGTGATGTGCCAGTCGATGTGCTTGTGCTTGTGGTGCACCCACACGCCACCTGTCTTGGTGATACAGGCGTACAGCAGATCGGTGCCGACGGCGGTAGCCGGATTGATGCCGAACCACAGCAGGATGGGCGTCATCAGCGAACCGCCGCCGACGCCGGTCAGGCCGACGATGAAGCCTACTGCCAGGCCTGCAATGATGTAACCCGGGTCCATGCTGTCCGCTTTCTGCCAAATCGTGATCAGACAGCCATGCTAACCGAAGGGTTTATAACCGCTTAGATGTTTTAAGAGATTAGTTATTCAGTAAATGAATAAGCTGACCGTGGCTCACGCCACGCTGCCGCGCCAGTGCCGCACGCCGGGGATGGCCGGCCTGCCGGCGGGCCGGAAAATAAAACGGCATCCGGCAGAACTTTTTGCGGGCAGGCGTGACCAAGACATAGCAAGCGTCGTCCTGACGTTTTCTCCTCTGATTGTTTCACATTGACTTGGCCGCGCCGCGCAAGCTGGCGCGGTTTTTTTGTTCATTTTTAATTGAAATCGAACTTTTCATGTTCATTTCCGAGTGCTGTGGCGCAGCAGGCGGAACCGGGTGGCGGGCATGGAACGGCCTTCTGTTGAAGGCAGCGGACATTGACGGGATACACGCGGCAAGGCAGGAAGTGTCACTTGCCGGGCGTGGTGGCAAGTAATTGATTATTATGGGGAATGAAACAGGCAAAAAAATTGCGCGGGGTTTTACGCCCGCGCCAAGTCTACAAAGGAGAAATAGAGGAGAAACTATCAAGAAGCAATTGCTGCATCCCAACGAGTACGGATTATCCGGATCGCCCTTGTAGCTGTCAATGTATACAATCTGCAATACCGCAAAAAATATAACATTCTGTCGCGCTTTGAACACAATGCATGTTGGAAAGTGAAAATCTAGCGCTTGCTTGTTGTGCTTGGTGCGGCGCATCACACCAAGCTGTGCCACAATATCGTCTTTGCCAGCTATGTCCGGTTGCCAGTGATGAACGATATTTCCCTGCAGTTGCCCGATCCGCGTCAGTATCCCGAATCTTCTCCCTCCAACATGTTGATCCACTACACGCAGGCAGTCGTGAATGCGGGTGGCGAGGACGAGCGTGCGGCATGCCGTGCATCGTTGCGCACGGCCCTCGCCGGGATGCTGGAGCGCGAGGAGCTGTTATCGCTGTCCGTTGCGCTGGCGATGGTGACCTCGCAACAGATCTACCGCGAGTTGTGGAACGCGCTGCGCGATGCCGCCGAGCGTCCGGACAGCGGCCGCCATGCGGTGATCTTCGCCGTGCCGCTGGTGCTGGTGATCGGCAGCAAGGGCAAGGCCACGCTGCCGGAGCGCATCGCCGACGTCGATACCCTTAATGCCCTGTTCCGCCTGCACGGCCTGTTTGCCGACGGCGCCGAGGTGTTCCTGTCCGGCAAGCTGCTGCATCCGGACAGCGTGATCGGCATCCATTCCGCGCAGATCTACCGCTACACCCGCCAGCTGGTGGACGCCGCGCGCGGCCTGCCGCTGGAGTTGCCGGCGGCGCCGATCGTGGCCAAGGACGAGGGCGTGTTCCTGCGCTACCTGGTCGGCGTGGCGATCCGCGAAGAGGGGGCCGAGCCGCCGGTGAAACTGGGCGGCAATGTCGGCGCCTGGGGTGTGCCGGTGATGAAGTTCATCGGCGAACAGCTGAAGACCGAGGGCGTGACCCTGTTCCCGATCCCGCGTCCGCCGATGCCGCTGATGCAGGCCATCGTTGCGGCCAACTTTGCGCGTCTCGAAGTCGCGCTGCAGGTATTTGCCAGCACCCAGATCCGCCAGCTGCGCGACCTGGGCCAGGAACCGGTGGCGATCATGTCGGCGCACGACAACGGTGAGCTGCACATCACCGTGTCGGCCACCGGCAACGAGAAGGACTGGGGCGGCTTCGTGTGGCCGCTGGCGGCACAGGACGACGTGGCGCAGATCGAGACCAACTTCCGCCTGCTGATGGCGGAGTGCCAGGTCGGCGACGTGCGCGTGGTGGACGGGGTGCAGCCGGAAAGCCGCGACGGTATTCCGCTGTTCTTTACCGCCGACGACTGGCCGCCGCAGCCGGCAATCCTGCAATAAGCCCTTGAAATGGCAGGCCCGGCATGAAACGCTTTCATGCTGTTCCTGCCATTTGTTCATCACGGCGCCGCGCCGGATGAGGTAAAATAGCCGCCTTGCAGTGTTGACGTTTGCCCTGGCGCCGCCGCGCGACAGGTTAAACGCCAACACTGCCTTTTAGTTCAAACCCTCCAGATGGAAGAGTCAACGATGTTTGCTGATCTGAAAATTGCCCAGTTTGACCCGGAACTTGCAGCTGCGATTGATGCGGAAGTCCAGCGCCAGGAAGACCATATCGAGCTGATCGCGTCCGAGAACTACACCAGCCCGGCCGTGATGGAAGCCCAGGGCTCGCAGCTGACCAACAAGTATGCCGAAGGCTACCCGGGCAAGCGCTTCTACGGCGGTTGCGAGCATGTTGACATCGTCGAGCAACTGGCCATCGACCGCGTCAAGCAGCTGTTCGGTGCCGAATACGCCAACGTGCAGCCGCACTCCGGCTCGCAGGCCAACCAGGCGGTGTACTTCTCCATCCTGAAGCCGGGCGATACCGTGATGGGCATGAACCTGGGCCACGGCGGTCACCTGACCCACGGCTCTTCGGCCAACCTGTCCGGTAAGCTGTTCAACATCGTCGCCTACGGCCTGAACGAGAACGAAGAGATCGACTACGACGACATGGAGCGCGTAGCGATGGAAACCAAGCCGAAGCTGATCATCGGCGGCGCCTCCGCCTTCGCGCTGCGCTTCGACTTCGAGCGCATGGGCCAGATCGCCAAGAAATGCGGCGCCTACTTCATGGTCGACATGGCGCACTACGCCGGCCTGATCGCTGCCGGTGTATACCCGAACCCGGTGCCGCACGCCGACTTCGTGACCTCCACCACCCACAAGACCCTGCGCGGTCCGCGTGGCGGCCTGATCCTGGCCCGTGCCGAGTTCGAGAAGTCGCTGAACAGCAACGTGTTCCCGACCCTGCAGGGCGGCCCGCTGATGCACGTCATCGCCGGCAAGGCGGTAGCGTTCAAGGAAGCGCTGACCCCGGAATTCAAGGCCTACCAGCAGCAGGTGCTGAAGAATGCCGACGCGATGGCCAAGACCCTGACCGAGCGCGGTCTGCGCATCGTATCCGGCCGCACCGAGAGCCATGTGTTCCTGGTTGACCTGCGCGCCAAGGGCCTGACCGGCAAGGTGGCCGACGCCGCACTGGGCAAGGCGCACATCACCGTCAACAAGAATGCGATCCCGAACGACCCGGAAAGCCCGTTCGTGACCTCCGGCATCCGTATCGGTTCGCCGGCGATCACCACCCGCGGCTTCAAGGAAGAAGAAGCCCGCATCGTCGCCAACCTGGTGGCCGACGTGCTGGACAACCCGACCGACGAAGCGGTACTGGCGCGCGTGGCCAAGGAAGCCACCGAGCTGTGCCACCGTTTCCCGGTGTACGGCAAGAAGTAAGTCACCGTTTCCGACGGTAGACAGCAAAGCGGCCTGCGGGCCGCCTTTTTCATGCGGCCAACGTTGGCCGCAGCGTGGGCCGGCATGGCGGTGCCGGGCGGGCCGTGGCTGACAGCCGGCCGCTGACGCTGCGCTGCGGCACGGGCTGCGCGGCAGGGCCGATTGCTGATAACATCAGGCTATTGAAACCAGCAGGATTGTAAAGCCATGAAATGTCCGTTTTGCGGCTGTGCCGATACCCAGGTGGTTGATTCGCGAGTCAGCGACGACGGTGCCAGCATCCGCCGCCGTCGCCGCTGCGCGACTTGCGAGAAGCGCTTCACCACCTTCGAGACCGCCGACGTGCGCATGCCGCAGGTGGTGAAATCGGGCGGCCACCGTGCCGAGTTCGACGAGCAGAAGGTGCGCACCAGCTTCCTGCGCGCGCTGCACAAGCGGCCGGTGTCCACGCCGCTGGTCGACGAGGCGATAGACCGCATCTGCCAGCGCCTGCTGCAGCTGGGCGAGCGCGAGGTGCAGAGCCGCCAGATCGGCGAGATGGTGATGAACGAGCTGGCGCGGCTGGACAAGGTCGCCTACGTGCGCTTCGCCTCGGTGTACAAGAGCTTCCAGGATATTGCCGAGTTCAGCGACGCGATCAAGGAAATACAGAAGCGCGACTGAGAGTCGCCGCCGCTCGCGGCGGCATTGCCATGGAATTGCAGATGACCGTATTCACGGCTGAAGACCACCGCCACATGCAGCAGGCGCTGCGCCTGGCTGAGGCCGCCACCCGCCGCGCGGCGCCCAACCCCGGCGTCGGCTGCGTACTGGTCCGCGACGGCGCCATCATCGGCGAGGGCGCCACGCTGCAGGTCGGCGGCGACCACGCCGAGATCCAGGCGCTCAAGGACTGCTATGCGCGCGGACTGAGCCCGGTGGGCGCCACCGCCTACGTGACGCTGGAGCCGTGCAGCCACCACGGCCGCACCCCGCCGTGTGCCGGGCGGCTGATCGCGGAGAAGGTTGGCCGCGTGGTGGCGGCGATGGTCGATCCCTACCACGAGGTCGCCGGCCGCGGCATCGCCATGCTCAACGCCGCCGGCATCCCCGCCGCCGCCGGCTGCCTGCAGGCTGAGGCCGAGCGCGTGCATCGCGGCTTTCTGTCGCGGGTGACGCGGCAGCGCCCGTTCGTGACGCTGAAGGGCGCGGCGACGCTGGACGGCAAGACCGCGCTGCTCAATGGCGTCAGCCAGTGGATTACCGGTGCCGACGCGCGCCGCGACGTGCACCGCTTGCGTGCGGCCAACTGCGCCATCCTCACCGGCAGCGGCACGGTGCTGGCCGACAATCCGCAGCTGACGGTGCGCGAAGTGGCGTGTGCGCGCCAGCCGCTACGGGTGGTGGTGGATGGCGCACTGCAGACGCCGCCGGACGCCGCGATCTACGATACCGCCGTGGCGCCGACCTGGCTGGCCACCGCAGTGAGTGATGCGGTGCGGCACGCACCGTATCTTGCGCGTGGCGTCAGGCTGCTGCTGTGTGCGGCGGATGATGGTCGCGTCGATCTGGCGCGGCTGCTGCAAACCCTGGCTGCCGACGGCATCAACGAGCTGATGGTGGAGGCGGGCGCTGGCCTGAACGGCAAGCTGGTTGCCGCCGGACTGGTGGACGAGGCGGTGCTGTACCTGGCGCCATATCTGGCCGGCGACGCCGCACGCGGCCTGTTTGCCTGGCCGGCGCTGGCATCGCTCGATGACAAGATACCGCTGGCGGTCAACGACCTGCGCCTGGTCGGGCGCGATATCCGGCTTAGCCTCGCCTTCCCGCCGCGCTGAATGCGCGAGGCGCAAAGGTTGGCCGCAAGGGGGAAGTTTCCGATAATGGGAGGGTGGCGGCCCGGCGTGCCGGACGCCATCGATACCGATCAGTAATACCGCTGAAAATACGCTATGCTTGGCGCGCTTGGCCTTGTTGCCCGAACCGGTAACAAGGCCAATCTTGTATCTGGCGCTGTAGTTGTCATAAATGAGGCTGTCATCGTGGCTGATATTGCTGTCAGGGCGCTGGATGCGTACCTGAACCTGATCGAACAAAAAGGCGCAGCGGTGGAGGTGGTGCTGTTCCGCCGCAACATCCTGCGCCGGCTGGTGCAAATCCTGCGCGGCCAGCCGCGCAACCGCGATGTCTATCGCAGTGCGGTCAATGCGCTGCTGTCGATCTGCCCGCCCGGTGACCGCCCGGCAGCGATGACGGCGGCGCGCGAATACTATTATTTCTGGCTTGGCGATCTGCAGCAGCTGGCGCAGATGAATACCCGCGCCGGCTTTACCACCCACCATGTGCGCCTGCCGGTACTGGCCTCGTTTGCCGACCTGCAGCAGCGCATGACGGCAGAGGACTTCACCTGTTTCCCGCCATCACTCGATATCTATCTGGGCAAGCTGTACGAGCTGGGGGCCGATGAGGACGTGCTGACCGAGCGCACCGGGCTGATCAAGCCCTTGCTGTACCTGCTGCACGGCCAGACGCATCATCCGGACAGCTTCCGCACCGCAGTCGATGCCATGCTGATGCATCTCACCGACAGCTACGCGCGCGACAGCTTCCTTACCATCTCCCGCGAGTTTTTCTACTACTGGATGACCTTTCCCAACGCCGGCGTGCGCCAGAAGAAGGCCACGCTTGTTTGATTGTTGCAGGTTTTTTGTGTGCTTTGGCGTGGCAGGATGATTGATTGCTGCCGCTTGTGCTGGCATCATCGGGCAGAATATTCCAAGAAAGCCACGAAATGACCAATCCAGCTTATCAGCAAGCCGTTGCCGTTTTTACCCGTTTGTACCGCTACCAGCACCTGGCCGCCATCGCCGGCTGGGACCAGGCGGCGATGATGCCTCCCAAGGGCAACGAGGCGCGCGGAGCGGCGATGGCCGAGCTGCAATTGCTGATGCACGGCCTGCTGACCGATCCGCAGCTCAAATGCTGGCTGGACGAGGCCGGGCAGCAGGATCTGGGCGAATTGCAGCGCGCCTCGCTGCGCGAAATGCGCCGCAGCTGGCAGCACGCCAACCTGTTGCCGGCGCGGCTGGTCGAGGCCAAGGCGCTGGCCGGCAGCCGCTGTGAACACGCGTGGCGCGCACAGCGCAAGGCAGGCGACTGGCAGGGCTTTCTGGGCAACTTCCGCGAGGTGGTGCAGCTGGCGCGCGAAGAGGCGCAGCTGCTGGCCGACGCCAGCGGCAAGTCACGCTACGACGCACTGCTGGACAAGTACGAGCCGGGCATGAACAGCGCCGAGCTGGAGCGTATTTTCGGCGACGTGAAAAGCTGGCTGCCGGGGCTGATCCGCCAGGTGATGGACAAGCAGGCCGGCGAGACGCTGCTCGCGGCGCAGGGGCCGTTTGCGGTGGACAGCCAGCGCGCGCTGGGGGTGGAGATCATGGGCCTCCTGGGCTTCGATTTCGACGCCGGCCGGCTGGACGTATCGGTGCACCCGTTCTGCGGCGGCGTGGCCGAGGACGTGCGCATCACCACCCGCTACCGCGATGACGACTTCATGCAGAGCATGATGGGCATCGTGCACGAAACCGGCCATGCCCGTTACGAACAACGCCTGCCGCGCGAGCTGGTGCATTTGCCGGTGGGGCAGGCGCGCTCGATGGGCATCCACGAAAGCCAGAGCCTGTCGTTCGAGATGCAGCTGGGGCGCAGCCCGGCCTTCCTGCAGCTGATCGCACCGCTGGTGAAGAAACACCTGGGCGAGCAGCCGGCCTTCGATGCGGCCAACCTGGCGCGCATGTACAGCCGCGTGCGCCCCGGCTTCATCCGCGTCGACGCCGACGAGCTGACCTACCCGGCGCACGTGATCCTGCGCTTCGAGATCGAGCGCGCGCTGATCGAGGGCGACATCGAGGCGGACGACATCCCGGCGCTGTGGGACGAAAAAATGATGGCCTACCTCGGCGTCGATACCCGTGGCAACTACCGCGACGGTTGCCTGCAGGACATCCACTGGACCGACGGCAGCTTCGGCTACTTCCCCAGCTACACCCTGGGCGCCATGTACGCGGCGCAGTATTTCGCCACCCTGCGGCGTCAGCAGCCGGAGCTGGACGCGCGCATCGCCGCCGGCGACCTGGCGCCGGTGATGGGCTGGCTGGACGCCAACATCTGGTCGCAGGCCAGCCGCTGGGAAACCACCGAGCTGGTGCGCCGCGCCACCGGCGAGGCGCTGAACCCGGCGCACTTCCGCGCGCACCTGGAGGCGCGTTACCTGTAAGCGCCGGCACACGCCGGACGTGACTGCGGCCAACCTTGGTGACAAGGTTGGCCGCAGTGCTTTGAATGTGAGAGAGTTGGCTCAGTTGGCGAATTGCGACTCGCACGGCTCGCCATCGCTGTCGCCGTCCATCTTGGTGTCCGGGCAGTGCTGGATGAAGAACAACGCTTCCTCACGCGACCGCATTTGCGAGCAATGTTGGCGGCCATCGCAGCTGAAGTTTGTTGCGCTGTCAGCTATGGTAGACAGCTCAGGTTCGCCAGAGGATGTTGTTGCGGTAGCAGAAGAGCGTGTTGAAAAGCTGGCATAACCTGCGATGCCGGCAGTTACCAGCAGCATCAGCGCGATGCCAGGCAGCCGGCTGTTGTTGCGGGACTTGCGTGATGAAGTTGAGTTGCCACGATGGGAGTTGGTGCGCGCTTGTCCACGTGGCTGGTTGGGCTGAGGAATGAAGGCCTTGCCCTGTATCTGTCTAGCAGAGATCTTGCCGTTAGTTGCCTGCTGACGCTGATAGGACACAATAAAACCGATCTTGGGCCGTACACCATGCTGTGGACAATCAGAGATGTGGAAGAAAATTTCTTCCTTGGTATTGTCTTGAGTAATAAAACCAAAGCCTTTGTTGTCGTTCCAGCGACTGATTGTTCCGTGATAGAGCATGCGGGAATTCCCTGAGGGTTGGCTGCAGTATCCTCGATTGTAATGGCAGTTATGCCGTAAGGGAGATGTTGTCTCAGTATTAGCCACATTGACTTGCCAGCTCACCCACCCGCACCAGCGCGCTGACAAAGCGCTCGTCCAGCGGCTGGCAGCAGGACAGCCGCAGCGCGTTGCGGTAGCGGCCGCTCGGCGAGTACAGCGGCCCCGGCGAGATGCTGATGCGCTGCTGGATCGCCAGGTCGAACAGTTTCACCGTGTCGTAGCCCTCCGGCAGCTCCACCCAGACCAGGAAGCCGCCGCTTGGGTGGGTGGCGCGGGTGCCGGCCGGGAAGTGGTCGGCGATCAGCGCGCGCACCTTGTCGATGTGCAGCGTGTAGCGCCGCTTCAGCGCGCGCAGGTGGTGGTCGTAGCCGCCGGACTCCAGGAAGGCGCCCAGCGTCTCGCACAGCACCAGCGGCTCGGCGATGGAGGTGGCGAATTTCAGCTTGCGCAATTCCTCGGTGAAGCGGCCGCCTTCCAGCCAGCCGACGCGGAAGTCCGGCGCCAGCGTCTTGGTGTAGCTGGCGCAGACCAGCACCCAGCCGTCCTGGTCGAAGGCCTTCACCGCCGGTTGCAGCGCGTCGCCGAACTGTAGTTCGGCGTACAGCGCATCCTCGATCAGCGGCACCTGGTAGCGGTTCACCAGTGCGGCCAACCTTTTCTTGTGTTCGGTGGGCATGCTGCAGCCCAGCGGATTGTGCACATTGGGCATCGCGATGATGGCATTGAGGCGCTTTTCCGCCAGCAGCATCTCCAGCGCCTCCAGCGACAGCCCGGATTGCGGATCGGTGGGGATCTCCAGCGCCTTCAGCCCCAGGCTGGCGAACAGCGGCAGCAGGTTGAAGTAGGTCGGCGATTCGATGCCGACGGTGTCGCCGGGGCGGCACACCGCGCGCAGCGCCAGGTTCAGCGCCTCCATCGCGCCGTGGGTGAGGATGATGTTGTCGGCCTGCAGCGCCATGCCCAGCTCCAGTCCGCGGCGCGCGATCTGGGTGCGCAGCCGTTCCGAGCCCGGCGGCAGCGCGTAGTTGCTGACCAGGCCGGGGTTCTTGCGCAGCACCTGGCCCATCAGCCGCGCCAGCTTGGCGGCGGGGTAGAAGTCGCCGCCGCGCGGGCAGGCCAGCGCCATGTCGATGTAACCCGGCGTCTGCTGCGCCTTCAGCGCGGCGCCGATCAGGTCCAGCACCGCGCCGTCGGTGCCCTGTGCCGGACCGGCGGCCTGGCTGCTGCTGCGCGCCGGCGACGGCAGCCGCGAGCGCACGTAGTAGCCGGACTGCGGCCGCGCCTCGACCAGGCCGCGGTCTTCCAGCACGCGGTAGGCGGCGACCACGGTATTGAGCGACAGCTGGCGGCTGTGCGCGGTCTTGCGTACCGAGGGCAGGCGCGAGCCGGGCGGCAGGGTGCCCAGGTTGATGGCGCCGGACAGGTCGTCGGCGAGTTGCTGGTACAGGGTGGTGCTATCCATGGCGGCTTTCCGTAAGAACCTGTTCAATGGCTGCTGTGCTTTGTGGAACGTTACACGGTGAGTACGCCTTCGGCATGCGGCGTGCTCCCGTTGAATTCCGCTTCCCCTGTCGTTGTTGCCTTGTTTCGCGTGAGCGCGCGAGATTTGAACGGGTTCTAACGCGGGCATGACAGTGGGCGGGAGAACGGGGGGTGACAGTTGCCGGTAGGCTGCAACTGTCACCATGACAATAATAAATTCTTGGCACTGTATCCGGCAACTGCTGTTGGCTACGATGAAGCGGTCTACTACTTGTTGCGGGAGCGTGTGATGCTGGGTCTGCCTTTATTGAGTTACGTGTCGCTGATGTCGATCACGCCGGGGCCGAACAACCTGATGTTGGCCGCATCGGGGGTCAATTTCGGCTTTCGCCGCAGCGTGCCGCACCTGCTGGGCATCAGCATCGGCCACGGCGTGCAGGTGCTGCTGGTGTCGCTGCTGCTGGGCTGGGTGATGGCGTGGCTGGACGACTGGCGCCTGTTGCTGACGCTGGCCGGCTGCAGTTACCTGTTGTGGCTGTCGTGGCAGGTGTGGTTGGCGGGCGAGCCGCAGGCGAAGCAGTTGGTGCGGCCGATGGGCTTTGTCGCCGCCGCCGCCTTCCAGTGGGTGAACCCCAAGGCGTGGGTGATGGTGATCAACACCGCCTTGCTGTTCCTGCCGCTGCAGGCGCAGCTGTCGCACGCGCTGCTGCTGGCGCTGGCCTGTGCACTGATCAATTTCCCGTGCATCTGCATCTGGGCCGGGCTGGGCGAGGCCTTGCGCCGCCATCTGTCGCAAGCGGCGGCGCGGCGCTGGTTCAATGGCATCATGGCGCTCTCGATGGCGCTGACCGCGCTGTACCTGCTGTACGACGAATTGCAACTGGCCGGGGTGCTATGACATGACGGGACGACTGCTGGGACTGTTGGGCGGCATGAGCTGGGAATCGACCGCGCACTACTACGCGCAGATCAATCGCCGGGTGCGCGACGCCCGTGGCGGGCTGCACTCGGCGCCGCTGCTGCTGCACAGTATCGACTTCGCGCCGCTGGCCGAGCTGCAGCGCCAGGGCGACTGGGCGCAGGCCGCCGTGCTGCTGGGCGAGGCCGGCCGTGGCCTCGCGCAGGCCGGCGCCGGCGCGCTGCTGATCTGCAGCAACACCATGCACAAGGTGGCGGCGCCGGTGGCGGAGATGGCCGGCATTCCGCTGCTGCACATCGCCGACTCCACCATCGCCGCGCTGCGTGCGGCCAAGGTTGGCCGCGTCGGCCTGCTCGGCACCCGCTTCACCATGGAGCAGGATTTTTATCGCGAGCGGCTGCAGGCGGCCGGGCTGCAGGTGCTGCTGCCAACGGCGGCCGAGCGCGAGGACATCCATCGCGTGATCTTCGACGAGCTGTGCCAGGGCCAGGTGCTGCCGGCGTCGCGGGCGCGCTATCTCGACATCATCGCCGCGCTGCAGGCGGCGGGGGCGGAGGCGGTGATACTCGGCTGCACCGAGATCGCGCTGCTGCTGGACGGCTGCGAGGCCGCTCTGCCGCTGTTCGATACCACCGCGCTGCACGCGCAGGCCGCGGCGGCGTGGCTGTTGCAGCCAAGCAACGCCGCACGCTGAGCACAAGCCGGCTTTGCCGCTGGTGGGTGCGGCCAAGCATGCATCATGCTGTTACGCTTGGGGCTTGTTGCCATTGGGAGTCGCACATGTTCCGCAAACTGCTGGTGCTGGCCGCCATCACCCTGTCCGCCCCGGCTTCTGCCGCGGTCTTCACCTTGTGCGCCGAGGCGTGGCAGCCGTTCATCTATCAGAATGCGCAGGGTCAGCCGGTGGGGCTGGCCGTGGATGCGCTGGGTCGTGCCGCGCGTGCGGAAGGGCACCGCATCCGCTACCTGTTCATGGCGCCGGCCTCCTGCCTGCGGCTGATGAAGGAGCAGCGCGTCGATATCCTGGCCTTTGCCACTGCCGAGGGTAGCCCGCCGGGGTGGCTGCAGACACAGCAACCGCTGGTGTACTGGGTGCTCAATGCCTGGGTGCGTGCCGACAATCCGCTGCGCCACTATCCGGGGCTGGCACATTTCAGTGCGCAGAAGGTGGCCTTTGTCGATGTTTACGATTACCCGCCGGCCATCGCGGCGAAACGCGACTGGCAGCGCGTGCCGGCCAACGATTCCATCACCGCGGTGCGGCAGCTGGCGGTCGGGCGCGTGGACGTGATCTTCGAGGACGCGGTGGCGCTGCAGGATGTCGATCCGGCATTGCATGGCAAGATCCGGCGCCTGCAGCCGGTGGTGGCCAGCGTCGCACAGCCGTTCAGCTTCCGACCCGGCCTTGAGCTGTTGCGCGATGCGGTGGATGGTGAGGCGCTGCGGATGAAGGGTAACGGCGAGCTGGATGGCTTTTACCTGCGCCATTTCGGCAGCACGCTGGCGCAGGTCAGCGCCAGCCATTGATGCCCGGCCGGCTCAGGCCTTGCGCCGTGCGTTGAGGATCAGCAGCGCCAGCACGCCGCCTGCCAGCCCCCAGAACGCGGAGCCGATGCCGGCCAGCGACACGCCGGAGGCGGTAATCAGGAAGGTGATCAGCGCCGGCTCGCGCATCGCGTCGTCCTTCATCGCGGTGGCGAGGCCGCCGGCGATGGTGCCGAACAGCGCCAGCCCGGCGATGGCCAGCACCAGCGCCTTGGGAAAGGCCGCGAACAGCGCGCCGACGGTGGCGCCGAAAATCCCCAGCAGCAGGTAGAACGCACCGGCCGCCACGCTGGCCAGATAGCGTCGCGCCGGGTCTTCGTGCGCATCGCGGCCCATGCACAGTGCGGCGGTGATCGCCGCCAGGTTCACCGCGAAGCAGCCGAACGGCGCCAGCAGCAGGTTGACCACGCCGGTGCCGGTCATCAGCGCCGAGATCGGCGGCCGGTAGCCGTTGGCGTGCAGGGTGGCGACGCCGGGGATGTTCTGCGACGCCATGGTGACCATGAACAGCGGCAGGCCGACGCCCAGCAGCACGCCGGGGTTGAACTGCGGCGTGGTCCATACCGGTGTGGCCAGCGCCAGCGTGACCTCGCCCAACTGCAGCAGGCCAAGGTTGGCCGCAATGACGCAGCCGAGCAGCAGCACCAGCACGATGGCGTAGCGCGGCAGCAGGCGCCTGGCCAGCAGGTAGGCGACGAACATCGCCAGCACCAGCGTAAGCTCCCCCTGCATCGCGGCGAACACGTTGATGCCGAACTTGACCAGGATGCCGGCCAGCATCGCCGCCGCCATCGGCAGCGGGATGCGGTTGAGCGCCTTCTCGAACCAGCCGGTGACGCCGGCGAGCACGATCAGCGCCGCCGAGAACACGAAGGCGCCGATGGCCTCCGCCATGCTGACGCCGGACAGCGAGGTGATCAAGAGCGCCGCACCCGGTGTCGACCACGCGGTTACCACCGGCACCTTGTAGCGCAGCGACAGCCCGATGCAGGTGATGCCCATCGCGATGCCCAGCGCCATCAGCCACGAGGCGATCATCGCCTGGCTGGCGCCGGCGCTGCGCGCCGCCTCGAAGATGATGGCCGCCGAGCTGGTGTAGCCGACGAGGACGGTGACAAAGCCGGCGCTGAGGGCGGGCAGATCGCGACGTTGCAGCATGGGGACTCCGTGAAGGCGCGCCTTAGCGGCCGCGCATGAACAGGTTGTCCAGGTCGCGCATCGACAGCCGCGACCACGTCGGCCGGCCGTGATTGCACTGGCCGGAGCGTTCGGTGGCCTCCATGTCGCGCAGCAGCGCGTTCATCTCGGTCAGGGTCAGCTGGCGGTTGGCGCGCACCGCGCCGTGGCAGGCCATGGTGGCCAGCAGCTCGTTGCGGCGCTCGGTCAGCACCTGGCTGAGGCCGATCTCGCGCACGTCCTTCAGCACCGCGCGCGCCAGCTCCACCGGGTTGCCGTCCTGCAGCCACACCGGCACGCCGCGCACCGCGATCTGCGTCGGCGACAGCGGCGCCAGCTCGATGCCGAGGCGCTGCATCTCGGCGCCGTGTTCGTGCGCGGTGGCGACCTCGAAGCGGTCGGCGGCAAACGACACCGGCAGCAGCAGGGGCTGCATCGGGATCGTGTCTTGTTCCAGCGCGTTCTTCAGCCGTTCGTAGACGATGCGCTCGTGCGCGGCGTGCATGTCGACCACGATCAGGCCGTCCTCGCACTGGCTGAGGATGTACACCCCGTGCAGCTGCGCCAGCGCAAAACCGAGCGGCGGGATGCCGTCGCTGGCGTCGGGCAGGGCGGCAAGATCGGCCGCAGCCAGCGGCGAGGGCAGGGGGCTGCCGGTCGTCGTGCTGCTGACCGGCGGCGTCAGGCCGCGTTCTTCCTCGCGCAGGCCGGCGAACTGGCGCTGGTAACCGCCGATCGCCTCGCGTGCCACGTGCAGCGGCATCGTCTGCTGTTCGTAGCGCGGCTGCTGGAACGGCATCCGCTGCGGGCTGTCGCCTGCGCGTGCGGCCGCGGCGGCCGTGCCGAAGGCGGCGAGTGTGTCCTCGTTGCGGCCAACGTTGGCCACAATAGTCGTGTCATTGCCTGCCGGCTGGCCATCGTCCAGCGTCACCGCCGGGCTGGCGCCGGCACTGGTGCTGGCCAGCGCCTTGTGGATGCTGTGGAACAGGAACTGGTGGATGCCCTGGCTTTCGCGAAAGCGCACCTCGATCTTGGTCGGGTGCACGTTGACGTCGACGTTGGTCGGGTCTAGCGTGAAGAACAGCGCGTAGGCCGGATGGCGGTCGTGGTGCAGCACGTCGCGGTAGGCCTGGCGCAGCGCGTGCTGCGCGATCTTGTCGCGCACGAAACGGCCGTTGACGTAGAAGTACTGCGCGTCGCGGCTGGCCTTGGAGTAGGTCGGGCTGGCGACAAAGCCGGAGAGCGTCAGGCCGGCGGCGCCGGTGTCGACCGGCAGCGAGGCCTCGACGAAATCGCGGCCCAGGAGCGCGCCGACGCGTTCGGCCAGGCTCTGCTGCGGCAGGCGCCACACCACCTTGCCGTTGTGGCGCAGGATGAACTCGACCTGCGGGTGCGCCAGCGCGATGCGTTCGAAGGTGGCCTCGCAGTGCGCGTATTCGGTGTTCTCGCTCTTCAGGAACTTGCGTCGTGCCGGGGTGTTGAAATAGAGGTCGACGATCTCGACGCTGGTGCCGGGCGCGTGCGCGGCCGGCTCCACCGGGTGCAGGGTGCCGTCGATGGCGACGATCTGGTGCGCGTGCTCGGCGTCGTGCGGGCGGCTGGTCAGCGTCAGCCGCGACACCGAGGCGACGCTGGCCAGCCCTTCGCCGCGAAAGCCGAGGGTGGCGACGTTTTCCAGATCGTCGAGGCTGCCGATCTTGCTGGTGGCGTGGCGGTCCAGCGCCAGCGGCAGGTCGGCATCGGCGATGCCGCCGCCGTTGTCGGTGACGCGGATCAGCTTGATGCCGCCCTGCGCCAGGTCGACGCTGATGCGGTCGGCGCCGGCATCAAGGCTGTTTTCCAGGATTTCCTTCAGCGCCGACGCCGGCCGCTCCACCACCTCGCCGGCGGCGATCTGGTTGACGAGGTGGTCGGGCAGTTTCTGGATGCGTTTCATGGTGTCAAAACCTTGTTTGCCACAGAACCCACGGAACCCACGGAAACCGGCTGCAGGATTGCATCCTCCGTGTCAGACGGGTGGATTCGCTTCCGTGTTTTCTGTGGATTCTGTGGCAATAAAAAATCAGGCCTTCCCCGCCGCGCGGCGGTGGCGGATCACTTCGATGATGCCCGGTAGCATGGACACGATGATGATGCCGAAGATCATGTACTCCAGGTTCTTGCGCACGAAGGGTAGGTTGCCGAAAAAGTAGCCGGCGTAGCTGAAACCGGCCACCCACAGCACGGCGCCGATCACGTTGTAGCTGAGGAAGTGGCGGTAATCCATGCGCCCGATGCCGGCGACGAAGGGGGCGAAGGTGCGCACGATGGGCACGAAGCGGGCGAAGATGATGGTCTTGCCGCCGTGGCGCTCGTAGAAGGCGTGGGTCTTGTCCAGGTATTGCGGTTTCAGCAGCCGCGGAAAGCGGGCAAACAGACGCATGCCGACATGTTTGCCGATGGCGTAGTTGACGCCGTCGCCGAGGATGGCGGCCACGATCAGCAGCACTACCAGCAGCTGCACGTTCATCTCGCCCATCGCGGCGAGGGCGCCGGCGACGAACAGTAGCGAATCGCCGGGCAGGAACGGTGTCACCACCAGCCCGGTTTCGCAGAACACGATCAGGAACAGGATCAGGTAGATCCACGGCCCGTAGCTGGCGACCAGCTGGGTCAGGTGCACGTCGATGTGCAGGATGAAATCGAGCAGAAAAGCGATCAGTTCCATGGCGACTCGGGGCAGGTAAAAGTCAAAAAAGGTTGGCCGCATTGCCTGCGGCCAACCTTGCTCAGGTCCGGTGCGCGACGCGTCAGACCACTGCTTCTTCTTTTGGCTTCACGATCTTGATCATGTGCTCGCGCTTGACGCCCAGCGCCAGCGCCAGCGGGCTGGCGACCAGCACCGAGGAGTAGATGCCGAACACGATGCCGATGGTCAGCGCCATGGCAAAGCCGTGCAGCGCCGGGCCGCCGAACAGCAGCATCGCCAGCACCACCGTCTCGGTGGAGCCGTGGGTGATCATGGTGCGGCTGATGGTGGAGGTGATCGCGTTGTCGATCACTTCCGCGGTGCTGCGACCGCGCATGCCCGGCTTGCGGAAGTTCTCGCGGATCCGGTCGAACACCACCACCGATTCGTTGACCGAGTAGCCCAGCACCGCCAGCACACCGGCCAGTACCGTCAGGCTGAATTCCCACTGGAACAGCGCGAAGCAGCCGATGATGATCACCACGTCGTGCATGTTGGCGATGATCGCCGATACCGCCAGCCGCCACTCGAAGCGCAGCGCGAGGTAGATCACGATGCCGATGCAGACCAGCAGGATCGCGGTCAGGCCGCTGCTGACCAGCTCCTCGCCGACGCTTGGGCCGACGAACTCGACCTTGCGCAGCTGCACGCCGGCGTCACCGGCCTTGAGCAGGCTCATCACCTGTTCCGACAGCTTGGCGGAGCTGGTGCCTTCCTTGTTCGGCAGGCGGATCAGCACGTCGCGGCTGGTGCCCAGGCTCTGCACCTGCACTTCGCCCACTTTCAGCGTTTCCACGCGATGGCGGATGTCGGCGATATTGGCCGGCTGCCGGTACTGCACCTCCATCACCGTGCCGCCGGTGAATTCCACCGACAGGTTCAGCCCTTTGCTGAACAGGAAGAACACCGCCAGGATGAAGGTCACCAGCGAGATCGCGGTGGTGAGCTTGCCGTAGCTCATGAACGGGATGTCCCGTTTGATGCGGAAAAACTCCATGTTTCTTGATCCTTACTTGGTTTCCGGCTTCCACACCTGGCCGATGGACACGGCAGTCAGGCGGCGGCGACGGCCGTACCACAGGTTGACGATGCCGCGCGATACCAGCACCGCGGAGAACATCGAGGTCAGGATGCCGAGGCAGTGCACCACGGCAAAGCCGCGCACCGGGCCGGAGCCGAAGATCAGCAGCGCGATACCGGCGATCAGCGTGGTCACGTTCGAGTCCAGAATCGTCGCCCAGGCGTGGCCGTAACCGGCCTGGATCGCCGACTGCGGCGGCACGCCGTTGCGCAGCTCTTCGCGGATGCGCTCGTTGATCAGCACGTTGGCGTCGATGGCCATGCCCAGCGTCAGCGCGATCGCGGCAATGCCCGGCAGCGTCAGCGTTGCCTGCAGCATCGACAGCAGTGCGATCAGCATGAACAGGTTGACACCGAGCGAGGCCACCGAGATCAGGCCGAACACGCGGTAGTACAGCACCATGAACACGGCGATGGCGGCAAAGCCCCACAGCGTGGCGCTGAAGCCCTTCTCGATGTTTTCCTTGCCCAGGCTCGGGCCGATGGTGCGTTCCTCGATGATGTTCATCGGCGCGGCCAGTGAGCCGGCGCGCAGCAGCAGCGCCACGTCGTTGGCTTCGGCCGGATTCATGCTGCCGGAGATCTGCACGCGGCCGCCGCCGATTTCACTGCGGATCACCGGTGCGGTCACCACTTCGCTCTTGTTCTTCTCGACCAGCACCATCGCCATGCGCTTGCCGATGTTTTCCGCGGTCAGGCTGCGGAAAATCTCGGCGCCGGTGCTGTCCAGGCCGATGTCCACCGAGGCGCCGCCATTCTGGTCAAAGCCGGGCTGGGCCGAGTTGATGTTGTCGCCGGTCAGCTCGACATCCTTCTTCAACAGGATCTTCTGGATGCCCTGCGAGCTGGCTTCGTCCAGCAGTTCGTAGCCGGTCGGCACGTTGCCGGCCATCGCTTCGGCCACGCGCGACGGATCGTCTTCCACCATGCGTACCTGCAGCGTGGCGGTACGGCCGAGGATGTCCTTGGCCTTGGCGGTGTCCTGCACGCCCGGCAGCTGCACCACGATGCGGCTCGGGCCGGCTTGCTGGATCACCGGTTCGGCGACGCCCAGCTCGTTGACACGGTTGTGCAGTGTGGTGATGTTCTGCGACACGGCATCGCTCTGGATGCGGGTGATCTCTTCCGGTTTCAGTGTCAGGCTAAGGCGGAACAGCTGCTCGTCAGTGCTGAAGGTCAGCGACGGCAGGTTGCGCGCCAGCTTGTCGGCGGCAGCGTTCAGCGTTTCCTGGTCACGCAGTTGTACCTCCAGCGCGGTGTTGCCGGTGCGCTTGATGGCACCGTAACGCACCTTGCCGGCTTTCAGCTCGCGGCGGATGTCGCCGGCGTAGCGTTCCATGGTCTTGTCCACGGCCGCCTGCATGTCGACTTCCAGCAGGAAGTGCACGCCGCCGCGCAGGTCGAGACCGAGGAACATCGGGTTGGCGTGCAGGCGGCTCAGCCATTCCGGCGAGGCCGCCAGCAGGTTCAGCGCGATGATGTAGGTGTCGCCCAGCGCTTGCTGGATGATGTCGCGTGCCTTGATCTGCGTGTCGGGATCATTGAAGCGCACTTTCAGGCTGTTGCCATCGAGGAACAGGCCGGCGGGCTTGATGCCGTGTTGCTGCAGGGCGCTTTCCACGCGGCTCATCAGTGCCGTATCCACGGCAACGGATTGGCGGGTGCTGGAGATTTGCACGGCAGGGGTTTCGCCAAAGAAATTGGGCAGGGTATAGATTGTCGAGACAATCAGCACTACCGCAATGACGAGGTATTTCCAGATCGGGAAGCGGTTCATGGAGGCGGTAACAGGAAAAAGGGCCGCCAGGGCGGCCCATTGGGATTACAGGGACTTGATGGTGCCTTTTTCCAGCTTGGTGGCAACGGCGCCACGCTGGACATTGATTTCCACGCCGTTGGCGATTTCGATCGACAGATACTGTTCACCGGCCTTGGTGACGCGGCCGACGATGCCGCCTTGGGTTGCCACCTCGTCGCCCTTGTTGATTTCAGACAGCATCTTCTGGTGTTCTTTCATTTTCTTCTGTTGCGGACGGATCAGCAGAAACCAGAACAAAACGAAAATCACGATCATGGGCAAGAAGCTCACCAGATCGAAGCCGCCGGTGGCGGAGGTGTTGGCAAATGCGGGGGCGATGAACATCGAGTGATACTCCCTGTTTTCAAGTTGAATGCGGGTATTACGTGTGCAAGTGGCCGATTGTAGCCACGCTGCGGCTGATTTCCAACCATTGTGCCGCCATGCCGCTTTTGCAAGCGGCATGGCGGTGCGTGACGCGACCATGCACTGACAGCCGTCGGTGGCCTCAGTTCACGCCGCAGGCGCGACGCTCGTGGAAGCCTGCTTTCCAGTCCTCGAAGCGGTCGGCGTCGATGGCGTCGCGCATTTCCTGCATCAGTACCTGATAGTAGTGCAGGTTGTGGATGGTGTTGAGGCGGGCGCCGAGAATCTCGCCGGTGCGGTGCAGGTGGTGCAGGTAGGCACGGCTGAAGTGGCGGCAGGCGTAGCACTCGCACTGCTCGTCCAGCGGCTTCTTGTCATCCTTGTAGCGCGCGTTCTTGATCTTCAGGTCGCCCCATTGCGTGAACAGCCAGCCGTTGCGCGCATTGCGGGTCGGCATTACACAGTCGAACATGTCGATGCCGTTGGCGACGCCGTGCACCAGGTCTTCCGGCGTGCCGACGCCCATCAGGTAGTGCGGCTTGTCGGCCGGCAGCATGTCCTTCAGTTCGGTCAGCATGCGGTACATCTCGGGCTTCGGCTCGCCCACCGACAGGCCGCCGATGGCGATGCCGTCGAAACCGATCTGCATCAGGCCGTCCAGCGACTCCTGGCGCAGGTCCTTGTACAGATTGCCCTGCACGATGCCGAACAGCGCGTTGGGGTTGTTCAGCTCGTCGAAGGCGCGGCGCGAGCGCTCGGCCCAGCGCAGGCTCATGCGCATCGACTTGGCGGCGGTGGCGTGATCGACCTGGCCGGGGGTGCATTCGTCGAAGATCATCACGATGTCGGAGTTGAGCACCTTCTGGATTTCCATCGACTTTTCCGGTGACAGGAACAGCTTGTCGCCGTTGACCGGGCTCTGGAAGGTGACGCCTTCCTCGGTAATCTTGTTCAGCGCGCCGAGGCTGAACACCTGGAAGCCGCCGGAGTCGGTGAGGATGGGCTTGTCCCAGCCGATGAAGTCGTGCAGGCCGCCGAACTTCTCGATGATGTCGAGGCCTGGGCGCAGCCACAGGTGGAAGGTGTTGCCGAGAATGATCTGGGCCTTGATGTCGTGCAGCTCGTGCGGGCTCATCGCCTTCACCGAGCCGTAGGTGCCCACCGGCTGGAACACCGGGGTCTCGACCTTGCCGTGGTTCAGTTCCAGGGTGCCGCGGCGGGCGCCACCCGATGTCTTGTGCAGGGTAAACTTCAGCATGTGCTTGATAATAATGGCTGGAATCGGAAATTTAGCCGCGCAGTATACACCCCGCGTGCGGCCGGCGTGTGAGCTTTGCACGCAAGCGGCTTGCGTTTTCCGGCGCCGGTTGGTAATATCGGCAGCCTTGATTGCAGGCACGTAGCTCAGTTGGTTAGAGCACCACCTTGACATGGTGGGGGTCGTTGGTTCGAATCCGATCGTGCCTACCAAATTCAGTCTGGAGTATTGTATGTTCGAGCGAACTACCACCACCCGTATCTCGCGATAAAACCGAGCCATACGGGGTGCCTTTGAATTAAAGGAATACTCCAAGCAAACCAGAAAGTGCGGCTCAAGCCGCACTTTTTTTTTGGATTTTTGTCGTCCACCTTCACTTTAAAGCTGGAGTTGCTATGCCTGACATTCGCCTGCCCGACGGTTCCATCCGTTCCTTCGACAAGCCGGTAACGGTGCACGAAGTGGCTGCGTCCATCGGTACCGGTCTTGCGCGTGCGGCGCTGGCTGGTCGCGTGGACGGCCAACTGGTTGATACGTCCTATCTGATTGCGGCCAACGTTGATCTGGCCATCATTACCGAAAAGGATGTCGACGGCCTGTCCATCATCCGTCACTCCACTGCCCACCTGCTGGCGTATGCGGTGAAGGAGCTGTTTCCGGAGGCGCAGGTCACCATCGGGCCGGAGATCGAAAACGGCTTCTACTACGATTTCGCCTACAAGCGTCCGTTTACACCGGAAGACCTGGCGGCGATCGAGAAGAAGATGACCGAGCTGGCGAAAAAGGACATCCCGGTTGAGCGCTACGAGCTGCCGCGCGACGAGGCGATCGCCTACTTCAAGAGCATCGGCGAGGCATACAAGGCCGAGATCATCGAGTCCATTCCGCAGGGTGAAGTGCTGAGCCTGTACCGCGAGGGTGGCTTCACCGACCTGTGCCGCGGCCCGCACGTGCCGTCCACCGGCAAGCTGAAGGTGTTCAAGCTGATGAAGGTGGCCGGTGCCTACTGGCGTGGCGACAGCAATAACGAGATGCTGCAGCGTATCTACGGCACCGCCTGGCAGAAGAAGGAAGACCTGGAGCAGTATCTGTTCATGCTGGAAGAGGCGGAAAAGCGCGACCACCGCAAGCTGGGCCGGCAACTGGACCTGTTCCACTTGCAGGACGAGGCGCCGGGCATGGTGTTCTGGCATCCGAAGGGCTGGGCGCTGTGGCAGAGCATCGAACAGTACATGCGCAAGACACTGACCGAGGCCGGCTATCAGGAAATCCGCACTCCGATGGTGATGGACCGCGTGCTGTGGGAAAAATCCGGCCACTGGGAAAACTATCGTGAAGGCATGTTTACTACCGAGTCGGAAAAACGCGACTACGCGGTGAAGCCGATGAACTGCCCGGGTCACGTGCAGGTATTCAACCAGGGCCTGCGCTCCTACCGCGACCTGCCGATGCGGCTGGCCGAATTCGGCGCCTGCCATCGCAACGAGCCGTCCGGTGCGCTGCACGGCATCATGCGCGTGCGCGGTTTTGTGCAGGACGATGCCCACATCTTCTGTACCGAAGAGCAGATCATCGAAGAGGCGCGTGCCTTCAACGAGCTGACCATGGCGGTGTACAAGCGCTTCGGCTTCGACAAGGTGGCGATCAAGCTGTCGCTGCGTCCGGAAAAGTACGCCGGCACGCTGGAAACCTGGGACCGTGCCGAAGAGGGGCTGCGCGAGGCGCTGCGCGCCTGCGGCGTGGAGTGGGAAGAGCTGCCGGGCGAGGGCGCGTTCTACGGTCCGAAGATCGAGTATCACATCAAGGACGCGCTGGGCCGTTCCTGGCAGTGCGGTACCCTGCAGCTGGACTACGTGCTGCCGGAGCGTCTCGGCGCCGAGTATGTCACCGAGGATAACGGTCGTGCCCGTCCGGTGATGCTGCACCGTGCGATCCTGGGCTCGCTGGAGCGCTTCATCGGCATCCTGATCGAAAACCACGCCGGTGTGTTCCCGCTGTGGCTGGCGCCGGTGCAGATGGTGGTGATGAATATCACCAGCGCACAGGCCGATTATGCTGCGGATGTGGCAACCAGTTTGCGTAAACTGGGTTACAAAGTCGATCTTGACTTGAGAAACGAAAAGATCGGCTATAAAATCCGCGAGCACAGCCTGCAGAAGCTCCCTTATCAGGTCGTCATCGGCGACAAGGAAAAAGAGGGCGGGCTGGTGGCCGTACGTGCTCGCGGCGAGGATCTGGGTCAGATGACCCTGCAAGCCTTTGCTGAGCACCTGCAAGCCGCGATGGCGCAGGTCTGAGTGCCTACGGGTACGATCACTAAACTACAGGAGTATTGGCTATAGCTCAGGAACGCGAACCACGGATCAATGGCGAAATCACCGCCCGCGAGATCCGTCTGGTAGGAGAAGAAGGCGAGCAGCTCGGTATCGTCAGTCTGCGTGAAGGTCTGGCGCTGGCGGAAGAACGCGACGTTGATCTGGTGGAAATTTCGCCGACGGCCCAGCCGCCGGTGGTCAAGCTGATGGACTACGGCAAGTACAAGTACGAGCAGTCCAAGAAGCGCCACGAAGCGAAGCAGAAGCAGAAGCAGATCCAGATCAAGGAAATCAAGTTCCGTCCGGGTACCGACGATGGCGACTACAACGTCAAGCTGCGTAACCTGATCCGCTTCCTCACTGAAGGTGACAAAGCCAAGGTAACCCTGCGTTTCCGTGGTCGTGAGATGGCTCACCAGGATATCGGTCTCGCGCTGCTCAAGCGCGTGGAAGCCGATTTGGCGGAAGTGGGTACGGTCGAGCAGTTCCCGCGACTGGAAGGCCGCCAAATGGTCATGATGATTGCCCCGAAAAAGAAATAATCGGGTATAATCATCGACTTCTTCACGGCAGGTTCGCCTGCCGTGTTGATTTTGTGGGCCGGTAACGGTCTGCACAAAAGCGTGACGCAGAGGTTTCAAGTGCCGGTGGCCACCCTGGGTCTAATCTAACGAAAATTCAGCAGGAGCATTCCATGCCGAAAATGAAAACCAAGTCGGGCGCGAAGAAGCGTCTCAAAGTATTGGGCAATGGTGGTGTCAAGCGCTCTATGGCGTTCAAGCGTCATATTCTGACCAAGAAATCCACCAAAACCAAACGTCAATTGCGCGGTACCGCCATGGTGGATAGCACCAACATGGCTTCTGTTCGTGCAATGATGCCCTACGCTTAAGGAGATAATTCATGCCACGCGTAAAACGCGGTGTAACCGCACGTGCCCGTCACAAGAAAATCCTGACCCTGGCGAAAGGCTATCGCGGCCGCCGCAAGAACGTCTATCGCATCGCCAAACAGGCGGTGATGAAAGCTGGTCAGTACGCCTACCGTGACCGTCGTCAGAAAAAGCGTCAGTTCCGTCAACTGTGGATTGCCCGTATCAACGCCGCTTCGCGTGAGAACGGCCTGCCATACAGCAAGTTCATGAACGGCCTGAAGAAAGCGCTGATCGAAATCGACCGCAAGGTCCTGGCCGATCTGGCCGTGTTCGACAAGCCGGCATTTGCTCAAATCGTTGAAAAAGCAAAAGCCGCCCTCGCTTAAGCGCTGGACACTGAAAAGGGAGGCTGATGCCTCCCTTTTTTTTCGATCTTCC
The DNA here is from genome assembly GCF_014652335.1 of Vogesella fluminis. Taxonomy (GTDB): domain Bacteria; phylum Pseudomonadota; class Gammaproteobacteria; order Burkholderiales; family Chromobacteriaceae; genus Vogesella; species Vogesella fluminis. The sequence goes on along the minus strand of NZ_BMYP01000005.1, from coordinate 51,429 downwards.
CCAAGATGGCTGACTCGAGCGCGCCCCGTTCCGGTCAGTTTTCTTACGCATACTGGTGCGACCCATGAGCAATGTTGACGTGATTCTCAAGGAGGGTCTGGCGGCACTCGATGCTGCTGCCGATCTCGTTGAACTGGAGCAGGTCAAGGCCCGCTATCTTGGTAAAAGCGGTGCCCTGACCGAGTTGCTGAAGCAGCTGGGCAAACTGTCGCCCGAAGAGCGCAAGAGTGCCGGCGCCACCATCAACGCCGCCAAGCAGGCGTTCGAGACCCGTCATAACGAAGTGCGCGACGGCTTCAATGCCGCCAGGCTGGCGGCACAGTTGGCCGCAGAGTCGCTGGACGTGACCCTGCCGGGTCGTGGCATCCTGCCTGCCGGTCTGCACCCGGTGACGCTGACGCTGGAGCGCATCACCGGCCTGTTTGCCACCATGGGCTTTGAAGTGGCCGACGGCCCGGAAATCGAGAGCGATTTCCACAACTTCCAGGCGCTGAACATTCCGGAAAACCACCCGGCGCGCGCCATGCAGGACACCTTCTATGTCGAAGGTGGTGACGTGCTGCGTACCCATACTAGCCCGATCCAGGTGCGCTACATGCTGGACAACCAGCCGCCGATCAAGATCGTGGCCCCGGGCCGCGTCTACCGCGTGGATTCCGATGCCACCCACTCGCCGATGTTCCACCAGATGGAAGGCCTGTGGATCGACCAGAACGTGAGCTTCGCCGACCTGAAGGCCACCATCACCGAGTTCCTGCGCCGCTTCTTCGAGCGCGACGACATGCAGGTGCGCTTCCGCCCGTCCTTCTTTCCGTTCACCGAGACCTCGGCCGAGATCGACGTGCTGGACGAGCAGGGCCGCTGGCTGGAAGTCGGCGGTAGCGGCATGGTGCACCCGAACGTGCTGCGCAATGTCGGCATCGACCCGGAAAAATACACCGGCTTCGCCTTCGGTATCGGCCTCGACCGCTTTGCCATGCTGCGTTACGGCGTGAACGACCTGCGCTTGTTCTTCGAGAACGATCTGACCTTCCTGAAACAATTCAACTGATCGCGACGGAGACTCATCATGCAATTTTCCGAACAATGGCTGCGCAGCCGCGTCAATCCGTCGCTGAGCACCGACCAGCTGTCCTACCTGCTGACCATGGCCGGCCTGGAAGTGGAAGAAGTCAACGCCGCCGCCCCCGCTTTCAGCGGCGTGGTGATCGGCGAAGTGAAAGAATGTGAAAAGCACGAAAACGCCGACCGCCTGCGCGTGACCAAGGTCGATGTCGGTACCGGCGAGCTGGTGCAGATCGTGTGCGGCGCACCGAACGTGGCCGTGGGCGTCAAGGTGCCGTGCGCGCTGCCGGGCGCCATCCTGCCGGGTGACTTCCGGATCAAGCCGACCAAGATGCGCGGCGTGGAATCCGGCGGCATGCTGTGCTCCGGCAAGGAGCTGGGCGTGCCGGACGAGGTTGACGGCCTGATGCTGCTGCCGACCGATGCGCCGGTCGGGCAGAACATCCGCGACTATCTGGGCCTGGACGACAGCCTGTTCACGCTGAAGATCACGCCGAACCGTGCCGACTGCCTGTCTGTGCGCGGTATCGCCCGTGAAGTGGCGGCACTGACCGGCAGCCCGCTGACGGCCTGGGACATCGCCGCCGTGGCGCCGCAAACCGACAGCAAGCTGACGGTCGCGATTGCCGACAACGCACCGTGCGGCCGCTACGTTGGCCGCGTAGTGAAGAACGTCAACGCCGCCGCGACTACACCGGACTGGATGAAGCGCCGTCTGGAGCGTTCCGGCCTGCGTTCCATCTCCGCCATCGTCGACATCACCAACTACATCCTGCTGGAGCAGGGCCAGCCGATGCACGCGTTCGATCTGGACAAGATCGACGGCGGCATCACCGTGCGCATGGCTGCCGCCGGCGAGAAGCTGGTGTGCCTCAACGAGAAAGAAATCGAGCTGACGCCGGACCTGATGGTGATCGCCGATGCCGCCAAGCCGCTGGCCATCGCCGGCATCATGGGCGGCCTGGACAGCGGCGTCACCACCGCCAGCCGCGACATCTTCCTGGAAAGCGCCTTCTTCCAGCCGGAAGCCATCGCCGGCAAGGCCCGCGCGCTGGGCTTCGGTTCCGATTCCAGCTACCGCTACGAACGCGGCGTGGATTTCGCGCTGCAGACCGAGGCCATCGAGCGCGCCACCGCGCTGGTGCTGGAAATCTGCGGCGGCGAGCCCGGCCCGCTGACCGAAACCGTGTCGGCGCTGCCGGCGCGCGCCAGCGTGGCGGTGCGTACCGCCCGCGTCGCCCGGGTGCTGGGTGTAACGTTGGCCGCAGACGAGATCGCCGCCATCTTCACTCGCCTCGGCCTGCCGTTCGAGCAGAACGCCGACGGTTTCATGGTTTCCGCGCCGAGTTTCCGCTTCGATATCGCGATCGAGGAAGACCTGATCGAGGAAATCGCCCGCGTCTACGGCTACGACAATATCCCGGCCAACGCCCCGGTCGCCGCGCAAACCATGCTGCCGCAGCCGGAAGGCCTGCGCGTGCGCAGCGAGGTGCGCCGCCTGCTGGCCGGTCGCGATTTCCAGGAAATCGTCAGCTACGCCTTCGTGGAAGAAAAGTGGGAGCGCGACTTCGCCGGTAACAGCAACCCGGTCCGCCTGATCAACCCGATCGCCAGCCAGATGAGCGTGATGCGCTCCAGCCTGATAGGCGGTCTGGTGGACACCCTTGCGGCCAACCTTAACCGCAAGCACAGCCGCGTGCGCGTGTTCGAGATCGCCCGCGTGTTCCACAAACAGGCCGACGGCAGCATACAGCAGCCGGAAGTCGTCTCCGCGCTGGCGTATGGCGGCCGTGTTGACGAGCAGTGGGCCAGCAAGGCCGAGCGCGTCGATTTCTACGACATCAAGGCCGACGTCGAGGCACTGCTGCACCCGCGCGTGGCGACATACCGCAAGGCCGCCCATCCGGCCTTCCATCCTGGCCGCTGCGCCGAGGTGCTGCTGGACGGCGCCGTGGTCGGCTTGCTGGGCGAATTGCACCCGCAGTGGGTGCAGGCCTACGGCCTGACCAACGCGCCGGTGCTGTTCGAGCTGGCGGCCTGCGCAGTAGAGCAGCTTGGCCGCATCAAGCTGGCGCCGGTCAGCAAGTTCCAGCCGGTGCGTCGCGATCTGGCGCTGGTGGTGGCGGAAGAGGTGAGTGCCGCCACACTGCAGCAGGCGATGCTGGCGGTCGCGCCCGAGTTTGTGCACGAGCTGGCGCTGTTCGACCTCTACCGTGGCAAGGGCGTGGACGAGGGTAAGAAGAGCCTGGCGTTCCGCATCGTGCTGCAGGCGGCCGACCGCACCCTGGTCGACAATGAAGTCGAGCAAGCGGTGGCCGCGATGCTGGCAGCAGCCGAAGCCGCCGGTGCCGTATTGCGCGCCTGATCCATCCCTGTCGGCCACCCGCCAGGCGGGTGGCGTTTTATCCGATGTTGTAGTGAGGAATTGTCATGACTTTGACCAAAGCCGAGCTGGCCGATCTGCTGTTCGACAAGGTGGGCCTGAACAAGCGCGAAGCCAAGGAAATGGTGGAGTCGTTCTTTGAGGAAATCCGTTCCACTCTGGAAACGGGCACCAGCGTCAAGCTGTCCGGTTTCGGTAATTTCCAGTTGCGCGACAAGCCGCAGCGCCCGGGGCGTAACCCGAAAACCGGCGAAGAGATTCCCATCACCGCCCGACGCGTGGTAACTTTCCATGCAAGTCAGAAACTCAAGGGAATGGTTGAACAACATCATGCAAATACCCAAGGCTGAGCTTCCTGCCATTCCGGCCAAACGCTATTTCACCATCGGTGAAGTCAGCGAGCTGACCGGCGTCAAGCAGCATGTACTGCGCTATTGGGAGCAGGAGTTTTCCGAGCTGCGCAACGTCAAGCGCCGCGGCAACCGTCGCTACTACCAGCACCGCGAGGTCTTGCTGGTGCGTCGCATCCGTTCCCTGCTCTACGACGACGGTTTCACGCTGCATGGTGCCCGCCAGCGCCTGGAAGGCGACCAGCCGGCCCCTGCCACCGCCGGCGAGGTGCGCAAGGAGCTGCAGGCCATCCTGGATTGGCTGGATCTGAGCCTTGGCAAAGACTGAATAACTGTTTATAATTTTCCCCTTGAGTCGGAGTGTGGCGCAGCCCGGTAGCGCACTTGCATGGGGTGCAAGGGGTCGAAGGTTCGAATCCTTTCACTCCGACCAAAATTCATTCGAAGGCCACTTGCTTGCAAGTGGCCTTTATCATTTTTCCGTATTCCGATTTCTCCGTAGTTGCCACCGGGAGCTGCCATCATGATCGCCACGCCATGCACCGGAGTCTGCTCCACCGCCGTCGGTGATGATGTCTGCTTCGGCTGCGGCCGGAGTTTTGCCGAGGTCTCCAACTGGCTGGCGCTTGATGATGCCCAGCGCGCCGCCATCCAGGCGCAGCTGTCACGGCGCAAGGTCTGGCTGCAGATGGCGATGCAGACCGGCGGTCGTCTGCAGTCGATCCGGCCGGCACCGCGGCAGGCCACGCTGGTGCTGACGCCATCGCTACTGGTCACCCTGGGTTGGCCGCAGCAGCGGCAGGGGCGTGGCTACGTGCCGCTGTTGACCCACGACGGCCGCAGCTACCTGCTGCCGGTGTACCGCGACGACTGGCTGCATCTCTTCTGGGACTGCCTGTTCGATGCCGACTGCACACCGCTGAACTGAGTGCTCCTTGTGTTTGCCTATCAGTCGGCGGCAAGATAGCGGCTCGATCGGGAGCCGGGGGATGCCGCATGGCACAGGACAGCAGCTTGAGTTCATTCTGGGACAGTCGTTACCGGCAGCAGGTGACACCGTGGGAGAGCGGCCAGTTGCCGGCCGGGTTCGCCGCGCTGGTGCCGACGTTGCTGCCACGGGTTCATTCGGTGTTGCTGCCCGGTTGCGGCAGCGGCTACGAGGTCGCCTACCTGCAGCGTCAGGGCTTGCGAGTGGCCGCGATCGACTTCAGTGCTGAGGCCGTGGCACGGGCGCGGCAGCAGCTCGGTCCGCTGGCAAGGCTGGTGCGGCAGGCTGATTTTTTCGGTGACGAGGTCGACGGTAGCTGGGACTGGGTGTACGAGCGCGCCTTCCTGTGTGCGTTGCCGCCGTCGCGCTGGCCGGCCTATGCCGAGAAAATGGCGCAGCTGGTGAAGCCGGGCGGCTATCTCGCCGGCTACTTCTTCTTGCGGCCAACCTTGAAAGGCCCGCCCTTCGGTGCTGCGCTGACCCAGCTGCAGGCGCTGTTCCAGCCCTGGTTCAGTCTGCAGCAGCAAACCCCGGTGAGCGGCTCCTTACCGGTGTTCGCGCCGGACGAATATTGGCTCTGTTGGCAGCGATCAGAAAATTTGATGCCTGTCATTTGATTTAAGATACCCGCTGTCTTTTTTCATGGAAACAGTGTAAAAACGACCGATAACAAGCACAGACAAGTACACAAGCTAGCAACAGGAGAGACGAAGGATGAATTGGTTCTGGCGGACGTATTACCTGATGGAGAAGTCATTCTGGAACTCGCTGACCAAGAAATTATGCAGCTTTTTCTTTATCAGCCTGTTCCAGTTGATCCTGATTGCCTACGTTTACCTGGCACTGGATGACATCCGCCAGCTGGTCAGTGGCCAGTTGACCGAGTCGACTCGCCAGCAGATATTCGTGTTGCTGGACAGGACCATGATCTGGTCGTTTGCCATCTGGTGCGTGTCGCTGGCATTCATTGCCTTCATGGTCTGGTATCTGCGCTTCCTGATCGTGCGGCCATTGCAGATGATCATTGGTATCTTCCGCGAAATCGGTGCCGGCGAAGGCGACCTGTCGCGCGAGATCCCGACCATCACCTACGACGAAATCCGCGACCTGTCGCTTTCCTATAACGAATTCCTGAAAAAGATGCGCGAAATCATCAGCAATGTGCGCATCATGACCATCCGTATCGCCATGGATTCGGCCCGTACACGCAAGAATATCGGCGAGTCGCTGAGCAGTGCCAAGCAGCAGGCCGAGCTGGCAAGCCAGGTGCGTGATTCCAGTGACAAGACCACTGCCGGCATCAGCCAGGTCTCTGCCGAAACGCAGTCGATTTCTGCCACTACGGTTGGCAACCTGGAGATGGCGCGCGAGTCCTACGCCGAATTGCAGGATGCCGCGACGCGGATAGATGAGATCAGCGGCCGTGTCGGTGCCTTCAACAATACCGTGGTGGAGCTGAACAGCCGCTCGGCCAGCATCAAGACCATTGTCGATCTGATCAAGGACATCTCGGAACAGACCAACCTGTTGGCACTGAACGCGGCGATCGAGGCTGCGCGCGCCGGCGAGTCCGGCCGCGGTTTCGCGGTGGTGGCCGACGAGGTGCGCAAGCTGGCAGAGCGGGTAGGCGTGGCGACCGACGAAATTTCCGGCAATATAGATGGCATGCTCAGTCTGGTATCGCATACCGAGGAGGCAACCACGCGCATCAATGCCGATACCACGCAGGCACTGGCCGTGGTCAATCGCTCTTCACAGCACTTCGGCCGCATGATGAACGATTTCGAGAACATGGCCAGCGGACTGACCGAAATTGCCGCCACCATGGAACTGTTCGCCGGCACCAACCTGCAGGTCAACCAAAATGTTTCGGAGATACACGGTCTGAGCACGGTGGTATCCACGCACCTGGCGCAATCGGAAGACGTGTCGGTAAAACTGTCGGTGGCCGCCGAGCAGGTGCAGGAACTGGTGTCGCGCTTCGTGATCGGCGAGGGCGAACTGGATGCGGTGATCGCCGTGGCCCGCCACGCCCGCGATAACCTGGCGGAAATGCTGGAGCAGGCGCAGGGCGAGGGTATCAACATCTTTGACCAGCGCTACCAGCCGATTCCCGGCTCCAATCCGGCGAAATTCCATACCGCCTACGACGACAAGCTGGCGCCGGCACTGCAGAAGATCTACGACCAGGTGGTGCAAAAGACCAACGGCGGCCGTTTCTGCCTGCTGGTCGATACCAACGGCTATGCTCCGACACATAACAGCTTCTACTCCAAGCCGCTGACCGGTGATTTGCAGCAGGATCTGGTCGGCAGCCGCGACAAGCGCATCTTCAACGATCCGACCGGGATCAAATCGGCGAAGAATACCCATCCATTCCTGTTGCAGACTTATATGCGCGATACCGGCGAGATCCTGTCCGAGATTGCATTGCCGATCCGGCTGGGAGGCCGGCACTGGGGTGCGATCCGGGTCGGTTTCGATCCATCGGCACTGCTGAAGGCAGACTGATGGATTGTCGATAATAAAACGCCCGGATCGTGATGATCCGGGCGTTTTGTCTGGTCGCGTGTGCCGGGTTCAGTGCTTGCGGTGGCAGGCATTGGGACAGCTGGCGCAACGCTCGGACAGGCCGACACACTCCAGCGATTGCTTCAGCGAGCATACCGAGCGGCGGCAGGCGATGAAGCGGATGTTTTCCTCGTTGGCCAGTTGGCGGAAATGCTTCATCACATTGTGACCAAGGAAGTCGGTGAACAGGATCAGCAGGTCGGTGCCTGCCGGCAGGCGGTCTACCTTGCGCTGGTGCGAGCTGTTGCGCCCGCTGAGGTGTTTGTTGATGGAAATGCCGAAATTGTCCAGAACGCCGGGAATATTGCCCAGGGTGTCGGCGCCGACCAGCATTGCATTCATGATGAGACCTTTCATTGAGTTTTTAGCAATGATATTTATTCTCATTTGCGAATGCAACATAAAATTGCGGTACGGCTATCACCGTTGCATTTATGCACAAACCGGTGCCTAAGAACCTGTTCAGGGTCTTTGTAAAACGGTGCTTTGGGAGTGTGGCAAGCCATTGATTTACACTCGCTGGCATCAGAAATTATTCCAATGTCGTCCTTTGCAATTTCGACCGCGTCGTGTAACTCATTGATTTTGCCGTTTCCACTAAAAGACCTTGAAAGGGGTGGTTCTAAAACTCCTTGCTGGCCAGCCAGATCGACCAGATCAGCCACATGCTGTTGAAAAACGCCACCATGAAGCCGAGAAAGCCGAACAGCGGCAGACCGAACAGGGTCGGCCCGCCATCCACCGTCATCACGATTGAGGAACCGATGATCAGACAACCGGTGACGATGCCCATCGTCAGCCGGTTGACGCTCTTGTCCAGTTGGTGGCCAAACTGCTCCAGCCGCTTCAGGTCAAGATTGATGCGGAACTTGCCGTGCCGGATATCACGCCCGATGCGGATAATGTCGCGTGGCAGGCTGGCCAGCATGGCAAAGCCGTCGCTCAGCGTTTCGCGGCCGCGCTTGAGCAGCGCCTCCGGGCGGTAGCGCTCGATGATCAGCTTGCGCACGAATGGGGTGAGGTGTTCTACCAGCTGGAATCGCGGCTCCAGCTGGCGGCCCAGTCCCTCCAGCGTGATCAGCGCCTTGAACAGCATCGCCATGTCCGCCGGCAGCAGGATGCCGTGGTTGCGGATCAGCGCCATCAGGTCGTTGATCAGCTGCGACATGTTGAGGTCTTTCAGCACCACGTGATCGTACTGGAAGAAGATCTCGCCGATGTCCTCGGCAAACTGTTCCTCGTCCACCGGTATGCTGCCGGTCCAGCCTATCAGTACTCCCATCATTGCATGCTCGTCGCGTTGCGCCATGGCCGCCAGCAGATCGACGATCTCGTCGCGGCGACGGTGTGACAGGCGACCGACCATGCCGAAGTCGATGAAGGCGATGCGGTCATCCGGCAGAAAGATGACGTTGCCGGGATGCGGGTCGGCGTGGAAATAGCCGTTGAGCAGGATCATCTTCAGCACCGCGTCGGCGCCGCGCCGTGCCAGCAGCGGCGGATTCAGTCCGGCCGCCGGTAGTGCGCTGACCGGAGAGGCGCTGCGGCCGTCGATGAAGTCCTGCACGTTGACATCGGCACGGGTGTACTCCCAGTGCACCTTGGGAATGCGGATGTATGGATCCTCGGCAAAGTCGCGGGCAAAGCGCTCCATATTGCGGGCTTCGGCAGCCAGATCCAGCTCACGTTTCAGAGAGCGGGAAAACTGCGCCACGATATCCGACGGCATAAAGCGGCGCGCATCGGGGAACTCCAGTTCGATCAGATGGGCCAGGTGCTCCAGGATGCGCAAGTCGGCATCGACTTTCGGCACAATGCCGGGGCGGCGCAGCTTGACCACTACCTCGCTGCCATCGTGCAGCGTGGCACGGTGTACTTGCGCGATGGAGGCCGAGCCGATCGGTACCATGTCGAAGCGGGCGAACAGCGTCTCCGGCGCCTCGCCCAGCACTTGTTGCAGGTAGGGCGCCAGCTGGGCTTCCGCTATCGGCGGCACGGTATTTTGCAGCTTTTCGAATTCATTGATCCATTCCGGCGCGAACAGGTCGACGCGGGTGGACAGGATCTGGCCCAGCTTGATGAAGGTGGGGCCCAGCTCTTCGAAGGCGAGGCGGACACGGATCGGCGCGGGGATGGCGTCGGCACTGTCCGGCAGCCGCAGGTTGAACCACTCGCCGGCTTTTTCCACCGCTGCCGGCAGCCGCAAGCGCTGTACGAATTCGCCGAGTCCGTGCTTGAGCAATAAGGCGCTGATTTCGCGCAGGCGGGGCAAGTCGCGCATGGCGATCAATGTTTCTCTGAGCATTTTTTCTGACCCCTTATGGCGGCTTTACAGTGCCGCATCGCTTCGTTACAGTGCAAACCTATGAAATTGCATCTTCACCTGTTTGCCATCATTTTGGCCGGATTTATGTCGTTTGCCCATGCCGAACCGGAGCAGGCGGCCAGCAACAAGCCGAATCTGGGTATTTTTGCCGATCCGATAGCCCAGTTTGCCGCGCCAGGCGAAGAGGCTGTGGGTGACCTGCTGCTGCAGGCAATGAGCCTGCTGGGCGTGGCCTACCGCTTTGGCGGCAGCAGTCCGGAAACCGGCCTCGACTGCTCCGGCTTCATCCAGTACGTATTCCGCAAGTCTCTGCGTGTCAACCTGCCGCGCACCTCGGCCGAGATGGCGCGCGCCGGTCGCGTGATCGAGCGCGACGAGCTGGCGCCGGGTGATCTGGTGTTCTACAACACGCGCGGTTTCCAGTATTCCCACGTCGGCCTCTATCTGGGCGGCAACAAGTTCATTCATTCGCCGCGCACCGGCAAGTCGGTGGAAGTGGTCAGCATGGCCAGCAGCTACTGGGCGCAGCGCTTCAACGGTGCGCGACGGGTAAGCCGTGGCGGCAGCGAATGGAAAGAGCCGGTGGCTGAGAAAAAGGCGGCAGAGAAAAATCCTGCCGGCAAACCGGCAGCTGACAAACCGGCAGCGGAGAAGGGGAAACGTAGTACCCGCACCGAGCGGCGCAAGGCGGCGCGCGCGCAGGAAGCGGAACGCAAGAGCGCCAGCCGCAAGAAAAGCGGGCAGAGCACGCGCAAAAAGAAAAAACCGGACTGAACGGACGGAACATTTCGGGATGGCGACTATCCATCTCCTTTCCAGCTTGCAGCCCGGATTGCGGGCTGCTGGCTTTTTCAGCAAGGTAAAACAGTCATGAGTTTGCAACTTCCCACCTGGTATGCTCCGGACGGCAGCGTGGTGTCCTGCACCGAGAAGATCAAGGTGATGACGGAAAATCTGCAGGAGCTGGGCCAGATGGCGCAGGACGCGTTCGAGGACGCCATCCTGATGGGCTGCGATGAACAGCAGGTGCGCGCGTTCCTGGTGGACATGATGCAGCGCCTGGAAAACCCCTACCAATCCTGAGCCCCCAATCCTGAGCAAGGTATCGATGTCTTTTCCTTTCGAGATATTTGTCGGGCTGCGCTACCTGCGTGCGCGGCGTCGTAACGGTTTTATCTCCTTCATCTCGCTGATGTCGGTGCTGGGTATCGCGCTGGGCGTGGCCGCGCTGATCGTGGTGCTGTCGGTAATGAACGGCTTCCAGCAGGAGATACGCGGCCGCATGCTGTCGGTGGTGTCGCACGTCGAGGTCGGCAGCTACGACGGTCGCGTCGCCGGCTGGCCAATGTTGGCCGCAAACCTGACGCGACAGCCGCACGTGCTGGCCACCGCGCCCTACGTCAACGCCCAGGGCCTGCTGTCCAGCGGCGGCGCGGTACGCGGCGCCATGGTGCGCGGCATCGTGCCGCAGCAGGAAGACAAGGTCATCGACCTCGGGCAGCAGATGCAGCGCGGCAAGCTGACCGACCTGCAGTCGGGCAAGTTCGGCATCCTGCTCGGTTACGAGCTGGCGCGGGCGCTGGGGGTGGAGGTGGGCGACAAGGTGACGCTGATCACGCCGCAGGGCAATGTCACCCCGGCCGGCATGATGCCGCGCCTGAAGCAGTTCACCGTCACCGGCGTGTTCAAGATCGGCATGTTCGAGTACGACTCGTCGCTGGCGATGATCCACCTGCGCGACGCGCAGGTGCTGTTCCGCATGGGGCAGGACGTGTCCGGGGTACGGCTGAAGCTGGACGACCCGCTGCAGGCGCCGCAGGTCAAGGCGGCGCTGAACGGCCAGCTGGCGGCCAACCTGGTGGCCAGCGACTGGACCGACATGAACAGCAACTACTTCCGTGCGGTGCAGATCGAGAAACGGATGATGTTCATCATCCTGACGCTGATCGTGGCGGTGGCGGCGTTCAACCTGGTGTCGACGCTGGTGATGGTGGTCACCGACAAGCAGGCCGACATCGCCATCCTGCGCACCCTCGGCGCCAGCCCGGCCAGCATCATGCAGATCTTCATGATCCAGGGTTCGGTAGCCGGCGTGCTCGGCACCCTCAGCGGCGTCGCCGGCGGCCTGCTGCTGGCCTTCAACCTGGACGTGATCCTGCCGGCGATCGAGCGCGTGCTCGGCATGCGCCTGCTGTCCAGCGAGGTGTACCTGATCGACTACCTGCCATCCGAGGTACAGCTGTCGGACGTGGTCACCATCGCCGTCATTTCCCTGGTGTTGTCGCTGCTGGCAACGCTGTATCCAAGCTGGCGCGCGGCACGTACCCGCCCGGCGGAGGCGCTGCGTTATGAGTGAAGTCCTGTCCTGCCGCGATCTGGGGCGTGTCTATCGTGAAGGCGAGCTCGATGTCAGCGTGCTCGCCGGTATCAACCTGTCGCTGCAGCAAGGCGAACGCCTGGCCATTGTCGGCGCCTCCGGCTCCGGCAAGAGCACGCTGCTGCACCTGCTGGGCGGGCTGGACCGCCCCAGCAGCGGCGAGGTGCTGCTGATGGGGCAGGCGATCGGCAGCCTGTCCGAGCAGAAGCTGGGCGAGCTGCGCAACCGCAGCCTCGGCTTTGTCTACCAGTTCCACCACCTGCTGCCGGAATTCAGCGCGCTGGAAAACGTGATGATGCCGCTCTTGATCCGGCGCACCCCGCGCCACGAAGCGGCGGCGGCGGCGCAGGCGATGCTGGTGCGCGTCGGACTCGGCGCGCGGTTGCAGCACAAGCCGGGCGAGCTGTCCGGCGGCGAGCGGCAGCGCGCGGCGATGGCGCGCGCGCTGGTGACCAATCCGGCCTGCCTGCTGGCCGACGAGCCGACCGGCAACCTTGACCGCGCCAATGCCGAGGCGGTGTTCGAGCTGATGCTGGAACTGAACCGCACGCTGGGCACCAGCCTGATCATCGTCACCCATGACCACGAACTGGCACGGCGCGTCGGCAAAGTGCTGACCCTGACGCCGCAGGGCCTGAGCGTTGCGGCCAACCTTGAGCACGAAACATGATCAATACCGTGAACGACATGCTGGACGGCTGGACGCCGGGGGTCACCCTGCACCGGCTGGGCCAGGTGATCCAGGGCGAAACCGGCTGGCAGGAACTGCTGGTCGGCGTCGCCGCCTTGCTGTGTGCCTGGCTGTGGGCGCGGCAGCTGTACCGCCGCTATTTCCAGATGGCACAGGCGCAGGAGTGGCCGTTCGGCAAATACCTGCTGTACCGGCTGGTGTATCCGCTGTCGGCGCAGTTGCTGACCCAGGCGATGGCACTGCTCTGGCAGCTGCTGCAGGGACAGTCGTCGGTGATCCTGATGCTGTCGGCGACGCTGCTGTTCTGGCTGTCGCTGATCCGGGTGCTGACCGCCATCGTGCGCCACGCGCTGCCGGAGGGCAAAGTGGAGCGCCACTCGGAACACCTGCTGGCGATGCTGCTGTGGCTGGCCTTTGCCGCGTGGGTGACCGGCATCGACAACCTGGTGCTGCAGTGGCTGGAGTCGGTGCGCTTGCGCGTCGGCAAGAACGAGCTGAACCTGCTGATGATCCTGTCGGCACTGGTGTGGGTGTCGGTGATCCTGGTCGGCGCACTGTGGCTCAGCAAGCTGATCGAGAAGCGGGTGATGAAGCTCGGCGACATCGACATGAACCTGCGCTTTGTGATCAGCAAGCTGGCGCGCACGCTGTTGATCATCGGTGCGGTGCTGGTGGCGCTGCCCATCGTCGGCATCGATCTCACCGTGCTGTCGGTATTCGGCGGCGCGCTGGGCGTCGGCCTCGGCTTCGGCTTGCAGAAGATCGCCAGCAACTACGTGTCCGGCTTCATCATCCTGCTCGACCGCTCCATCCGCATCGGCGACCGGCTGATGGTCGACGGCCGCGTCGGCTACGTCAGCAAGATCACCTCACGCTATGTGGTGCTGAAGGGGCTGGACGGCAGCGAGGTGCTGGTGCCGAACGAGGCGCTGATCGCCAACACCGTGATCAACCAGTCCTATACCGACAAGCAGATCTGGATCAGCATGCCGATCCAGGTCGCCTACGATACTGATCTGGAACTGGCACAACGCCTGCTGCGCGAGGCTGCCGAGCACCCGCGGGTGATGAGCGATCCGGCGCCGAACGCTTTTGTTACCGCCTTTGCCGATTCCGGCATCAACATGGAAATCGGGTTGTGGGTGAGGGACCCGGAAAACGGCATCGCCGGCCTGCGTTCAGACATCAACCTGCGCATCTGGCAGCTGTTCAAGCAGCACCATATCCAGATCCCGTACCCGCAGCGCGAGCTGCGGGTGGTCAACCAAGCGGTGGCCGTGCCACCGGTCGAGGCCGGCACATGAAACGCCAGACACTTGCCGTCATTGATGACGACGCCGCGGTGCGGCAATCGCTGCTGTGGCTGCTGGAAAGCGATACCCTGCGCGTTACCGGTTTCGACAGCGCCGAATCTTTTCTCGCCGCGCCGGACAATGCCGCCTTCAATTGCCTGATCGTCGACCTGCGCCTGTCCGGCATGAGCGGTATCGTGCTGCTGCAAACGTTGGCCGCATGGCCGTACTGCCCGCCGGTGGTGATGCTGACCGGCCACGGCGACGTGCCGCACGCGGTGGCGGCGTTCAAGCTGGGGGTGGTCGATTTCCTGGAAAAGCCGTTCGACGACCAGCGCCTGCTGGCGCAGGTCGAGCACTGCCTGCAGCAGGACCGCGTCGCGCGCGAGCAGCACCAACGCGAATCGCGGCTGCACCAGACGCTGGCGACGCTGACCGAACGCGAAAAGGAAGTGATGCAGCTGGTGCTGGCCGGCCTGCTCAACAAGCAGATCGCCGAGGCATTGCATATCAGCATGAAGACGGTGGAAGTGCACCGCGCGCGGGTGTTCGACAAGATGGGCGTCAAGTCGGCGGTGGAGCTGGCCGGCCTGATCGCCAGCCTTGCCGGCGCGGCGGGCAAGCCATGAGCAAGCCAGCGAAGCAGCCGGTATCGGTACTGGTGGTGATCCACAGCGCCGACGGCCAGGTGCTGCTGATCGAACGCGCCGACCGTCCCGGCTTCTGGCAATCGGTGACCGGCAGCCGCGAAGGCGACGAGAGCCTGCGCGACACCGCACTGCGCGAGGTGTTCGAGGAAACCGGCATCGATGCGGCCAACCTTGCGCTGAGCGACTGGCAGCAGCAGAACGTATACGAGATCTACCCGCAGTGGCGCCACCGCTACGCGCCGGGGGTGACGCACAACACTGAGCACGTGTTCAGCCTGCAGCTGCCGGTACCGTGCGCAGTGCGGCTGGCCGCCGCCGAGCATCTGGCCTGGTGCTGGCTGCCGTGGCGGCAGGCGGCCGACAAGGCGTTCTCGCCCTCCAATGCTGCGGCGATCCGCGCGCTGGGGCAGCGGCTGGCACCGGCTACCGGATGCTGAGGAATGTTCAAAATGAGTGCGCTATTTTCGAGTTTCATGCATTAAAACCTTGCCTGCCATGTCGCCACTCGCCATCATGCAGGGTAGCAACCACGATAAGGGCAAGGCCAAGTCATGACTGTGGATTTCTCCCGGCTGCGGGTGCTGATCGTCGATGACCAAATGCTGGTGCGCACCCTGGTGGCGCAGGCACTGCGCACCATGGGCGTTGCACCGGAAAACCTGTCACAGGCGGTAGATGGCTCCTTCGCCAAGCGCACGCTGGAAGCCAAACCGATCGACATCGTGCTGTGCGATGTGCAGATGGAGCCGATGAACGGCCTCGACGTGCTGAAAGACCTGCGCTGCGGTCGTACCAACAATCCGCCCAACCTGCCGTTCGTGTTCCTGTCCGGCCATCCGGAAAAGAGCAATATCGTCATTGCCGCACAGCTGCATGCCGACGGTTTCATCATCAAGCCGCCCAAACCGGCCGACATGGAAAAAACGCTGCGCCTGGCACTGACGCGGCCGCGCCCGGACATCGACCCGTTCTCCTACTACAAGATAGCCACCGGCACCGCATTCGATCGTCACGTGTTTGGCGAACTGGTGGCGCAGGCGTCGCTGTTGCTGGACGAGGACAACAAGCCGGTACAGCGCCTCCGTCTGGATGCGGTGAAACCGGGTAGCCGGCTGGCGCGTGATCTGTACAACAAGACCGGGCAGCTGCTGCTGCTGCGCGGCAGTGAAATCACCAGGACGCAGTTGCGCGTGCTGCGTCAGTTCCCGGACCGTTTCGGTGTCGGCGAAATCGATATCAGTTGCGAGCTGGACGACATCATCACGCCCCCCCCGACTGTCTGAGCCACGCGAGGTCCGCCATGAGCAAGCAAGGTCAGCTGCAGCAGCAAACCGCCGGCATCGGCCAGGCGGTGATCCTGATCGTGGTGATACTCGGCTCGTTGCAGCTGGTGGCCTCCGGCCTGCTGATCCGCTCCGGCGTGTTCAATTATCGCCAGGCCAGCCAGCACGCCATGCTCAATGCGGCCAACCTTGACGTGTTCATGCTGGCATCAGCCATCAACCGCGAAAACCAGCTCCAGCTCGGCCTGCTGGCGCAGGCACGGCCGGCCAGCCGCCATGAGCGCACCGAGCTGCAGCAGGCGCGCATCAGTACCGATCAGCGCCTGCATATTGCATTACAGCGCCTGTCGCAGCCGCAGGAGGGGGACCGCAATGCGGCATTGCTGCAATTGCAACAGCGGCAGCCGCACTTGCGCCAGCGGCGTCAGGAGATGGACAAGGTACTGGCACGGCAGCCGGTGGCGTTCGACGAAAATGCCATTTTCGGCTGGAAGCTGTCGGTCGGTACCTGGCAGGATGCCATCGACAGGGTGTTGCGCCTCGATGCTTTTCATCTGGCCAATGGCGCGGATGACCGCCTCAACCGGCTGGCGGAAACCAAGTACCAGCTATGGCAGTTAAGCCGTGCCCTGGAGCAGGAAGGCAATGCGCTGATCATCCGTGCGCAGCTGGTGCGCAAACTCAATTCCACCGACGAGTACGAGCTGGTGCGCAGCCGCGAGCGTGCCTTTTTGCTGCTGGAATCATTGCGCTACAGTACCGGCTATCTCGGCGATGCCGTGTTGCGACAGCCGCTGGCGGCATTGTCGGACCAGGCCTGGCAGTTGCACCAGCGTACCGACCGGCAGCTGCTGGCGCTGGAGCAGGGCCGTGCCATGCCGGCCACGGCGGCCGAGTACAAGATGGCCGCGCAGCAGCTCAGCCGTAACCTGGGCACCTTTTTTGCCGAGCTGACCCGTGCTGCGGCCAACCGTGTCGATGAGCAGCAGCAGCGCCATGCACGCAGCCTGATGCTGAACATTTCTTTTGCCGTGCTGGCATTGCTGTTATACGGCTACCTGCTGCTGCGCATGCGCTACCGTATCCTGCGTCCGCTGCAGCGTATGCAGCGGGTGCTGGATGCGGCGGCGGACGCGATCCTGACCGTCAATGCCAGCCACCGCATCGAGGTGGCCAACTACGGCGCCGAGAAGATGTTCGGCTTGCCGCTGGCGGCGTTGCAGGGGCTGTCGCTGGACGACATCCTCAGCGTCGACGGCGCCGATGCCGACTGGCTGGACGACGAGGGCCGCTTCGACGTGTCGCGCGCCGGCAGCGGCCGCCGGCACGATGGCAGCCGTTTCTTTGCCGCGATTACCGTCAGCCCGCTGGTGGACGGCCGCGACGGCCGCCACAGCCGTCGGCTGCTGATCATCCGCGACGAGCACCAGCGCACCATCGCCGAGCAGTCGCTGGCACGCAGCATGCAGCTGCTGTCGGCGATCCAGCGCGTGGAGAGCCTGCTGTTCGCACGCAGCCCGCGACAGACGGTATTCCGCGAGGTGCTGCGCATCCTGCTGGATTACTTCGGCGTCACCGAAGGGCTGGTGCTGTCACTGGAAGCGGCGTGCGACAAGCCGGCATCGTTCCGCATCCAGGCGCGGCTGGGTGGCAGCAAGGAGCCGCCATGGGTGGATCACTTTCGGCAGCTGCCGCTGGCGCTTGCCCTGCAGCAGGGCCAGTTGCAGCAGACCATTACGGAGGATGGCTGGACCTTCCTGCCGATCCGGATCGACGGCCGCACGGTGATGGTGGCCGGTATTGCCATCGAGGCCGTCAGTGATGCCCATTACCAGGCATTGCAGCCGTTGCTTGGCGCCTGCGGCAGCATTGTCAGCTTCTATGCCGAGGAAGACCGCCGCCGTGCCAGCGAACGCCACCTGCGTGAAGTGCTGCAGCTGGAAGAGGCGATCTACAGCGCGTCGCCGGTCGGGCTGATGCGGCTGGACAGCGACTACCGCATCGTGCGCGCCAACCGTGCCTGCGAGGTGCTGTTCGGCACCCGCGAGGACGGGCTGCCGGGCGTGCCGCTGCGCGAGCTGCTCGGTAGCGACGAGGCGTGGCGTCAGCTGCACGACGGGCTGGAACAGGTGCGCCGCGACGACAGCCACCTCAATCTCGAAATCAATTGCGTGCAGACCAGCGGCAAGCCGGTCTGGGTGCTGTTCGCCGGCCAGTTGCTGTTTCCGGGCTCTGCCGAGGGTGGCGTGATCCTGGCCTGTTTCGACATCACCAGCCGGCGCGAGGCAGAAGAAGGAGTGCTGCGCGCACATGATGCCGCCGCCGAGGCGCGCCAGCAGCTGGAGTTGGCGATCGATTCGCTGGATGATGCCTTTGCACTGTTCGATGCCGACGACCGGCTGGTGCGCTGTAACAGCCACTTTGCCCGCCTGGCCGGTGCCGGCAACACACCGGAAACGCTGAAAGGGCAGTCCTTTGCCGGCGTGCTGCGCGCCAGCCTGATCGCCGGCGAGCAGCCGGAGCCGGGCTACGAGGAGCACAGCTGGTTCGTGGAGCGGCTGGCACGCTACGGCCGCGAGGCATCGTCGTTCGAGCTGCGCTGGAACGAGCGCTGGCTGCAGCAGGCGTCGCGGCGGGTGCCGGACGGCGGCGCGGTGTGCGTGCTGACCGATATCAGCGCGCTGAAACAGCAGCAGGCCGACCTGTTACTGGCACGCGATGCGGCCAACGCTGCCAGTCGTGCCAAGAGCGCCTTCCTCGCCGCGATGAGCCACGAGATCCGGACCCCGATGAACGGCGTGCTGGGCATGCTGGAGCTGCTATCGCTAACGGAGCTGGACGAGGCGCAGCGCGATGCGGTGGACACGGTGCAGGAGTCGGCGCATACCCTGCTGCGCCTGATCGACGACATTCTGGACTTTTCCAAGATCGAGGCCGGCAAGCTGGAGATCGTTCCCGAGCCGGCATCGGTGCGTGTGTTGATGCAGCGCGTACACCACCTGTACGCGGAGCTGGCGCAGCGCAAGCAGCTGTGGTTCCTGCTCGATATCGACGACCGGGTGGCACCGGCATTGCGCTTTGACCCGCTGCGCCTGCGCCAGATACTGCAGAATTTCTGCAGCAATGCGCTCAAGTTCACGCAGCAGGGCCAGGTAACGCTGCGCGTGCGCTGTCTGGAAACGACCACCAGCGAACAGTGGCTGCGCTTCGAGGTAGCCGACACCGGTATCGGCATCGACAGCCAGCAGCTGGCATTGCTGTTCGAGCCCTTCACCCAGGCGGAAAACAGTACCGCCCGCCGCTTTGGCGGTACCGGCCTCGGGTTGACCATCTGCCGGCGCCTGTCCGGGCTGATGGGCGGGGCGGTGGCGATGGACAGCGAGCCGGGCAACGGCACCGTCGCCTCGCTGGAAATCCGTTTCCCCTTGTGCGATGCCGCCGAATTGCCACAGGCGGGTGAGCTGGACCATGCCGCCATTGTGGCCGCCGCCGGTGGGCGGATGCGCGACATGGCACCGGTACTGTTTGTGGAGGACAATCCAACCAACCGCAAACTGACCGTCAAACAATTCGAGCTGCTTGGTTACCCGGTGGTGGCTGCCGAGGACGGGCTGATGGCACTTGGCCTGTGGCAGCAGCAAATGTTCTCGCTGGTGCTGACCGATTGCCATATGCCGCAGATGGACGGTTATGCGCTGGCACAGGCAATCCGCAGCCAGGAGGCGGCCCAGGGGCGGACACCGGTGCCGATCATCGCCTGCACCGCCAATGTGGCAAAAGAGGAGCTGGACAAGACCCGTGCTGCCGGCATGGACGACTTCCTTAGCAAGCCGCTGGGGCTGGCGGCATTGAAGGACATGCTGCACAAGTGGCTGGGCAATGTCGCCCTGCTGCCCGCGCCTGAACCGGTAGCGGCAGCACCGGTGGTCGTTGCGGGGGCCGTGATCGATCGTCAGGCGCTGGCAATATACAGTGCCGGAGACTGGTCGGTGGAGCAGGCGATTCTGGACGAGTTCATGCAGGGCAACAACGAGGATGTTGCCGCCCTGGCGCAGGCGGTGGCCGCCGGCGATGCCGCACAAATTGCCTGGTCGGCACACCGGATCAAGGGTGCCAGCCGCATGGTCGGCGCCATGGCACTGGGTGACATGGCGGCAGCGCTGGAAAAAGCGGGGCGTGCCGCCGATCTGGCGGCGATCCCGGAGCTGTGGCAGCAGTTCAAGACAGCGCAGGCGGCGGTGAGCGACTGGCTGGAGGAGCAGGCATCATGCCAAGCAAGCGCCTGAGCGTGGTGACGTTCAACCTGCACAAGGGCATGTCGCCGCTCAACCGCCGCTCTCACATGCAGGAAATTGCCAGTGCCCTGCAGCAGCTGTCCGCTGACGTACTGTTCCTGCAGGAGGTGCAGGGCCGGCATGCCGGACGCGAGCAGTGCCATGCCGGCTGGCCGCAGCACGACTTTCTGGCCTCGGCACTGGCCCATTCCGCCAGCTATGGCATGAATGCGCGCTACGACCACGGCCACCACGGCAATGCGGTGTTGTCACGTTTTCCGCAGCAGCTGGCCGCCAATCATGATATCTCGGTCAACCGTCTGGAGCGGCGCGGCATCCTGCACACCGTGATCCGGCCGCAAGGTTGGCCGCAAGCGGTGGCCTGCCTCTGCGCCCACCTCAACCTACTGGCGCGCGACCGCCGCCGCCAGTACCAGACATTGCAGCACTATATCCGGCAGCATATTCCGGCCGACATGCCGCTGATCCTGGCCGGCGATTTCAACGACTGGCGCGGCGAGGCCGACAGCTGGCTGGGGCACGGCTGCGGCCTGCAGGAAGTGTTCGTGCAGCAGCAGGGCCAGCATGCACGCAGCTTCCCGGCACGGCTGCCGCTGTTGCCGCTGGACCGCATCTACGTGCGCGGCCTGCATGTCCACCAGGCGGCGGTGTGTCGCGGCCAACCCTGGTCGCACCTGTCGGACCACCTGCCGCTGTTTGCCAGCCTGTCGCTGGCCGCCTGAGCCGGTAATGCCCTGGCGGGAGGATTGCCGGCCCCCCCCATTTGTCTTCTGCCATGCGGCAATATGTCGCACCAGGCGGAACGGACTCTCCGATACAATTCATCCAATCTAAATAATTCAAGCCAGTCAGGGTGAACATACAGCGTGCGTTAGTACTTTCCTTGGTAATGCATGGCGCCATGCTGGCCAGTCCGTACCCGGAAACCCCCCATGCCGGTTTGGCCCATGCCTATCCGACCGCAGCGGTCAGGGTGGTGCTGTCCGCCAAGCCGCAAAATCTCCCGCTTGCCGTGCCTGCCATGCCCGCCACTTCCTCGGCATCCCCTTTCCGGCGACATGCCGATGCGCCTCGCACCGTCCGTCGCATATCGCCACGGGCTGCCGCAACCGGAACGGCGGCGGTGCCGGCAGCATCGCCGGCGGACGTCTCTTCCGGTGTGGCAGCGGTGGAACAGGCTGGGGTAGCCGGGCTGATGGCGCCTGCGGTGTCTCATCCCGGTTCGCACGCGGCCTCCGCGTTCCAGGCACCCGAAGTCCGCCAGTCACGCCAGCCGGTATATCCGGAATTGTCACGCCGCCTGCGTGAGCAGGGACGGGTTTGGCTGCGGCTTGGCATTGGCCGGGACGGTACCGTGCAGACGGTTGGGCTGGAACGCTCCAGCGGTCATCCCCGCCTGGACCAGTCGGCCATGACGGCTGTCCGGAGCTGGTTTTTTTCTCCGGCACAACAAGACGGACAGGCAGTTCCTGCCGAGGCGCTCGTGCCCGTGACATTCAGCATCACAACACACTGACTCAATATTTTTACTCAACTCAGGAAAGAAACTCATGCCATTCAGGAAAAACCATCTGGCTTGGGCTGTCGGCATTGCCATTCTTGGCATCGGGCAGCAGGCTGCAGCGGACAACACTGTCACGCTGCCGGAAGTCAAAGTGGAAGGACAATCCGTCGATAATCATACCCGGCTGCAACAGGAAGAACTGGCCTCGCTGAAGGCACAGGGGCCCGATGCCGCACGCCTGTTGCAGGCGGTGCCCGGCATGAGCCTGCGCGGAGCGGGGGGCTTCTCGTCCCTGCCGGTACTGCGCGGCCTGGCCGATGACCGACTGCTGGTACGCACTGATGATGCAACCGTACCCGCCTCCTGCCCCAATCACATGAACTCGCCGCTGTCGTACATGGATGCAAGCAAGGTTGACAGCATTCAGGTATATGCCGGTACGGCACCGGTAAGCGTAGGGGGGGACAATATCGGCGGGGTAGTCATTGCCGAATCGGCTCCGCAGGCGTTTGCCACTGGCGGCGACCTGCTGGTGAAAGGCGAGGTAGGGGCGGGCTATCGCAGCAACGGCCATGCGTCCACCGCCCGTGCATCGGCTACGGTTGCCAATGAAAACATCAGCATGAGTTACACCGGCTCCATGGCCAAGGCCGGCAACTATAAAGCGGCCAAGGAGTTCAAGAATCCGGGCGGTAGTAGCGGCCGAGGCTGGCTGGACGGCGATACCGTGGGCTCCAGCAGCTATGAAACCCAGAACCATGAGCTGGCCGTTGCCATGCGTGGTGACCGGCACCTGTGGGAAATCAAGGCCGGCGCCCAGCATAGCCCCTACGAGGGCTTTGCCAATCAGCGCATGGATATGACCGGTAACGATAGTTACCAAGCCTCCACCCACTATGCCGCCGAGTATGACTGGGGGATGCTGGATGCCAGACTCTATGCCCAGTATGTGCGTCACAGCATGCAGTTCGGCGATGACAAACAGTACACCTATGGTGGCTACGCCGGCATGCCCATGGAGACTGCCAGCCATACCCAGGGCGGCACCCTCACCGCAACCCTGGCCGCGGATGCCAGCAATACCTGGAAAGTCGGCGGTGAATTCCAGCGATATCGGCTGGACGACTGGTGGCCGGCAGTCGGCATGGTAACGGGCATGATGAGTCCCGATACCTTCCAGAACATCAATAACGGCAAACGCGACCGCCTGGAAGCCTTTGGCGAACTGGCCCACCGCTGGAGCGATACGCTGGACGGCCTGTTCGGCTTGCGTCTGGGCGTGGTGGACATGAACAGTGACAAGGTTGCCGGTTATAACACCATGCCAGCCTATGCCACCGATGCTGCAGCCTTCAATGCCAGGGACCGGCACCAGACCGACTATAACGTCGACCTGAGCATGCAGCTCAACTTCCAGCCGGAAGCAGGCAAACGCTATGAACTGGCATATGCGCGCAAAACCCGCTCACCCAACCTGTACGAGCGCTACAGCTGGTCCAGCATGGGCATGGCGGCCGTAATGAACAACTACGCCGGCGATGGCAACGGCTACTTTGGCAACGTGAGCCTCAAGCCGGAGGTGGCGCATAACCTCAGCCTTGCCTCGGTCTGGAATGATGCAGCCAACGAGCGCTGGTCCATCAAGTTCACGCCTTATTACAGCTATGTGGAAAACTACATCGATGCCGAGCGCTGCGGCACCGCACTGTGTGGCGGCAGTACCAACCTCACCGTCACCGATCGCTACGTTACCCTGCGCTACGTCAACCAGAATGCCGAGCTGTACGGTGCCGATCTGGATGGCAAGGTTGCACTGTGGAAAAACCCGGCTCTGGGGCAGATCCGGCTGACCGGGAAGGTGTCCTACACCCGTGGCCGCAACCTGACAACCGGCGATAACCTGTACAACATCATGCCGCTTAACGGGACGTTTGGCCTGCAGCAAGAGCAGGGCGCATGGCGCAATACACTGGAGTGGCAATTGGTTGCGGCCAAGCACAAACTCTCGCGTGAACGTAATGAATTTGCCACCCCCGGCTACGGTTTGCTCAACTTGCGCAGTCGCTACCAGCAAAAGAATTACAGCATTGATTTTGGTGTCGAGAACCTGCTCAACCATCACTATACCGATCCGTTGGGTGGTGCTTACACAGGCCAGGGCCGTACCATGTCGAAGAACGGCATTGCCTGGGGCGTCGGTGTACCGGGGCCTGCCCGCAGCTTCTACGCCGGGATGACATACAGCTTCTGACGATCTGCTTTCTTTTGGGGCGAGCCGCTGCGGCTTGCCCGCCGCTGGCCGTACACGCCGCCAACCGGTGGCGTGTACGGCCATTTTCAAAATGTTGGCGGCGTGTATTTATGCTGCAGCTCACCGCATCAGGATGGCCGCATGCCATGTGCCCATTATTGCGGCCAACCTTAGGGTCTGTTGACGTTTCGTTTGCGGGTCGCGTTTGGGTCAAAACCGGCCTGGAACAAGGCGCAGCACGTGCCGCGCAGTTGTTCTGCGCCAGCGGCTCCCCTGGCGGTCAGCTATCCGGCCCACGGCAGCGACGAGGAGGTGCTGCTGCGCGAGGCCGACGCCGCGCCGTACCAGGCCAAGGCCGCCGGCCGCAACTGCGTGCGCTATCGCGGCTGAGCTGCAGTGAGCTTGCCGCCGCGCGCACAGGCGGGTACAACGGTGCTTTGCCACCCGTTTTCATTCCCTCATGACCCCATCCGATATCCATGGCGCCGCCATTACCCTTGCGGCGCGCCGCCTCAGCGGTAGCCAGGGCCCGCTGCTGGCCGACGCCCAGGCGCCACAGACGCCGGCCGACGCGCTGGCGATCCAGCAGGCCGTCTCCGGCCTGCTCAACGACGCCATCGGCGGCTGGAAGTGCGGCCTGCCGGACGGCGACAAGACCGTCGCCGCGCCGATCTACGCGACCAGCATTCACAGCAGTCACCCCGCCGCACCATGCCCGGTGTGGCTGCGCGACGGCGCGGTACGCGTCGAGCCGGAGCTGGCCTTCGTCTTCGACGGCGGCCTGCCGCTGCGCGCCGAGCCTTACACCGCGGCCGAGATCTGCGCCGCCATCACCCGCGTGCATCTGGCGCTGGAGCTGATCGACAGCCGCTACCAGCCGCTGCCGAAGCCGTCGTTCCTGCAGTCGCTGGCCGACGGTCTGGTCAACCAGGGCCTGCTGCTGGGGCCGCAGGTCGATCGCGATGCCGCCTTTGCGGCCAACGTTTTGGCGCTGGTGCTGAATCAGGGCGAGCGCGAGGAAAGTCTGGCCGGCGTGCACCCGGCCGGCGATCCGCTGGCGCCGCTGTACTGGCTGCAGGGCTTCCTCGCCGCGCGTGGCGAGGCGATCCTGCCGGGACAGGTGGTGATCACCGGCTCCTATGCCGGTGTGCTGACGCTGGCGCCGGACAGCGAGGCGAGCCTGCGCTACGGCGAACTGGGCCAGCTAAGCGCCTGTTTTAGCGCGCGATAAGGGCAGATGGCAGCGTGATCGCGTGTCGGCGGCCGCTGCCGGTGTCTGGCACTGGATATAATATTTAAATTGCTAAAAGTTATATTAAAACTAATGTTTGCAATTTTGCGACATAAGGGTAAGATGGTGCATCGCAGCGATTGACACAAACGAATGTATATTGTTCAATTGTGTACAACAACTTGATTAACGCCGATTTGAACACAGCTTGCGGGCGTAAAACAGCTAAAGCGTGGGGATTGTTTTATCAAACGATTCTCCCAATTTTCGATACCGAAGATTCCACGTGATAAAGCCCGCCAGCGCAAACCCGGCGGGCTTTATTGCTTCGGAGTCCAGGATGATTCACCTCAAAAACGTACACAAGCGCTTCCGTCGCCCTGAAGGCGGCTGGTTTGACGCCGTGCGCGACACCACCCTCCATATCAAGGCGGGCGAGATTTTCGGCCTGATCGGGTTTTCCGGCGCCGGCAAATCCACGCTACTGCGACTGATCAACCTGCTGGAACGCCCCGACCACGGCAGCGTCAATGTCGATGGCCGCGACCTGACCAGCCTGTCCGCCGCCGAGCTGCGCCGCGCGCGCCAGAATATCGGCATGGTGTTCCAGCAGTTCAACCTGATGGCCAACCGCACGGTGGCGGCCAACATCGCCTTTCCGCTGGAGATCGCCGGCTGGAGCCGCGCCGACATCGACGCCCGTGTCGCCGAGTGCCTGGACGTCGTCGGCCTCGCCGACCGTGCCGGCCACTACCCGGCGCAGCTGTCCGGCGGCCAGAAGCAGCGCGTCGGCATCGCCCGCGCACTGGCACCGCGGCCGCACGTGATCCTCGCCGACGAGCCGACCTCGGCGCTGGACCCGAAAACCACGCAGTCCATCCTCGATTGCCTGCAGGACATCAACGCCCGCTTCGGCGTCACCGTGGTGATCGTCACCCACGAAATGCACGTCATCCGCTCCATCTGCCACCGCGCCGCCTTGCTCGACGCCGGTGAAGTGGTCGAGCTGCTGCAAGTCACCGACAAACAGGTCGCAGCGCGTTCGGCGCTGGCCAAATCGCTGCTGGAGGTCGCATAAATGGACGAACAACTGACGCTTGCCCAGGCACTGGCCAATCTGTCCGATCTGGCGCCGGAAATCTGGCAGGCCAGCGTGGAAACCGGGCTGATGCTGGCCATCGGCCTTTCCGTCGCCATCGTGGTCGGCGGCCCGCTCGGCATCCTGCTGTACCTGACGCAGCCGGGACAGCTGTTCGCCAACCGCGCCGTCAACGGCGTGGTCGGCTGGTTCGTCAACCTGGTGCGCTCGTTCCCGTTCATCATCCTGATGGTGTCGCTGGTGCCGCTGACGCGGCTGCTGGTCGGCTCCACCATCGGCCCGATCGCCGCCGCGGTGCCGCTGTCGTTTGCCGCCATCCCGTACTTTGCACGGCTGGTGGAGCAGACGCTGCGCGAGATCCCGCGCGGCGTGATCGAGGCGGCCGAGGCGATGGGCGCCAGCCCGGCGCAGATCATCTGGAAGGTGTTGCTGGGCGAGGCCCGCGCCGGCCTGATCTCCAGCCTGACCATTCTCACCATCAGCTTCCTCAGCTACTCGGCGGTGGCCGGCGTGGTGGGCGGCGGCGGCATCGGTGACCTGGCCATCCGTTACGGCTACTACCGCTTCCAGACCGAGGTGATGGTGGCGATGGTGCTGCTGCTGGTGGTGATCGTGCAGATCATCCAGTTTGCCGGCAACCATCTGGCGGCCCGCCTCGACAAGCGTTAAGCACTCAATTTAAAGCGGCGGGCGTTCACGCAGACGCCACGCCATTGGACAAAGACTCTCACAAGGAGAACACCATGCGCAGACTCGTACTGAAATCCATCGCTGTTGCCGCCATCGGCCTGACCGCTGCGGCCAACGTTTACGCTGCCGACCCGGCGAAAAAGGAAATCACCATCGGCACCACCGTTGGCGACTTCGGCGACCAGGTGAAACTGCAGATCAAGCCGCTGCTGGAAAAGCAGGGCTACAGCGTGAAGCTGGTGGAATTCACCGACTACGTGCGCCCGAACCTGGCACTGCAGGAAGGCTCGCTGGACGTCAACGTGTTCCAGCACAAGCCTTACCTCGACAACTTCGCCCGTGAAAACAAGCTGCAGCTGAAGGAAGTGTTCCAGGTGCCGACCGCGCCGCTGGGCATCTACGCCGGCAAGCTGAAGTCGCTGAAGGACGTGAAAGTCGGCAGCACCCTGGCGGCACCGAACGATCCGTCCAACTTCGCCCGCGCGCTGGTGATGCTGAACGATCTGGGCTGGGTCAAGCTGAAGAAGGGCATCAACCCGCTGACCGCGTCGGAAAAGGACATCGAAGTCAACGTCAAGAAGATCAAGATCGTGCCGCTGGAAGCCGCGCAACTGCCGCGCTCGCGCGCCGATGTTGACTTCGCGGTGGTGAACGGCAACTACGCCGTCAGCTCCGGCATCAAGCTGACCGAAGCCGTGTACCAGGAAAAGAGCTACGCCTACGTCAACTGGGGTGTGGTGCGCGCGGCTGACGTGAACAAGCCATGGGCCAAGGACGTGATCGCCGCCTACAACTCGCCGGCGTTCCGCGCCTGGGCGAAGCAGAAGTACGCCGGCTACAAGTTCCCGGCCAACTGGAAGTAAGCGTTTTATCCGCGCCGCTTGCTGATGGCAGCGGCGCGGCGGTTTTCCTTGAAACACTCCTGGCATTCAAGGCTGCTCGGCGGATCATGCGATCCGCCATTTTTTATGGAAGCAGGCCGGCACAAGGTTGGCCGCAAGGCTTGCGGCCAACCTTGCGGCTCAGAACACCGATTCGCCGCTGCGGGTGGTGAAGCGGTCCAGCGCCTCCAGGGATGCCAGCGAGTTGCCGCGTGCATCCAGCCCCGGGCTCCACACCGCGATGCTCATCTTGCCCGGCAGCACCGCCAGGATGCCGCCGCCGACGCCGCTCTTGCACGGCAGGCCGACGCGGTAGGCGAATTCGCCGGCGGCGTCGTAGGTGCCGCAGGTCAGCATGATGGCGTTGATCTGCTTGGCCTGGCTGCGCGTCAGCCGCTGCACGCCGCTGACCGGCGAGGCGCCGTGGTTGGCGAGAAACAGCCCGGCGCGCGCCAGCTCGGTCACGTTCATGCGCAGGCTGCAGGCGCGGAAATAGTGCGCCAGCACCTGCTCGACATTGTTGTGCAGGTTGCCGCAGCTCTTCATGAAGTGCGCCAGCGCCGCATTGCGGTGGCCGTGCTCCGATTCCGACGCCGCGATCACGTAATCGAAATCCAGCGCCGGCTGCGCGCTTTCCTCGCGCAGGAAGTCGCGCAGCGCGCTGCTGGAGTCGCCGATCTGGCTCAGCGCGATATCGGTGACCACCAGCGCGCCGGCGTTGATGAACGGGTTGCGCGGCACGCCCTGTTCGTACTCCAGCTGCACCAGCGAGTTGAACGGGTTGCCGGACGGCTCCTTGCCGACGCGCTGCCACAGCGCGTCGCCGTGCACCGCCAGCACCCGCGCCAGCATGAACGCCTTGGAGATGCTCTGGATGGAGAAGCGCTTGTCGCTGTGGCCGGTAGCGTACAGCCGGCCGTCCAGCGTCGCCACCGCCATCGCGAATTGTTGCGGGTCCTCGCCGGCCAAGGCCGGGATGTAGTCGGCGGGCGCGGCCTGCGCGAGGTAGGGGCGGACATCGGCGGCGATGTCGTCGATCAGTTGTTGGATGTTCATGGTTTGCTATCGGTCAGGTGTTGTTGTTGGTACTACCCTGGCCGGCCGGGCAGTCTGCGCCGCCTCGTGCTGGCCAGTTGCTTCCGCCGGCAGCCGCGGGCTGCCGACTGGATCGGGTGCCGTTCAGGACGGCGGCGTCTCGGGCGCCCATTCCGCGACAAACACGTCACGGAACTGGTACAGCCATTGCAGCCGCGTTTCGGCCAGTTCGCGACCGGCGGCGGTCTGCATGGTGGTGGGCAGCGTCGCCAGCTTCGCCGCGATATGGTCCAGCGCGTAGGCGCGGTCGTCCAGCGGCCGTTGCACGGCCAGCACGTCGTCGCTGGCGGCCAGCGCGCTGTTCATGCGACCGGCGGTGTAGAACAGCCGCGCGAGGCCGACGGCGCCGAGCGCGTCCAGGCGGTCGGCGTCCTGCACGATCTGTGCTTCCAGCGTCTGCGGCGCGATATTGGCGGAAAAGCTGTGCGCCTCGATGGCGTGCGCCACCGCCGGCAACCGTGCCGCGTCGAAGCCGGCGGCGGCCAACCTGGTGCTGGCCAGCACTGCTGCCTGGCGCGAGGCGAGGTGGCGGTCGGGGTGGTTCTTCGGCAGGTTGACCAGGTCGTGCAGGTGGCAGGCCGCCATCACCACCAGCGCGTCGGCCTGCGGATAGCTGGCCAGCAGCTGCCGCGCCGCATGCCAGACGCGGCCGAGGTGGTTCAGGTCGTGGGCGCCGTCGTCGCCGGCCTGTTCGCGTGCCAGCGCGAGGCAGAAGGCTTGCCAGTGGTGCAGGTCTTGCATCGTCGATTCCTTGCAGCGGGGGCGGTATTAGAGGGCGCGGCGGGCGGGCTTGTCAATGCGCGTTGCAGCATGTGCGGTGGGGGTGCGTCAAGGTTGGCCGCAACGGTGCCGGCGGCGGCGTATCGCACTTCAGTCGCGCACCGGGCCGCGCAGCGACTTGATCTTGCCGCGCAGGCTCTTGCTGTCCATGCGCCGCTGCCGCGCGCCGTAGCTCGGCTTGCTGGCGCGGCGGGCCTTCTGCTCGTGGCTGACGCTGTCGACCAGCTGCTGCAGCCGTTGCAGCGCATCCTGCCGGTTCTGCTCCTGGGTGCGGTATTGCTGCGCCTTGATGATCAGCACGCCGTCCTTGCTCAGGCGCTGGTCCTGCAGCGCCAGCAGGCGTTCCTTGATGTGCTCCGGCAGCGTCGAATCGCGGATCACGAAGCGCAGGTGGATGGCGGAGGACACCTTGTTGACGTTCTGGCCGCCGGCGCCCTGCGCGCGCACGGCGCTGATGTCGACCTCCAGCGGTGAAACCGGGTACTTGCTCATGCGGCCAACCTGTGGCTGCGCGCCGGGCTTGCCGCGGACGCGGGGGTGATATGGATGGCAGCAGTCATGATTTCGGCTTTGCGCAGGGATTGGCATAATGCGGCGATGCCGCAGGGTAGGGATAAGCGGATTCTAGCGCCTTTGCGATGGTTGCGTATGCTGCCGGCGAGGAGGGGCTGAATTATCCGCAGCAGGCGCCGGCTCCTGTGTTGTCGGCGCATTTCGTCACTTTGCGGGGGTAAGAACCTGTTCAAGGTCTTTTGCAGCTGCGGCCACGCGCTGCCGGATGCAGTGCAAGGAGCGCGCCTCGCCGCAGTGCATTCACTGTCAGGGGCGCGCGACGCAGTAATGCGCCGGCAGCGCATGGCCCCGAAGGGCTGGCCCGGCAAACGACCAGCTGCGGCGTTGGCCGGCTTGACCTTGGAATAACCAAGGCCTGCGCCGTCCGCCTTGCATCTGGCCATTTGCCAGGTCAGCGCAGCCGCAAAAAAACCTTGAACAGGTTCTAAGCCAAATTGGCGGCACCGGCTCTTTAAACTGCAAGCTTTTGCCCCCACTATCCTTCAGATGAATGCACAACAAGTGGAAGCCAACGTGACTCAGCCTGATTCTCCGGTGCGCGTCGATTATGTCGCAACCTGCCAGTTACCCACGCAGTGGGGTGTTTTCGACATGCACGGCTTTGAAGAGGTCGGAGGGCGCGAGCACGTGGTGCTGACGCTGGGCGAGGTCGCCGGTGGTACGCCGCTGACGCGGATTCATTCCGAATGTCTGACCGGCGATGCGCTGTTTTCGCTGCGCTGCGATTGCGGTTTCCAGCTGGAGGCTGCGCTGGAGGCAATCGCCGCGGAAGGTTGTGGCGTGCTGGTGTATCTGCGTCAGGAAGGGCGCGGCATCGGCCTGATCAACAAGATCCGTGCCTACAAGCTGCAGGATGAGGGTGCCGACACCGTCGAGGCCAATGAAAGACTGGGTTTCCCTGCCGACA
Organism: Vogesella fluminis; assembly: GCF_014652335.1. Taxonomy (GTDB): domain Bacteria; phylum Pseudomonadota; class Gammaproteobacteria; order Burkholderiales; family Chromobacteriaceae; genus Vogesella; species Vogesella fluminis. The sequence goes on along the minus strand of NZ_BMYP01000005.1, from coordinate 20,147 downwards.
TGCGCGATTTCCGTATCGCACGCGAGATGCTGGCACATCTGGGGGTGACGGCGGTGCGTATCATGACCAACAACCCGCGCAAGATCGACACCCTGCAGCAGGCCGGCATCAATGTCGCCGAGCGCGTGGCGTTGCAGGTTGGCCGCAATGCCTACAACGACCACTATCTCGATACCAAGAAAGCCAAGCTGGGGCATTTGTTTGGGCACTGACTTCATGATCCGGCAAGCTGGCCGATAAGGTCAGTGTCGGGCATGACAGGAAAGGACGTGTGCCATGGTCAAGGTGACGGTAGTGGGGCCGGCGCTACCGGTCAGTGAGCAGCTGCCGCGAACGCCTGAGCTGCATCATGCGGCGGGCGGCGGGCCGGCGGTACCGCAGGATGCCTTCCGGCTCAGCCTGTTGGCACAGCATGCCCAGCAGCTGGATCCGGACGAACATCCGGCGGCGGCGCTGGATCTGCCGCAACTGGAGGCGGAGCTGGCACACCTGCTGCAGTTGCTGGAAGAGCGGCTGTACAGCATGCGCGAGCGCGCCCTGCTTGATGGCGGTCATCCTTCCTACGGGCTGCTGCAGGAATTGCAGCAGGTGAGCCAGGTGCTGCAACGGGTGGTACCGTTATGGCTGCGGTGCGCGCGACCGGCGTGGCGCGAAGCGGCGGCGCCGCGACTGGCGGGGATATTCAATATCTGCCACTTCGTATCGCGGGCGGTAATGCGCGCCGGTGAGCGCAGTGAGGTGCAAAGCCTGCAGCAAGCCTTGCAGCAGAGCGAGCAGGTATTGCGCTAGCGCTGCTCAATCGGGAGATGGGGCCGGAAAAGCAGAAAACCGGCTCGCAAGCCGGTTTTCTGTTTGTTTGGTGGAGATAAGCGGGATCGAACCGCTGACCTCTTGCATGCCATGCAAGCGCTCTCCCAGCTGAGCTATACCCCCGAAATGCTGGCGTCCCCACGGGGATTCGAACCCCGGTTATCGCCGTGAAAGGGCGACGTCCTAGGCCTCTAGACGATAGGGACCGGATGTGGTGGAGATAAGCGGGATCGAACCGCTGACCTCTTGCATGCCATGCAAGCGCTCTCCCAGCTGAGCTATACCCCCACGCTGCGCTGATGAACCGGTTGATTCGTCAGCGAGGTGCGCACTTTAACGTGAAGCTTTTGCAGCGTCAAGCGCTTTTCTGCTTGAATTGTGCGCTGCGTGGTGCTCGGGCACTGTTGCTGTCCGGCAGCAGCAGCTCATCGGGCTGCTCATCACGGATCTCCGGTGGCGGGCTCAGCCAGCGCACGGTGTTGAGCGTGCCGGTGATACGGTTGTTTTGCGTGCTGCTGCAGCTGAGACATACCGGCTTGCCGTTGCGCTCGCGGAAGGCCTGGTCGACGCGCTTGCCGTGAACCGGACGCCGGTTCTCCTGCTGCCAGTTGAGCAGGGTTTCCGCCAGCAGTTGCGGCACGATGTCATCCTTCTTGTAGCTGTCGCGATAGGCATGCAGCCACAGCTCGCCGGCACTGTCCTCACTCAGCAGCGTGGTCTGGTAGCTGATGGTGACTGCAGCGCCGATGTCCACCCAGTCGGCCAGTGCCAGCGCATTCTCGCTGCGCAGGCGTACGCAGCCATGGCTGCGAAAGCCGGGCACGCTGGCGGGCTGGTTGGTGCCATGAAAACCGAGGCCAAGCCTGCTTTCGCCAAAGCGGATGAATACCGGCCCCAGCGGATTGTCTGGCCCGGCAGCGACGGTGGTCTGTACCGGCTTGCCGGCACGTACCATTTCTTCCTGGATCGATCTGGGTACGTGCCATACCGGATTGCGGTAGATGCCGGTAATGGCGTAGTTGCCGGTGGGGGTGTTGGTGATCATCTTGCCGACTGCCACCGGGTAGCTGTTTACCAGCATGCCATCCTGATACAGGAAGACGCGGGTTTGCGGCAGGTTGACGACCAAGTGCTGGCCGGCACTGCTGACCAGTACGTCCGGCTCCGGGGTCATGGCATGGCTGTAAGCAGTGGTGGCCACGGTGCAGGCTGCAAGCAGGGACGAAAATTTCATTCTCTGGCGATTCGGGATAAGCGGATACTTCGATGTTAGCAGATGTGCCGCATGGCAACATCCGTCAAAAGAGGCACGGCATCGTGCTTTTTGTGGCGCTTTCTGCGACAATTCCAACCTTTGTCTTTTGCCTTTTTACTTGTTGAAACAATGACTCAAGCGTCTGTAGTTGCCCATGTCGAGTCGCTGGACCACGAAGGTCGCGGTATCGCCCGTGTCGATGGCAAGGCCGTCTTTATCGATGGCGCGTTGCCGTATGAAACAGTGACTTATCAAAGTTATCGCATCAAGAAAAGTTATGAAAACGCTGATGTGGCGGATGTGCTGAAGGAGAGCTTCCTGCGCACCAAGCCGTCCTGTCCACACTTTGGGGTGTGTGGTGGCTGCTCGATGCAGCATGTCGAGTTCTCGGCACAGGTCGCCATCAAGCAGCGCGTGCTGGAAGACGACCTGCGCCATATCGGCAGGGTCAGGGCCGAGGTGGTGATGCCGCCGATCGCCGGCGCCGCGTGGGGCTACCGCCACCGCGCCCGGCTGTCGGCGCGCCATGTCGCGAAAAAGGACGGCGTGCTGGTCGGCTTCCACGAGAAGCGTTCCAGCTTCATCGCCGACATGAGCGAGTGCCATATCCTGCCGTCGCATATCTCGGTGTTGATCGTGCCGCTGCGCCAGTTGATCGCCAGGCTATCGATCTACAACCGCATGCCGCAGGTGGAAATCGCGGTTGGTGCCGAGCTGGATGTGCTGGTGTTCCGCAATATGGACGACATTACCGAGGCTGACTTTGCCTTGCTGCGTGCGTTCTCCGACACGCACTCCACGCCGCAGCGCACGGTACAGATCTGGCTGCAGCCGAAGGGGCCGGATAGCTGTTACCCGATTTATCCGCTGGATGCGCCGAGGCTGACCTACCTCCTGCGCGATTTCGACGTCGAGATGCCGTACTACCCGACCGAATTCACCCAGGTCAACCCGGAAATCAACAACGTGATGGTCAGCCGCGCGCTGCGCCTCCTGGATCCGCAGGCCGGCGAGCGCATTGCCGACATGTTCTGCGGCATCGGCAACTTCACACTGCCGATCGCGCGCAGCGGCGCCACCGTGCACGGCATGGAAGGCAGCGAGGCGCTGGTGAAGCGGGCGGTGGAAAATGCCACCCACAACGGCTTGCAGCACAAGGTCAGCTATGAGATGGCCAACCTGTTCGAGGTGACCGAGGAATCGTTCGCCGCTCTGGGCAAGTTCGACAAGATGCTGGTGGACCCGCCACGCGACGGCGCGATGCAGCTGCTGAAGGCGATCACCGAGGACACTGCACCGCAGCGCATCGTGTACGTGTCGTGCAATCCGGCGACGCTGGCGCGCGATGCCGGGGTGCTGGTGCACACCAAAGGCTACACGCTGAAAACGGCGGGCATCATCAACATGTTCCCGCACACCGGGCACGTCGAGTCGGTGGCCTGGTTCGAGAAGACCGGCCCATGCATGACCCGCGCCGAAGTCGAGGCGATGGAGGCGGAGGAAGAAGCGGTGCGCGATGCCGCCCGTGCCGCGTCGATGGCGGCACGCCAGGAGCGCGAGGCGCTGGCCGCCGCCGAGAAGGCGCTGGAAGTGGCGGAGAAGGTGGCCGCCAAGGAGGCACGTCGCGCCGCTTACCTGGCCAGCGTCGCCGGCAAGCCGGCACAGTAACACGCTGCGCATAGCAGTGACAGGACAGGCCTCCGGTGCGAACCGGCGGCCTGTTTTTTTTCGTGTGATGAGGTGTCGGCGTGGTGTGTTCACCGTTGCGGCCAACGTTGGCTGCAACGGACTCAGCCGCCGTTTTGCTGGCGTTGCAGCAGCGGCAGGAATTCGTCGGCCGGGCTGTAGCCGATGAGGCGCTGTTGCTCCTTGCCCTGGCGGTCGAAGAAGATCATGCCAGGCGGGCCGTACAGGCCGAAGCGTTGCAGCAGCGCCTGGTGCGCCGGCAGGTTGGCGGTGACGTCGGCCTTCAGCAGCACCGCCTTGCTCATGGCCTGGCGCACCGCCGGGTCGCGGAAGGTGGTCTCTTCCATCTCGATGCAGGACACGCACCAGTCGGCATAGAAGTCCAGCAACACCGGCTGGCCGCGGGCGGCAGCGAGGGCGGCGTCCAGCTCGGCCACGCTGCCGATAGTGCGGAACTGCGGCTTGCCGCTGTCGCCGGCGGTGGCGCCGAGCGCCGCCAGCGGGTAGCGGGCCGATTTGGCACCGCTGAACACGCCGATCAGCTGCAGGGTGGCGACCAGCGCCAGCAGCAGGCCCAGCGCCTTGCCCAGCTTGAGCACGGACGACGCGTTCGGCGGCAGCGGATCGAAGGCTTTCAGGAATACCGCGCTGGCCAGCGCCAGCGCCGCCCACAGCAGCATCACCACGATGGCGGGCAGGAACGGCGTCGCCAGCCAGATGGCCACCGCCAGCATCACCACGCCGAACACCGCCTTGACCGTCTTCATCCACATGCCGGCCTTGGGCAGCACGTGGCCGCCAAAGGTGCCGACGATGATGAGCGGCAGGCCCAGCCCCATCGCCATCGCGTAGAGCGCGACACCGCCCAGCCAGGCGTCGCCGGTCTGGCCGATGTAGCCCAGCGCCAGTGCCAGCGGCGGGCCGACGCAGGGGCCGATCAGCAGCGCCGACAGCACGCCCATCCCGAACACGGTCACGATGTGGCCGCCGGACAGGCGGTTGCTGGAGGCGGCGAGGCGGGTCTGCCAGCTGGATGGCAGCTGGATGGACACGATATCGAACATGCCCAGCGCAAACACCACCATCAGCAGGCTGGCACCGAGGATCACCGCCGGCTGCTGCAGCCACACGTTGAACAGGCTGCCGGTCAGGCCGGCCACGATGCCGATGGCGGTGTAGCTGACGGCCAAGCCCTGCACATAGGTCAGCGCCAGCAGGAAGCCGCGACGGCGGGTCAGGTGCTGGCCCTGGCCGGCAATCAGCGCGGACACGATGGGCAGCAGCGGGTACATGCAGGCGGTGAACGCCATGCCCAGGCCGGCGGCAAAGAAGGCCGCCAGTGTGGCGGCCAGGCCTTCGCGTGGTTGCGACGGGTTGCTGTCGCCTTGCGCGCCGGCCGGCTGCAGCCAGGGCGACAGCGCCTTGTTGTCACCACCGACCGCGAGGGTGTGGGTGTAGGGCGGGTAGCACAGGCCGGCATCGGCGCAGCCCTGCACCGTGGCCTTGAGCGTGAACTGCTGCGGCGCGTCCGGACGCAGCGTCAGCAGCATCACGGTCGGTCCCGGCGGGTAGGTGACCTGCTTGCCGAAGTAGGGGTCATCCTTGGGCTTGCCGGCGGGCAGCGTCTGCTGTGCGATCAACGCGGCCGGTATCGTCTCGAAGCGGCTGCGGTCGCGGTACAGGTAGTAGCCGTCGGCGACGGTTACCGTCAGCCGCAGCTGTGGTCCCTGGCGCTCGGCGGTGACGGCAAAGGCCTGTTCCGGCGGCAGCAGGTCGTCCTGGTCCAGTGCGTGGGCAAAGGGGGCCGACAGCAGGCTCAGCCACAGCAGGCAACGGATGAAGAGAGAAAAAATGTGCTTGTTCATGAGCTTGTGACCGCCAAAACGACGGTGCCTTGATAAGTTGTTGCGATGGTGCGGCCGCGGCTAAACGCACAGCCCTTATTTTGCCAAGCAAACGCTTGATATACTATGGGCCACGAGGAGCGCCTGCCATGACCACCATCATTCATTTTGCCCACGCCAACAGCTTTCCGGCGTCGGTGTACCGCAAGTTGCACCAGTCGCTGCGCGAACAGGGCTGCCACGTTGGCTACCTTGACTGCATCGGCCACGATCCGCGCTATCCGGTGACCGACTGTTGGCCGCATCTGGTCGAGGAAACCGTTGCCTACCTGCGCCAGCACTATGACCGGCCGGTGGTTGGCGTCGGGCATTCGCTGGGTGGTTTCATCCTGTTCTTTGCCGCCATTCGCCACCCGGAGCTGTTCAGCAAGCTGATCATCCTCGATTCGCCGCTGATGGGGCCGCTGCGCTCGCGCGGCATCTGGCTGGCGAAAAAGCTGGGCTTCATCGACCGCGTGACACCGGGCGGCAATACCCTGAAGCGGCGCGACAACTGGGCCAGCGTCGAATCGGTGTACGACTATTTCGCGCGCAAGCCGATGTTTGCCCGCTTCGATCCCGACTGTCTGCACGATTATGCCGAGTTCGGCACGGTGGCGACGGCCGGCGGTGGCCGCCGCCTGAAGTTCCGGCCGGTGATCGAAAACGCGATCTACAACACGCTGCCGCATTCGGTGCCGCGCTACAAGGGACAGCTGCGGGTGCCGACGGTGTTTGTCGCCGGCGAGACTAGCGACGTGCTGACGCCGGCGGATCTGGCTTATATGCACAAACACTTCGCTGTGAGCATCATTGTGCAAAAAGGTTCGCACCTGTTTCCACTGGAGCATCCGCAGGCCACGGCGGCGCTGATCATGGCGCAACTGACTGATTCAGTCACGGTGCTTCTGGCGGATCAGGTCGCGCACCAGGAAGCGGCTGGGGTTGACGGCATCCATGATGCTGCCGGGTAGCGGTGCCGGCTCACCGTTCAGCAGGCTGGCGATGATTTCGCCGGCCAGCGGCGCGGTGACCATGCCGCGCGAGCCGTGGGCGGTGCTGACGTACAGCCCCCTGATCAGCGGCGCCTCGGCGCTCAGTTTCAGCGAGGCGTCGCGTGCCAGCGGCTGATAGCAGTCGAGGAAGGCATCGCGATCGACGATGGCGCCAACCATGGGCAGGTAGTCCGGGCTGGTGCAGCGTAGCGCGGCGCGGCCATGGCATTGTGCCGGGTCGATGCGCTCGCCACCCAGGGCCTGGTACAGTCGCGGTGCCAGGCCGGCCAGCATGGCCAGGTTTTCAGCATGTTCGGTATCGTTGGTCTCCAGGTCCTCGTATTCAAACTTGAAAGTGGCGCCAAGGCAGTGCCGGTCCCGACGCACCGGGGTGATATAACCCTCGCCGCACAGTACGGTCTGCAGCGCTTTGCTGTCGCTGGTGGCAGCCAGCTCGGTGACCTGGCCGCGGATACGCTTTACCGGCAGGTAGTAGGTCGGGTCGAACTGCATGGTGTCGTTGGCGGTGGCGACCACGGCAATGCTGCCGATGGCTAGCGGGCCATCGCTGCCCATTGCTACCCAGCCGCCGTCTGCCGGGTTTTGCGCCAGCTCGGTGACTGCGTCGCCCAGGCGCAGGGTGATGTTGGGGTGATCCAGCAACTTGTTGACCAGGCTGGGAGGATTCAGCCAGCCGCCCTGCTCAAAATAGAGTCCGCCTTGCGCGAGCTCGACGCCGGCGAGGGCGGAGGCTTCGGCGGCATCGACGCGGCGCAGGATGTGCGGCGACAGGCCGGCGGCGGCCAGGCCTTGCTGGCGTTTCTCTTCGGCGGCGTCACCGGCCAGTTGCAGCACGCCGCAGCGCCGCCACTGCACGCCGTCTTCCGGCAGCAGCTGGTGCAGCGTGCGCAGGGTGTAGCCGTAGCCGGACAGCACCAGTTGTGTCAACAGGGTGAAGTGTGGCGACAGCTTGGTGTACAGCACGCCCTGCGGATTGCCGGAGGCTTCCTGCGCCGCTCGTGGATGGCGGTCGAGTACGGTAACCTGCCAGCCGCGGTTGGCCAGGCTGCGCGCAATGCTGGCGCCGGCGATACCGGCACCGATCACCACTGCGCTGCGCTCGCCGGTGGCCTGTTGTGGGTATGCGTACCATGGTGCCCGCCACCCGGAGGGTGGCAGGTGTTGCAGTTGGCCGCGGGTCATGTCCCGCTTTTTGCCATAGCCGGCAACTTTCTCGATGCCGAAGCCGGCTTCTTCCAAACCGCGGCGTACGATGCCGGCACTGCTGAAGGTGGCCAGCGTGGTACCGCGGTGCGACAGCCGCGCCAGCTGCCGGAACAGCGCCGGCTGCCACATTTCCGGATTCCTGGCCGGGGCAAAGCCGTCGAGGAACCAGGCATCAATGCGCGCCTCCAGTTGCGGCAGGGTTTCCAGCACGTCGCCGATCAGCAGCGTCAGGATCACGCGGCCGTTTTCCAGTACGAAACGGTGCCAGCCCGGTGCCATGACGTCGTATTGCTGCTGCAGTGCTGCAGCCTGGGTGGCCAGCTCCGGCCACATCGCCTGCGCCTGCACGAGGTCGGCGGTGGTGAGCGGGTGCTTCTCGGTACTGACAAAAGACAGGCGCGCGCCGGCGGGGGCATGCTGGAGGAAGCATTGCCAGGCAGCCAGGAAGTTCAGGCCGGTGCCGAAGCCGGTTTCACCGATGCTGAACAGTTGCTCCGGTGTCAGCGCCGCGAAGCGCTGCGGCAGCTGGTTATGCCCGATAAACACATGGCGTGTCTCGTCAAGGCCGCTTTCCCGGGAAAAGTAGACGTCGCCGTAATCGGCAGAGACGGGTTGGCCGGTGCTCCAGTCAAGACGGGCAGGCGGAAAAGCTTGGCTCATGATGGCATGCTGACTTCGCTAAAGGCCGGAGTGCAACCGGCCTGGGATCTGTAAATGGCTGGGTGCTATTGTCCGGCAGCCGCGCGGACGCTGCAAGGTTGGCCGCAATCCGCTTGCGGCCAACCTTGTGCTGCCGCAGACAAAAAGAACCGCACGGTGATGGCAGCACGCGTGCGGTTTACAAGGACAGCTCTGAGGAGGGGCCGCTTAGCTGGCGCGCTCCTGCAATTGGCTGAGGATCTGCGGATTCTCCAGCGTCGACACGTCCTGGGCGATTTCCTCGCCGCGGGCGATGGAGCGCAACAGGCGACGCATGATTTTGCCGGAGCGGGTCTTGGGCAGGTTGTCGCCGAAGCGGATGTCGTCCGGCTGCGCCAGCTTGCCGATCTCGTGCGCCACCCAGTTTTTCAGCTCCGCGGTCATGCGCCGGGCCTCCTCGCCGGTCGGGCGCGGGCCTTTCAGCACCACGAAGGCAACCACCGCCTCACCCTTGATCTCGTGCGGCTTGCCGACCACCGCGGCTTCCGCCACCAGCGGGTTGGCGACCAGCGCCGATTCGATTTCCATGGTGCCGAGGCGATGGCCGGATACGTTCAGCACGTCGTCGATGCGGCCCATGATCCAGAAGTAGCCGCTTTCGTCGCGGTTGGCGGAGTCGCCGGCGAGGTAGTACTGGCCGTTGAATTCTTCCGGGAAGTAGGTGCTCTTGAAGCGCTCCGGATCGTTCCAGATGGTGCGCACCAGCGACGGGAACGGCTTTTTGATAACCAGAAAGCCGCCCTTGCCCGGCTCGACCGGGGCGCCGGATTCATCGACGATGTCGGCCATGATGCCGGGCAGCGGCAGGGTGCAGGAGCCGGGCTTGGTGGCGATGGCGCCGGGCAGCGGCGCGATCATCGCGGAGCCGGTCTCGGTTTGCCACCAGGTGTCGACGATAGGGCAGCGCTCGCCGCCGACCATCTCGTAGTACCACATCCACGCCTCGGGGTTGATCGGCTCGCCGACGGTGCCGAGCAGGCGCAGGCTGGACAGGTCGTACTGCTTCGGCAGGTCGGCACCGAGCTTGATCAGGGTACGGATTGCGGTCGGCGCGGTGTAGAAGGTGGTGACCTTGTGCTGTTCGATCATGCGCCAGAAACGGCCAGCGTCCGGGTAGGTCGGCACGCCTTCAAAAATGACCTGGGTGGCACCCATGCCTAGCGGACCGTAGCAAACGTAGGAATGGCCGGTGATCCAGCCGACGTCGGCGGTGCACCAGAATACGTCGCTGGGTTTGTAGTCGAACACCCAGCGGAAACTGTTGAGGGCGCCGAGCAGGTAGCCGGCGCTGCTGTGCTGGATGCCTTTCGGGCGCCCGGTGGAGCCGGAGGTGTACAGGATGAACAGCGGGTCGTCAGCCTGCATCCATTCCGGTTCGCAGGATTCCGGCTGGCCGTCGATCAGCTTGTGCCACCAGATGTCGCGGCCGTCGTGCCAGTCGCTGGCACCGCTGTTGGTGCGCTGGTAGACCACGGTGGCAGTCACCGTTTCACTGCCCGGTATCGCCAGCGCTTCGTCGACCATTGCCTTCAACGGCACGATCTTGCCGCCGCGCAGGCCCTCGTTGGCGGTGATCACCACCTTGGCGCCAGCGTCCTGGATGCGGTCATGTACCGCAGCGGCGGAGAAGCCGCCGAATACCACCGAGTGGATAGCGCCGATGCGGGTGCAGGCCTGCATCGCAACGATAGCCTCGATCACCATCGGCATGTAAATGACCACGCGGTCGCCTTTGCCGACGCCCAGTGACTTCAGGCCGTTGGCGAACTGGCAGACGCGGCGGTGTAGTTCAGAGTAGGTAACACGGGTGATGCCGCCGCCATCCGCTTCGAAAATGAGGGCAATCTTGTTGGCGTTGACGGCCAGATGGCGATCCAGACAGTTGTAGGAAATGTTGAGTACGCCATCGTCGAACCATTTGAAAAATGGTGCATTGCTGTCGTCCAGCACGCGCGAGAACGGCTTTTTCCAGCTGATCAGCTCTCGCGCCAGATCTCCCCAGAAGGACAGGTAGTGATCGTCAGCCTGTTCGCACAGGGCGTAATAGGCGTCCGGCCCGGAAACCGTGGCCTTGCGGCGGAAGTCTTCTGCCGGGTCAAAGCTGCGGGTCTCGCGCAGGATGGAGTCAAGAGTAGACATGAAGCGTTCCTTGCAAACATGATTCGCGGGCAGCAACTGGCCGCACCCGTTCGGGTGCGGCCATTTTTACACGACTCGCTTAGTGTTTGGAGGCACCTGCGGCACCGATACCGGTCATTGAGCGTACGAACTGTGCTTCGAACTTGGCTTTTTCTTCAACCGCGGACTTGGACTTGTCCAGGACCGAGATCAGCCAGGTGAAGACGAAGGCCAGGGTGATCGAGAAGATCGCCGGGTTCTTGTACGGGAACAGTGCGGTTTCGTTCTTCAGCACGTCCACCCATACCGCCGGGCCCATCACGATCAGGGCAACCGCGGAGATCAGGCCGATGAAGCCGCCGACTACCGCACCGCGGGTGGTCAGGCCTTTCCAGAACATGGACAGGAACAGGACCGGGAAGTTGGCGGAAGCGGCGATCGAGAAGGCCAGGCCGACCATGAAGGCGATGTTCTGCTTTTCGAACAGCAGGCCCAGCAGGATCGCGACCACACCCAGCACGACGGTGGTGATTTTCGAAACGCGGATTTCGTCGGCTTCGTTGGCCTTGCCCTTCTTGATCACGGAGGCGTACAGGTCATGCGACACAGCCGAGGCACCGGACAGGGCTAGACCGGCAACCACCGCCAGGATGGTGGCAAAGGCCACTGCCGAAATGAAGCCGAGGAACAGGTCACCACCAACCGCGTTGGCCAGATGGATCGCCGCCATGTTGCTGCCGCCAATCAGCTGGGTCACTTCCTTGCCGTTCTTGACCACGGTTTCCATCATGGTTGGCTGGTTCAGCAGCAGCATGATTGCGCCAAAGCCGATGATGAAGGTCAGGATGTAGAAGTAGCCGATGAAACCGGTGGCGAAGAACACCGACTTGCGGGCCTCCTTGGCATCGGACACAGTGAAGAAGCGCATCAGGATGTGCGGCAGACCGGCGGTACCGAACATCAGGGCGAGGCCCAGCGAGATGGAGTCGATCGGATCGGCCTTGCTCGGGGACATGATGGAAATACCCTTGGCGTGAATGGCTACTGCCTTCTGGAACATCATTTCCGGGCTGAAGCCGACGGTGGCCAATACCATGAATGCCATGAAGCTGGCACCGCCAAGCAGGATGACGGCCTTGATGATCTGTACCCAGGTGGTAGCCAGCATGCCGCCGAAGGTCACATACAGCACCATCAACACACCAACCAGAATCACCGCGGAGGAGTAGTTCATGCCGAACAGCAGCTGGATCAGCTTGCCGGCACCGACCATCTGCGCAATCAGGTACAGCGCCACTACTACCAGCGTGCCGGTAGCGGCGAAGGTGCGCACCGGAGTTTGCTGCAGGCGGTAGGAGGCGACGTCGGCAAAGGTGAACTTGCCGAGGTTGCGCAGGCGTTCGGCAACCAGGAACAGGATCACCGGCCAGCCGACCAGAAAGCCGATGGAGTAGATCAGACCATCAAAGCCCTTGTCGAACACCATCGCCGAGATGCCGAGGAAGGACGCGGCGGACATGTAGTCACCGGCAATCGCCAGACCGTTCTGGAAACCGGTAATACCGCCACCCGCGGTGTAGAAGTCACTGGCGGAGCGGGTGCGTCGCGAGGCCCAGTAGGTAATGCCCATGGTGAACGCGACAAACAGGAAGAACATGATGATGGCGGACCAGTTGGTCGCCTGCTTGGTGACTTCGCCTTCAAAGGCGCCGGCGGCCAGTGCCAGAGTTGGCAGGCCGGCCAGTGCGGTGGCGCAGAGGGTTTTCATCCAGCTTTTCATTGTTTGGCATCCTCGACGATTTGTTGGTTCAGTTGGTCAAACTCGGTATTGGCCTTGCGCACGTAGATGCCGGTCAGGACGAATGCCGAGATGATGATGAGAATGCCAACCGGAATGCCAACCGTGGTGGTTCCGCCCGACAGGGAGGCTCCAAGCACATTGGGGGCGAAGGCCAGCACCAGGATAAAGCCGTAGTAGATAGCCAGCATCAGGATACTCAGCTGCCAGCCAAGGCGGGTCCGCTTGTGAACAAGCTCTTTGAATTTGGGGTTGCTTTGTACCCGTGTAAGGATATCTTCATTCATCGTTGTCTCCTCCCGTTTCTCGCTGGCCGCAGGTGCGGTTCGCGTGTCTTTGCAATCTAAAAGTCGCTTTGTCGATGTGGCTAATCGTTTTTTCTGATAGCAGGAATTAACGCCACGGTGTTTTTTGATGATTTTTCTTTTTTATTAGTTACTTGCGGTCGAGTATTTACTTTATTGATGGCCGGCATCAGCAATCGTTATCCAGCTTTTTGTGTGTATGCCTTGTAGGGTGGCGGGGAACTTGTACAAAATGACCTGAAATCTGTGTTCACGATGCATAAAGTGGCACACCCCCGGCCGATCAGGAGAGTTGTCCAGCATGGAAATCTACCAACTGCGCACCTTTGTTACGGTGGCTCAGCAAGGCCATCTGACGCAGGCCGCCGAGCTTCTTCACTTGTCACAGCCGGCGGTAACGGCACAGATCAAGGCCATCGAAGAAGAGGTAGGGATGCCTTTATTTGAGCGTACGGCAGGGGGGGTGATGTTGACGTTGGCAGGGCAGGAGCTACTGCCTCGTGCCCAGGACATACTGGCGTCCGCGCGACAGCTGCTTGATCATGCCCGCAGTCTGAAGGGACCACTGACGGGCAAGGTGCAGATCGGTATTACGTTAACCCCGAACGTGTTGCGGGTCGGCCCCTGGGTGGCCGGGCTGGCCGAACGCTTTCCTTTGCTGGAGGTGTGCCTGCATCAGGGGGTTACCGGCGATGTGCTCAATGCGGTGCGCAAGAAGGAGCTGGACGCCGGTTTCTATCTGGGCAAGAACCCCTACGTCAACGTTCATACCCTGCTGTTGGCCCAGTTGCGTCTGCGCATCGTGATGCCCAAGGGCTGGCTGGCACGGATCAATGCGGCCAACCCCAAGGAGCTGGGTCGCTTGCCGTGGGTCGGCATTTCCCAGTTTTCCAGCCTGTCGAAGATCGTGTCCGAGTTGTGGCGGGAGCTAAACATCGCACCAAAGAAAGTTTCGGAGTGCGACAACCTGTTCACTGCGGCCGAGCTGGTGCAGGCCGGCATCGGACTTGCCTTGCTGCGCGAAGAGGATGCGCTCCATGCTGCCGAGTGCGGTGTGGTCGATCTGGTGCCGGAGATCGTGAAAATGGCCGAGTTACAATTTGTTTACCCTGCCGACAGGGCGGAGGATCCTGTCCTGCGGGCACTGATTGCCGGCTTGCGACCGGTGTGGGGGCTGGGTGGTGACCTTACTGTCTGAATATCGTCTTACCTTATCCGGAGGCATGCCATGGCAACGGTTTTCCAGCAGTATCTCGACGCGGTACAGACCAGCCAGCAGCGTATGTTGGCCGCACAGGCTGATTGCTGGCATAGCTGGTGCCGGTTATCGCTGCCCGTGGCGGATGAGCAGGAACTGATCGGACAGCTGGATGCACCGATGATGTCGGGAGCCTCTGTGATGCAGGCTTCGGCTGATGCGCAGCATGAATTGCTGCTGGTGCTGGAGCGCTGGTTTGGCGACCAGCAGAGGGTATGGTTGCAGCAATCGCCGGCGCTATCCGCTACGCCCTGTACCATGCACCTGGACCTCGGCTTTGCCGGCTATCTGATTGCTTCGCGAGCCTCCCGCCAGATCCAGCACTTTGCTTCCACCCGTTTTTCCTATGCCACGCTCTCAGCGATGCGTGGTGCCCGCCATGCATATCGCAAGTGTCACAATAACCCTGTTGCGTCTTCGGTGTTTTATCTGCATCCAACCATCTAGAATGGAGGCGGCCGTTGTTCCGACCTCCTGACATGCCATGTCATTGGTCTTATCTGGTTTCGCCTGAGTTGTTGTCTGTGCATCAGGTTCGGGTATGGCGGTGTGCGCTGCCGGCGGGATCCTGGTGCCGGGTGTCAACGCCCGCGGCTCAGCGAGCCGATGGCTGCACCGATCAGGATCAAGGTGCCGGCAGTCCAGGTGATGGTATTCAGCTCTCCCAATCCGCTAATGGCCAGAATCAGGGTGGACAATAAGGGTGTGAGATAGGACAGGGCGCCGATCTGCTTCGGGTCGCCCCCCTTCATCGCCTTGTCCCACAGGAAGAATGATGCGCCCAGCGGTCCGATCCCCATCAGCAGCAGAGCCAGCCATTCCTCGTTGTCGGGAATGGTCGCCGGCTCGAACAGCCAGTGGCAGAGTGCGGCAAGCAGGCTGGAAAGCAGGCAGAAGCCGCCGACCGCTGCATTGGGAAATGGCGGCAGTTTGCAGGTTGCCAGGCTGTAGCTGGACCAAGTGAAGGCTGCGGTGATCGCGAACAGGTAGCCGATTGGCAAGCTGTCGGCAAAGTCGAATCTGCCCTTGCTGACAATCAATACGGCACCGGAAAAGCCGACGGCAGCGGCCATGATATGGCGCATGGTCAATTTGCCCAGCCCGAACAGCGGGCTCAGCACGACAATCAGTAACGGCCACAGGTAATTCAACAGATTGGCTTCCAGTGCCGGAGCAGTGCGAAAGGCGGTAAACAACAGGCAGTGATAGCCGAAGATACCGGCGACGCCAATCAGCAGGGTGTGCGGTGCCACTTTCCAGTCGCGGATGCGGTGAATGGCGAGTAGGCTGCCGATGAAAAGTGCCACGGCAGTGACCTGGAATGGTGGCAGGCGCTGGGTAAAGGTACCTAACGCAGCCAGCGAGGACCACAGTAAAATAGCAAGCAATGCCGGCAGCAAGGTGAATTTTTTCATTCGTAGATCATAGCGTGGCCGGTGTGGGGTGAATAGCCGGCCGGCGAGCTTTTGCGAGGCGTAATGAAGCCCGTAATTCAGAAAGGAACAGTAATGAACCAGTCGCAAGTGTCGGCTTATTTGACTCGGCATGGTGCCATGCTTGATGCCGAGGGTGATGTGGTATTGACCAATAGTGATAGCCAGGGGGTGCTGCCATTCGGGCAGGATGGGCATGCCATACTCACCCAGTTCGTGTTGCTGACAGTACATGGCGACGATGCTGAATCGTTCCTGCAGGGGCAATTCTCTTCCGATGTAAAACTGCTGGATGGCACGGTGGCGCAATGGAGTAGTTATTCCAATGCCAAAGGCCGGATGCAGGCCAGCTTTTTGCTATGGCGCTTGGAACAGAAATTTTTCCTGCTGTTGCGAAAAGATATTGCCGAAACGTTCCGTCGTCGCCTTTCCATGTTCGTACTGCGGGCCAAGGTGAAAATCGAAGTGGCCGACAGTGTGATTGCCGGTGAATATCTGGCTGCGCCAGAAACTGGCCTGGCAGTTTTTGAGCCGACCCTGGCGGGCACTGCAGAGCATGCGGTTGTATCGATTGGCACTCAAATCCGTATTTTCTGCCTGAGTGCGGAAAAAGATGCCATATTGCCGGCATTTGCCGGCAAATTGCTGCCCAGCAAGCTGTTTGATATCTTCTTCATTCGTGCCGGCATTCCCTGGGTGTCAAGGGCAACCTACGAGGCATTCATACCACAGATGGCCAATCTGGACCTGATCGGAGGTATCAGTTTCCGTAAAGGATGCTACCCGGGACAGGAGATTGTGGCGCGCACCCAATATCTGGGCAAAGTGAAACGCCGTATGTTCATGGTGGAGATAAGCAGTACTAACTGTACTGCCGGCATGGATGTGCAAACCGTGGCTACTGGTGAGCAGACTATCGGAAAAGTGATGTTAAGTGTGCCGGTGGCGGCAGGGAAATATCTGGCATTGGTGGTAATGCAAATATCAGGCTGGGGCGGGCAGCCTTATCTTGCAGGAGATCTCCGGTCGTTATTATTGCGACAGGAACTGCCATATGCGATCCCTGATATGCAATAAAAGTAATTATATTGTTTTATATAATGCTTGACGTTTGGCGGCTGGTCATCTAATTTCGGTATATTCAGGCTGGCTTTGTTTATTGAAGGGGGTTTTAAATGGATTTGAGCGCACTGGATTTTGCTGCACTGCTGCAGCTGAAAAATGACGTTGATGTTGAGGTTCGACGCCGTGAGGTAGAGGAAAAAGCAAAAGCCAAAAAGCAGATTCTTGAAATTGCCAAGGCCTATGGCTTCAGCGTCGAAGATGTGCTCGGCAATAAAGTATCGGCAGTTACAGCAGGGCGCAAACCGGTAGAAGTCAAATACCGTCATCCGGATGATGAGTCGCTGACGTGGACTGGTCGCGGTCGCAAGCCATTGTGGGTTGTTGCATTGCTGGATTCCGGCATCGATCTGGACAGTTTGCGTGTATAAGTGATGCATTTTTGCATGAAAGCGCCGTGTACAAGCACGGCGTTTTTTTTGCAGCCATTCATTCCGGATTCATTATAAAATGTGCCGGTGTCGAGAGCATTGCTTGATTGTATGAGTGCCCACTTCGGTTAAGGTCATGGCAAAACTGGATTTTTTCTTGTTTGGCGATAAGCGCAAAACCCATCCGCTTGATGATGTCAAGTCGGTAACCGAGTGGTATGGCACAACCCTGCGGGAGTTTGCCTCCGGTAGTCATGACCAGATTACCGGGCTGCTGTTGCAGTTCAATCAGGAGATAGAAAATCCGACGGTTGCCATGCTGGAGGCTCTTGTCGAGCTGGACCGGCTGGGGCATGCCACGCACCAGCAATTATGCGCCCAGTACCTGGGTTCCAAATTACTCCCCGCCATGGAGCGGCAGCAGCGGGCGCAGATCCGCTCATATGGTCGTCAGATGGTGGACGCTTTCCAGCGCTTCATGACTTTCGATGCTGACGGGGAGGATGCACCGCAGATGCGGCGACTGTTGCCGCTAGTAATCGGCAAGATGCTGTTTTACCTCACCGAGAACGCACTCTGGCATTATTACCGCCATGCCTCATTGGATGAGGTGATGTGGAGTAATGTCAACCAGTTATTTCGCTACGCGGAAGAGAATGCCATTGATGCGGTGCCATTGCAGCTGTTTCCCGGCGAGGCGCCCACAACCATTCACGACCTGTATCTGGCATTGCTGATGACCTCGTCGCTCAATAGCGGTAATCTGACTGCCCGCCAGACTCACCTTGCGTATCAGCTAGTCTTGATGCTGTCCAATCGCATGACCTTGTCCCGCGATCTATCCGGGGAAAGCAGCTTCATCATCAATATCCAGCATGCGGCACCTCCAAGCCGTGCGCACAATGTGCCGCAATTACAGGGTGTGCGAGTCTGGTCTACTGCAGAGCTGGTTGATCAACTGAATGCCTGGCTGGTGGTGTATGACAGTGGTGCGACACCGCAAGCATTGCGTGAGCGTTTTAGCCAGGGTGTTGACCCGGCCTTGCTGAGGTTCCTGGTGCGGGAGTGGGCGGTCAAGCCGTTCCGCTTCGAGCGCGCGGAGCGGGTACCTGTGGTCAGCAAGCAGCTGGAGGTTGGCCGCTTGCTAAGTGGCGTGCACCGTCTGGTGCGCGAGCATGAAGAATCCCTGGTGCAAGATAATCGCAGGGAAGGTCCGGCAGTCAGTGCGGGAGATGTTACCGAGATACGCATTTACGGGTTCCTGACCGGCCGTCGGCGTGAGCGGAACGTGCTTCAGAATGATGTGATCAAGATTGCTACCAGTGCCGATTTGCAGCTGTGGGATATCGAGAACCAGAGCGAGAGTGGCCTCGGGGTGTCTTTGCCGGCAGCGGGGGCAGACTGGCTGTCACTGGGGACGTTGCTGGCGACGCGCGAAGCGGGGCAGCAGGCATGGAGCCTGAGTATCGTGCGCCGCATCAAGCGGGAGGAGAAGGGGCGCATGTACCTGGGTTTGCAGCTGCTGAGTTCGCGCCCTGTGGCAGCATATACCAAGTCGGAGGATGGCAGGAATGCGGCTGCAACCCTGCCGGCTGGCATGGTTTGGAATCAGGGAGAAATTGCCCTGTTTGCCTCGGTGACAAAAAGGGGGGGGAAGACCAATACCCTGCTGATTCCGTTATCCAGCTATGTGCACGGCAAGAGGCTGCAAATGTTTGCCAAGAACAAGGGGTTTCTGGTGGCGCTGGGGCGGGTGCTGGAAAAGGGTGCCGACTGGTGTCAGGTGGAGATCGAGCTAGTCGCACAGCTGTAATTTGCAATTAATGATGCAACAATGAAAAAAGCCACGATGCAGATCGTGGCTTTTTTCATTGTTGCGTGCTGTATCACTTCAGCGCAGGTCTTTCAGTACGCCGTAAATGGCGCTCAGGCTGGCTTCGCCAAGACGCAGGCTGCGCTGGCCATTCCAGCCGAAGTCGTCGTCCGGCAGGTTGTCATTGTCCTTGAACGGCATTTCCAGAGTGTAGGCCAGGCAGTTGAACTGGTTGCCGACCCAGGCGGTCGCCATCGCAAGGTTGGCCGCACCGGGGGCATCCTTGTCGTAGCCGTGCTCGTCCTGGAAGTCGGGCGATGCCACACGCAGTTGCTGCTTGAATGCGGTTTCCAGTGCTGCGATGCGCTCGTTGTAGCTGGGCACGCCTTCGGTGCCGGCGACAAACACGTACGGAATCGCCTCGTCGCCGTGGATGTCGAGGAACAGGTCCACGCCGGTTTCCAGCATCTTGTTGCGGACATGAAACACTTCCGGGCTGGTTTCCGGGCTCGGGTTCAGCCATTCGCGGTTCAGGTTGGCGCCGGTGGCGTTGGTGCGCAGGTTGCCGAGAATGGCGCCGTCCGGGTTCATGTTCGGCACCACGTAGAAGGTGGCGCGATCCAGCAGCGCGCGCGAAGTCGGGTCCTGAGTGTCGAGCAGACGGGTGAGCAGGCCTTCGACAAACCATTCTGCCATCGTTTCGCCGGGGTGCTGGCGGGCGATGACCCAGATCTTGAGATCGGACTCGACCTCGTGGCCGATGGTCAGCAGGTTGATGTCACGCCCTTGTACCGTCGAACCGAGGTCGGACACCTGGCTCAGGCCGGAGCTTTGCGCCATGCCGATCAGGTTCAGGTGCTGCTCGTGCGAGTACGGCTCGAAGTAGGCGTAGTAGATGCTGCCAGCCAGCGGTACGTGCTCGATCACCAGATCGTCGCCGTCCAGGTAGGTCGGTACGCGGAACCAGTTGACGCGATCATAGGACGCCACCGCCTGGTAGTCTTCCCAGCCCTTGGGATAGGCGGTTTCCTTGATGTTGAGGAGGCGCAGCTTGCACGGCTCGTAGGCGGCACCCTGCAGCCGGAAGTAAAACCATTGGGCAAAATCGGAGGCATTATCTTTGCGGATGCGAAGCTGAATGTCTTCAAAGTTATTGAGCGCGATAACCTCGATACTGCCGGCGTCGAAATTGCTGCTGATTTTCATGCTGCGGTATGTCCGTCTGTTACTGGTAGCCGGTTATTGTAACGCGTTGCGCTGCCGGCGGCACGCTTGCCATGGTTATGCGTAGTGCCATAAAAAACCTGCCACGGGCTAGGGGCTGTTGACGTTTCACATTGGTAGCCATAGAAACGCGCATGCCATGGCAATGAC
>NZ_BMYP01000004.1 GCF_014652335.1 Vogesella fluminis | reverse complement strand
ACAGCCGACCAAGCGCCAACAAAAATGGAAAAGGTTGGCCGCAGGGCTTGCGGCCAACCTTTAACAAGTCAAAACACAGTGGATTACGAAGTACGGCGGCGGCGCGAAGGACGCTTTACCTGCTCCTTGGCGACCATATCCGGATTTGACACAGTTGCGGGAGCAGGAGTCGGCTCCGGAATTTCAGCCAGGGGCACAACAATCTCCGGTGTAATGACGGGTTTTGCCCTGCGCCGGCGAGCTGGCACCGGCGGTGGCACCTCGATCGGCGCCACTTCTTCCGCAAGCGGAGACACATCCTCTACCTCTACCGCAGCGGCCGTCGCTGCCAATGGTTTTACTTTTGAGCGGCGGCGAGACGGCTCACGTTTGGCCGGTGTTTTTTCCTCATTACCAGACAACTCGCCACGGGTTGCCAGCGCAAACTCGACCTGCACCGTCTCCAGGCTTGCCCGCACCACTCGCACCTGAATCGCATCACCCAGCCGGTAGTGCAGCCCGCTTTTCTCGCCGACGATGGCTTGCTGCTCTTTCTTGAAGTGGAAGTAGTCCTTGCCCAACTCGGAAATGTGCAACAGACCTTCAACATAAAGATCATCCAGCAACACGAAGACACCAAAACCGGTCACCGCACTGATCTTGCCGCCGAATACCTCTCCCACCTTGTCCTGCATATAGTAGGTTTTCAGCCACGCCTGTACTTCGCGACTGGCGTCATCGGCGCGGCGCTCCGTCATTGAGCAATGTTCGCCCAACGCAAGCCACTTGCCCGGCTTGTATTTCTCACCGGCCAGCACTGCCTTGATGGCACGGTGCACCAGCAAGTCGGGATAGCGGCGAATCGGGGAGGTAAAGTGGGTATAGGCGCCGTATGCCAAACCAAAGTGACCCAGATTGTCCGGCGCATACACCGCCTGTTGCATCGAACGCAGCATCATGGTCTGCACCACCGGGGCATCCGGCCGCAAGGCAGCCCTCTCTGCCAGCTCGGCGTAGTCCTTGGGCGTCGGCTTGTCTTCCCCGCCCAGAGCCAGTCCCAGCAGGCGCAGGTAATTGCGCAGGTTGAGCAGTTTTTCCGGTGTCGGCCCCTCGTGAGTGCGGAACAGGCACTTGTGCCGGTTCTTGAGCAAGATGTCGGCCGCACAAACGTTGGCCGCAAGCATGCATTCCTCGATCAGACGATGAGCATCATTACGCATCACCGGCATGATCCTGTCGATCTTGCCGTGCTCGTTGAACACCATCTCCGTCTCGACACTCTCAAACTCGATGGCACCGCGCCGGGTACGCGCCGCCAACAACACCTGGAACAGCTGGTGCAGGGTCTGCAGTTGCGGCAGCAATGGGCTGTCACTCCCCTGCTGCAGCCAATCCCACACTTGGTTGTAGGTCAGCCGCGCCTTGGAGTTCATCACTGCAGGATAGAAGCGGTAAGCCTTGATCTTGCCTTTCGCCGAAATCTGCATGTCGGCCACCATGCACAGACGGTCGACATTGGCGTTCAGCGAACAAATGCCGTTCGACAGCGCCTCTGGCAGCATCGGGATCACCCGTCGCGGGAAATACACCGAGGTACCACGCGCCACGGCATCGTCATCCAGCGCATCGCCCGGCCGCACGTAGTGACTGACATCGGCAATGGCCACCACCAACCGGAAGCTCTTACCCTGACGTTCGGCAAAAACGGCATCATCGAAGTCGCGCGCCGTTTCGCCGTCGATGGTCACCAGCGGCAAGGAGCGCAGGTCGACCCGCGATTTGTCCAGGTCCTTTTTGCGCACCTTGGCCGGCGTTGCCGCCGCTTGCGCCAGCGCGACATCGGAGAACACATGCGGTAAGTCATGCTTGCGCAGCGCCACCTCGATCTCCATACCCGGGTCGGCGTAGTTGCCCAGCACCTCGATAACCTTGGCGATCGCCGGGCGATGCTCGTCGGGATAGGAAACGATCTCCAACATCACGACCTGGCCATGCCCGGCACCGCCGTGCCCCTCCGGCTCCAGCAGCAACTCCTGACCGATGCGACGATCTTCGGCCTTGGCCACGCCAACACCGCGTTCGAAGTAGACGCGAGCGACCAGCGTCGTCTGCGCCCGCTCCAGCACCTCGACAATGCGCCCTTCGCGACGACCACGTCGATCGGTGCCAGCCAGCCGCACCATGACGTGATCGCCATGCATCGCCTTGCGCATCTCGCGCTCGGGCAGATAAATATCCTCGCCGGTAACGCCATCCGGCACCGCGAAGCCAAAGCCGTCCTTGTGACCGCTGACCCGGCACGGCAGCAGATCCAGCTTGTCGGCAACACAGACCTCGCCCTTGCGATTGATCAGCACTTGCCCGGCCCGCTCCATCGCGCGCAAGCGGCGCTCGAATAAGGGCCGCTCTTCCTCCGTGATTTCCAGCACGGCGGCAAGTTCGCCAAATTGCATCGGCACCCCCTGCTGCGCAAGGATTTGCAGAACAAACTCTCGACTAGGCAAGGGATTGTTATATTGGGCTTTTTCCCGCTCCAGAAAGGGATCAGTCAGCCGGATGGCCAATTCTCGGGGGGATTTTTTAGTAATAGGCATTGACACGTCCCAAAATGTCCCTATAATGCAGGGCTTCATCGCTACCACTGCAACGCAGTTAAAGCGATGATACAGCAAATGCATGGCCCAGGTGGCGGAATTGGTAGACGCACTAGGTTCAGGTCCTAGCGCCCGCAAGGGTGTGGAAGTTCGAGTCTTCTCTTGGGCACCACTCAACTGTAGTTGAATGATGCGATATGTATAGCTGAATAATCTGGTTGGCCCAGGTGGCGGAATTGGTAGACGCACTAGGTTCAGGTCCTAGCGCCCGCAAGGGTGTGGAAGTTCGAGTCTTCTCTTGGGCACCAACAGAATTGATACAGTACGTGCAAACGGGCTGTCGCTTTAAGCAGTAAAGGTTTTAGCCCAGGTGGCGGAATTGGTAGACGCACTAGGTTCAGGTCCTAGCGCCCGCAAGGGTGTGGAAGTTCGAGTCTTCTCTTGGGCACCAAAACAAAAACACCGTTGAGATATCTCAACGGTGTTTTTGCATCTACTCGACAAAAACTGCCGCAATTCATCCGCCCCCTTCGTGTGCGCCGGACAAGCCCAACCCGAGCTGCAGTCGCTGCACGACTGGCTGGTCGCGCTGCGCCCCGGCGTGGCCAACGGCAGCGGTTTGGGCAAAGCCATCGACTACACGCTGCGCCGCTGGCCCGCCTTTGCCCGCCACGCCGAAACCGGCGATCTGCCGATCGACAATAACCCGGTCGAGAATGCCATTCGTCCGATAGCGGTCGGGAAAAAGAATTGGTTATTTACTGGCAGCGACCGTGCCGCTGCGATTCAGAGTCTGCTGACGACGGCGAAATTGAATGGGCTTGAGCCATTGGCCTGACTGAAAGAAACCCTCGAAAATCTCCCCGCCTGGCCTAATAGCCGCATCGACGAATTGCTGCCGCTGCGAAGTCTATCCACAAAATAACTCCGCTGGACAGGTGGGGCCGCTGGCCGCTTACGCCGCAGACGCAAAAAAGCCCGCCAAAGCGGGCTTTTGCTTGAAGCAGACAACCTTACAGACCGTAAGGATGACGCAGCACGATGGTTTCTTCGCGATCCGGGCCGGTCGATACGATGTCTACCGGTGCGCCGCACACTTCGGCTATACGAGTGAGGTAGGCTTGTGCATTGGCAGGCAGGTCTTCCCAGCGTTTGGTCCCGAAGGTGGACTCGCTCCAGCCCGGCAGCGTCTCGTACACCGGCTGGCACTTGGTCACCGCATCGGAGCCGAATGGCAGGATATCAACCTGCTTGCCATCCAGGGTGTAACCGACACACAGCTTGATCTCTTCCAGACCGTCCATCACGTCCAGCTTGGTCACGCACAGGCCGGAAACGCCGTTGATCTGGATCGAGCGCTTCAGCGCCGCGGCATCGAACCAGCCACAGCGACGCGGACGACCGGTGACCGAACCGAACTCGTTACCGCGCTTGGCCAGGAAGGCACCGATCTCGTTATCCTGCTCGGTCGGGAACGGACCGGAACCGACACGAGTGGTGTAACCCTTCACGATGCCCAGCACGTAGTTGAGCATCTGCGGCGCGACACCGGCGCCAGGCGCAGCGGCACCCGCCACACAGTTGGACGAGGTCACGAACGGGTAGGTACCGTGGTCGATGTCCAGCAGCGTGCCTTGCGCGCCTTCGAACAGCAGCGGCACGTCGGCCTGGTTCAGGTCGTACAGCGTGCGCGACACGTCGGCCACCATCGGCTTGATGCGCTCGGCCAGCAGCATGGTCTGCTCCAGGATCGCTTCGTAGCTTACCGGCTCGACCTTGAAGTACTCGGTCAGCTGGAAGTTGTAGTAGTCGACGTTTTCCTTCAGCTTGGCGGCGAAGGTTTCGCGATCGAACAGGTCGATCACGCGCAGCGCGCGTCGTGCCACCTTGTCTTCGTAAGCCGGGCCGATACCGCGACCGGTGGTGCCGATCTTGCCGGCACCCTTGGCCGCTTCACGCGCCAGATCCAGCGCCACGTGGTACGGCAGGATCAGCGGGCAGGCTTCGGCGATCTTCAGGCGGCTGGCGACATCGACGCCGGCAGTTTCCAACTCGTCGATTTCCTTGAGCAGCGCCTCCGGCGACAGCACCACACCGTTGCCGATGAAGCACTCGACGCCTGCACGCAGAATGCCCGACGGAATCAGGCGCAATACGGTCTTTTTGCCATTCACAACCAGAGTATGACCAGCGTTGTGACCACCCTGGAAGCGGACAACACCGCGAGCATGATCTGTCAGCCAGTCAACAATCTTGCCCTTGCCCTCGTCACCCCACTGGGTGCCGATTACGACGACATTCTTGGACATTGGTAAACCTCTTCTCTTCAGAAATCAAATTACATAAACGGTACAAGCTGCCAGTTTTCGCCAGCCTTGACCAGTTCACGATCACAATTCAGGGCGGCAGCAGACTCGCCCAGATAATCCACAATGACCTTCTCGCCGCGCGCACGCAGTTCGGCCACTTTTATTGTCGCTTGCGGCAACAGGTTGGCCGCAAGCTTGATTCCCTTGGCACTTTCGTTCTGCGGCAGGATACGGATCAGGTCACGCAGGTCGAGACTGAAACCGGTCGCCGGGCGGGCACGACCGAAGCGGCGGCCAACGTTGTCGTAACGGCCGCCACGCGCCAGCTCTTCCGCCCAGCCAGGGGCGTAGGCGGCAAACATCAGACCGTTGTGGTAGTGGGTTCCGCGCAATTCGGTAAGGTCAAAATTGAGCTCGACCTCGCCTTCCAGCGAGCTGGCCACTGCGGCCAGCTGCATCAGGCCGAGTTCGACTTCCGGCAGCGACGGCAAGCGGGTACGCGCCTTGTCCAGCACCGCCCGCGAGCCATACAGCTCCGGCAGGGCGAGGAAGGCACTACGATACGGCTCGGCAACATCCATCAGTAACTCGCGCAATGTCGACCGGTCCTTGGCCTGCAATGTCGAAAATACCTCAGCAGACAGCTCGTAACCAAGGCCGGCCGCCTGGGCCAGGCCACGGAACAGTCCCATGTGACCGACATCCAGACGCAGGCCCTCAACACCAATCTGGCGCAACGAAGTCAGCATCAGGCGGATGATTTCCAGGTCGGCCTCGATGCCGGCGTAACCGTACAGTTCGGCGCCGACCTGCAGCGGCTCGCGCGAGCTCATCAGCCCGTCCGGACGCGAGTGCACCACGCTGCCGGCGTAGCACAGGCGCGTCACACCGGTGCGCTGCGACAGCAGATGGGCGTCGATACGCGCCACCTGCGGCGTGATGTCGGCACGCAGCCCCAGCTGGCGACCGGAAAAATGGTCATCCAGCTTGAAGGTCTTGATCGCCAGTGCGCCGTCTTCCGGCGTCACCAGTGCATCGTAGTATTCAATCAGCGGCGGCAGGACCAGTTCGTAGCCGGAGGTACGAAACAGCTCAAGCATCGATGCCTTGGCAGACTCAACCTGACGGGCGGTGGCCGGCAGGATGTCCGCAACATATTCGGGTAACAGCCAATTACGCATCTGTCTCTACACACAATAAAAGGCGGGATTCGCGATCCCGCCTTGTTGATAAGCTTGCCGTCTATCCCCGGCTCGTTGCCCGCGCTTACTTGGCCGCGGGCCTGGTGCTCTTGAAGTACCTGAAGAACTCGGAACTCGGGTCCAGCACCAGCACATCGCTCTTGTTGCGCATCGTCTGCTTGTAGGCATCCATGCTGCGCCAGAAAGCATAGAACTCCGGATTCTTGCCGTAGGCTTGCGCGTAAATCGCACCAGCCTTGGCATCGCCCTCACCCTTCATCGTCTGCGCCTTGCGATAAGCTTCGGCCAGCAACACTTCGCGCTGGCGGTCGGCATCGGCACGGATGCGCTCAGCCTCGGCCGCACCCTCGCTGCGCAGCTGGCTGGCCACGGTGCGACGCTCGGAGTTCATCCGTTCAAAAACCGAAGCACTGATTTTATCCGGAAAGTCGACTCTTTTTAAGCGCACATCCAGAATTTCCATGCCAATTTTTTGCGCATCGAGGTTGGCCTTCTTGCGGACATCCTCCATGACTTGGTCGCGCTGGCCGGATACGACATCGGCAACGCTCTTCTGGCCGAATTCGGCGCGCAGGCCGTCGTTAATGGTCTGTTTCAGACGCGCCACCGCGGCCAGCTCGTTACCACCCACGCTCTTGTAGAACTGCTCGACATCACGCACGCGCCACTTGACGAAGCTGTCCACCAGCACGTTTTTCTTTTCGCGGGTGTTGAACAGCTCCGGCTCTTCCGGATCGATCGTCTGGATGCGGCGGTCGTAGTAGCGTACGTTCTGCAGCACCGGCACCTTGAACTGGATGCCAGGCTGCTCGATAACCCGCACCACCTCGCCAAACTGGAACACCATCGCGAACTGGCGCTGGTCTACGGTAAACAGCGACGATGAGGCAATCAGCAACAGCACGGCCACACCGATCAAAGAAGGAAGAAGTCGTTCCATGGGGGCTCCTGTTATTAGTTACGCCCGCGAGTCACATCGCGGCTGGTGGAACCGGACGAAGACGGCGCGACGGGGGCCACCACCGGCGGTGCCTCGGCAGGCTGTGCGGTACTGCCGGACGGGAGCGACGGCGCGGCAGCACCGGATTGCTGGATCAGTTTGTCCAGCGGCAGGTACAGCAGATTGTTGCCACCCTTCTGGTCAACCAGCACCTTGGTGGTATTGCTCATCACCTGCTGCATCATGTCGAAGTACAGGCGGTCACGCATCACCTTCGGTGCCTTCGCGTACTCGGACAACACACTGTTGAAACGTGCGGCATCACCCTCGGCGGTAGCCACCACATTCTGGCGATAGCCCTCGGCCTCTTCCAGCAGCCGCGCCGCCATACCCCTGGCCTTCGGCACCACGTCGTTGGCATAAGCGACACCGTCGTTACGCAGTTTTTCCTTGTCCTGACCAGCCTTTACCGCGTCATCGAACGCAGCCAGCACCGGTTCCGGCGGCTGCACACCGTTGATGTTGACCTTGGCCACCCGCACGCCCAGCTTGTAGCGATCCAGGATCGCCTGAATGATGCGCTGGGTATCGGCCGCGATCTGGGCCCGCCCCTCGTTCAGCACGAAATCGACCTTGTTTCGGCCAACCACCTCGCGAATTGCCGTCTCCGTTGCCTGTTTCACCACATCGCGGGCATCCGCCTCGGTGGCCAGGTTGTTAAACAGGAAGTCGCGCGCGTCCTTGACGTCGTACTGCACCGACAGCTGCACGTCGATGATGTTCTGGTCTTCGGTGAGCATCAGCGATTCTTCATTGATGCGGTTCTTGGCACTGCCACGATAGCCGACCTCGATGCTGCGCACCTCGGTCAGATTGACGATTTCCACCGTTTCGAACGGATACGGTGCGCGCCACTGCAGGCCCGAGTCGGTCGTGCGGTTGAAGCTGCCCATGCGTAGCACCACACCCTGCTCGCGGGCATCGACGATATAAAAACCGCTCAGCAGCCACAGGCCAGCCAGTGCCGCCAGCACACCGGCAGCGCCAAAGCGCATGCCGCGCGGCGATTCGCCACCGCCGTTACCAGCCGGCAGTTCTTCACCCGGGCCGCGGTTGCCCAGCAGACGTGACAGGCGCTGGTTCAGCTTGCGGAAAATTTCATCCAGATCAGGCGGACCATCGTTCGGTCGTTTGCCACCCCAGTTAGGATCATTCTGTGCCATAGCCGTCTCGATCTTCTATGTTATGGTCATTATCAAAGCCGTGCAGCCGTTCGGCAATGGCCTGTCGCAAGAGTTCCAGCCCCTCACCAGTCAGTGCCGAAACACGAACCGCCACCGGCTCGCCATGTTCGCCACGCTCGATCTGCGGCGGCAGACCGCGCAGGTCGGTCTTGTTCCACACCAGTAGCTGGGGTGTATTACTGGCACCGATCTCGGCCAGTACCTTGTCTACCTCCTCGATCTGGCGGTCCTTGTCAGGTGACGCCGAATCGACCACATGCAGCAGCATGTCGGCCTGGATTGTCTCTTCCAGAGTGGCGCGGAATGCAGCCACCAGCGAGTGCGGCAGATCGCGGATGAAGCCCACGGTATCGGACAATACGATGGACAGTGCCGGACCAAGGTACAGCTTGCGGCTGGTGGTATCCAGTGTCGCAAACAGCTTGTCCGCCGCATAGGCTTGCGCCTTGGTCATCGCATTGAACAGGGTGGACTTGCCTGCATTGGTATAGCCGACAATCGACACCGACTGCAATCCGGAGCGCTCGCGACTGCGGCGCTGCGTCTTGCGCTGACGGGCAACCGCAGCCAGACGATCCTTCAGCATTTTTACGCGCAAACCTAGCAGGCGTCGGTCGGTCTCCAGCTGGGTCTCGCCCGGCCCGCGCAGGCCGATACCCCCTTTTTGCCGTTCAAGGTGAGTCCAGCCACGCACGAGACGGGTCGACATATGGGATAACTGTGCCAGTTCGACCTGCAGCTTGCCTTCGTGACTGCGGGCGCGCTGGGCAAAAATATCCAGAATCAGGGTGACGCGATCGATGACGCGGCACTGCAGCACGCGCTCCAGATTACGTTCCTGCCCAGGCCCAAGGGCATGATTGAAGATCACCACGTTGGCCGCCACCGATTTGACCAGGGCGGCAATCTCCTCAACCTTGCCCTTGCCGGCGAACAGCGCGGCATCGGGACGCTGGCGTTTGCCATGGATGGTCCCGGCAACGGTGACACCGGCACTGCGCACCAGGTCAACGCATTCCTGCACACCCTCGTCATAGTCGGGCGCGCCAAAGTCGAGACAGACCAGTACGGCGATGTCTCCTAGATCCGGGCGATCAAACACGAAAGATCTTTCTGAGAGGGAAAACCGGTCGGCAATCGCTTGCCGGACCGGCATTCAGGCGGAACAGGTAGTGACTCAAGCGTCGGCAGCGTCGGACTTGGCGCCGTGATTGTCATGCGGAATGTTTACCGGGCGCGCTGGTACCACGGTAGAAATGGCATGCTTGTAAACCATCTGGGTCACCGTGTTTTTCAGCAGCACCACATACTGGTCGAACGACTCGATCTGTCCTTGCAACTTGATGCCGTTGACGAGGTAGATGGAAACCGGCACATGCTCCTTACGCAGGATATTAAGGAACGGGTCTTGTAACATTTGCCCTTTAGAGCTCATTTTGTTCTCCGATTTCATGGAATTGTGATTTCGTTACTAGCAAGCGGTGCCAAAACTCTTTTTAGCATAAAAAAAACCGCCGTACTATTTTCGGCCCTTGTGAACCAGCAAACTCGGCTTGGTGCCTGTTGCTTCCTTCTCAAAGGGGTTGGTATTGGACTTGTATTGTACCCGCAGCGGCGTGCCTTGCAGCTGAAAAGCTTTACGGAACATATTCTCCAGATAACGGGTGTAGCTGTCCGGAATCTTGCTCAGCGCATTGCCGTGCACCACGATGATCGGCGGGTTCATGCCGCCCTGGTGCGCATAGCGCAACTTGGGACGGATCGGGCCGGTCCTCGGTGGCAGCTGGCGCTCGACGGCCAGTTGCAGGATGCGGGTCAGCTTCGGTGTCTGCAGCTTGGTCATGGCCGCACGGTAGGCATCATCAATCGACTTGAACAGATCGGCAACCCCCTTGCGCTCCAGCGCCGAGATATAGTGGAACTTGGCGAAGTCAAGGAAACCAAGCTTGCGTGCGATTTCGTGCTTGATGGTTTCCTTCTGGTGATTGTCGAGGTTGTCCCACTTATTCACCGCGACCACCAGCGCCCGGCCGGCCTCCAGCGCAAAACCGGCGATGGTGGCATCCTGCTCGGAAATGTCGAGCTGCGCGTCCAGCACCAGCACCGCCACGTTGGCGTCTTCGATCGCCTGCATGGTCTTGATCACCGAGAACTTCTCGATCACCTCGTCCACCTTGCCGCGACGACGCACGCCGGCGGTATCGATGATGGTGTACTGGCGGCCTTCGCGCTCGAAATCGATGTAGATGCTGTCGCGGGTGGTGCCGGCCTGGTCAAAGGCGATCACGCGGTCTTCACCCAGCACCGCATTCACCAGCGTCGACTTGCCGACGTTGGGGCGGCCGATGATGACGAACTTGGGATGGTTGACCTTCGGCTCTTCCTCGGCATCCGGGAAGTGCTCCAGCACCATCTCAATCAGTTCGCGCACGCCGTCACCGTGCGAGGCGGAGATCGACAGCGGCTCGCCCAGCGCCAGCTCGTGGAACTCGGCGGTGGCGACCGCGCTACGCATGCCTTCGGCCTTGTTCACCACCAAGTAAACCGGCTGGTTGCTGCGGCGCAGGCGGTTGGCGATGATCTTGTCCTGTGGCGTGATGCCGGTACGGCCATCCACCAGGAACACGATGGCGTCGGCCTCGTCCACAGCCTGCAGCGTCTGCTTGGCCATTTCGAACAGGATGCCCTCGTCCACCACCGGCTCGAAGCCGCCGGTATCGATCACCAGGTACGGCTTGCTGCCGACACGGCCGTGGCCGTAGTGACGGTCACGGGTAAGACCCGGCTGATCCGCTACCAGCGCATCGCGCGAACGGGTCAGACGGTTGAACAGGGTCGATTTGCCCACATTGGGGCGCCCTACCAGGGCAATAGTCGGTTTCATTCAGCACTGCTTTTAGAGTGTGACCGCCGACAAGGTGCCGTTGGTGTCGAGAACGTAGGCAATATTGCCGAGCACGAGCGGGCGTGCCATGGTTCCTTCGACCTTCAGCTGGCTGCGGCCAACGATTTGTCCATCAACAGGCGAGAGCAAATGTGCATAGCCCTCGCCATCTACTGCCAGTAAGTTATTACCCAGCTTGACCGGGGCGGTCACGTTGCGATAACGCAGTGCATCCTGTTTCCACAGGTTGCGGCCGGTATCCGGGTCGAACGCCCAGATCGAGCCGTCATCGGCAGTGGAATACACGCCCTTGGCATCCATCGACAGGCCGCGGCTACTGGCCAGCTCGCGCGCCCACGCCTGCTCGCCACCACGGGCCTCGAAGCAGCCGATCCGCCCCTGATAGGCCACGGCGCAAACGCGGCGGCCATCAAAAACCGGCTGACTGACCACGTCCGTCACCCGTTCCAGTTCACTGGCGCCACGCGGCGAAGCGACCACCGCTTCCCACAGCATGCGCCCCTGCTCCAGGGCATACACCGCCAGCTTGCCGGAGGCGGAGCCGACCAGCAGCACGTCGTCACCTTCCACCTTCAGCTGCGGCGTGGTCTGTTTGACGGTCAGCGCCGGCAATGGTTGCCACTCGGTCCACAACTGGCGACCGCTCTGGATGTCAAAAGCACTGATGCGACCGTCGTTGCTGCGCGTCACCACCGCCTTGCCGCCGACTTGCGGCGGCTCGGCCAGCACGCTGGTCAGCGTCTGTTCCCACACGATCTTGCCGGTATCAAGGTTGGCCGCAATCAGCTTGCCCTGGTCGTTGCCGGCAAAAATCAGCTTGTCGGCGATGGCGACGCCGGCGCTGAGCTTCTGCTCGAAGTCGAACCAGCGGCTCTGGCTGCCGTTCAGCACGTTGATGGCGCTGACCTTGCCATCGCCACCGGCCACCCACAGCAGGCCCTGGTCGTAGAACGGCGTGAACAGCCCGCCTTCCGCCGCCGGTACGCTGGCCTGCCACTGCACTTTCAGCGCGCTTTGCTGCGCAAGCGGCTGCAATGGGGTCGGCTCGAAACCGACGGAACCTTCAAACCAGCTGGCGCAACCGCTCAGCAGCGGCAAGACAAGGGCGGCACAAATGAGACGTCGCTTCATGATCAGTTTCCCAGGGAGTCGAGCTTGGTCTGGATAAAGTCGCGCAAAGTTGCATCCGGCGACGCCTTGGCCAGAGCGGCCTTGTAGCTGTCACGGGCGCCGGACGCATCGCCACGTGCCACCAGCACATCGCCCTTCAGGTCCAGGAACAGCGTATCGAAGCTGGCCGGATGCGCCTGTGCCAGCTCGGCCAGTGCCGCATCGTACTGCCTCTCGTCGAGCAGCACGGTCGCCAGACGCAGGCGGGCGACCGCCTGCAACGATTCGTCCTGCTGGCCGCTGGCCAGCAGCCACTTCAGCTGGGCACGGGCAAAGGCGAGGTCGCCCTTGTCGAAGGCAGCCTTGGCCGCCAGCAGCGCCGCATTGGCGGCATAGGCGGAGCCAGGATGCGCGCTCTGCAACGCGGCAGCGGTGGCCTTGACCTTGTCGAGCGCGCCGGCCTGTACCTGCTGTTCCAGCTGCGTATAGATGGTGGCCGCCTTGGCGCTTTCCGCCGCGCGGTACATCTGCCAGCCCTTGTAACCCAGATAGGACAGCAACACCGCCAGCACGACCGCGGAAAGCAGCTTGCCCCACTGTGCCCAGAAGGTCTTGATCCAGTCTATCTGTTCCTGTTCCTGCAAATCGAAAGCCATGCATCCCCCTCGTCAAGACTTGAAGCGGGAAACCGCCGCGGCCACGTCGGCCGCAGCAACGGTTTCCTGCGCGGCGTCGGCACGCAATGGCTTGATCACCACCTGCGCCGTTGCCACCTCGTTTTCACCGATGATCAGCGCCACGGCGGCGCCGCTGCCATCGGCCTTTTTCATTTGCGACTTGAAGCTGGCATCGCCCATGTGCTGGATCACGCTCAGACCGGCCATGCGCAGCGACTGGGCCAGCAGCATGGCGTAGGCGGTGGCGCCCTGCCCCTGGTTGACGATGAACACGTCGACGCTGCGACGCGCCGGCAGCAAGCCCTTTTCGGCCAGCAACAGCAGCACGCGCTCCATGCCCATGCCGAAACCGATGCCCGGCGCCGGCTTGCCACCCAGCTGCTCGATCAGGCCGTCGTAGCGGCCGCCGGCACACACTGTGCCCTGCGCGCCCAGCTCGGTGGTCACCCACTCGAAGACCGACTGGTTGTAGTAGTCCAGACCGCGCACCAGGCGTGGGTTTTCCACATAACGGATGCCCAGCGCGTCGATCAGCGCCTTCCAGCCCTCGTAGTGCGCGCGCGAGGCGTCGCCGAGATAGTCGCTCAGCCGCGGCGCGGCATTGGCCATTTCCTGCAGCGCCGGATTCTTGGTGTCCAGCACCCGCAACGGGTTGCTGTACAGGCGACGCTTGCCGTCCTCATCCAGGATGGCGACGTGCTGCTCCAGGTAGGCGATCAGCGCCTCGCGATGCGCGGCACGCTCTTCCTTGTTACCCAGGGTGTTGATTTCCAGCTGCACGCTGTCGGCCAGACCCAGGCGACGCCACAATTCGGCGGTCATCGCGATGATCTCGGCGTCGATGTCCGGGCCGTTCATGCCCAGCGCCTCGACCCCGATCTGGTGGAACTGGCGGTAGCGGCCTTTCTGCGGCCGTTCGTGGCGGAACATCGGGCCCATGTACCACAGCTTCTGCGTGGTGTTGTACAGCAGGTTGTGCTCGACCACCGCACGCAGGGTGCCGGCGGTGCCTTCCGGACGCAGCGTCAGCGAGTCGCCGTTCAGGCTGTCGGTGAAGGAGTACATCTCCTTCTCGACGATGTCGGTCACTTCGCCGATGGAGCGCACGAACAGCGGCGTGGGCTCCACGATCGGAGTGCGGATATTCTGGTAGCCGTAGTCCGCCAGCCAGCCGCGCAACGTGTTTTCAAAATACTCCCACTGGTGCGACTCGGCCGGCAGCACATCATTCATGCCGCGAATCGCTTGCAACTTTTGAGCCATTACGATTGTTCTTCCGAAATTCCGTGGATTCGATTCTAAAAGTTGGCCGCAAGCCCTACATGGACTTGATCGGGATGGTGCGCGCCACCACTTCGCGACGCTTGGCACCACCCTCGCCGTAACGGGTCTGCACGTAGTTCTCAACGATGGCGCGGAATTCCTGCGCGATATGATCGCCCTTCAGCGTCACGTTTTTGTGGCCGTCGACGTAGACCGGCGCCACCGGCACCTCGCCGGTACCGGGCAGGCTGATGCCGATGTCGGCCAGCTTGGACTCGCCCGGGCCGTTGACCACACAGCCCATCACCGCCACCTTCATGTCTTCCACCCCCGGATACTGCAGACGCCAGATCGGCATCTGCTCGCGCAGGTAGGTCTGGATGCTGTCCGCCAGCTCCTGGAAAAAGGTGCTGGTTGTGCGGCCACAGCCGGGACAGGCGGTGACCAGCGGCGTGAACGAGCGCAGACCCATGGTCTGCAGCAGCTCCTGCGCCACCACCACTTCCTTGGTGCGTGCCTCGCCCGGTTGCGGGGTCAGCGAGATGCGGATGGTGTCGCCGATGCCTTCCTGCAGCAGCACCGCCAATGCGGCGCTGGAGGCGACGATGCCCTTACTGCCCATGCCGGCCTCGGTCAGGCCCAGGTGCAGCGGGAAATCGCAGCGGCTGCCCAGATCGCGATACACGGTGATCAGGTCCTGCACGTTGCTGACCTTGCACGACAACAGGATGTGATCGGCCGGCAGGCCCAGCTCCATTGCCTTGTCAGCCGATTCCAGCGCCGACACGATCAACGCCTCGCGCATCACCACGTCCAGCGCCTTGGGGTTGGCCGCATGATTATTCGCGTCCAGCATTCGTGCCAGCAGCGCCTGGTCCAGGCTGCCCCAGTTGACGCCGATGCGTACCGGCTTGTCGTACTCAATCGCGGTGCGGATCATGAACGCGAACTTGTCGTCGCCCTTGGCTCCCTTGCCGACATTGCCGGGATTGATGCGGTACTTGGCCAGCGCACGCGCGCAGTCCGGATAGTCTTTCAGCAGACGGTCGCCGTTGAAATGGAAATCGCCGACCAGCGGCACGTCGCACCCGAAGTCGTCCAGCCGCTGGCGGATTTCCGCCACGCGGGCGGCGGCCTCCGGGCTGTTGACGGTAATGCGCACCACCTCGGAGCCGGCCTGCGCCAGTGACTGTACCTGCTGCGCGGTGGCAGCGGCGTCGGCGGTGTCGGTATTGGTCATCGACTGCACCATCACCGGGTGCGCGGAACCTACCATCACGTGGCCGATGGCCACCTGACGGGTTTGACGACGTTTGATCGTTGCGTCCATCTGCGTGTTAGTTCAATTCCAGTTTGGCGGTAGTCCCGCGAATCTTGCCGGCCAGATCGACCGGCTGGCCGTTATAGGCCAGCTCGGCGTTGGCCGCATTGCCGATCACCACGCGGAATGGCGGCCGGCCCTGTAGCTGGCGGCTGTCGTTGGCGGCCAGCGTGGCGTACACCAGTTTCTTGCCGTCGGCATCGGTGATCGACACCCAGGCCTCCTGGCGCACGCGCAATTCGATGCGCCCCTGCCCGGCGACCGGCGCGGCGGCACTTGGCGCCGAGGCCGCCACGGCGACCGGCGCCGTCACCGCCGGTGCGGCCGGCTGCGGCGCCGATGCAGCCACCAGCGGTGGCGTGACCGCCACCACATCGGAGGTCGTCGGCTGCATGGCGCTGGCGTCGGGATCGGCCACCGTCGGCACCAGGGCCAGCGGCACCGAGGACTGCACCTCCGGCTCGGCGGCGCCCGGCAGCAGGAACCAGCCGCCGGCAATCACCAGCAGCGCCCCCAGCGACAGTGGCAAGGCCAGCGAGGCCTTGGCCGGCTCCTCGTTCACCGGTACCAGCGCCGCCGGCGGCGTATCCAGCGGCACGCACTGGTCCAGACGCGCCACCAGCGCATCGGCATCCACTTCCATGTAACGGGCGTAACTGCGCACGAAGCCGCGGGCAAAGGTCGCCCCCGGCAGGCTGGCGAAATCGCCGCGCTCGATGGCGTTCAGCTGCTTGACCGACAGTTTCAGGCGATCGGCCACCTCGCCAATGCTCAGGCCCTTGCCCTCTCGGGCAGCACGCAACTCCTGCCCGATAGCCACGGCAGTGCTGTCTTGTTGTTGGTTATCCGCTTCCATGCTTTTCAGTTTCCGCTAAGCAACATCTGGGCTTCCCCGGTGTCGGGAAAACGCGTTTTCAGATAATCGGCCAGGCGTGTCTCCATCGCCCGATCCTGTTTTAAACGTGCCAGACGAATCCCCATCATCAATTCCGCTGGCGACATGCGACGCTCGTCAAACTTCAGGCGTTCGTAATAAAAGGTCGCCAGCGTGACATTTTTATCCAACAAAGACAAGTTCAGCAGTTCGCGCAACGCGGCGCCGTCATTCGGCGCCCGGCGCAGCGCGGCCAGCAGCCACTGGTTGGCCAGCGGGCGCTGGTCCATGCGCACCAGGCAGGCCGCCTTGTTCACCATCGCCGATTGCGGCGACTGGTACAGCGGGTCGGCCAGCGCGCGATCGAAGCGCGTGATCGCCTCTTCGTAACGGCCGCGGCTGCACAGGTACCAGCCGAAATTATTGTTGACCTCGGGGTTGCTCGCATCCAGCTTCAGCGCGCGATTGAAGGCGGCTTCCGCCTCGGCATCGACCCCCAGCTGCATGTAGATCAGGGCGCGGGCGAGGTAGCCGGCCTGAAAGGTAGGATCAAACTTGATGGACTGATCGGCGTTTTCCAGCGCCACGCGCATGTTGCCGATCTTCATGTACTCGATTGCCAACAGGGCCCGTGTCTGTGCCAGCTCGCGCGGGGTAGCGCCGTCGGCGAATGTCAGCGTACTGGCCAGCAGGGCGGCCAACAGGATGACGACACGGGTTCGCTTCATTGGTCTTTTTCCTCGGCGATGCGTATCCACTTTTCCTGGCGCCGGGTCTTGTCCTGCACCTGGCCGGCCAGCTGGCCGCAGGCGGCGTCGATGTCGTCGCCGCGCGTCTTGCGCACGGTGACGATGAAGCCGGCTTCCTGCAGGATTTCGCGGAAATTGCGGATCGCGTTGTTGCTGGAACGCTCGTAACCGGAATTCGGGAACGGGTTGAACGGAATCAGGTTGAACTTGCACGGCACGTCGCGCACCAGCGCGATCAGCTCCCGCGCATGTTCCGGTCTGTCGTTGACCCCATCAAGCATCACGTACTCGAAGGTGATGAAGTCGCGTGGCGCCTTCACCAGGTAGCGCTGGCAGGCGGCCATCAGCTCCTTCAGCGGGTATTTCTTGTTCAGCGGCACGATCTCGTCGCGGATGCGATCGTTGGAGGCGTGCAGGCTCACCGCCAGCGCCACCGGACAGGCCTCTTTCAGGCGGTCCATCTGCGGCACCATGCCGGAGGTGGACACCGTCACGCGACGGCGGGACAGGCCGTAGCCGTGGTCGTCCAGCATGATCTGCAGCGCCGACACCACGTTGTCGAAGTTGGCCAGCGGCTCGCCCATGCCCATCATCACCACGTTGGAGATCACGCGCTCGTTCTTGGGCGTTACCCCCATCGCCTTGTTTGCCCACCACAGCTGACCGATGATCTCGGCGGTGCTGAGGTTGCGGTTGAAGCCCTGGCGGCCGGTGGAGCAGAAGGTGCACTCCAGCGCACAGCCGACCTGAGATGATATGCACAAGGTGCCGCGGTCATCCTCGGGGATGAATACGGTCTCCACACCGTTACCGGTGCCGACGTCCAGCAGCCACTTGCGGGTACCATCTTCCGATTCCTGCGACACCATCAGGTCCGGCACGCCAACCACGGCGCCGTCATGCAGCTTGGCACGCAGACTCTTGGCGATGTCGGTCATGGCGTCGAAGTCGGCTTCGCCCATCTGGTGCATCCAGCGCATGATCTGCTTGGCGCGGAACGGCTTTTCGCCCATCGCGGCAAAGTGATCGGTGAGCTGGGGAAGGTTGAAGTCGAGCAGGTTGGTCTTCATGGCAATCTCTGGAAATGGCGGCCGCCGCAAAGCAGCCGCCGGGTACAGCTTAGCGTGCGCAGATCTCGGTCGCGGCGAAGAAGTAGGCGACTTCGATCGCGGCATTTTCGAGGCTGTCGGAGCCGTGAACGGCATTGGCATCGATGGAATCGGCGAAATCGGCGCGGATGGTGCCGGCGTCGGCCTTCTTCGGATCGGTCGCACCCATCAGTTCGCGGTTTTTCAGGACGGCGTTCTCGCCTTCCAGCGCCTGGATCATCACCGGACCGGAGATCATGAAGCTCACCAGGTCGTTGAAGAAAGGACGCTCTTTGTGCACGGCGTAGAAGCCTTCGGCTTCGGCGCGCGACAGTTGTTTCAGCTTGGCGGCCACGACTTTCAGGCCGGCGGATTCGAAACGGTCGTAGATCTTGCCGATAACGTTCTTGGCAACTGCATCCGGTTTGATGATGGAAAGAGTACGTTCGATTGCCATATAAATTCTCCCTGTTTACAAGCGAAATGGTTACACTTGCCAAGCCGTTTTCCGGCCTGACGGGTCACCCAATTTTGAGGAACCCGTTATTTTAGCAGTGTTCACCAGCGTTTGCTGTACAGAATGTAAACCGAGATGAATCCAACGCCACAACAGCGCGCCCCCGGCGGCGACAGCGGGCTGTCGCCCCAGATCAAGAAACGGATTGCGATTGCCAGCGGCCTGGTTCTGGTGGCACTGGCGGCGATACCGGTCATCGACAGTTTCAATACGCCGGCAACCCCACCGACTCCGACCAGCACCCCGATCAGCTCCGGCCGCATCATCCAGAAAGACAGCAGCGACAGCGCCTCGCTGAGCCTCAGTGCCATCGACAGCAGCGCGCCACTGGACGCCAGTGCCGTCAGCGCCAGTGAGCCGGCCTCCGGCACCACCGCCGGCAGCTCGCCGCTGGCACCGCTACCCGGCAGCCCGGCAGCCGCTACCCCTCTCAGCCCGCCGCAGATCCAGGTGCCCCAGCCGCGCACGCCGGCCGTCGCCAGCAGCAAAGCACTACCGGACAGCACCGCCAAGAGCAGCAGCACGACCGAGCCACCGCGCAGCATGCCACCACGCCGCGACCGCGCCACTCCGGCACCGGCCATTACTACCGCCGCACCCGCCATCCGCGTGCCACTGGCCGAAAAACCACCCGTACTGCCGCGCCTGCCCCCCCCCGGCATCGCCCCGCAAGGCAGCTCCTTCGGTTACCAGGTACAGCTGGGCCTGTTCTCCAGCCCGGACAATGCCGAGAAGCTGGTGACCGACCTGAAAAGACACGGCATTACCGCGCGCACCGAAACCCGCGTCCAGCTGGGCCCGTTCCGCACCCGTGCCGAGGCAGAAGAAGCGATGCAGCGCTTGCGCGCCCTCGGCTACCAGCCGCTGCTGATTCCGGCCGGCCAGCACTAACCGCTCACTTGCCAGACAAACAAAAGGTTGGCCGCAACACTGCGGCCAACCTTTTTTCATGGCACGCGGCAACTGCGGCTCAGGTCTCGGTAATGCCGTCGGCGATCTTGAAGTCGTCTACCAGGTGCGGCAGTTCCAGATAGGTGCGCGACTGCATCTCGGTGAGGCGGCTGGCGGTGCGGAAAAACTCGCTGGCCTGCGGTCCTTCGGTGTAGATCAGCTCCGGCGCCACCGCGCAGGATGCCACCAGCTTGACGCGGTGGTCGTAGAACACGTCCACCAGCCAGGTGAAGCGCCGCGCCATCGACGCGTCGCGTACCGCCAGCTGCGGAATGCCGGACACGAACACGGTATGGTATTCGCTGGCGATTTCCAGGTAGTCGGTCTGCGCCCGCGGGCCGTCGCAGATGGCGCGAAAATCGAACCAGATCACCCCCGGGACGTGGCGCTTGAGCGGAATATCGCGGCCCAGCACCGTCAGCGAGTGCTCCAGCTCGCTGGAGGCACCGGCCAGCCGCTCGAACATGGCGGTCATCTTCTGCTCGGCGACGACGTCGGCCGGCACGTGGAAAAGCGGCTCGCGCGTCAACTCGCGCAGCCGGTAGTCGTTGCCGCCGTCCACATTCAACACATCCAGGTTGGCCTTCAGCAGCTCGATGGTGGGCAGGAAGTTGCTGCGCATCAGGCCGTTCGGATACAGCTTGTCCGGCGGGTAGTTGGATGTCATCACGCAGATGATGCCGTGGCCGAACAGCTCGGTGAACAGGCGGCCGAGGATCATGGCGTCGGCAATGTCGCTGACGTGGAATTCGTCAAAGCATAGCAGGCGCACATCGCGGGCGATGCGTGCCGCCACCGTTTTCAGCGGGTCGGCCTCGCTCGATACCGTGCGCAGCTGCTTGTGTATCTCTGCCATGAAATGGTGGAAGTGCACGCGGCGCTTGCGGGTATAGGGGACGCAGCCGAAAAAGGCATCCATCAGGAAACTCTTGCCACGGCCGACGCCACCCCAGAAATACAGCCCGCGCGGCACCTCGGGACTCCTCAGGCTGCGGCCGAGAAAACGGTTGCGCTTGTCCTTGAACTCCAGCAGCGCCTGCCACAGTTCGTCCAGCCGCTCAATGGCGGCCGCCTGGGCGGCATCATGGATGAAGCCGGGCTGCCGGCTGACATCCTGGTACCAGGCTTTGGGGCTGATCGGGCCGTCCGCCGACGGCGAGAAAACATGCTGCGCCATAATCGTTCCGCTTCAGGGTTGGCCGCAGCATGCGGCCAACGTTGGCTCAGGAAAACAGGCCGGTAGACAGGTAGCGGTCACCGCGGTCGCAGACAATGGACACGATCACCGCATTTTCCAACTGCTGGTTGAGACGCAGCGCCACCGCCAGCGCGCCGCCGGATGACGGCCCGGCGAGGATGCCCTCCTCACGCGCCAGGCTGCGGGCGGTTTCCTCGGCGGTCTGCTGATCTACCAGTTCTAGCTGGTCGATACGCGAGAAATCGCAGATCCTGGGCAGGTATTCGTCCTCCCACCTGCGGATGCCGGGAATCTGGCTGCCGGGCTGCGGCTGCACGCCGATGATCCGGATGGCCGGATTCTGCTGCTTGAGGTAGGTGCTGGTGCCCATGATGGTGCCGGTGGTGCCCATGCTGGACACGAAGTGGGTAACCGTACCGGCGGTGTCGCGCCAGATTTCCGGGCCGGTGCCCTCAATGTGCGCCAGCGGATTGTCCGGGTTGCCAAACTGGTCGAGGATGCGGCCAACTCCGGCGGCCTGCAGCCGGCGCGCCTCGTCGATGGCGCCGGGCATCGATGCCGCCTTCGGCGTCAGGATCACTTCGGCGCCGTAGGCGCGCATGGTGTCGATACGCTCCTGGCTGGAGTTGTCCGGCATCACCAGGATCATCCGGTAGCCCATCATGGTCGCGGCCATCGCCAGCGCGATGCCGGTGTTGCCGCTGGTCGGCTCGATCAGGGTATCACCGGGGCGGATGTCGCCGCGCGCCTCGGCGTGGCGGATCATCGATAGTGCCGGCCTGTCCTTTACCGAGCCGGCCGGGTTGTTGCCCTCCAGCTTGACCAGCACCACGTTGCTGCTGTTGCCCGGCATGCGCTTGAGGCGCACCAGCGGGGTATTACCGACGAAATCTTCGAGATGTTTGAATACGGGCAGGGTCATTGGCGTCTCCTAGTGCGCCGCATTATACCGGCTTGCACCCCGCTGTCGCCGCCCCGCAGCCAGGCCCGCCATGACATTCCCGGCAAGTACCATACAAATCAGCAACTTGCACAGGCCACGGCTTTTGGAATTTCGGCTACCTTGAATATAACCGGATGCAGCAGCCGCAAAAAACCGCACCATCAGCTGGTGCGGTTTTGGCATTCACGCCGGGGGCGCTCAGGGCAGTGCGTGCAACGGCTTCTGCAGTGTGATCAGCCACAGTTCGGTGGCCTCGCGGCTGGGTGTGATGGCGATGCGGGCACCGTCCTGGCGCAGCCCCGCCGGGTCCTGCAGCCGACCGGCGGCAACCTGCAACTGCGACAGCTTGGCCGTGCTGCCCTGCACTTTACTGCTGATGCCGAAATCGTTGTCATTGATCAGCGCCAGCTGGTTGTTCTCCACCAGTGCCAACCCTTCTGCCTTTTCCGCCGTCCAGCCCAGTGCGCGCAGGTCCAGCGCCAGCGTGCGCCGGGCCAGCCTGATGCCGGCCGCCGCCAGCATCGTGTCGTCGCCATACTCCAGCGCGCGGCCGTCTGCCAGCGTCTTGCCGCCCAGGGCCGTGGCATCGGCAAGGTCGATC
This sequence comes from Vogesella fluminis, assembly GCF_014652335.1. Lineage (GTDB taxonomy): Bacteria > Pseudomonadota > Gammaproteobacteria > Burkholderiales > Chromobacteriaceae > Vogesella > Vogesella fluminis. The sequence goes on along the minus strand of NZ_BMYP01000004.1, from coordinate 96,312 downwards.
AGCGTGATGTCGTTGTGCATACGCTTGTCCTGGTCCTTGCCCTGCTCGATCACCGCAAAGCGGCTGTCGGACAGTGCCACGATGTCGCCCAGCTTCATGTCGCCGGCCTTGCTGAAGTGTGCCGGCACCGGATAGCCGAACTGGCGTACCGCGCCACTGGCCGGGTCCAGCTCGACGATGCGGCTGAAGCGCGCGCCGTGGCGGGTGCGGCCATCGACATCCAGCGTGCTCTGCACGATGGCAACCACCTTGCCGGACGGGGTCACGGTAACGCCTTCAAAGCCGCGGTTGGGCTGCCGCGCGGCGAGGATGGCCGGCAGGCCGCTGCCGGGTGCGTAGCGCTGCCGGATCTCGCCGCTGGCGGCATCAACCCGGACGATAAACGGGCCATACTCGTCCACCAGCCACAGGTTGCCCTGCCTGTCGGCGGCGATGCCCTCCGGATCAAGACCCAGCGGGTCATACGGCAAGGATTGCAGCTTCTCATCAAGCCCGATTTCACCACTGGCCCCCACCGCCCCCTGCGGCAGCGGCCGGCCGCTGATGGCCCTCCCGGCTTCGCGCAGCGGCAGCATGCGGCCAACCTTGGCAGCCTCTGCCAGCGATACGCGCAACTGCACCACCGTCGGCACGAAGTCCGGCAGCGGAAACAGCTTGCTGGCGTAGCGCTTGCCGCCATTGAGCACCTCGGGCGAGTCGGCATTCGGACCGCGATCGGTCACCGCCCAGAACTCCAGCGCTGCACTGCCCTTTTCATGGCCCTTGAAGCTCAGCCCCGAGCCCACCGCCAGCGGCAGGTTGCCATCGAAGGCCGCGGCATCGGCACCGCGATAGGCCAGCGCCGGTGCGCTGACCTCGTAGCGCTCCACCGCCGCCACCGCCGGATGCGATACCGGCAACAGGGTGAACGGCGCGGCCAGCACCGGCAAGGCAAGCCCGGCAAACAGCACAGCAAGAGAACGGCGCATAAAGAATCCCATCCGGCATCGTCAGAAAGACGTCACGCTAGTGTAGTGTTTCACGCTATTTGAAACATATGAAAACCAATATCCATGCGGGTTTCAAGCTGATTTCAAGTTCCATCAAGAACGCAGCACTACACTAGCCCAGTGTCGTGACAACACCGTGACAGCATCATGACAATCACAAACAACAAAGCCCCGTCCAAGGAGCGGGGCTGGCGGGTGGCAAGGCGCGGGGCTCAGCCCTGGCGCGCGATCAGCCAGTCCACGTAGCGGTCGACGCCCTGCTCCACGGTGAGCATGGGCCCGCTGTAGCCGGCGGCACGCAGCTTGCCGATGTCGGCTTGGGTGAAGCTCTGGTACTTGCCCTTCAGCGCGTCGGGGAAGTCGATGTATTCCAGGATGCCCTGCTGCACCAGTTCGGCCAGCGTCAGTGCAGGCAGGCCTTCGTGGCGGCGGCAGGCGTTGACGGTGGCCACCGCCACGTCGTTGAACGGCTGCGCGCGGCCGGAGCCGAGGTTGAAAATGCCGCTCCTGTCCGGATTGTCGAGGAAGTACAGGTTGACGTTGACCACGTCCTCCACCGACACGAAGTCGCGGCTCTGGGTACCGTCGGCGTAACCGTCGTAGCTACCGAACAGCTTGACCTTGCCGGATTCGCGGTACTGGTTGAAGTTGTGGAACGCCACCGAGGCCATGCGCCCCTTGTGCTGCTCCTGCGGGCCGTAGACGTTGAAGTAGCGGAAGCCGGCCACCTGCGCGGTGAGGCCCTCCTTCATGCGGCGACGCAACACCTGGTCGAACAGGAACTTGGAGTAGCCGTAGACGTTGAGCGGGCCTTCATGCTGGCGCTCCTCCTTGAACACGCTGCCCTTGCCGTAGGTAGCGGCGCTGGACGCGTACAAGAAGGGGATTTCCTCGGCCTGGCAGAACTCGAACAGCTCCAGTGTGTACTGGTAGTTGTTCTCCATCATGTACTTGCCGTCGTGGTTCATGGTGTCCGAGCAGGCACCCTGATGCAGGATGGCGCGGATCTCGCCGTCGAAATCGCCGCTGCCGATCAGGCTGATGAAGTCCTGCTTGTCGAGGTAGTCGCTGATCTCGCAATCCACCAGGTTGACGAACTTGTCGCCGCGGGTCAGGTTGTCGACGGCGATGATGTCGGTTTCGCCGCGCGCATTGAGCGCCTTGACGATGTTGGAGCCGATAAAGCCGGCTGCGCCGGTCACCACGATGGTCATAGCATTTCCTTTAGGAAGTCAGAACGAGCTGCCCGGCTGCGCCAGAAACTGCAGCTCGTCCGCGGTAGAGGGGCGCCCCAGCGCGGCATTGCGGTGGGGAAAACGGCCAAAGCGGGCGATGATGGCCCGATGCTTTTCGGCGTAGTCGACGACACCGGCGCGCTCCGGGCTGTCCGGCGGCAGGCTGTCGAAGCTGCGGATGGATTCATCCTGGTCGGCCAGCACTTCGCTGTGCTCCAGCGGCAGGTAGAAGAACCAGCGCGCCACCGGCGGCAATTGCTGCTCCAGCCCGCTGGCCAGCGCCGCTTTGGCCACCGTCCGCGCCGCCGCATCCAGCGCGAACGCCTGCGCCTGGCCGCGGAACAGGTTGCGCGAGAACTGGTCGGCCACGATCAGCCACGCCAGCACCGCGTGCGCGTCGGCCGCATCCGGCAGCAGCTCGCCGTCGGCGACGCGCTGCCACAGCGGCAGGAAACGCTGGCGGATGGCGTCGTCGAAGGCGGCATCCTTGCGGAACCAGGCGCTGCGGCTCGCGGCCAGCTGCGCGTCGTCCGTGCCGTCAAACCAGAACTGCAGTACCTGCGCCGCCCAGTCCGTCATCGCCGCCTCGCCTTGAATCACAGTGCAAACAGTTCGCGCTGATGGCACACCGCGGTGCCCAGCTTGGCCACCACGATGCCGGCGGCGGCATTGGCCAGCCGCATCGCCAGCGGCAGCGGCAGGCCTGCGGCCAACATCAGGCCCAGGGTGCCGATCACGGTATCGCCGGCACCGGACACGTCGTACACCTCCTGCGCCAGCGTCGGCTCGTGCACCGCGCCATCGGCACGGTACAGCGTCATGCCCTCTTCGCTACGCGTCACCAGCAAGGCGTCGAGGTTCAGCTCGCCGCGCAAGGCTTCGGCCTTGGCGCTGAGCTGCGCCTCGTTCTGCCAGCTGCCGGCCACCTGCTTGAACTCGCTGCGGTTCGGCGTCAGCAGCGTGGCGCCGGCGTACTTGCTGTAGTCGTCGCCTTTCGGGTCGATCAGCACCGGCTTGCCTGCAGCGCGCGCCAGCTCGATCATGCGCGCGACGTGGGTCAGGCCGCCCTTGCCGTAGTCGGACAGGATCACCACGTCGTGTTCGGCGACGATGGCGGCGTACTCGTCCAGCTTGTCGGCGAGGATTTCATGGCTGGGCGCGTCCTCGAAATCGAGGCGGATCAGCTGCTGCTGCCGCGCCACGACGCGCAGTTTCACCGTGGTGGCGATGCCGGCATCACGCTTGAGCGAAGCGCGGATGCCATCGGCTGCCAGCAGCCGCTCCAGCGCGGTCGCGGCCTCGTCGTCGCCGACCACCGACAGGATGGTGGCCCGGCCGCCAAGGCTGGCGATATTGCGTGCCACGTTGGCCGCACCGCCGGCGCGCTCTTCCATGCGGCTGATCCTGGCCACCGGCACCGGCGCCTCCGGCGAAATGCGGCTGACATCGCCGAACCAGTAGCGGTCCAGCATCACGTCGCCGACTACCAAGACCTTGGCTGCAGCCAGCTGTGCGGCCAACGTTGCGGGCGCGAGGCCCAGCGTGTTCAACAGGTTCATGCTCACCTCAACGGCCGATGGCGTGGTATTCGAAGCCCTGCGCGCGCAGCCAGGCCGGATCGTACATATTGCGGCCGTCGAAAATCAGCGGCTGCTGCAGCAGGCGTTTCAGTTCGGCAAAGTCCGGGCTGCGGAACGCCTTCCATTCGGTGGCGATCAGCAGCGCATCGGCGCCATGCAACGGGCTCATCATGTCGTCGGCGAAGCTAAAACCGGCGATGTCGGCCATGGTGCGCGACGCTTCGTGCATCGCCACCGGATCGAAGGCGAGCACTTGCGCGCCGCGACGGGTCAGCTCGTCGACGATCACGCGGCTCGGCGCCTCGCGCATGTCGTCGGTGTTCGGCTTGAACGCGAGGCCCCACAGTGCGAAACGGCGACCGCTCAGGTCGGCGCCGAACCTGGCGACCACTTTTTCCACCAGCCGCAGCTTCTGCGCATCGTTGGCGGCTTCCACCGCGGTCAGCACGCGCATCGCGTGGCCGTTGTCGCGGCCGGTAGCCACCAGCGCCTTCACGTCTTTCGGGAAGCAGGAACCGCCGTAGCCGGTACCCGGATACAGGAAGTGGTAACCGATGCGCGGATCGGAGCCGATGCCCTTGCGCACCAGCTCGATGTCGACGCCCAGCGTTTCCGCCAGGTTGGCCAGCTCATTCATGAACGAGATGCGGGTCGCCAGCATCGCGTTGGCGGCGTACTTGGTCAGCTCGGCGGAGCGCACGTCCATGAACAGGATGCGCTCGTGGTTGCGCTGGAACGGTGCGTACAGGCGGCGCATCATGTCGATGGCACGCTCGTCCCCGGCACCGACCACGATGCGGTCCGGCTTCATGAAGTCCTCGATCGCGGCGCCCTCTTTCAGGAATTCCGGATTGGACACCACGCTGTAGTCGATGCTGGTATCGCGTGCGGCCAACGTTGCCGCGATCGCGGCGTTGACCTTGTCGGCGGTGCCGACCGGCACCGTCGACTTGTCGACGATGACCTTGTAACCGTTCATGTGCTGGCCGATATTGCGCGCGGCAGCCAGCACGTACTGCAGGTCGGCGGAGCCGTCCTCGTCCGGCGGCGTGCCGACGGCGATGAACTGGATGTCGCCAAACGCCACCGACGCGGCCACGTCGGTGGTGAAGCTGAGGCGGCCGGCGGCAACGTTGCGCTTGACCATCTCCTCCAGCCCCGGCTCGTAGATCGGGATGCCGCCAGCCTGCAGCATGGCGATCTTGGCCGGATCCACGTCCAGGCACAGTACGTGGTTGCCCACTTCGGCGAGGCAGGTGCCGGTGACCAGGCCGACATAGCCCGATCCGATTACGGTGATGTTCATGCTTGTGTCGCCCGGTAGGATTGAATGTCGGCGTTGATCGCGGCCAGCGCGGCCAGCGGATCGGCGGCCTGGGTGATCGGACGGCCGATCACCAGGTAGTCGGCGCCGGCCTGCAGCGCGGCCACCGGCGTCATCACCCGGCGCTGGTCGTCGGCGGCGCTGTCGGCGAGGCGGATACCCGGCGTCACCAGCTTGAAGTCGCGGCCCAGCTCGGCCTTCAGCAGCGGCGCTTCCTGTGCCGAGCACACCACGCCGTCCAGGCCGCTGTCGCGCGTCAGCCGCGCCAGGCGCAGCACCTGCTCCTGCGGCGGCACGGTGATACCGATCTCGGCCAGATCGCTGGCCTCCATGCTGGTCAGCACCGTGACCGCGATCAGCAGCGGGCGCTGGCTGTACTGCGCCAGCGCCTCGGCGGCGGCGGTCATCATGCGGCGGCCGCCGGAGGCGTGCACGTTGACCATCCACACCCCGGCTTCGGCCGCCATCTTGCAGGCGTGGGCCACGGTATTGGGAATGTCGTGGAATTTCAGGTCCAGGAATACCTGGAAGCCGCGCGCCTGCAACTGTTGCAGCAGCTGCGGGCCGGCGGCGGTAAACAGCTCCTTGCCGACCTTCAGCCGGCACTGCAGCGGGTCAAGACGGGAGGCAAAGGCCAGCGCGGCATCGGCGGTGGCAAAATCCAGTGCCACCAGCACCGGCGAGGTAACGTTGGCCGCAAGGCCAGGCGCCATCAGGGGATTCATGTCGTTCCAGTCTTCAATGCTTGAAATCAATGGGTTTCCGAGCGGTTGGGGGTGAAGCTCTCCCACTCGCCGCAGGCCGGGCAGTGCCAGAAGAAGGCCCGCGAGCGGAAATTGCAGCGTTTGCAGCGATGCACGGTCAGGCGCTGCGCATGCTTCATGATCAGTGCGCGTGCCACTTCGGCATCCATGCGCCCTTCCGGGCTCAGTTCGTCCATCTGCGCTTCCACCAAGCGGTAGACGCCGAGCAGGTTCGGCCGCGCGTGCACCGCTTCGCGCACCGCCTCCAGCGCCTTGGCCTCGCCTTCGTAGGTGGCCACCTTCTGGTACAGCAGGTCGGTCAGTTCCAGCTGCGAAAAGGTGCGCTGGTAGCCGCGCAGCAGCGCAATGCCTTCCGCCGCCTTGCCCAGCGACTCGTAGGCGTCGAACAGGCGCTCGGCGGCCATCGCCAGGTATTCGTAGTTCTGCTTCTCGATCGCCTGCCACGCGGCGATGGCGGCGTCCGGCTGGCCGGTGGCGACCTCGATGTCACCGAGCAGGATGCTGGCGCGCACGCACTTGCGGTTGGCGGCAAACGCTTCCTGCACGTAGCGTCGCGCCTTGTCGTAGTCGGACTGGTAGAGCGCGCCCTGCGCCAGCTCGCAGAAAAACTGCGCCACTTCGTGCTGGAAGGAGTGGGCGTCGCTGCGCAGCTCGCGCGCGGTGGCGACCGCCTTCTCCCAGTCGCGGTCCTGCTGGTAGATGCTCAGCAGCTGCTCGCGCGCGGCGCGGCCCATGGTCTGGCTGGGCAGCAGCTTGACCAGGATTTCCTCGGCCCGATCGACCAGCCCGGCCTTGTGAAAGTCCTGCGACAGCTCGAAACGCACCAGCGCCTTTTGCTCGTTGCTGAGGTCGGGCTGCTCCAGCACCTGCTGGTGCAGGCGGATGGCGCGGTCGTTCTCGCCGCGGCGGCGGTACAGCTTGCCCAGGCTCAGCTGCACTTCCAGCGCCTGTGGATGGGCGCGTGCCACTTCCGCCAGCGAGCGGGCGGCGACATCGGTCCTGTCATCGACCAGCGCGTCCAGCCCCTTGTAAAAACCAGCCGGCACTTCGCGCGCCTGTTTCAGTACGGCGCGCATGTCGACGCGCGCAGCCAGCCAGCCCAGACCGAAAAATGCCGGGAACAGCAACAGCCACCACAGATCAATATCCAAAATCCAACCTCGGTACGGGAATGCCGGCAAACGGCAGAAGCAAATCAGTCAGCCAGTGCGTCGCTCGGGTCTTTGGTGACCCGGCTGCTGGCCTGTCTGGAGCGCAATTCCTTCTTGAGCTGCGACAGCTCGCGACGGACACGCAGGGAATAGGTAAAGGTGGCCAGCATCGCAATCAGCACGCCGGCAACAAAGAACACCAGCAACAGCAGGATCAGCGGCGCATTCCAGCTTTGCCCGAAAAACAGCTTGAACTCGACGATGGCACTGTTCTGCACGGTTACCGCCACCAGCAGCACCAGCAGCACCAGCTCCAGCAAGCGAACGAGGTAACGCATAACGACTCCGGCCTAGGCAAAAATTATGGCAAGTTTAAACGAAAGCGTGCGCCCCCCCAAGCCGGAAGCGGAATAAAAAAACGCTGCGGTAAACCGCAGCGTTTTGCAGACAGGCACATCGGACGCTTACTCGGAAGCCCCTGGGGCAAGATCCACGCGTTCGCGCAGCTCTTTGCCTGCCTTGAAGTGAGGCACGTATTTCTCAGGAACGACAACGCTGGAGCCGGACTTGGGGTTGCGGCCAACCCGCGGCGGACGGTAGTTCAGATCGAAGCTACCGAAGCCGCGAATCTCGATTCGCTGCCCTTTTGCCAGGCTGCCGGCCATCGCATCCAGAATGGTTTTGACGGCCAGCTCAGCATCTTTGGCGACCAACTGAGGATAACGCTCGGCAAGCCTCGCAATAAGCTCAGATTTGGTCATATCCATCACTTATTCGTTGCCGCCGGACAGTTTGGCCTTGAGCAGGGCGCCCAGGCTGGTAGTACCGGCCGACACGTTCGCGCTGGCATCAGCGGAGATCGCGCCCAGGGCCGCTTTCTCTTCCTGCATGTCCTTCGCCTTGATCGACAGGCTGATGGAGCGGGCCTTGCGGTCAACGGCGATGATCACAGCTTCAACCTCATCACCCTCTTTGACGTGGGTGCGGATGTCTTCAACGCGGTCACGCGACACTTCGGAAGCGCGCAGGTAGCCTTCGACGTCGCCATCCAGCTGGATTACGGCGCCCTTGGCGTCAGCAGACTTCACCACGCCCTTGACCAGCGCGCCCTTGTCGTTCATGGCAACGTAGTTGTTGAACGGATCGCCTTCCAGCTGCTTGATGCCGAGGGAGATGCGCTCTTTCTCAACGTCGATGGACATAACCACAGCGTCAACTTCGTCGCCCTTCTTGAAGCGGCGAACGGCTTCTTCGCCGGTCTCGTTCCAGGACAGGTCGGACAGGTGAACCAGGCCGTCGATGCCGCCTGGCAGACCAACGAACACGCCGAAGTCGGTAATCGACTTGATGGCGCCCTTGATCTTGTCACCCTTCTTGAAGTCGTCAGCGAAGGCGTTCCATGGGTTGGCCTGGCACTGCTTCATGCCCAGGCTGATACGACGACGGTCTTCGTCGATCTCGAGGATCATGACTTCAACTTCGTCGCCCACCTGAACTACCTTGGATGGGTGTACGTTCTTGTTGGTCCAGTCCATTTCGGACACGTGAACCAGACCTTCGATACCCTGTTCGATTTCAACAAAGCCACCGTAGTCGGTCAGATTGGTTACCTTGCCGAACAGGCGGGTGCCGGCAGGGTAACGGCGGGACAGGCCCACCCACGGATCTTCGCCCAGCTGCTTGAGACCCAGCGAAACGCGGTTCTTGTCCTGGTCGAACTTGAGAACCTTGGCTTCCACTTCGTCACCAACGGCCAGAACTTCGGACGGGTGCTTGACACGGCGCCATGCCAGGTCGGTGATGTGCAGCAGGCCATCGATACCGCCCAGGTCAACGAACGCACCGTAGTCGGTGATGTTCTTGACGATACCCTTGACCACCAGGCCTTCGCGCAGGGTTTCCAGCAGTGCCTTGCGCTCTTCGCCCAGGGTTTCTTCCAGAACCGCACGGCGCGAAACAACCACGTTGTTGCGCTTGCGATCCAGCTTGATAACCTTGAACTCAACTTCCTTACCTTCGTAAGGAGTGGTGTCTTTCACCGGGCGTACATCCACCAGCGAACCCGGCAGGAAGGCGCGGATGCCGTTAACCATGACGGTCAGGCCACCCTTGACTTTGCCGCTGATCACGCCAGACAGGATCTTGCCAGCTTCCAGAGCCTCTTCCAGGTCAATCCACGCAGCCAGACGCTTGGCTTTTTCGCGGGACAGCTTGGTTTCGCCAAAGCCGTTTTCCAGGGAGTCGATGGCAACGGTGACGAAATCGCCGATTGCCACTTCAACCTGGCCATTGTCACCCTTGAATTCTTCAACAGGGATCAGGGACTCGGACTTCAGACCGGCGTTAACGGTAACGAAGTTGGAGTCGATGGACACGACTTCAGCAGTGATTACTTCACCGGCGCGCATTTCTTGCAGAGCCAGGCTCTCTTCAAACAGGGCGGCGAAGCTATCCATTACGAGGTTAGTCATCAGATTTACTCTTGTTGCATGCCTTGCGTCACGCAGGGTCAGGTTTGGGGGCTGCCGGTGCAAGGAAACCGAAGCAGCGTGCTACAAAAATGAACAACCGGGCGCCTTTATCGTTCGCGAAACCACTGCAGCACCTGATTGACCGCCTGGTCAATGGTCAGGGCGGAGGTATCCAGCAAACGGGCATCCGGTTCTTGTCTCAACGGGGCAACGCTCCGTGCCGCGTCGCGCGCGTCACGATCACAAATATCCTGCTGAATCTGAAGGAGATTAGCAGATTCCCCTTTTGCGATCAACTGCTTATAGCGCCGCGCGGCACGTTCTTCGGCGCTGGCAGTCAGGAAAACCTTGAGCTCGGCACGCGGGAACACCACCGAGCCCATGTCGCGGCCGTCGGCCACCAGCCCCGGCGTCTGCTGGTAGGCACGCTGGCGCTCGAGCAGCGCGGCGCGCACACTCGGCAGCGCGGCGATTCTGGAGGCGCCCATGCCGATATCCTCGGCGCGGATCGCGGCGCTGACGTCGTGGCCATCCAGCCACGCCTTGTCGTCGGTAAAGGCCGCCGGCAGCTGTGCGGCCAACCTGGCGACCTGGTTTTCATCCTCCCAGCTCACCCCCTCGCGCAGCGCGTACAGCGCGGCCAGGCGGTACAGCGCGCCGGAATCGAGATAATGGAAACCCAGTTCGCGGGCAACGAGCGCCGCCACGGTGCCCTTGCCGGACGCGGACGGGCCATCGATGGTAATAACGGGTCGGAGCATGGGCATGACAGTAAAGCCTGACTGAAAACCCGATATTGTAACGCAGCCGCCGCCACAGCGGATGTTTGCGCGGCAATGCACAATAACGGTACAGTCGGTACAGAGATCACCCGATGCCGGCACGCCACGCGCGCGACCGGCGCAGACTGCGGCCAGCGCCGCACCCCGAACAGAATCAACGAACAAGACCGCCATGGAACAACTCACGCTGCACCCGATTCCCCGCCTCGCCGGCACCGTCAAACTGCCCGGCTCGAAGAGCATTTCCAACCGCACCCTACTGCTGGCCGCGCTGGCGGACGGCAGCACCCTGGTGCGCGAGCTGCTCGATTCCGACGACATCCGCCGCATGCTGGAGGCCCTCGCCACGCTGGGCGTGAACGTGGAACAGCAAGGCGACAGCCGCGATTTTCTGGTGCACGGCACCGGCGGCGCCTTCGCGGTGAAGGACGCCGACCTGTTCCTGGGCAACGCCGGCACCGCCTTCCGCCCGCTGACCGCCGCGCTGGCGCTGATGCAGGGCCACTACCACCTGCACGGCGTGGCGCGCATGCACGAACGCCCGATCGGCGACCTGGTCGACGCGCTGCGCGTGGCCGGCGCCGACATCGATTACCTCGGCAACGACGGCTACCCGCCGCTGCAGATCAAGCCGGCAGTCGTCAACAGCGGCAAGGTGATTCCGGTGAAGGGCAATGTCTCCAGCCAGTTCCTGACCGCGCTCTTGATGGCGCTGCCGCTGACCGGCGAGAGCGTCACCATCGAGGTGGTGGGCGAGCTGATTTCCAAGCCCTATATCGAGATCACCCTCAACCTGATGGCGCGCTTCGGCGTGACCGTGCAGCGCGACGGCTGGCAGCGCTTCAGCATCACCGCCGGCCAGCGTTACCAGTCGCCGGGCGAAATCCACGTCGAGGGCGACGCCTCCAGCGCGTCCTATTTCCTGGCGGCAGGCGCCCTGGCCGGTGGCCCGGTACGGGTGGAAGGGGTTGGCCGCAGCAGCATCCAGGGCGACGTGAAATTCGCCGACGCGCTGGCGCTGATGGGCGCCGAGATCAGCATCGGCGACAACTGGATCGAGGCGCGCGCGCCGCAAGGCGGCCTGCAGGCCATCGACGTGGATCTGAACCATATCCCGGACGCGGCGATGACCATCGCGGTGGCCGCGCTGGCCGCCAACGGCACCACCACCATCCGCAACGTGGAAAGCTGGCGCGTGAAGGAAACCGACCGCCTGGCGGCGATGGCCACCGAATTGCGCAAGGTCGGCGCCACGGTGGTGGAAACGCAGGACAGCATCAGCGTGACGCCGCCGGCGCAGCTGACCGCCAATGCCGAGATCGACACCTACGACGACCACCGCATGGCGATGTGCTTCTCGCTGGTGGCCCTGCTCGGCACCCCGGTGATCATCAACGACCCGAAGTGCGTGGCCAAGACCTTCCCGGACTACTTCGAGGTACTGGGCAAGCTGGCCGCCAACTGACCCCTGCCAGCCACGACAAGGCCGCTGCCATATAGCGGCCTTTTGCACGCCCGTCGCATGCCACACATAGAGAAACACAAAATGAGCAATCCGTTCACCCTGCGCCGCGACTTCATGGCGCGTTTCGACATGAACCCGCCGGCCACGCCGCAATTCGACACCGCCGCCCTCGCGATGTGGCAAACCATGCTGCAGGAAGAGTGGCAGGAGTTTTCCGTCGCGCTGCAGGACTACCAGCGCATCCAGCAGGCCGCGCCAGCGGAACAGACACGACTGCGCGCCGAACTGGCGGCCGAGGGCGTGGATGTGCTCAATGTGCTGATCGGCCTGCTGTTGTCGCAGGGGCTGCCGCTGGAGCAGATGTTCGCCGCCATCCATGCCGCCAACCTGGCCAAGTGCGTGGACGGCAAGGTGGTGCGCCGCGAAGACGGCAAGATCCTGAAACCGGCCGGCTGGCTGCCGGCGGACAAGGAAAGCGTGATTCGCGCCAGCGGTGGCTAGCGCCTTGCGGCCAACCTTTGCAGCAGCCTGTCCAGCTGCGCGGCGAATGCCTGGCGGTCGCGCTGGCTGAACGCCGCCGGGCCGCCGGTCTGCACGCCGCTGTCGCGCAGCTCGGTCATGAAATTGCGCAGCGTCAGCGCCTCGCGGATGGTGGCGTCGCTGTACAGCTCGCCGCGCGGATTGAGCGCCAGCGCACCCTTGGCCACCACCTGCGCCGCCAGCGGGATGTCCGCCGTCACCACGATATCGCCCGGCTGCGCCTGCTGCGCGATGTGGTTGTCGGCGACGTCGAAGCCGGCCGGCACCTGCTGCGCGCGGATGTGCGGCGACGGCGGCACGCGCAGCAGCTGGTTGGCGACCAGCACGGTGCGGGTGGCGGTGCGATCGGCAGCGCGGAACAGGATGTCCTTGATCACCGCCGGACAGGCGTCGGCGTCGACCCAGATGGTGGTGGCGTGCGGCGCGCTCATGCATTGCCCCGCAGGAACTTCTGGTGCCAGCCATGACGCGCCTCGCGCGCGCGCTCGAAACGCGAGGTCAACGCCGCGGCATCGCCGCTGGCCAGCTCATCGCGCAGGCTGTCCAGCGCCGCGCGGTAGCCGTCCAGCTCTGCCAGCAGCGCGTCGCGGTTGGCCAGCGCGATGTCGCGCCACATCTCCGGATGGCTGCCGGCGATGCGGGTGAAATCGCGAAAACCGGTGGCGGCAAAATCGAAACAGCGCTCGCCATCCGGCTTGGCGACAATCATGTCGACATAGGCGAAGGCCAGCAGGTGCGGCAGGTGGCTGACGGTGGCGAACACCGCGTCGTGCTCGGCGGCGCTCATCTCGTACACCCGCGCGCCACAGGCCTGCCACAGCTCGCGCACCAGGGCGGCGGCGGCGGCGGCCGTTTCCGGCAGCGGCGTCACCACGATGCGGCGGTTGTCGTACAGGCCGTACTGCGCGGCGACGGCACCGGACAGGTCGGAACCGGCAATCGGGTGCGCCGGCACGCACTGCGCCAGGTGGCCGGCGAGGTGCGCGCGCATCAGCGCCACCACGTCGCTCTTGGTGCTGCCGCCGTCGGTGACCACGCAGTGCGCCGGCAGCTGCGGCGCGATGTCGGCGAACACGCGCGCCATCTGCCCCACCGGCGTCGCCACCAGCACGATGTCGGCGTGGCGCACCGCGTCGGCGGCGCTGTGGCTGGCCTCGTCGATCACGCCCAGTTCGATGGCGCGCTCCAGGTTGGCCGCCGAGCGCCCGACCCCGATCACGCGGCCAACCTTGCCGGCACGCTTCAGTGCCAGCGCAAACGAGCCGCCAATCAGGCCGACGCCGATCACCACCAGGGTCAACTTGCCCTCACCCGCCTGCATGCTACCGTCCCGTTCTGTCGCTATCGAAGCGGCTATCATAACCTTATTTTTGCACTGCAAAAGGAGTAAACATGGCCGCCGCGCTTTACCTCTACTACTGCGTGCAGGACAACATTCTGCCAATCCGGCAGCAGGCAGAGACACTACTGGCAGAAATCGAAAAAATAATCGGCATCAAGGGCAGATTATTGCGACGCCGCGACGATGATCAGACCTGGATGGAGGTGTACGAGGCGGTGGCCGACGCCGACGCGCTGCAGCAGGCGCTGCAAGACGCGCTGGCGACGCGGCCGCTGCTGGCCGCGCTGGCGCGGCACGCGGAGTGGTTCGTGCCGCTGGACTGAGATGAAGAAAGCAGCCGGACTGCCGGTCGCTCACCAGCCGCCAGCTAGCGCCAGCGGCGCAGCAGCAGCGAGTTGCTGACCACCGACACCGAGCTCATCGCCATCGCCGCACCGGCGATCACCGGATTGAGCAGCCCCAGCGCCGCCAGCGGGATGCCGAGCACGTTGTAGATGAAGGCGAAGAACAGGTTCTGGCGGATCTTGCGCAGCGTGGCGCGCGACAGGCGGATGGCGTCGACCAGGTGCAGCAGGTCGCCGGCCATCAGCGTCACGTCGGCGGTGTCGATGGCGACATCGGAACCGGCGCCCATGGCAAAGCTGACGTTGGCCGCCGCCAGCGCCGGCGCGTCGTTGACGCCGTCGCCGACCATCGCCACCACCTGACCCTGCGCCTGCCACTGTTTGACCAGCGCCGCCTTGTCCTCCGGCCGCAGCGCGGCGTGCACCTCGGCGATGCCGGCCTGCGCGGCGATGTGTCCGGCGCTGGCCAGCTTGTCGCCGGTCAGCATCACCACGCGGATGCCCTGCGCCTGCAGCGCACCCACCGCCTGCGCCGAGCTGGCGCGCAGCTGGTCGGCCAGCGCAATCAGCCCCAGCGCCACGCCGTCGCGGCTGACCGCCAGCACCGTCTTGCCCTGCGCGTACCACGGCTGCGCCGCCACCGGCACGCTGCCCAGCGCCCAGTCCGGCACCCCGACCCGCAGCGTACTGTCACCCTGCGTGACGCTGACGCCCTGCCCGACGTGCGCCCGGAAGTCGCTCACCGCCGGCAGGGACAGGCCACGGGCGCCGGCCTCGGCCACCACCGCACGCCCCAGCGGGTGTTCGGAGCCGGTCTCGGCGGCGGCGGCCAGCGCCAGCAGGCCGTTCTCGTCCACCGCCGCCAGCGGCAGCAGGTCGCTGAGCTGCGGCTTGCCTTCGGTGAGGGTGCCGGTCTTGTCCACCACCAGCAGCCGGATCGCCGCCGCGTGCTCCAGCGCCGCGGCATTGCGGAACAGTACGCCGCGACGCGCGCCGTTGCCCATGCCGACCATCACCGCGGTCGGCGTCGCCAGCCCCAGCGCGCAGGGGCAGGCGATCACCAGCACTGCCACCGCGTGAATCAATGCCTGTTGCCAGTCGCCAGTCAGCAGCCCGGTAGCGGTGAAGGTCAGCGTGGCGATGGCGACCACCACCGGCACGAACACCGCCGAGATGCGGTCAGCCAGCTGCTGGATTGGCGCCTTGCTGCCCTGCGCCTCGGCCACGCGACGCACGATGGCGGCAAGCTGGGTGCGGTTGCCGACCGCGGTGGCGCTCACCTTCAGCATGCCGCCCTGGTTGTGGGTGCCGGCGTAGACGCTGTCGCCCGCGCGGCGCTCCACCGGCAGGCTTTCGCCGGTGAGCAGGCTCTCGTCCAGCACCGCCGCGCCGTCGATCACGGTACCGTCCACCGCCACCCGTTCGCCGTGCTGCACCAGCACCACGTCGCCCGCCTGCAGCGCCGACAGCGGCTTTTCCAGCACCACGCCGTCCTGCTCGACGCGCGCGGTTTTCGGGGTCAGCGCCAGCAGGCTGCGGATGGCACCGGCGGTGCGGCCCTTGGCGCGCGCCTCCAGCAGCTTGCCCAGCAACACCAGCGTGATCACCGCCGCGCTGGCCTCGAAATAGACGTGCTGCTGCGACCAGCCGGCCACCGTCACCCACGCCGACCACGCCCACGCCATGCCGGTGCCCAGCGCCACCAGCACGTCCATATTGGCACCGCCGCCGCGCAGCGCGTGCCAGGCGCCGCGGTAGAAGCGCCAGCCGACCAGCCATTGCACCGGGGTGGCCAGCAGCAGCTGCCAGTAACGCGGCAGATAGCCGTGATGGTTGCCCAGCAGCATAGTCACCATTTCCAGCAGGAAGGGCAGCGTCAATGCCGCCGCCAGCCAGAACCAGCGCAACTCGTGCCGGTAGCGCGCGGCGGCGCGCTGCTCGCGGCTATCGCCGCCCTGCTCCTCGGCAATGCGGGCGCCGTAGCCGGCCTGGCTCACCGCCGCCAGCAGCTGCGCGCTGTCGGGTGCGCCCGGCGCCAGCTGCAGCCGCGCCGTTTCGCTGGCGAAATTGACCGTCGCGCTCACCCCCGGCTGGCGGTTGAGCACCTTTTCGATGCGCGCGGCGCAGGCAGCGCAGGTCATGCCCTCGATCTCCAGCTGCAGTATTTGCGGCGGCACGCTGAAGCCGGCCTGCTCGATCGCCGCCACCAGCTGGCCGACATTGTGCTGCTGCGGGTCGTAGCTGATCTGTGCACTCTCGCTGGCAAAGCTGACGCTGGCGCTGACCCCCGGTTGCCGCGACAGCACTTTCTCGATGCGCAGCGCGCAGGCGGCGCAGGTCATGCCCTCGACAGGCAGGGTGATGCGGGTGGCAGACATGGCACGGCTCCGGGGATGGTCGATACTGATCCATAGTATACCCCAGCAGGGTATATGACAAGTTGCCGCCGGCCGCCCTGTTTCTCGCAACGCCCCAGCAAACACCGCCCCACCAAACACTGCGGCCAACCTTGAGACAAGGTTGGCCGCAATGGCGACGACGGTGGCGGTACTAAGTGGTGATGGCGGTGACGGCGGCTAACCCATCACCCGGTTGCGGCCGCCCTGCTTCGCCAGGTACAGCTGGGTATCGGCACGATTGAGCAGGCTCTCCACGTCCTCCCCGCCCTGGAACGCGGCCACCCCCAGGCTGGCGGTGATCCGCACCGTGCGGCCGTCGGCGAGGATCACCGAGGTGCTGATCGCCGCGCGCAGCCGCTCCGCCGTCACCAGCGCCGCGGCAAGGCCGGTTTCCGGCAGCACGATGACGAACTCCTCGCCGCCGAAGCGCACCACCCAGTCGATGTCCTGCCGCAGCTGGCTGCCCAGGCGCTGTGCGATGGCGCGCAGCACCTCGTCGCCGGCGAGGTGGCCAAAACGGTCGTTGACCGGCTTGAAGTGGTCGGCGTCGCAGAACACCACCGCCAGCGGCCGCTGGTAGCGCTGCGCGCGCTCCAGCTCCGACGGCAGCCGCTCGCTGAGCAGCGCGCGGTTGTAGCAGCCGGTCAGCCCGTCGCGGATCGACAGCTCGCGGATGTCGCTGAGCGCGGCGTCCAGCTGCCGGGTGCGCTCCTCCACCTGCTGGTCCAGGGTGTCGATGTGGCGGCTGATCGCCGCCTGCAGCGTGGCAAAGCCGCGCGCCACCAGGTCGATCTCGTCGTGATGCGGCCGCGCCGGCCGCGACAGCTGCAGCGGCGCAGTCAGCGATGACGGCGCCAGCCGGCCGGCAAAGTCGGCCATGTCGCGCAGCGGACGCTCCACCTCACGGCGCAGTACGTAGGCGACCAGGCCGCAGATCAGCAGCGTCAGCAGCAGGTAGCCGAGGAAGACGGCGAGCAGCGCCTGCGTCAGCGCCTGGTACAGCAGCGCCGGCTGCACCGCGATCAGCAGCGTGCCCAGCGCCTCGCCGCTGCCGCGCGGCGGCGGGATGTCGAAGCGGCGGCCGGGCTGCTGCCGCAGCAGCGCGGCGTCGCCGGCCTCGAACACCTGGCCGGTGGCGACATTCAGCCGCGCGTAGCCGATCTCCGGCTTGGCGGCGATGGTTTCCAGCTGGCGCCGTACCGCCTCGGCTTCGATGTCCCAGATGCCGACCGACAGCATCGGCAGGTTGCTGCTGACGATGTCCTGCAGCGTGGCCTCGAAGCGCTGCTGCACCTGGCGGTAGGTCAGCACGCCCTGCACCGCGCAGAGCAGCAGCGCGCAGGCGGTCGCCAGCAGCATGATGCGGCGGATCAGCACGTGGGCGAGCGGACGGTAGGCAGCGGTCACCATGACTCCTCTGGCATTACAGCAGCTGGCGGAAATCGAAGTTGTAGCGGCGCAGCCCGGGGTTGTGCTGCTTGCTGTAGCGGCGGAAATCGACGCGGCTGAAATCCAGCTTGCCGTAGCGCTGCATGAAGCGCGCCGCGCTGCGGTCGTCGAACAGGGTGAACATCGGCCGCACCAGCTCCAGCCCCTCGTCGGCAAAGTCGCGCCCATGATGGTAATCGTAGAGCATCACCAGCGACCAGGCACCGGCGATGAAGTGGCCGCCGGCCAGCACGCTGAGGCTGCCGTCGCGCAGCGCCGCCAGCGCCTGCGCCGAGGTATTGATGCCGCTGAAGAAGGCATCCTTGCCCGGCGTGCCGCCGCGCTGGCGCCAGGCGTCCATCGCGCCGAAGGCCATCAGGTCGTTGCCGGCCCACAGCAGCCGCACCTGCGGATAGCGCCGGAACAGCCAGCCGCCCTGCTCCTGTGCACGCTGCCGGTCCCAGCCGGCGTGGACCTCCTGCAGCAGCACCACGTCGCCGGCCTCGGTCACCGCGCGGCGCATGCCTTCGCTGCGCAGCAGGGAACTGGGCGTCGAGCGGTCGCCGCCGATGGCCAGCAGCGGCAGCTTGCCATTGATACGCGGCAGGCCGGCACGGCGGCCGCGCTCGATCAACGCCCGCGCGGTGAGGTAGCCGGCATCCTCGGCACGCGGCACCAGCGAGCCGAGCCAGTGGCGGAAGTGCATGCGCGGCAGGCCGATTGCCGGTTGGCCCGGCTGGTCGTCGCGGCCACTGAAGGCCATGAAGCTGCGGATGCCGGCGGCCTCGAACAGGCGCAGCAGCTCCGGCGCGGTGCCGTAATCGTTGCTGAACACCACGTAGTCCGGCCGCTGCGCCGCCGGCAGCGCGATGATCTGCCGTGCCAAGACCAGCACGCGCGGATGCTCGCGCTCGGCGTACAGCACCCGCAGCCGGATGCCGAGATCGCTTGCTGCCGCCTCCATCGCCCGCGTCGCGGTCAGCCAGTACACCTCGTCGCGCTTGCCGGGATTGATGAAGGTCACCGACAACGCCATCGCGGGCAGGCTGAGGCAACACAGTAGCAGGGCAAGCATTCGGCGCATGGTGACGGACCCGTGACGAGACGATGGCGATTGCGCTGCCGCCCCGCGCCAGCGCGGGCGCGGCAATGCCGGCAAGCTGCCGATTATGGCGTGCCCACCGGCCAGCGCCAACCCTGCGGCCGTGAGGGGTGCCACAGGCGGGCGGCGGCTTGCCCGCACCGCGGCCGGCGCCATACCGCAACAAGGTTGGCCGCAACACCAAACATAGGACATCCACAACAAAAACGCCCGTACCGGCAGGTACGGGCGTGGCCGCGACAAAGCGTCGGGATCAGTGTACGGCTGCGGTGCGCATCTTTTCGGCACGGCCGCGCAGCCATTCCAGCGTCAGCAGCAGCGCGATGGAGAACAGGATCAGCACCGTGGCCGCGGCGGCGATCGCCGGGCTGATGTTTTCCTTGATGCCGCCGAACATCTGCCGTGGCAGCGTCGACTGTTCCGGACCGGCCAGGAACAGGGTGACCACCACTTCGTCGAACGAGGTGGCGAAGGCGAACAGGCCGCCGGAGATCACGCCCGGCGCGATCAGCGGGAACACCACGCGGCGGTAGGTGGTCAGCGGGTTGGCACCGAGGTTGGCGCTGGCCTTGATCAGGTTGGCGTTGAAGTTGCCCAGTGTCGCCGATACGGTGATCACCACGAACGGCACGCCCAGCGCGGTATGCACCAGGATCAGGCCGAGGTAGCTGCTGGTCAGCCCCAGCGGTGCGAAGAACAGGTAGGCACCGACACCGACGATCACCACCGGCACCACCATCGGCGAGATCAGGATGCTCATCAGCAGCGACTTGCCGGGGAAGTCGCTGGAAGTCAGGCCGACCGCGGCCAGCGAGCCGAGCACCATTGCCAGCAGGGTGGCGACCGGTGCCACGATGAAGCTGTTCTTCAACGAATTCAGCCACACCTCGTTACCGAAAAACTCGTGGTACCAGCGCAGCGAGAAGTTCTCGATCGGGTACAGCAGGAAGGTGTTGTCCGAGAACGAGAGCGGAATGATCACCAGCAGCGGCGACACCAGGAAGATCAGGACCGACACGCACAGGATGCGGAACGTCCAGAACCAGATGCGCTCGATCGGGGAAGCGTAGTTTGGCAGCATGATTTACCCCAGACTCAGTTTGTTAGCACCCACCAGCTTGCTGTACACCGCGTACAGCGTCATGGTGGCAACCAGCAGCAGCGAGCCCAGTGCCGCGGCCATGCCCCAGTTGATGGTGACGTTGGTGTAGAACGCGACGTAGTAGCTGACCATCTGCTCTTGCGGGCCGCCCAGCAGGGCCGGGGTGATGTAGTAGCCCATGCACATGATGAACACCAGCAGGGCGCCGGCGGCAACACCGGCTACCGTCTGCGGGAAGTAGATCTTCCAGAACGCGGCGAACGGGTGGTCGCCCAGCGAGATGGCGGCGCGCATATAGGTCGGCGGAATGCTCTTCATCACGCTGTAGGCCGGCAGGATCACGAACGGCAGCAGGATGTGCACCATGGCGATGTAGACGCCGGTGCGGTTGAACGCCAGCTGCAGCGGCTCACCGATGATGCCCAGCCCCATCAGCGCGGAGTTGATCAGACCCTCCTGTTGCAAGAGCACGATCCACGATGCCACCCGCACCAGCACCGAGGTCCAGAACGGCAGCAGCACCAGGATCATCAGCAGGTTGCTCTTGCGCGCCGGCAGGTTGGCCAGCCAGTAAGCAACCGGGTAGCCCAGCAGCACGCTGATCAGCGTGATCCACATGCTCATCCACAGCGTGCGGCCGAAGATGCTGAGGAAGGCGCGTTCTTCTTCCGGCGCCAGCTCCGGGGTGCCGGCCTTGGTTTCACGCAGGTCCAGCGAGCTGTACAGGTAGTACGGCGTCCACGACTTGGCGTTCTTGGCGATCACGTGCCAGTGCTCGGGGTCGCCCCAGCGTTCATCCATCGCGATGAACTGGTCGCGCACCGATTCACCGGCAGCCACTTCCAGCGGCATCTTGCGCGCGCTGCGCTGGATCAGCGAGCGGAAGCCGCTGATGTCCATGTTCAGGCGCTTGGAGATTTCGGAAACGGTTTTCTGCTCCTTGGCGATGGTCAGGTCTCGTGCCATCGCGGCAAACACCGCTTCCGATGGCAGGCCGCGGCGATCCCAGCCGGCGATCTCGGCCGAGGTCTGCGGCAGATAGGTAATGACTTCCGGGTTATCCACGCTGCGCTTGAGCAGCATGGCAATCGGCACCAGGAAGGTCAGCAACAGGAACAGCGCCAGTGGCGCAACCAGCGCGATAGCCTTCAGCTGCTTGTTGCGACGTTCGCGGGCCAGCTTGACTTTCAGGGATTCGCCGTCGGCGGCAGTCAGTGGCGCATTCATGGTCATGGTCTCGGACATGGGCAAACACTTGATGAGTGCAACCCGGTCAGGACCGGGCCGCATGGCAGCAGACAACGGCAACCGTCCCCCGTTGCGGCCAACGTTGGCCGCAACGGGATCCGGCCGCCAGGACAGCGGTTAGCGTGCAGCCCAGGCGTTGAAACGCTCTTCCAGCTCTTCGCCGTTCTCAACCCAGAAGTTCACGTCCAGAGCCAGCGCGCTACGCAGGTTGGCCGGCCAGGTCGGCAGGTTGGATGCCGAGCGCGGATCGACTTTCTGGATTGCCTTCATATTGGTCGGGCCGTAGGCGATCTTGCTGGAGTAAATGGCCTGGTATTCCGGCTTGCTGGCGTGGGCGATGAAGTCCATCGCTTCCTTCAGCTTCGGCGAGCCCTTCGGAATCGCCCACGAGTCGACGTCGTACACGCTGCCGGTCCACACCACTTTCAGGTTCTTGCCTTCCTTCTGTGCGGTATCGATACGGCCGTTGTAGGCCGAGCTCATCACCACGTCACCGGAGGCCAGGAACTGCGGCGGCTGCGCGCCGGCCTCCCACCACTGGATGTTCGGCTTCAGCTGGTCCAGTTTCTTGAAGGCACGGTCCACACCGGCCTTGGTCGACAGTACCTTGTACACATCGGCCGGCTTCACGCCGTCAGCCTGGATCGCGAATTCCAGGGTGTACTTGGCGCCCTTGCGCAGGCCGCGCTTGCCCGGGAATTTCTTCACGTCCCAGAAATCGGCCCAGCTCTTCGGTGCCACTTTCAGCTTGTCGGCGTTGTAGGCCATCGCGGTGGACCACACGAACATGCCGACGCCACATTCGGTCACTGCCGGTTTCACGAAGTCGGCCTTGTTGCCCACTTTCGCCCAGTTGATCTTCTCGAACATGCCTTCTTCGCAGCCACGCAACAGTTCCGGCGATTCGACTTCCACCAGATCCCAGCTGACTTTCCTGGTATCGACCATGGCCTTGATCTTGGCCATTTCGCCGTTGTAGTCACCGGCGGTGATCTTGTGGCCGGTGGCCTTTTCGAAGGTCTGGTAGTAGGCCGCAACCTGGGCGTCCTTGTTGGCGCCACCAAACGAGATCACGGTCAGGTCCTTGGCCATTGCCGGGGCGGCCAGCGCCATGGCAACCGACAATACAGCAACGCGTGGCAGGTATTTCTTGGTCATTGTCATTCTCCTCTGGGGGTATTGCTCATTTGCACTACATGGGGTTTTTTCGCCTGTAGGCAGGCTTGTTTTTAGTGGCTGACGACAGCGGAATCAAGGGCGCGGATATCGCGCGCCATCCAGCCGACATCGAGCATGTCGCCGGTTTTCCAGCTGCTGTCCAGCTCGCCGACCGGTACCTTGACCATGAAACCGCTCTGGCCGGCAATATCAAGGCGCAGGCGCACGTGATCGCCGAAATAGATGAATTCCGACAGCTTGGCCTTGAGACGGTTTTCACAGGCATCGGCCAGACGGTTGAGGCGCACGCGCTCCGGACGGATGGACATCGAGGTCGGCTCACCGCTGCGGCCAATGCAGATCGCCGAAGCCTTGACCACTTCGCCGCTGGCCAGACGCACTGCACACTGCTGGCCGGCAACATCGATCACTTCGCCGTGCAGGGTGTTGTTCTCGCCAATGAAGTTGGCAACGAAGGAGTTGACCGGTGCCTCGTACAGTACGTTGGCCGCATCGATCTGCTGGATCACGCCGTCCTTGAATACCGCCACACGGTCGGACATGGTCAGCGCCTCGCCCTGGTCATGGGTCACGTAGACCACGGTGATGCCCAGGCTTTCGTGGATGTGCTTGATCTCCAACTGCATGTGTTCGCGCAGCTGCTTGTCCAGTGCGCCCAGCGGCTCGTCCATCAGCACCAGCTGCGGTTCGAATACCAGCGCCCGCGCCAGTGCCACGCGCTGCTGCTGGCCACCGGACATCTGGCCCGGATAGCGGTTGGCAAGGGCTTCCAGCTTGACCATGCCCAGCGCCTTTTTCACGCGTTCGGCGATCTCGCTCTTGTTCATCTTGCGGATGGTCAGCGGGTAGGCGAGGTTTTCCGCCACCGTCATGTGCGGGAACAGTGCGTAGTTCTGGAACACCATGCCGATGTTGCGCTTGTGCGGCGGCACGTTGTTGAGCAACTGGCCGTCAAGGCGGATTTCGCCGTGGGTCGGGGTTTCAAAACCGGCCAGCATCATCAGGCAGGTGGTCTTGCCGGAACCGGAGGGGCCGAGCATGGTAAGAAATTCCCCGCGACGGATGTCGAGGTCGAGATGCTTGACGATCAGAGACTCGCCATCGTAGCTCTTCTGCACGCCACGAAAGCTGACCAGTGCGTCACTGGCCGGTGTCGAGATGCCCATCCAGTATTCTCCATTTTGTAGTTCCGCAATGCGGAATTGCGTTTCAGTTTATTCAGATTAGCCAGCATCGCTTGGGCTGTAAAGCGCTTTTATTATGCATACCGGGATGGCTAATCTGTGCTCAACCAGCGTCTATTAATTTAACCGCACCGTTTAATAAAACAAGCAAAAATTATCGGTTCCTCCTGCGACAGACATCCTTCTCCCCAAGACATCGGAATAAACAGCACCTTGCCGATGCGCAAGATCCACTGCTTCTGGCAACAAATCTGCCGATATGCACAAAAAATGGAATATGGTGCACCGCAATCGCCCTTATTCCGCACCATATATTCAAACGGTCGTTTGTCGTAAAGCGGCAACAAAAAAAGCCGACCTTACGGTCGGCTTCAAAGGGAGTAGTGAAACGGAAACTTAATCAAGCAAGTGGGTATTCAGCTCGCGCATGCCGGCAGACAACATCGCCAGGTCCAGCACGTCGAACGACTGCAGCTCGACGAACATCTGCTGGCAAGCCTCGACATCGGCAGCGCGCTGTGCCAGCCAGGCATCGACGAAGGCGGTCTCGCTGGCCTCGTGCAGTGCCCGACGTGTCAGCTCGCGGTGCTGGCGGTACAGGTCGTCACGCAGTGCCGAGCGTGCCAGCGACTGCCAGCGGTTGTCGCGCGGCAGCTGGGTGATGGCAGCACGCAGCCAGTCCAGTTGCAGGTCGCGGCCCAGCTGCAGGTAGTTGGCCGCAATCGTGTCCAGCGCCAGTTCGCTGCCCTCACCGATCTCGATGATATCCATCAGCGGTACCGCGAACTCCAGACGCGCCAGCACGCTGGCCAGTTCGGCCGGAACGTTCGGCTGGGCGAAGCGGGCTTCCAGACGGGCAACCTGCGGATAAACCTCGGCACTGATCAGCTGCGGCAGTTGCTGCAGCAGCGCCTGTACCTTGGCCCCGTACTGGGCGATGACCGCGTTGACCGAACCGGATGGACGGCGGTTGCGCAGTACCCAGCGCACCACGCGTTCCACCAGGGTACGCACCATCACCATCATGTCGACCTGCAGGTCGGCCGATACCTTGTTGTCCAGCGCCTCGATCTGCGTCCACAGGCTGTCGGCGTCGAACACGCGGCTGGCGATCCAGAAGGCGCGGGTGATGTCGGCGGCGGAGAACGCCGACTCTTCCTGCAGGCGGAACACGAAGGTCACGCCCATGCGGTTGATGATCTGGTTGGCCAGCTGGTTGGCGATGATCTCGCGTTTCAGGTGGTGACGCTGCATCTCTTCCCCGAAGCGCTGCTGCAGCGGCTGTGGGAAGTAGTTGACCAGCACCGGCAGGAAGTCGGCATCGTCCGGCACGTCGGTGGCCAGGATCGCCTGATCCAGCGAGATCTTGCCGTAGGCCAGGAGTACGGCCACTTCCGGCGACGTCAGGCCCTGGCGCGCGAGGCGACGCTCGTTGATCTGGGTTTCCGATGGCAGGTACTCGATCTCGCGATTGAGCTCGCCGGTTTTCTCCATGTGGCTGATCATGCGCGAGTGGGCGCTGAGCATCGACGCGGCGTGGCTGCGGTTGATCGCCAGTACCTGGGTCTGCAGGTAGTTGTTGCGCAGTACCAGGTGGCCGACCTCTTCGGTCATCTCGGCCAGCAGGTCGTTACGCTGCTTCAACGTCATGTCGCCGGCCTGCATCACCGCGCCCATCAGGATCTTGATGTTGACTTCGTGGTCGGAGCAGTCCACGCCGGCGGAGTTGTCGATGGCGTCGGTGCAGATGCGGCCACCGGACAGCGCGAATTCGACACGGCCCAGCTGGGTGCAGGTCAGGTTGCCGCCTTCGGCCACCACACGCACCTGCAGATCGCGACCATCGACACGCACCGGGTCGCAGGCGCGGTCGCGGGCATCGGCATGGCTCTGCGCCGAGGCCTTGACGTAGGTACCGATACCGCCGTTGTACAGCAGGTCGGCGCGGGCCTTCAGGATTTCGTGGATCAGCTCGTTCGGCGCCATGCTGTCCTTGTCGGTTTCCAGCCACGCCTTCACCTGCGGCGACAGCGGGATGGACTTGGCGGAGCGCTCGAAGATGCCGCCGCCTTCCGAGATCAGCTCGCGGTTGTAGTCGGCCCAGCTGGAACGCGGCAAGTTGAACAGGCGCGCGCGCTCGGCGAAGCTTGCCGCCGCGTTGGGGTTCGGGTCCAGGAAGATGTGCAGGTGGTTGAACGCGGCCTTCAGGCAGATGTGCTCGGACAGCAGCATGCCGTTGCCGAACACGTCGCCGGCCATGTCGCCGATGCCGATCACGGTGAAGTCCTGCTCCTGGGTGTTGATACCCAGGTGACGGAAGTGGCGCTTCACCGACTCCCACGCGCCGCGGGCGGTAATGCCCATGCCCTTGTGGTCGTAGCCGGCGGAGCCGCCGGAGGCGAAGGCGTCGCCGAGCCAGAAGTTGTAGGCTTCGGAGATGCCGTTGGCGATGTCGGAGAAGGTCGCGGTGCCCTTGTCGGCAGCCACCACTAGGTAAGGATCATCCGGGTCCAGGCGGCGCACGTCTTGCGGCGGAATGATCTGGCCGGTCACCAGGTTGTCAGTCACGTCCAGCAGCGCCGAGATGAAGATCTTGTAGCAGGCGATGCCTTCGGCCATGAACGCTTCGCGGTCGGATGGCGCCGGCAGTTGCTTGCCGACGAAACCGCCCTTGGAGCCCATCGGCACGATTACCGAGTTCTTCACCATCTGCGCCTTGACCAGACCCAGCACCTCGGTGCGGAAGTCTTCCATGCGGTCGGACCAGCGCAGGCCGCCACGGGCGACTTTGGAACCGCGCAGGTGCACGCCTTCGACACGCGGGCTGTACACCCAGATCTCGAACAGCGGGCGTGGCTGCGGCAGGAACGGAATGGCGCCGGATTCCAGCTTGAAGGAGACATAGGACTTGAACGCGCCCCGGGCATCCTTCTGCCAGAAGTTGGTACGGCGCGTAGCCAGGATCACCTGCAGGAAGCCGTTGAGGATACGGTCTTCATCGAGGTTGGCAACGTCATTGAGCAGGTCCTTCAGCTCAGCCTGCAGGTTGGCCGCAGCGGCGTCGTCAAATGCGGCCGGGTGCAGGCGCGCGGTGAACAGTTTCACCAGACGGCTGGTGATCTGCGGGTAGTGCGCAACGCAGTTTTCGATGTAGGCCTGACTGAAGGTAAGGCCGCCCTGACGCAGGTATTTCGCCAGTGCGCGCACCAGCGTGATTTCGCGCCAGTCGAGGCCGGCTACCAGTGCCAGACGGTTGAAGCCGTCGTTTTCCACGTCGCGGGCAAATACGCGGGAGAGCAGCGTCTGGAAGTTCTGCTGCACCAGCTCGTCCTGCATCGCCTCAGCGGCGGCCCCCAGCTCCAGACCGAAATCACTGATCCACACGGTGGCATTGTTGCGCTCGATGCGGTACGGATGCTCGTCGCGCACCTGCACGCCCATGTTTTCCAGGATCGGCAGGCTGGCGGACAGGCCCAGCGGTTCACCGCAGCGGAACAGCTTCAGGTTGTAACCCTGACCGCGATGGAAGGTGCGGTACAGTTTCATGCCCAGACCGTGCACCTCGGCGGCATCCTCGATCAGCTGGATGTCCAGCACCGCGTTGCGTGCCGCGAATTCTTCACGGTACGCAACCGGGAAGGCACCACGGTAACGGTTGAACAGCAGGTTGCCCTTCTCTTCGCCGTGCGCCTCCAGCAGCAGCTGATGCAGCTCTTCTTCCCAGCCGCGCACCACGCGGGCGATGTCTTTTTCCAGCTCGTGCTCGTGGAACTGCGGCAGCTGGCC
This sequence comes from Vogesella fluminis, assembly GCF_014652335.1. GTDB lineage: Bacteria > Pseudomonadota > Gammaproteobacteria > Burkholderiales > Chromobacteriaceae > Vogesella > Vogesella fluminis. Next base: position 68,897 of record NZ_BMYP01000004.1, on the reverse strand, counting down.
GGCCGGCACGCGGATGATGTAGTGCACGCGGGCCAGCGGGCTGTCGCTGATCTGTACACTGAACTCGGCGGCGGCACCGTTGAAGGCGCTCATCAGCACTTTTTCGATCTTGAGGCGGATTTCGGTGTTGAAGCTGTCACGCGGCACATACACCAGGCTGCTGACGTAGCGGTGGTAGCGGTCGGCACGGGTGAACAGGCGCACGCGCGGGCGCTCCTGCAGGCTGACGATGCCTTCCACGATAGGCTGCAGCGTTTCCACCGGAATCTCAAACAGCTCGTCGCGCGGGTAGCTTTCCAGCACGAAGCCGAGGGTCTTGGCCTTGTAGCTGTTGTCGACGTAGTCGCAGGCATTGATCACCGATGTCACCTTCTGGCGCAGCAGCGGGATGTCCTTCGGCGCCGCCTGGTAGGCACTGGCGGTATACAGGCCGAGGAAGCGGCGCTCGCCGATCACTTCGCCCTTGCTGTTGAAACGCTTGATGCCGACAAAGTCCATGTAGGCCGGACGGTGCAGCACGGAGCGGGATTGCGATTTGTTGAGGATGATCAGCTGCGGCTGGTGCGCCAGCTCGCGCAAGCTTGGTGGCAGGGCCTCGAAGCTCTCCGAGTATTCCTTGCCGCCCTGATCCTTCAGGAAGCCGAGCCCGGAGTCCTTGACGATCTTCAGGCTGTCCTGGCCGTCGCGCTTGACCAGGTCGTAGTCGCAATAGCCCATGAAAATGAAGTGGTTGGTGCCCATCCAGTCGAGGAAGGCGACGGCTTCGGCCGCTTCGGCCGCACGCTCGCCCTTGACGTTGCCAAGGTCGGCACGCAGTTGTGCCAGCACCTCGCGCATTTTCGGCTCGTCGTTTACCACGCAGCGCAGGTAAGTCAACACCTGTTCCAGGTCCCGCTGCAAGGCGCGCAGCGCATCCGGGTCGCTGATGCGGTCAACCTGCACGTGGATGAAGGATTCCAGCGGCAGTGAGCGGTCTTCGGTACGCTTGAGCGCATCGATCACGCCGTTCGCGTCGCGACCGACCGACAGCACCGGATGCACCAGCAGGTGCAGGTGCAGGTTGTGACGGGTCAGCAGCATGGCGATGGAGTCGATCAGGAACGGCATGTCGTCGTTCACGATCTCGATCACGCTGTGCGTACTCTGCCAGCCATCCCGCTCGAAATCGGGATTATAGATACGGGACTTTATCTGGCCCGGCGCACGCTTGAGCGCAAACTCCAGATGTGCATTGGCCGCACCGAACAAATCCAGGGCGGAGAAGATCTTCAGATCTTCCGATTCGGTCTCTTCAAAGTAGAGGGGAATAAAACTACTGAGGCGGGCATTTTCCGTATCGGCCAGTTTTTGCTCTGCCACAGCTTGGATATCGGCGATCAGGCCAACAAATTCGGTCTTATTCGTAAGCGACATGTTGCTTCTCGTTTGTTATGAGGACACAGGTGTTGTGTGGACGCATTGTAAGAGCCGCCACAGACAAGGCATTTCCATTTTGCGACATCCCCGTACATATTCATTGGCTGCACTGCACAAAACAAAAGGCGGGGGATTGTCGGACAGGGTGCCAGTTGCACATTTTCCATTACAACAATGCGACGGCAAATTACAGAATGACCATAGGACATTCATTACCTTTTTTGCCGAAATAACCCAACAACTCATTGATATCAAACGCATTTCCAAAGCAAACAAAAAACCGGTAGAATGCGCCCCCTCATCGTGCAGACCCCGGGTATGACGGGTGGTGGATTGTACGTCGCAGCGTTGCGTGCCAACATTTGCCTGCCTCCCGACAGAGGAGGCGGCAAAACAACAAAACGTTATCCAGCACCAAAGGGAAGGGCCGCGACCGGCTCGAAATACCGGGGTTTGCACGGCAGCACGTGACAACCCGGGTGCCATGCTCCTGCCCGGGGAAGCCTTCACTTTCAGAGAGATAGAAACACATGAAAAAAGCATTTGTTCTGGCTGCACTCGCCATGACTGCCGTCACCGCCCACGCCGACACCGTCCGCTTCGGCATCGACGGCAACTACCCGCCGTTCGCCAAGCAGGGTGCCGACGGCAAGCTGCAGGGCTTCGACGTGGACATCGCCTACGCGCTGTGCAACGCAATGAAAGTTACCTGCCAGATCGTGCCGCAGGACTGGGACGGCCTGATCCCGGCACTGAACGCCAACAAGTTCGATGCCATCCTGTCGTCGATGTCGATCACCGATGAGCGCAAGAAGGCGGTCGATTTCAGCAACAAGTACTACAACACGCCCAGCCGCATGATCGCCAGGGCCGGCACCAAGGTCGACCAGGCCGCATTCAAGGGCAAGAAGATCGGTGCGCTGCGCGCATCCACCCAGGAAAAATTCGCCAAGGATTTCTGGGGCAAGAGCGGCGCCACCATCGTTTCCTACGGCAAGGCACCAGAAGGTTTCCTCGACCTGAAATCCGGCCGTATCGACGGCATGTTCGTCGATTCGGTGGTAGGTGAAACCGACTTCCTGAAATCCGCCCAAGGTAAGGGCTTTGCCTTCGTCGGCCCGGAATACAGCGATAGCAAGTACTTCGGCTACGGTGCCGGCATTGCCGTGAAAAAAGGCAACAAGCAGCTGACCGAGCGCCTGAACCAGGCCATCGCCCAGATCCGCAAGGACGGCAGCTACAAGAAAGTACAGGACAAGTACTTCAGCTTTAACGTGTACGGCAACTAAGCCACCCCTACCCCGCCCTCAGCCGAAGGCGGGGTTTTCACACCTATAAAAATATCCTGTCGGAGAATCCATGAAGAAGCCTTTGCTCGCGCTAGGCACGCTTGCCCTTGCCCTGTCCGCAACCGTGTCCGCAGAAACCCTGCGTTTTGCCACCGATGCCAGCTACCCGCCGTTTTCGAAACAGGGTGCCGACGGCAAGATGACCGGCTTCGATCCTGACATCGCCCAGGCGCTGTGCGCGGTGATGAAGGCGAAATGCGAGATCGTGCCCCAGGATTTCGACGGCATCATCCCGGCACTGAACGCGAAGAAATTCGACGCCGTGATCGCGTCGATGAACATCACCGAAGAGCGCAAGAAGGCGGTCGACTTCTCCGACAAGTACTACAACATGGCCAGCCGCCTGGTGGCCAAACAAGGCGCCCAGATCAACGCGGCCTGGTTCAAGGGCAAGAAGATCGGCGTGCTGCGGTCCTCGATCCAGGAAAAATACGCGCGCGACACCTTTGCCAAGCAGGGTGCGCAGCTGGTGAGCTACGGCAAGGCCCCGGAATCGTTCATGGACCTGAAGGCCGGTCGTGTCGACGCCGCCTTCGTCGATGCCGCGGTGGGTGACACCGACTTCGTCAAGACCCCGAACGGCAAGGGTTTTGCCCTGGTCGGCCCCGACTACAACGATCCGAAATACTTCGGCGTCGGCTCCGGCATTGCCGTGCGCAAGGGCGACAAGGCACTGCTGGCACGCATCAACGGTGCGTTGAAGCAGATCCGTGCCGACGGCAGCTACGACAAGATCCAGAAGAAGTACTTCAGCTTCGACATCTACGGCAAGTAAGCGCCAGCGGGCAATACCGTGCTGCTGCGGCCAACCCCAAGGTTGGCCGCAGCGTCCAGACGCAAAAAACGGAGTAATACCATGTTTCTACAGGGCTACCTGCCCAGCATCATGGAAGGCACCATTCTGACCCTGCAGGTTGCAGTGTCGGCATTGCTGGTGTCCGTGGTACTGGGCCTGATCGGAGCGATGTTCAAGATGTCGCCATCCAAGCCGCTCGCGTGGCTGGCAGAAGTCTATTCCACCGTGGTGCGCGGCGTACCCGACCTGGTGTGGATGCTGCTGCTGTTCTTCGGCGTGCAGATGCTGATCAACGAGCTGTTTGCGCAGATGGGCTGGGAAGCACCGGAGATCAACTCCTTCTTCGCCGGCGTGATGACCATCGGCTTCATCTTCGGTGCCTACATGACCGAGACCTTCCGCGGCGCCATCATGGCGGTGCCCAAAGGCCAGATGGAAGCCGGCCTCGCCTACGGCATGAGCCCGCTGCGCGTGTTCCTGCGCATCACCTTCCCGCAGATGGTGCGCTTCGCGCTGCCGAGCTTCTCCAATAACTGGCTGGTGCTGGTGAAATCCACCGCCCTGGTGTCGGTGATCGGCCTCAACGACGTGATGTACCGCGCCGATACCGCCAAATCCATCACCCAGGAGCCGTTTACCGTCTACGCCGTGGTCGGCTGTATTTTCCTGGCCATCACCAGCGTGTCCGATCTTGCCCTCAAGCGTCTGGAAAAGCGCTACTCCACCGGCGTACGGGAGACTGAACTGTGATCGACCTGAACCTGATTATCGAACGCTTCCCGGCCTTCCTCGGCGGCACTGACGGCGCCCCGATCATGTCCACCTCCGACGGCCTGCAACTGACGCTGGAACTGCTCGGCCTGTCGCTGGCCTTCGGCCTGCTGCTGGCGGTGCCGATGGCGCTGATGCTGGTATCGCGCAACAAGTGGGTTGCGCGCCCGGTGTGGCTGTACACCTACGTGTTCCGCGGCACCCCGCTCTTGGTGCAGCTGTTCATCATCTACTACGGCCTGTCGCAGTTCGACTGGGTACGTGACAGCTGGGCGTGGGAATACCTGCGCGAAGCCTACGTCTGCGCCATCCTGGCGTTCACGCTGAACACCGCCGCCTACACCACCGAGATCCTCGCCGGCCAGATCCGCAACACCCACTACGGTGAAATCGAGGCGGCCAAGGCGATGGGCATGGGCAAGTGGCTGATGATGCGCCGCATCGTGATCCCGTCCGCGCTGCGCCGCGCACTGCCGGCCTACAGCAACGAAGTGGTGATGATGATGCAGTCGACCTCGATCGCCGGCCTGGTGACCCTCGCCGACCTGACCGGTGTCGCCCGCCGCGTGTTCAGTGATACCTACATGCCGTTCGAGCCGTTCCTGACCGTGGCCGGCATCTATCTGGTGATGACCTTTGCCCTGGTCTGGCTGTTCAAGAAGGCCGAACAGCGCTGGCTGGCCTACCTGGCGCCGCGCAAGCACTAAGGAGTCGTCATGCACAGAATCGATCATCCGCTGCCGCCCATCAGCCTGAACACTGCGCGCCAGATCAGCAGTTTTCACTTTGGCCGCGCCGGACAGGGCGAGAAGGTCTACATCCAGGCTAGCCTGCACGCCGACGAACTGCCGGGCATGCTCACCGCCTGGCAGCTGAAACAAAGGTTGGCCGCACTGGAGGCCGAAGGCCACCTGCAGGGCGAAGTGGTGCTGGTGCCGGTCGCCAACCCGATCGGCCTCGACCAGAACCTGAACAGCGTGATGCTGGGCCGCTTCGAGCTGGCCAGCGGCCAGAACTTCAACCGCCACTACCCGGCCTTTGCCGCCGACATTTTTCACGAGCTGAAAGCGGAACTGGGCCAGGACGCCCGCGCCAACACCCGCCTGATCCGCGAGCGGCTACGCAGCAAGGTCGCCGCCATTGCGCCTGCGAGCGAGCTGGCCGCGCAGCGCAAGACACTGATGGCGCTGGCTTGTGACGCCGACGTGGTGCTGGACCTGCACTGCGACTGCGCCGCGGCGATGCACCTGTACACCGGCACGCCGCTGTGGGAACAGTGCGAACCGCTGGCACGCTATATCGGTGCCGCCGCCACGCTGCTGGCCGAGGAATCCGGCGACAACCCGTTCGACGAGGCCTGCAGCCAGCTGTGGTGGCAACTGCGCGACATGGCGACTGCGGCCAACCTTGACGCCGCCATCGACATGGCCTGCCTCGCCGTCACCATCGAGCTGCGCGGCCAGGCCGACGTCAGCCACGCGCTGGCGGCACAGGATGCCGACGCCATCATCGCCTTCCTGCAGCACCGCGGCGTGATTGCCGGCACCGCCCCGGCGCTGCCGGAGCTGCGCTACCCGGCAACGCCGCTGGCCGGCTCCGACAGCCTGCTGGCGCCGCATCCCGGCGTGGTGCACTACCACTTGCAGTCCGGCACCATCGTGGCCGCCGGCGATACCATCGCCGATATCATCGACCCGGTCAACGACCGCGTCACCACCTTGCGCGCCAGCCGTCCCGGCATGCTCTACGCCACCGAAAGCCGCCACTACGCCATTACCGGCCAGTGGCTGGCCAAGGTGGCCACCCCTGAATCCTTTAAAACCGGAAAGTTGCTATCAGCATGAAACCGCTAGAACACGATCTCGCCGTCGGCGCCGCCGCTGATGGCAACACCAAACTGAACGTCATCGACCTACACAAGAGCTACGGCAGCCACGAGGTGCTCAAGGGCGTCTCGCTCACCGCCCGTGCCGGCGACGTGATCAGCATCATCGGCTCTTCCGGCTCCGGCAAGAGTACCTTCCTGCGTTGCATCAACCTGCTGGAACAGCCGCACAGCGGCACCATCGCCGTCACCGGCGAAACGCTGAAGCTGGTCACCGACAAGCGCAACGGTGCGCTGAAGGCGGAAGACCCGAAACAGCTGGCGCGCCTGCGCACCAAGCTGGCGATGGTGTTCCAGCACTTCAACCTGTGGGCGCACATGACGGTGCTGGAAAACATCATCGAGGCGCCGATCCACGTACTGGGCGTGCCCAAGGATGAAGCCATCGCCCGTGCCCGCAAGTACCTGGAAAAGGTCGGCCTCAAGGGCGTGGAAGACAAGTACCCGTCGCACATGTCCGGCGGCCAGCAGCAGCGCGTGGCGATCGCCCGCGCGCTGGCGATGGAGCCGGAAGTGATGCTGTTCGACGAGCCGACCTCGGCGCTGGACCCGGAACTGGTTGGCGAAGTGCTGCGCGTGATGCAGGACCTGGCGCGCGAAGGCCGCACCATGGTGGTGGTGACCCACGAGATGGGCTTCGCCCGCGAGGTGTCCAACCATGTCATCTTCCTGCACCAGGGCCGCATCGAAGAACAGGGCCATCCGAAGGAGGTGCTGGCCAAGCCGAAAAGCGAACGTCTGGCACAATTCCTGTCCGGCAGCCTGAAATAAGCCGTACAATCGCCGCTTGACAAGCAAGCGCCATGCTGACGATAAACTCGGCATGGCGCCTTCTTATTCCAGATTGCTGAACATGGTCAACGTAACTTCCGGCACCAAACCCGTCCGCTACGGCTTCCTGCTGCTGCCCAACGCGTCGATGGCCGATTTTGCCATCGCCACCGAGGTACTGACCCGCGCCAACCAGCTGGCGGAAAAAAAGTGCTACGAGTTCCTGCCGCTGTCGCTGGACGGCCTGCCGGTCACGCTCAGCAACGGCCTGCGCCTGGCGGTGGACCTGCCGCTGGCCCACGCGCCCAAGCTGGACGTGCTGGTGGTGCTGGCCGATGAAGTCGGCATCGACATCGCCGCCGACGAGCTGGCGCGCGTGATCGGCAGCCAGCTTGGCGAACACACCATGCTCGCCGGCATCAACTGCGGCAGCTACTGGCTGGCGCGTGCCGGGCTGCTGGCCGGCCACCGCGCCACCATCCACTGGCAGGAAATCAGCCGCCTGTCGGACGAATTCCCCGACGTGATCGTATCGTCCAACCTGTACGAGATCGACGGCAACCGCCTGACCAGCACCGGCGGCGCCGCCACCTTCGACTTCATGATGGCGCTGGTTGCGGCCAACCTTGGCCAGGAATTCGCCGCGCAGCTGTCGGAAGTATTCAGCATGGAACGGCTGCGCCCAGGCAGCGAACGGCAGCGCGTCCCGCTGGCCACCCGCATCGGCGGCAGCCAGCCGAAGCTGACCGAGGCGGTGAGCCTGATGGAGGCCAATATCGAGGAACCGCTGACCACCGATGACATCGCCTACTACGTCGGCGTGTCGCGGCGCCAGCTGGAGCGGCTGTTCAAACAGTACCTCGGCACCGTGCCGTCCAAGTACTATCTGGAGCTGCGCCTGAATCGCGCGCGCCAGCTCCTGCAGCAGACCAGCAAGTCCATCGTGCAGATCGGCCTCGCCTGCGGCTTCTCCAGCGGCCCGCACTTCTCCAGCACCTACCGCAGCCACTTCAACATCACGCCGCGCGAAGAACGCGCACAGCGCACCCAGGGCTAAGCCCCACCCCGTTGCGGCCAAGGTTGGCCGCAACGCCCCGCCCTGCTCACTCATTCAGTTTTTCTGAATAGATACTCAGAAATGCTGTGTTTTATTTTGTACTAACTAAAACTATCCTGACGAGAACCAAATCCGCGATGACCACTTCCATGCAACAGCGCAGTGTGACCCGTTCGATGGCGCTGGTACGCGAACTGGTACGCACCTACCAGGCGTTCGAGCAGCTGAGCAGCAGCCGCATCCGCAGCCACGGCCTGACACCGCCGCAATTCGACGTGATTGCGACGCTGGGCAACACCCCGGGCATGAGCTGCAAGGAACTCTCCAGCCGCACCCTGATCACCAAGGGCACGCTGACCGGTGTGCTGGACCGGCTGCTGGACAAGGGGCTGATCAGCCGCCGTGTCGATGCCAATGACCGGCGCAGCCTGTTCGTGGCGCTGACCGCCGAGGGTGACAGCGTGTTCCGTGCCACCTTCCCGGACGTCACCGGCCACTGCGATGGCGCATTCGATGCGATGAGTGAAGAAGAACTGAAGCAGATCACGGCCACGCTGGCCGGCCTGCGTTTGGCCATTACGGCAAAACTGGAGTCCTGAATGAACATGAAGCAACGTTACCACCCTAGCCAGATCCTGCTTCACGCGGTGATCGGCCTGCTGATCGTGCTGACCTTTGCCTTCGGCAAGTACGTGGCCGGCCTGCCGCTGTCACCGGCCAAGTTCCAGCTGATCAGCTACCACAAGTGGGGCGGCATGCTGGTGCTGCTGCTGGTCGTGCTGCGCATCGTGCTGCGCCTGCTCAAGGGTGCGCCGCCGCTGCCGGCCACCATGTCGCCACTGGCCAGGCTGGCCGCCCACGCTGCCCACCTGGCGCTGTACGTGCTGATGCTGGCGGTGCCGCTGTCCGGCTGGCTGATGAGCTCGGCCTACGGTTTCCCGGTGGTGCTGTTCGGCGTGCTGCCGCTGCCGGACCTGATTGCGGCCAACCCTGCGCTCGCGGAACAGCTGGGCGAAGTGCACGAGCTGCTCAACCGGCTGCTGCTGATCACCGTGATCCTTCACGTGCTGGCGGCACTGAAACACCACTTTATTGACCGCGACGGTCTGCTGCAACGCATGAGCCTGCGTCGTTAACCCGAAGGACGAAAGCCCCCGATGAAAGCCCTGTTGATTTCCGCCGGCCTGCTGCTGGCCAGCCCGGTGTTTGCCCAGAATGTCGACCTTGGCAAAAGCCAGCTCGTGTTCACCATGAAACAGATGGGCGTGCCGGTATCCGGCAGCTTCAAGAAATTCGCCGCCAAGGTCAGCTTCGACCCGGCCAAGGCCGAGCAAGGCAGCGCCGACATCAGCATCGACATGAACAGCATCAGCCTGCCCACCGCCGACGCCAACGCCGAAGCCCGCAAGAAGGACTGGTTCAACACCGCCCAGTTCGCCCAGGCCCGTTTCGTATCCAGCAGCATCAAGCCGCTGGGCGGCAACCGTTACCAGGTCAGCGGCAAGCTGACGCTGAAAGGCATCACCCGCGAGCTGAGCGCACCATTCACCGCCACAGCCCAAGGCAAGGCCGTCAGCATCGACGGCTCCCTGCCGATTTCCCGGCTCGCCTTCAGGATCGGTGAAGGCAGCTGGAGCGACACCGGCACCGTTGCCGACACTGTCGACCTGCGTTTCCGTCTTGTCGTAGCCAACCCTTGATCCACCCCGGAGTGATAACCATGATCCGTACCACCCTGTTTGCGACCCTTATTGCTTCTGCCGGTCTGGCCTTTGCCGCCCCGGTCAGCTACACCATCGACCCGGGCCACACTTACGCCGCCTACGAAGTCGGCCACCTCGGCCTGTCCAGCCAGAGCGGCGTGTTCACCAAGATCAGTGGCAAGCTGAGCGTGGACGAAGCGGCCAAGAGCGGCAACGTCGACATCAGCATCGACGCCGCCTCGCTGCAGACCTTCCTCGCCGATCGCGACAAGCACCTGAAGAGCGCCGATTTCTTCAACGTCGAGCAGTTCCCGACGCTGACCTACAAGTCGGACAAGGTGCTGTTCAAGGGCAACAAGCCGGCCGCGGTAGAAGGCAAGCTGACCCTGCTGGGCGTGACCAGGCCGGTCACCCTGCAACTGGTCAACGTCAACAAGGCCAAGCACCCGATGACCGGCAAGGACAGCTGGGGCGCCAATGCGGTAGCCACCATCAAACGCAGCGAGTTCGGCATGAAGGCCTTCATCCCGGCCGTCAGCGATGAAGTGAAGCTGAGCATCGCGCTGGAAGCGGGCAAGGCCGATTAAGCCGGCCCGCGCCAAAGCGCAAGGGAGTCGACAAAGTCACCAGCCTGCTGGCGGCTTTTTTGTTGCGGCCAACCTTACGGCACCAGGCACCAGCCGCGGCCGCCTGGCAAAATGCTGCGCAAAAACAGCTTATAGTGAGTTAAGATGACGGGTTAACCATGCCGGGAGAGACCGATCCCGTGTGTGCCATCCCTAATTCACCTCGACTGTTTCTCGACGGAATCATGAACAAGACCTCCAAAGCCCTGGTCGTCCTCTCGGGCGGCCAGGACTCCACCACCTGCCTGTTTTGGGCGCTGCGCGAATTCGGTGCGGCCAACGTCGAGGCCGTGACCTTCGACTACGGCCAGCGCCACCGCATCGAGCTGGACTCCGCCCGCAAAGTGGCTGCCATGGCCGGCGTGCGCCAGACCCTGCTGCCGATCGACACCTTCGCCGCCATCGGTGGCAACGCGCTGACCGACGATGCCATCACCCCGGAACAGGGCGCCCGCGACGACGCCGACACCACGCTGCCCAACACCTTCGTGCCCGGCCGCAACCTGATCTTCCTCAGCTTCGCCGCCGCCCTCGCCTACACCCGCGGCATCGAACACGTGGTCACCGGCGTGGCGCAGACCGACTACTCCGGCTACCCGGACTGCCGCGAGAACACGCTGAAGGCGCTGGAGCTGGCGCTGCGCCTGGGTATGGACAGCCGCGTCACCCTGCACACGCCGCTGATGTTCATGAGCAAGGCGGAAACGGTGCAGCTGGCGCAGCAGGTCGGCGCCATGGACGCGCTGGCCTGGAGCCACACCTGCTACAACGGCGAAGTGCCGCCCTGCGGCCACTGCGCCGCCTGCGAGCTGCGCGCCAGGGGCTTTGCCGAAGCCGGCGTCGCCGACCCGCTCGTCGTGCGCAGCGGGGGACACTGACATGAACAGCAGCCATATCCTGGCCGGTGCCAGCTTCGAGGCGGCGCGTCACCTCGCCGGTATCGGCGAGCACGGCCACAGCTTCCGCGTGCTGGTGCGCGCCGACGCTCACCCCGGCAGCGAGGCGGCACTGCATGCCGAGCTGGCCGCCGCGGTGGCACCGTTCCACTACGCCCACGTCAATGCCACGCTGGCCGACGGCAGCGACCTGTCGATCGCACGCTACCTCGCTTCGCAGTGCGGCCAGCCGGTCAGCCTGCAGCTGGCCAGCGCCGCCGATCGCGGCGTGCTGCTGGATGAAGACGGCAATGAATACGTTTATGCCGACACCCGCTTCGAGGCCGCGCACCAGCTGCCGCACGTCGGCCCCGGCCACAAGTGCGGCCGCCTGCACGGCCACGGCTTCGGCGTGCGCATCGTCGCCGACGCCGGCCAGAACAGCCTCGACGACATCCTGTTCAAAGCGTGGCCGCCGCTGTTCGCACGGCTGAACCACAAATACCTGAACGCAATCGCGGGCCTCGACAACCCGACCAGCGAAGTGATGGCAGCATGGCTGTACCGCGAGCTTGCGGCCAACCTTGCCGGTCTGGCCTGGGTGGAAGTGCGCGAAACGCACACTGCCGGCAGCCAGTTCGATGGCGAAACGTTCCGCATCTGGAAGGAACAGCACTTCGAGAGCGCGGTGCCGTTCGACGCCGCCGGCAACTACACCGGCCACAGCTACCTGATCCGCCTGCTGCTGCAGGGCAGCGTGGACCGGGTGATGGGCTGGGTGCTGGACTTCGGCGATGTCAAGGATCGCTTCAAGCCCATCTATCGCCAGCTGGATCACAACCCGCTGGACAGGCTGCCCGGCATCCGTGCCGCCGACGCTGCCAGCATTGCCGAATGGGTACACGGCGAGTTGAAGCTGCTGGTGCCGGAGCTGTCCCGCATCGACCTGATGGAAACCCCGCAACGCGGCGTGTCGCAGACCTTCCGCGGCGACATGCAGTGGCCGCTGCTATAAGGAGGCGGCCATGACCATCTATACCGTCAAGGAAATCTTCTACACGCTGCAGGGCGAAGGCCGCCAGGCCGGCCGCGCCGCGGTGTTCTGCCGCTTTTCCGGCTGCAACCTGTGGTCCGGCCGCGAGGAAGACCGCAGCAAGGCCATCTGCCGGTTCTGCGATACCGACTTTGTCGGTACCGGCGACGACGGCGGCAAGTTTGCCGGTGCCGCCACGCTGGCCGCACGCATCGCCGCCGAATGGCACGGCGTCGGCGGCCAACCCTACGTGGTGTTCACCGGCGGCGAGCCGCTGCTGCAGCTGGATGATGCGCTGGTCGACGCCATGCACGCGCAGGGTTTCGAAGTGGCCGTGGAAACCAACGGCAGCCTGCCGGCACCGGCCGGCATCGACTGGATCTGCGTCAGCCCCAAGGCCGGCGCCGACTGGGTACAGAAAAGCGGCCACGAGCTGAAACTGGTGTTCCCGCAGCCGACGCTGCTGCCGCCGGAGCTGCCGGACGACCTGCAGTTCGAGCACTACTACCTGCAGCCGATGGACAGCCCGCTGCAGCGGCAGAACACGCAGGAAGCCATCGCCTGGTGCATGGCGCACCCAAAGTGGCGGCTGTCGGTGCAGACGCACAAGGTGACCAACATCCGCTGAACGCGGTACACCAGCAAAGAGCCACGGCCAGGGTCGTGGCTTTTTTTGCGCGCGTTGCGGCCAACCTTGCTCAGATGTCGCCGGTCTCCGCCCAGCCGGCGCGCGAGCCACGGTGGAACACCCGGTCCTGCGGCAACACGTCGCCGGCGCCGTGCGCCGCCACGCCCTGCAGCTGCCGGTAGTAGGCGGTGAAGTCCGGCGCGGTGGCGTCGAACAGCTGCTGGAAGCTGTCGATCACGAAGTAGGTCTTCTGGAAGGTGTCGATGCGGTAGCGCGTGTTCATGATGCGCAGCAGGTCGAAACCGATGCGGTTCGGGCTGTCGCTGTCCAGGCAGTACACCGATTCCGACTTGCTGGACACGATGCCGGCGCCGTAGATGCGCAGCCCCTGCGGCGTGTCGATCAGGCCGAACTCCACCGTGTACCAGTACAGCCGCGCCAGCAGCGGCAGCGCGCCGAGGTCTTTCGCCTTCATGCCGCCCAGGCCGTAGGCCTGCAGGTAGTCGGCAAACACCGGGTTCATCAGCAGCGGCACGTGGCCGAACAGGTCGTGGAATACGTCCGGCTCCTGCAGGTAGTCCAGCTGCTGCGGCTCGCGCAGCCACCAGGTCACCGGGAAGCGGCGGTTGGCCAGGTGCTCGAAGAACACCTCGTCCGGAATCAGCCCCGGCACCGCCACGATCTGCCAGCCGGTGGCGGCGGCCAGTTTCAGGTTCAGGCGCGCAAAGTCCGGCACGCGGTCGGCATCGATGACCAGCGCCTCCAGACCGGCGAGGAATTCGTCACAGACGCGGCCGGGCAGCATCTCGCACTGGCGGCGATACAGCGTGGCCCAGGTCTGGTGATCCTCGGCGCTGTAGCGTTCCAGCGGTTGCGGCAGGGTGAAGTCGGCGGCGTGGTCGAGGCCGACATTCTTGCGGGCGGTGATGTCCGGCACGGTAAACGGGGTTGTCTCCATCATCGGTCTTCCTGTATGGGCGGCAGTAAGGCCGGAACCTGCACTGTAAACGCACTATACTGCGGGCTGGCCGCAATATTTGCCATCGACACGGTTTATTTGCATACTTTCCGCACCAAAAACCGGAATATGCACAAAATGCGCAATATCGACTTCGACCGTTTCGATTACCAGATTCTGGAGGCGCTGCAGAAAGACGCACGCGCCACCCACCAGAAGCTGGCGCAGGACATCGCACTGTCGCCATCGCAGATCGGCCGCCGCATCCAGCGACTGGAAGAATGCGGCGTGATCCAGGGCTACCATCTGGCGCTGCGTCCCGACCTGCTCGACCTGTCGGTAACGGCCTTCGCTAATGTCAGTCTAGAACGTCACGGCGAGGCGTCCATCCGCGAATTCGCCGGCGCCATCACCGACCTGCCGGAAGTGCTGGAGTGTTACGCGGTGGCCGGCGAGGCCGACTACTGGCTGCGCATCGTGGTGCCGGACCTGCCGTCGCTGTCGCGTTTCGTGATGAACAAGCTGATGACGCTGCCGCTGGTGCGCAGCGTGAAATCGACGGTAGCGCTGGAGCCGATCAAGCACACCACACGCCTGCCGCTGCCGGAGCGGCGCTAGGCCAGGCGGCCTGCCACTTTTGGCGCGCCGCGGCCCAGCAAGCGGCCCGCTCCGGAGTACGGATAGGCGCCGGTACGACGGGGCCGGAGGCAGTGCGCTTTCGCATCGGCAGCAAACAGATGGCAGACGGCCCGGTCATGCGGCAGGGGTATTCTTGTATATTTCAACAATTCTTGTATAGTTGATGCATGGAAAAACAAACCGCCACCCAGGTATTCGAGTCGCTGTCTTCCGGCATCCGGCTGGACATCTATCGCCTGCTCGTCAAGCGCGGCCTGGAAGGCATGGTGGCCGGCCAGATCGCCAGCGCGCTCGACTTGCCCCCCAACAATGTGTCCTTCCACCTGAAGGGCATGACGCATGCCGGACTGGTATCGGTGGCGCAGGAAGGGCGTTACCAGCGTTACCACGCCAATCTGCCCTTGATGCTGGAGCTGATCGCCTACCTGACCGAAGAGTGCTGTGCGGGTCATCCCGAGCAATGCGCCGAGATCCGTACCGACTCCTGCTGCCCGGAAGCCGTTCTCCCTCCATTACCCAAGATTGAAACGGAAAGTTGACCTCATGAACGTGCTTTTTCTGTGTACCGGTAACGCCTGTCGCTCCATCCTGGGCGAAGCTACCTTCAACCATCTGGCTCCCGCCGGCTGGAAGGCCATGAGTGCCGGTAGTCAGCCGACCGGCCAGGTACATCCGCGTTCGCTGGCCTTGCTGGCGCGTGAAGGGATGTCGACCGGGGGCTACGCCAGCAAGTCCTGGGACAAGCTGCCGGCCACGCCCGACATCGTGATCACGGTCTGCGCCAGTGCCGCCGGCGAAACCTGCCCGGCCTACCTGGGACCGGCGCTGCGCACCCATTGGGGGGTGGAAGATCCGGCCCACGCCACCGGCTCCGACGAGGAAATCGATGCCGCGTTCATGACCGCCTATCGCATCCTGCGCACCCGTATCGAGGCCTTCCTGGCGCTGCCGCTGGACGAGCTACAGCAAGATCGCGCCCGCCTCAAGGCCGAGCTGGATCGTATCGGCAGCCTGCTACCGTGAGGATGAAGCAAATGAGCGAAGAAAAAAGCTACCACCAGCTGATTGCCGGTCATGTCTACCTGGGCGGGGCGGGCGACGTTGCCGCCATGGTGGAGCAGGATGGCGTGCAAGTGATTGTGGACCTGCGCGAAGAATCCACCGGCTGCGCCGCGGCCAACGTGACCTGGACCAGGATTCCCCTGGGCGATGATCCCGCCCAGGATCAGGTAGCCCTGTTCAAGGCCGCCATCGACGCGGTGGTGGCCGCCTATCGTGCGGGTCGGAAGGTGGGTTTCCACTGTGGCGGCGGCAAGGGCCGCACCGGCACCGTCGCCGTTGGCGTGCTGCTGGAGCTGGGCCTGTGCCAGACCCTGGATGAGGCCGAGGCCAGGGCCAAGGCGATCCGTCCGGTCATCAGCATGAAACCTGCCCAGCGTGCGGCATTACAGCAGCTATACCCGCAAGCCTGATCGGCTTGCCACACGGAATGTGAGAAAGGATTGCCATGAAAACCATCCAGATTTTTGATCCGGCACTGTGCTGCAGCACGGGTGTCTGTGGTGTAGACATTGACCAGGCGCTGGTGAATTTTTCCGCCGACGTGGACTGGGCCAGGCAGAACGGTGCACAGATCGAGCGCTTCAACCTCGCACAGCAACCGCTGGCGTTTGCTGACAATGCCGTAGTAAAAGGCTTTCTGGAGCGCTCCGGCCAGGAGGGCTTGCCGCTGGTGCTGGTCGACGGCGAAGTGGCCATGGCGGGCCGTTACCCGACCCGCAAGGAACTGGCACACTGGGCCGGCATCATAGAGATCGCTACCTCGCAGTCAACCGGTAGTTGCTGCTCCGGCAGCAGCTGCTGCTAAGCGGGAGGCTCCGCATGCGCGTCCTCGATCAACCGCCACGTTTCCTGTTCTTTACCGGTAAGGGCGGGGTCGGCAAGACCTCGATTGCCTGCGCCACGGCCGTACAGTTGGCCGCAGACGGCAAGCAGGTGCTGCTGGTCAGCACCGACCCGGCCTCCAACGTGGGCCAGGTGTTCGGCATCGCCATCGGCAACCACATCACCGCGATACCAGCCGTGCCCAAGCTGTCGGCACTGGAGATCGACCCGCAAGGCGCGGCGCAGGCCTACCGCGACCGCATCGTCGGCCCGGTGCGAGGCGTGCTGCCGGAAGCGGTGGTCAAGGGCATCGAGGAGCAACTGTCCGGGGCCTGCACCACCGAGATCGCCGCCTTTGACGAATTCACCGCGCTGCTGATCGAATCACCGCTGACAGCAGATTTTGACCACATCATCTTCGACACCGCCCCCACCGGCCACACCATCCGCCTGCTGCAGTTGCCGGGGGCCTGGAGTGGCTTTTTGGAGGCCGGTAAAGGCGATGCCTCCTGCCTGGGGCCGCTCGCCGGTCTGGAAAAACAGCGGGTGCAGTACAAGGCGGCGGTGGATGCACTGGCCAACCCGCTGCGTACCCGGCTGGTACTGGTGGCGCGAGCCCAGAGCGCCACGCTGCGCGAAGTGGCACGCACACACGAGGAGCTGGCTGCGATTGGCCTGTCGCAACAGTACCTGATCATCAACGGCCAGCTGCCGCAGTCGGCGATCGAACAGGATGAACTGGCGGCTGCCATTGCACAGCGCGAGCAACTGGCACTGGCGGCCATGCCGGCGGTACTGCAGTCCCTGCCTATCGATTATGTGGCCCTCAAGCCATTCAACCTGGTCGGGCAGGATGCCTTGCGGCTATTGCTGGTGGACGACAATCCGGCGACGGAACAGGTCACGCTCCCACCCGCCGTCCTGTTGAGTGCGCCAAGCCTGTCTGCCCTGGTGGACGACATTGCCGCCGACGGTCACGGGCTGGTGATGCTGATGGGCAAAGGCGGCGTCGGCAAGACCACGTTGGCCGCAGCCGTCGCTGTCGAGCTGGCGCATCGCGGCCTGCCTGTCCATCTGACCACCTCAGACCCCGCCGCGCATCTGACCGAAACACTGGAAGGTTCGTTGCCCGATCTGGCGGTCAGCCGTATCGACCCGCATGACGAAACCGAGCGCTATCGCCAGGAAGTGATGGCCAGCAAGGGCGCCAGGCTGGATGCCGCAGGCCGGGCGCTGCTGGAGGAAGATCTGCGTTCACCGTGTACTGAAGAGATCGCGGTGTTTCAGGCCTTCTCGCGCACCATCCGCGAAGCCGGCAAGAAGTTCGTGGTGATGGATACCGCGCCCACCGGTCACACGCTGCTGCTACTGGATGCCACCGGTGCCTATCACCGCGAGGTGTCCCGGCAGATGGGGAGCAAGGGCCTGCACTTCACCACCCCGATGATGCAGCTGCAGGATCCCAAGCAGACCAAGGTCCTGATCGCCACCCTGGCCGAAACGACCCCGGTGCTGGAAGCGGTCAACCTGCAGCAGGACTTGCGTCGCGCCGGCATCGAACCCTGGGCGTGGGTGATCAACAACAGTGTGGCCGCCAGTCGGCCCGGTGCCGCCTTGCTGCGTCAGCGCGCGCAAAACGAGCTGAAGGAAATCGATGCCGTAGCCACGCACCATGCCACACGCCATGCCGTGGTGCCGTTGCTGAAGCAGGAGCCGATCGGCGTCGAGCGACTGCTGCAACTGGCCAACCCTGCCGACAAGGCGCGCAGACCGCTGTAACGCCCTGTGTCCTGGCAGCTAGCGCCGCCACTCGCGCCGTAGCGCGGACAGCGAGATCAGGATCAGCGCGGCGGCGATCAGCAGCATGCCCAGCGCCTCGGCGTGGCTGGGCACCTCGGCCAGCAGCAGCCACGCCATCAGCACCGCCACCGCCGGTATCGCCAGGATGCTCATCCCGGCCATGCCGGCCGACAGCCGGGACAGCAGCAGCATCCACACCAGCCAGCCCAGGCCGCCGGCGAGCACGCCGGAGAACAGCAGCACGCCCAGCAGCGGCCAGCCCCACTGGATGTCGCGCCCGGGGAACAGCGGCAGCAGCAGCGCCAGCACCAGCGTGCCCCACACCATCTGCCAGAAGGTCAGCGCCAGGGTATCGACCTGGTGCTGCGCGCGCAGCTTCTTGGCGATGATCGCCGAGCCGGCCCACACCAGGCCGCCGCTGATCGCCAGTGCGTCCGATAGCCAGTTGCCGCCGAGATCCCACGGTTCGAGGATCGCCAGCAGCCCGACCAGGGCCAGCGCCACGCCCAGCCACTGCAGCGGCGCCAGCTTTTCGTGCAGGAACAGCCGCGCCAGCAGCAGCGTCCAGAACGGCATGGTGTAGCACAGCACCGACACCTTGCCGGCCCCACCGGCCACCAGCGCCAGATTGGTGAACACCACAAAGCCGGCGGTCTGCGTCAGCCCCAGCCAGAAGGTTGGCCGCAACGGCGTCGGCGTGAAGCGGCGGCCGGTGGCGTGCATGATCAGCGCCAGCGTGGCGATGGCGAGCACGGTACGGCCGAGGCCGAGCTGGAAGGCGCTGGCGTAGGCCAGGCCGAGCTTGGTGACCACCCAGTTGGTCCCCCAGGCGAACCACAGCGCCAGCAGCATCAATACGCTGGCAGTACGGTCGGAAACGACAGACATGATGGATAGGTTGGCCGCAAGAAAACAGGAAACAAAAACGGGCCGGAAGCATCCGGCCCGCGTCAGGACAGCATTGTACGCTTTATGCCGTCAGGTTTTTCGACACAATCTCGAACACGTCGTTCGACAGCCCCGGCTTGGCCAGGATCTGCTGCAGGACAGAGGTCATCAGCTGCTGGCGTTGCGGCTCCAGCTTGCGGCGGCGGTTGAAGGCCGTTACCAGCCGGCTGGCTACCTGCGGGTTGATGTCGTCCAGCAGCATGATCTGCCCGGCGAGGAACTGGTAGCCGGAGCCGTCTGCAGCATGGAAATGCAGCATGTTGCGGCCGAAGCTGCCCAGCAGCGCGCGCGCCTTGTTCGGGTTCTTGAGAGTGAACGCCGGGTGCGTCATCGCGGCTTTCACGTGGTCCAGCGTGCACGGCAGCTGGCTGCTGGCCAGCAGGCTGAAGTACTTGTCCATCACCAGCGCGTTGTCCTGCCAGCGTTCGGCAAAGGCGAGATAGCAGTCGGTGCGGACATCGCCGTCGCGGTCGCGCAGCGCCAGCAGCGCGCCCATCTGGTCGGTCATGTTGTCGGCATTCATGCACTGCTGCCCGGCCGCTTCCTCCGGCCAGGCGTCGCTGAGGCGCGTCAGCATCGCCAGCGCCAGGTTCTTCAGCGCACGGCGGCCGGCATCGTCCGGCTGGTAGATACCACACTGGTTGATGTCGAAGGCCTCGTGCCACTCGCCGCGCAGCGCCTGCGCCAGCGATGCCAGCACGAATTCGCGCACCGCGTGGATGCGTGCCGGATCGGCGACGTCGACCATTTCCAGGATCTCGGCTTCCGACGGCAGCGTCAGCATCAGCGCCTTGAATGCGGCATCGGCCTCGTGGTCGTGCAGCACCGCCCGGAAGGCCTCGACAAAACCTTCAGCCAGCTGCAGCGGCGTGCCGGCGGCGTGCTCGGCGATCAGCTGCTTGAACAGGCGCTCGGCGTAGGCCTGGCCGGCCTCCCAGCGCGCAAACGGGTCGCTGTCCTTGGCCATCAGGAAGGCCAGCTCGTCGTCGCGCCAGTCGAACACCAGCTTTACCGGTGCCGAGAAACCGCGCAGCAGCGACGGCACCGGCTGCTGCGCGACGTTGACGAAGGTAAAGTGCTGCCCGGCGGCACGCACGTCCAGCACGCGGGTGGTGGCGCCCGCCTCGGCCTCGCCCTGCAGTTGCAGCGGCAGGTCCTGGCCGTCGCGGCCAACCAGGCCCAGCGCCAGCGGAATGTGGAACGGCTGCTTGTCGTCCTGCCCCGGTGTCGCCGGGCAGTGCTGCGTCAGGTGCAGGGTGTAGCTGAGCGCGACCGGATCGTAGTCGCCGCGCACTGTCAGCCGCGGGGTGCCGGCCTGGCTGTACCACAGCGCGAACTGGGTGAGGTCCACGCCATTGGCGTCGGCCATCGCGGCGCGGAAGTCGTCGCAGGTCACCGCCTGGCCGTCGTGGCGCTTGAAATACAGTTCCATGCCCTTCTGGAAGCCTTCTTCACCGAGCAGGGTGTGATACATGCGCACCACTTCGGCCCCCTTTTCGTACACCGTCATGGTGTAGAAATTGTTCATCTCGATGTAGCTGTCCGGACGGATCGGGTGCGCGGTGGGGCCGGCGTCTTCCGGAAACTGCAGCTGGCGCAGGTTCTTCACATCCTGGATGCGCTGCACCGCGCGGCTGTGCAGGTCGGAGCTGAACTCCTGGTCGCGGAACACGGTCAGGCCTTCCTTCAGCGATAGCTGGAACCAGTCGCGGCAGGTGACGCGATTGCCGGTCCAGTTGTGGAAGTACTCGTGGCCGATGATGGCTTCGACGCGCTCGAAGTCGGCGTCGGTGGCGGTGTCCTGCCGCGCCAGCACCGCCGAGGTGTTGAAGATGTTGAGGCCCTTGTTCTCCATCGCCCCCATGTTGAAGTCGCCGACGGCGACGATCATGTAGATGTCGAGGTCGTACTCCAGGCCGAAGCGCTCTTCGTCCCACTGCATCGAGCGCTTGACCGCACCCATCGCGAACTCGACCTTGTCCTGGTCGGCCGGCACGGTCCAGATTTCCAGTGCCACACGGCGGCCGCTGGCGGTGATGTAGCTGTCCTTCAGCGCCGACAGCTTGCCGGCCACCAGCGCGAACAGGTAGGACGGCTTCTTGTACGGATCGACCCACTTCACCCAGTGCCGCTTCTTGTCGGCCATGCCCTCGCCCACCTTGTTGCCGTTGGACAGCAGCACCGGATACTTCTGCTTGTCAGCGATGATGGTGGTGGTGAACTTGGCCATCACGTCCGGGCGGTCGGGATAGAAGGTGATCTTGCGAAAGCCCTCCGGCTCGCACTGGGTATACAAGTTGCTGCCGCCGGAAGCATACAGGCCGTTAAGGCTGGTATTGGCCACCGGATCGATCTCGGTTTCCACGTCGAGGATGAAGCTGTCCGGCACGTTGCCGATGCTGAGGCCGTCAGCATCCAGCTGGTAGGCATCGGCACCGAGTGCCTCGCCATCCAGCTGCAGCGACAGCAGCGTGGCCGAGCCGTCCAGCCGCAGCACGTTGGCCGCAGTGGCTGCCGGATTGCGGTGCACGATCAGGCGCGAGCGCACACGCACCAGATTGTCGTCGAGGATGTCGAAGGTCAGGTCGATCTTGTCCACCAGATAGGACGGTACTTGATAGTCTTGCCGGTACTTGATTTGGGCTTGTTGGCTCATGCCGTGTTTCCTGTGTAGGGTACGGGACGGATCAGCGCACTGCCCGCCCTCCTTATTGTTTACGCGAAAGCGTCCCCGGTTAATGCATCGGCCAGCCGGCGCCACCGTCTTGCAGGCGCAGGCGGCAGGTATCGGCAGCCATCGCAGCCAGCGTTACCTTGTAACTGTTCAGTTCATCACGGCGGAAGGCGTGGATTTTCACCGTATCGCCGATACGGCAGCGGCCGAGCGCCTTGTCCAGATCGGCGACTTTCACGCCGTTGACGGCAATGACGACATCACCGCCAGCCAGCCCGGCCGCCTGCGCCGCACCGCTATCCAGCACCGACACCAGCTTGACACCCAGCGCATCGCCGGCGGTTTTCACCCCCAGGGTTGGCCGCAACGGCGCGGCACGGAATTCGTCGACCACGCTGCCGCTGTCGCTGGCACTGTCGGCCGCCACCATCTGCATCTGAACCCCCTGCGTGGCGAGGAGTTCCGCCAGCGGCAAATCGGCGGTGGAACGGATCGCCATGTCGAAGAACTGGCCGAGCTTGAGGCCGGTCACCTCTTCGGCCACACGCTCCCACTCGTCTTCCGCCAGGCCCTGACCGTCGGCCAGCCACTTCCGCCACAGCGCCCGCATCACCGTGTCCAGGCTCTTGGCGCCGCCGCTTTCGCGGCGGATGTGCAGGTCCAGCGCCAGCGCCGCCAATGCGCCCTTGGTGTAGTAGCTGACGATGCTGTTGGGGCTGTTTTCGTCCTGGCGATAGTATTTGGTCCACGCGTCGAAGCTGGAGTCGGCCAGCGTCTGCCTGCTACGGCCATTGCCACGCGCCACGCCGCTGATGGTCCTGGCCAGCAGGCCGAGGTAGCGTTTGTCGTCGATCAGGCCGCAGCGCAGCAGCGTAAGGTCGTCGTAATAGGAAGTGATGCCCTCGAATGCCCACAGCAGCGTGGTGTGGCCCTCGCGGTTCAGGTCATAAGGGGTGAACGCCGCCGGCTTCATGCGCTTGACGTTCCAGCTGTGGAAGTATTCGTGGCTGATCAGGCCCAGCAGCTTGAGGTAGCCGTCGCCGATCTCGCCTGCGGCCAACCCTGGTGCCGGCAGGTCGTCGCGGCTGGCCACCAGCGCGGTGGAGGCGCGGTGCTCCAGCCCGCCGTAGATGTCGCCGCCGACGAACAGCATGAACACATAGCGCTCGAACGGCGCCGGCTCGCCAAAGAAACGGATCTGCCACTCGCAGATGCGCTTGCTGTCTGCGGCCAACCTTTTCAGGTCGGCCTGGCAGTGGCCGGAGACGATGAACTCGTGCGGTACGCCACAGGCCTTGAAGGTGATGCGCTCGAACTCGCCCAGCTCCACCGGGTGGTCGATCAGCTCGTCGTAGTTGGCCGCACGGTAGCGGCCGAAGCCGGATTTCTTGACGTCAAGCGCCGGCAGGCTGGTCGCCACCTGCCACTTGGCCAGCGCCTTGTCCGCCGGCGGCAGGATATCCACCTCGCACGGCGCGTGCTCGAAGCCGTCGGCCTGCAGGAACACGCTGGTGCCGTTGTAGAAGCCGCGCTGCTGGTCCAGGTAGGCGCCGCGCACCGACAGGTCGAAGGCGTACACGGTGTAGTGCACGGTCAGCACGCCCTTGACCGGTGCTGCCTGCCAGCTGTGCTTGTCCAGTTTCTGCAGCGCCACCGCCTTCTTACCGCTCTCGGCACGGATGGCCACGATGTGGCGCGCGAACTCGCGGATCATATAGCTGCCGGGAATCCATGCCGGCAGGCGCAGCACTTGCCCGGCAACTGCCGGCTGTCTAATGGTCAGGGAAACTTCAAACAGGTGCGCCTGCGGATCAAGCGGACAAATGCAATAGCGGACGGCAACAGTCATGACACGAACCCGGAGCGAGGAAGGGAAAGTGGGGGATTCTAGCACCATGTCCTGCCGAAAGCAGGCCGGGTGACGGCTTGACCCAAGTCAAGACAGACAGAGGCAATGACAATATAATCAACAATGCCCGAAAAGGGATTTTCCAGGTTGCAACACACGGCAAACCATGCAAAAAACCGGGGACAATGGAGTCCCGATCTGGCCACCAATACTCGCCTTGATTTAGAATAACTAATTGAATATACGAATACGGGAATTCGGGATGCTTTACCGGGACCGGACAATGCCGGCACCACACTCCAGAACAATGGTCCACCCGGTCTTGCCCCGCCCCGCCATCATCCTTGCGACTTGCCGGGCTCCATTTTCACATGGAGTTACATATCCGGCCTTCAAGTCGCTACGGTTTTACGTTCTAGTTTGCAACCTTGGAGAAAACCTTAAATGGAAACGCAATCCACTTATAACTATAAGGTGGTGCGGCAGTTTGCCATCATGACCGTCGTGTGGGGCATTGTCGGCATGCTGGTAGGCGTGATCATTGCGGCACAGCTGGTGTGGCCCGAGCTCAATTTCGGGCCGTGGTTCCACTACGGCCGCCTGCGTCCGCTGCACACCAACGCCGTGATCTTTGCCTTCGGCGGCTGCGCCCTGTTCGCCACGTCCTACTACGTGGTGCAGCGCACCTGTAACGTCCGCCTGATCTCGGACAAACTGGCCGCCTTCACTTTCTGGGGCTGGCAAACCGTCATCGTACTGGCCGCCATCACCCTGCCGCTGGGCCTGACCGCCGGCAAGGAATATGCCGAGCTGGAGTGGCCGATCGACCTGCTGATCACCGTGGTATGGGTCGCCTATGCCATCGTGTTCTTCGGCACCATCGCCGTGCGCAAGGTCAAGCACATCTACGTGGCCAACTGGTTCTACGGTGCCTTCATCCTGGCCGTCGCCCTGCTGCACATCGTCAACAGCCTGGCGATCCCGGTATCGATGTGGAAGTCCTACTCCATCTATGCCGGCGCCGTCGATGCCATGGTGCAATGGTGGTACGGCCACAACGCGGTGGGCTTCTTCCTGACCGCCGCCTTCCTCGGCATGATGTACTACTTCGTACCGAAACAGGCCGGCCGCCCGGTGTACTCCTATCGTCTATCCGTGGTGCACTTCTGGGCCCTGATCTTCACCTACATGTGGGCCGGCCCGCACCACCTGCACTACACCGCCCTGCCTGACTGGACCCAGTCGCTGGGTATGGCATTCTCGATGATCCTGTTCGCGCCAAGCTGGGGCGGCATGATCAACGGCATCATGACCCTGTCCGGTGCGTGGCACAAACTGCGTACCGACCCGGTACTGAAGTTCCTGGTGGTATCGCTGTCCTTCTACGGCATGTCCACCTTCGAAGGCCCGATGATGTCGATCAAGACCGTCAACGCGCTGTCGCACTACACCGACTGGACTGTCGGCCACGTGCACTCCGGTGCCCTGGGTTGGGTTGCCTTCATCTCCATCGGCTCGCTGTACTACCTGATCCCGCGCCTGTTCGGTCGTGACGGCATGCACAGCACCAAGCTGATCGAAGCCCACTTCTGGCTGGCCACCGTCGGCGTGGTGCTGTACATCGCCGCACTGTGGATCTCCGGTGTGATGCAAGGCCTGATGTGGCGTGCGCTGAACGCGGACGGCACCCTGACCTACGCCTTCGTGGAAGCAGTAAAAGCAACCTATCCGTACCACTTCGTCCGTCTGCTGGGTGGCCTGCTGTTCCTGTCCGGCATGCTGATCATGGCGTACAACACCTTCCGTACCGTTGCCGCCGGTCGTCCGGTTGATGCCAGGATCCCGGCCGTTGCCGCTCACGCGCACTAAGGGGCAGAAAGAACCATCATGGAAAAAATCCAGAAACTGATTGAAGAAAACGTCGCCTACCTGATCGTGCTGACCCTGCTGGTGATCAGCA
Organism: Vogesella fluminis; assembly: GCF_014652335.1. Lineage (GTDB taxonomy): Bacteria > Pseudomonadota > Gammaproteobacteria > Burkholderiales > Chromobacteriaceae > Vogesella > Vogesella fluminis. Next base: position 43,275 of record NZ_BMYP01000004.1, on the reverse strand, counting down.
TCGCCGCACTGGTCGAGATCGTGCCGCTGATGTTCCAGAAATCAACCACCCAGCCGATCGCCGGCGTCAAGCCGTACAACGCGCTGCAGCTGACCGGCCGCGATATCTATATCCGCGAAGGCTGCTACGGCTGTCACTCGCAGATGATCCGTCCATTCCGCGCCGAAACCGAGCGCTACGGCCACTACTCGGTAGCCGGTGAATCCGTGTACGACCATCCGTTCCAGTGGGGCTCCAAGCGCACCGGCCCGGATCTGGCCCGTGTCGGTGGCCGCTACTCCGACGAATGGCACCGCGTGCACCTGATCAACCCGCGCGACGTGGTACCGGAATCCAACATGCCGGCCTTCCCGTGGCTGGCGCGCAACCTGGCCGATGCCGAGGGTGTCGCCGCCAAGATGACCGCGCTGCGCAAGGTGGGTGTGCCGTACAGCGACAAGGAAATTGTCGAAGCCCAGGCCATGGTTGAAGGCAAGTCCGAGATGGATGCACTCATCGCCTACATGCAAGGCCTGGGCCTTGCACTGAAGAACGCGCGCTAAGTCATGGACCTGACCAATCTGGCCCGCATCCTGTTCACGGTATTCTGCTTTGTAGCCTTTATCGTGATCCTGATCGGTGCCTTCGAAAAAAAATCGCAGAGGCGTTATGACGATGCGGCCAACCTTGTCTTCAATGGCGACGAGGAAGAGCAGCAAGGGATCGACGCCGTCAACGGAGCGAAGAAATGAGTGATTTCGTGAGTGATTTCTGGAGTGTCTACATCACGGTGATCGTGATCGTAGGTATCGTCGGTCTGACGTATCTGCTGCTTAGCCAGTCGAAGACCACGGTACAAAAAGGGGAAGAAGTAAAAACCATGGGGCACGTCTGGGATGACGACCTCGAGGAGTACAACAATCCGCTGCCGCGCTGGTGGATGCTCCTGTTTTACATCACCCTGGTATTCGGCGCCGTCTATCTGGTGCTGTATCCCGGTCTGGGCTCCTGGCAAGGTATCCGCGGCTGGACCTCCGTTGGCCAGTACAAGGAAGAAAAAGCCCAGGCGGAAGCCAAGTATCAGCCGCTGTACGACAAGTTCATGAAAATGGACGTGAAAACCGTGGCGACCAACCCGGAGGCACAGGCCATGGGCAAGCGCCTGTTCCAGACCTACTGTGTACAGTGCCACGGCTCCGACGCACGCGGCGCCAAGGGCTTCCCTAACCTGACCGACAACGACTGGCTGTACGGCGGCACGCCGGAAATCATCAAGACCACACTGGATAATGGCCGCCACGGCCAGATGCCGGCCTTCGGCGCGGCCTTCGGTGAAGAAAAGGTCAAGGATGCCGCCAACTACGCGATGTCGCTGTCCGGCAAGAAGCACGATGCCGACCGTGCCGCACGCGGCAAGGAAACCTTTACCGCGGTTTGTTCTGCCTGCCACGGTGCCGACGGCAAGGGCAACCAGGCGCTGGGCGCACCGAACCTGACCGACAACGTGTGGCTGTATGGCGGCACCGAGAAGGCCATCATCGAAACGATCACCAACGGCCGCAACAACCAGATGCCGGCCTGGAAAGACTTTCTCGGTGACGGCAAGGTTCACCTGCTGACGTCCTATGTCTGGAGCCTCTCCAATAAAGCCAGTGCAGAGTAATTGATGCTGCCCGATACTGCCCGCATCAGCGGGCAGTATCTTTTATGGTACACAATCTACTTGTTGGTAAAATAAATTGCCATTCAGGACTGTTCGCACAGTGCATCAGCCCTGTGCATTTTGCGAAATGTCCCGCCAGGAACCGCAGCATGAACCAAAAGCTGAAAGACATCCCGGTCAAGATCGAACCCGCCAAGCCGGAAATGCAGACCGTGTCGCTGTACGAGGCACAGAAAAAAATCCACCCGCGTAGCGTCAGCGGCCTGTTCAACAACTGGCGCATCCTGTTCGTGGTCGCGACCCAACTGGTCTATTTCGGACTGCCCTGGCTGCAGTGGAACGGGCGCCAGGCCGTACTGTTCGACCTGGTTGGCCGCAAGTTTTACCTGTTCGGCCTCACCATCTGGCCACAGGACTTCGTTTACCTCGCCGCACTGCTGATATGCAGCGCCTTTGCGCTGTTCGCCTGGACCGCGATCGCCGGCCGGCTATGGTGCGGCTACTCCTGTCCGCAAACCGTCTACACCGAGATCATGATCTGGATCGAACAACTGGTAGAAGGCGACCGCAACAAGCGCCTCAAGCTCGACAAGGAACCATGGGGCCTGCGCAAGTTGCGCCTGCGTGCCACCAGCCAGGGGCTGATGATCGTGTTCTCGTTGCTGACCGGTTTCACCCTGGTCGGCTACTTCACACCGATGCCGGATCTGCTTGCCGCGCTGCCGGACTTCGACTACGGCCCGTGGGAACTTTTCTGGATGTTCTTCTACGCCGGCTTCACCTATCTGCTGGCCGGCCACCTGCGCGAGCAGGTGTGCAAATACATGTGTCCGTACGCCCGCTTCCAAAGCGCGATGTTCGACGAAGACACGCTGATCATCTCCTACGACGAAAAGCGCGGCGAACCGCGCGGCGCGCGCAGGAAGGGCCAGGACAATGCCAATCTCGGCGACTGCATCAACTGCGGCATCTGCGTGCAGGTGTGCCCGGTCGGCATCGACATCCGCAACGGCCTGCAGTACGAGTGCATCGGCTGTGCCGCCTGTATCGACGCCTGTGACGAGGTGATGGTCAAGGTCGGCAGCCCGAAAGGCCTGATCCGCTACACCACCGAGGCGGCACTGGAAGGCAAGTACCCGGAAAGTGAATTCTGGTCACGGCTGAAGCGGCCGCGCGTGGTGCTATACCTGCTGCTGCTGTCCATCATTTTTGGCGCCGCCGTCACATCACTGCTCATGCGCAAGCCGTTCAAGGTCGACATCCTGAAGGATCGCGCCTCGTTGGTACGCGAGACCGATGACGGCTGGCTGGAGAACAACTACAGCGTACGCATCATCAATACCGCGGAAGAGGAACAACGCTTCCGCATTACGGTCGAAGGCCTGCCGGACCTGAAACTGGTGGTCGATCGCAAGGAGATCATGATCAAAGCCACCGAGAACGAACAGATCGACGTGCGGGTACAGGCCGATCCGCAATACGCGACCAAGGGCAGTCACAAGATTTACTTCCGGGTCGAGTCGCTGACGGACGGCTCTGCCATCGAAGAAAAATCGAGTTTTATCGGGGAATGACAATGCAGAAACAGATGGACACCGGCCGCCCCTGGTACAAGGAGCGCTGGTTCTGGCTCCTGATGTCGGGGCCGCTGCTGGTGGTGATTGCCGGCTTTGTCACTTTCGGCATCATCGTGCGCGGCGCCGACGACATGGTCAACGACGACTACTACAGGCAAGGCAAGGACATCAACCTGGAACTGAAGCGCGACCTGGCTGCGCGGTCGTTGGGCATCGGTGCCCAGGTGATGTTCAGCGACGACATGCGCAGCGTGCGTGTGGTCGACACCAGCAGCAAGCCACTGCCCGGCACCCCGGAACTGCTGCTGCTGCACCCGACCCGGCAGCAGGGCGACCAGCGCATCGTGCTGCAGCGCATCGGCGACAAACTGTATCAGGGCGTAATGAAACCGGACCAGACCAATCACTGGTATGTGCGGCTGCAAGATACACAGGGCCGCTGGCGGGTACAGAGCGAATGGCTACCGGCAGAAGGCACCATGATCACCCTCGGCAAGACTGCTACGGAGCAAAACCCATGATGCACACCCCCCTGCCCCGCCGCCAGCTGCTACTGGCACTGTCGGCCGGCCTGCTGGTTGCCTGTGCCACTCCGCTGCGGCCAACCCTGGCCTATCTCAGCGGCACGGTGTCATACCGCGAGAAACTGCTATGGCCGCAGGACAAGACCCTGCTGCGCGTACGCCTGCTGGCGCTGGGCGACGGCACGGATGCCGCGGCAGTGATCGCCGAGCAATCACTGGAGAAGATCGCCTTCCCGGCGACCTTCTCGCTGTGCTACGACCCGCAGGCCATCCAGGCCGGCCAGCGCTACGCCGTGGATGTGCGCCTGTTCATCGACGGCGAGCTGCGCATGCACAGCGCCCGCCCCTACCCGGTACTGGATGGTGCGACGGCGGCACCGGGCATCACCCTGCAGATGATCTCCGCTTAAGCGCTGTCTCGCGTGAGCTCGCGCGATCGTCAATAAGCGCCAGGCAAAACGGCCCGCGATTGCGGGCCGCTTTGTTTTGATGTGATTCATGGTTGCGGCCAACGTTGGCCGCAACGCTGCCGGCACCGAGCACTCACTCGGGCCACAGCACCTCCGGCGAGATATCGGCCAGCGTGCGGCAGCCGGTCAGCGCCATCGCCACCTCCAGCTCCTCCTGCAGCGTGCGCAGCAGGTGCGCCACCCCCAGCGCGCCGGCGGTCGCCAGCGCATGGAGATAGGGCCGGCCGATCAGCACCGCCGAGGCGCCCAGCGCCAGCGCCTTCAGGATGTCGCTGCCGCGGCGGATGCCGCCGTCCAGCAACAAGGGCAGCGCACCGTCCACCGCCGCCACGATACGCGGCAGCGCGTCGAGACTGGCCGGCACCGAGTCCAGCACCCGCCCGCCATGGTTGGACACGATCAGGCCATCCACCCCCTGCTGCACGGCACGCCGTGCATCGCGCGGCGCCAGCACCCCTTTCAGCAGCAGCGGCAAGCGCGTCTGCTGCCGCAGCCAGTCGATATCCGCCCAGCCAGGCGCCACCGCCATCAGCCCGTCGAACACCATGCTCTGCCCCGCCGCCAACGCGGGCTGGTACGGCGCCATGCCTGCCAGATTGACAGCCTGCACCTGCGGCGGCAGCTGGAAGCCGGCACGGGCCTCGGCATTGCGCACCCCGGCCAGCGGTGCATCCACCGTCAGCACGATTGCGCGATAACCGGCGGCCTCGGCACGCTGCACCAGCCTGGCAACCACCGCGCGATCATGCTGCCAGTACAGCTGGAACCACAACGGCCCCTGCGCCGCGGCGGCGACCTCCTCCAGCGGCGTGCTGGCCAGGGTGCTGACCAGCATGCTGCTGCCCATGGCAGTGGCGGCATAGGCGGCGGCGCGCTCGCCGTCGGCATGCACCAGTTTCTGGTACGCCACCGGCGCCAGCAGCAGCGGATGGCTGAGCGACAGCCCGAACAGCTCGCTGCGACAATGGCCGCCGCGGACATCGGCCAGCACCTGCGTCTGCAGCTGCCGGCGCGCGAAGGCGGCAAGGTTGGCCGCATGGCTCAGCTCATCCGCGGCAGCGCTGTCGACATAGGCGCGGGCATTGGCGCTCATGTGGTGCGCGGCGTAACGCTGGTAATCGGCAGTGGAAACCAGATCGGCGGGGATGTGATCAAGGGGAAGCAACTGGGCGGTCATGGCGGACGCGGCAAAATGAAAACCGCACCATAGCCAACTCGGGAATTGCGGGCAACTACAACATCAGGAACAGTGGGCACACCAACCACCCTGCCCGGAGCAAAGACACAATGCCACAGATAACAGAAACCCGGCCCCGGTTACAGCAGGCAACCGGGGCTTCTCACGCTACAACTTATACAACCATGTACGGTGCGTCACCGCCCTCACGGCGGGCGACCATGTACGGCGCATCACCACCTTCACGGCGGGCAACCATGTACGGCGCATCACCACCTTCACGGCGGGCAACCATGTACGGCGCATCACCACCTTCACGGCGGGCGACCATGTACGGCGCATCACCGCCTTCACGGCGGGCGACCATGTACGGCGCATCACCGCCTTCACGCTTAGCCATCATCTCGGCGTCCTGCTGTTGCACGGCAGCGGGGGCGGCATAAACCGGGGCAACGGCACTGGCCAGTACGACAGTGATGGCAGTAATGAGCAGCTTTTTCATGATCAATATCCTTTTACTTAAATTGGTTGCTTTGATTGTTCCAGCATTTAATTCGAATAATTTGTATAGCTATCTTATGGTGCTCATGGACAAGGAACTCAACCGGACCCTTGTTGGTAATGACCAGAGGAGCAATGATGTAACTATACGACTGGTCTAATTCAATTAATAGCGAAGGATACTGAACGTTTCGTTCAAATTTTATGAATCTGATGCCCGCATACCACTGACAGCACTGACGGCATCTGCCATGCCACCAGTGCAGGCCGGAAAAAGGCTCGCCACCCAGGCATTGCACCCAACGCTGGCCGCAATGCACGACCCGCATCTGCCGCAGGCAAAAAAAAAAGGGGTACGGCCCACCACCGTACCCCAAACACACACATCAAAAGGAGAAACATTGCCTGCCAGACAGCCCGGATCATCCCTGGCCGATACCCGGCTTGCTCGCCGTCAACAAAGACGAATCAAGCAAATGGTATTGCTGCACCAATGCAATCAATACCGTAAGCATAATCATTGGGGATAATAATGCTTTGATAAGCATCAAGTGCGATACAACAATGCCGTCAATCGCATGGGAAAAGCAGAAATGAAAACCTCCCGTGCCGGCACGGGAGGTTTCGGTCAAGCAGGAGACTGTGTGGAATCAGGCAGAAGCGGACGGCGTCGCCTTACGGGTGCGGCTGACTGCAGCGCTGGCCGCCTTGGCCGAGGTTTCCGCAGCTTCAACGCTGGCCTCGGCAAACTCGGAGCCGACTTTCTTGGCAGTCTTGGCCGCACTCTCAAAGGCCGCATTACTGGAGGTCACCATATTTTTCAGTGCCTGCACCGCAGCATCGGAACCGGTCGGGGCGTTTTTCGCCAGACGGTCAATCACATCCAGCACATTCTTGTTGGTTTCGGCAACCTGCTCTTCCACGAAGGAAGTCAGCTCGGTCTGGGTTGCCAGCGTGACATCGTAGACTTCACGCGCCGCGGCGAAGGCCTTGTCCAGGCTAGGCTGGGTCAGGCTGGTCTGGAATTCGGCCAGCGCTTTCGGGTCCTTGATCGCCGACAGCTGTTTCAGCGTCTGGGCGTTCTCGGCCAGCAGCTTGCGCGACATTTCCAGCTGCAGGGTAGCCAGGCGCTCGGCGCTGGCCAGCAGGATGCCGGAAAAACGAACGGCTTTGTCGAACTGCGACTGACCGAAAGCGGAAAACTCTTGTGCAGTAGTAAACATGATTAATCCTTTTCGAAAAATGAAACACTCAGCAGCAATATCGTCTGGAAAACTCGTCGTTGCCGCATTGCAACAGGGCGCATTATTGTGCTGCACCGCACCAATGTCAATCATTTTGCTGCGTCGCAACATTTCTAAGTCGCTATTTTTACAACAGCAAACACATTCATCATGACAGCCAAGCATTACATCCGCATGTCAATTTCCCGACCGCCGGCCGATAAAGCGCAGTCACCATCCGTAACCGCCCACCATCCCACTCACGATTCCCCCTTGTACGACAGCAGATGGCCTCGCTGTTGATTGAAAGGCTCAGGACAAAGCGATACACTCCAGCCATAAAATAAATCTATCCATCCGGCGATAAAACCAATGAGTCCTGCGGCCAACCTTTTCGACATCAAATCCGCCAGTCTTGACCTGCTGGCCATCGTGCTGCGCAGCACCGAGCTGCCCGCCCTGCAAGACGCCATCCAGCAACGCTTCAACAGCCACGAACCCGAGCCGTTCGTGCTGGATATCGAGCAGCTGCCGGCGCCGGATAGCGACACGCTGGCCCCCGTCTGCGCCATGCTGCAGCAGCACGGCCTGCACCTTGCCGCCGTCCGTCACCGCGACGCGCAGTACGCCGCCCTCGCCCACCGCCTGGGCCTGCCGTTCATCAGTGGCAGCGGCAAGAGCAGCGCGGACAGCGTCAGCGCGCCGGTAGCGGCGGTACCCGTGGTGGACAGCAGCCTGCCAACACCGACCATGATCATCGACCGCCCGGTGCGCGCCGGACAGCAGATCTACGCCAAAGGCGGCGATCTGGTGGTACTGGAAATGGTCAGCGCCGGTGCGGAACTGATCGCCGACGGCAGCATCCATGTCTACGCGCCGCTGCGTGGCCGGGCACTGGCTGGCGCCCGCGGCAATACCGCGGCACGCATCTTCGTCAAGAGCATGGAGGCCGAGCTGGTTTCCATCGCCGGCGTGTACCGCACCATCGAACAGGACTTGCCGCAAAGCATCAAGGGCAAGCCGACCCAGATTTATCTCGAACAAGAGCGCGTGGTCATGATCCCGCTCGACAAGTAACCGGCATTGTTATTCCAAGGATCGATATTGTGGCAAAAATCATCGTTGTAACCTCCGGCAAGGGTGGTGTCGGCAAAACCACCACCAGTGCCAGCTTTGCATCCGGCCTCGCCCTGCGCGGCCACAAGACCGCTGTGATCGACTTCGACGTCGGCCTGCGCAACCTGGACCTGATCATGGGCTGCGAACGTCGCGTGGTGTACGACCTGATCAACGTGATCAATGGCGAAGCCAGCCTCAACCAGGCACTGATCAAGGACAAGCACTGCGACAACCTGTACGTGATGCCGGCATCGCAGACCCGCGACAAGGATTCGCTCAGCCGTGAAGGCGTGGAAACGGTGCTGAAGAACCTGGACGAGATGGGCTTCGAGTTCATCGTTTGCGACTCGCCGGCCGGCATCGAAAAAGGCGCGCTGATGTCGCTGTACTTTGCCGACGAAGCCATCGTGGTCACCAACCCGGAAGTATCGTCGGTACGCGACTCCGACCGCATTCTCGGCATCCTGTCGTCGAAATCGCGCCGCGCCGAAGAAGGCCGCGAGCCGGTGAAGGAGCACCTGCTGATTACCCGCTATTCGCCAGCCCGTGTCGACAAGGGCGAGATGCTGTCGGTAGACGACGTGAAGGAAATCCTGCGCATCCCGCTGATCGGCGTGATTCCGGAATCGCAGGCCATCCTGCAGGCATCCAACTCCGGCACCCCGGCGATCCACATCAAGGGTTCCGATGCCGCCGAGGCTTACGGTGACGTGGTGGCCCGCTTCCTTGGCGAGGACAGTCCGATGCGCTTTCTGGAAGCAGAAAAAATCGGCTTCCTGAAACGACTGTTTGGAGGCTAATCATGTCCCTGATCGATATGCTTTTTGGCAAGCGCCAGAAAACGGCCTCCATCGCCCGCGAACGCCTGCAGATCATCCTGGCACATGAACGCGACGGCAAGACCGGCGCACCGGACTACCTGCCAGCGCTGCAGCGCGAGCTGATGGAAGTGATCTCCAAGTACGTGGCCGTCAACAAGGACGACATCAAGGTGCACCTGGAACGCCAAGATAACTTCGAGGTCCTGGAAGTAAACATCGTCCTGCCGGAACACCAGCGCTGACACCATGACCCTGACCGAACTGCGTTATATCGTCGCGGTGGCGCGCGAGCGCCACTTCGGGCGGGCGGCCCAGAGCTGCTTCGTCAGCCAGCCGACGTTGTCGATCGCGATCAAGAAACTGGAAGACGAGCTGGGCGTCACCCTGTTCGAGCGCGGCGGCCAGGAGGTGAGCGTCACCGAAATCGGCGAACGCATCATCGAACAGTCGCAGCGGGTGCTGGAAGAGGCGGAGACGGTGAAGCGCCTGGCTGGCGAACACCAGAACGAACTGGCCGGGCCGCTGAAGCTGGGCGTGATCTTCACCATCAGCCCCTATCTGCTGCCAAAGCTGATCCCGGCGCTGCGCATCCTGGCGCCGGAAATGCCGCTGATCCTGGAAGAAAACTACACTGCGCGGCTGGCAGAAATGCTCAAGCGCGGCGAAGTGGACGCCATCATCGTCGCCGACCCGTTCGACGAAGCCGGCACGGTGGCGGTGCCGCTGTACGACGAAGAATTCGTCGTCGCCACGCCCAAGGGCCACCCGTGGGAGAAGCGCGACACGGTGCGCTCGTCCGATCTGGCCAGCGAAAGCGTGCTGCTGCTGTCGCAGGGCAACTGTTTCCGCGATCACGTGCTGCAGGCCTGCAGCGAGGTGGCCAGCCGCCAGCACCAGAACAATGGTCTGGCCGCGTCGCTGCAGGGCAGCTCGCTCAACACCGTCCGTCACATGGTGGCCAGCGGCATGGGCGTTACCGTGCTGCCACAGACCTCGGTGTCGCCGGCAGACGAAGGTCTGCTATCCATCATCCCGTTTGCCGCGCCGGTGCCGCAGCGTCGCGTGCTACTGGTCACCCGCAAGCAGTTTTTCCGCAAGCAGGCAATCCACACGCTGCAGCAGGCGGTGTTCCGCTCTGGCCTGGGCGGCGTCACCATGCTGGAGCACGAGGCCTGACCTAAGCTTGCCTGATGTGGCATGAGGCATGAAAAAAGGTTGGCCGCAATTGCGGCCAACCTTTTTTGCGTGCGACAGGCTGCCGCAGCAGGCGGCTTACAGTGTCAGGCCACCGGTCACTTCGATGGCGGCGCCGTTGATGTAGCTGGCCTCATCGGAAGCAAGCCAAGCGTAGACGTTGGCGATTTCTTCCGGCTGCGCCATGCGCTTCATCGGCACCTTGTCTTCCATCGCCTGGATCACCTTTTCCGGCATCGACTTCAGGATCGGAGTGGCGACAAAACCCGGGCACACCGCGTTGGCGCGAATGCCCTTCTTGCCCAGCTCCTTGGCCCAGGTCTTGACGAAACCGATGACGCCGAACTTGGAGGCGGCGTAGTTGGTCTGGCCGAAGTTGCCGTACACGCCGACGACCGAGGACGCGTTGAGGATCACACCGGCACCCTGCTCGATCATGGTGTCAACCACGGCCTTGGTGCAGTTGTAAACGCCCTTCAGGTTGATATCAATTACCTTGTCAAACTGGTCTTCACTCATCTTGATCAGCTGCGCATCCATCACGATGCCGGCATTGTTGACCAGCACATCGATACGGCCGAACTGCGCTTTCAGTGCGCCAACCATGTCGGCGATCTGCGCCTTGTTGGTCACGTCCACCTGATAGCCGACGGCTTCGCCACCCAGCGCTTTCAGCTCTGCCACCACGGCATTGACGGCATCCATATTGATGTCGCAAACCGCTACGATGGCGCCTTCCTTGATGAATTTCTCTGCAGTGGCCTTACCGATACCACTGGCACCACCGGTGATGATGGAGACTTTCCCTTTCAAGCGCATGATTTTTCCTTTGCTAGGTTGCAGGCAACCCGATTGTCGAACGGATATTCCTCCACCACCGACCTTCGAGATTCAAGTCCCTGTCGTTCTCTGTCTTTTTGTTATGGTTATTACGTTGCACTGCGGCATCCCGTTTTGCAGTGCAAAATATCTTGCGCTGCAATATAGCGCAAGGCTGCCGCCAACGTAAAGCAATCGCTCCAAGAAGCTGACGCCGGCGGCAACAGCTGTTGCGGCCAACCTGCACATAAAAAAAAACAGGCGGCATCAGCCACCTGTTTTGCACGGAGTTGCGACAGATTACTCCAGGCCCTTGCTGGACAGGTATTCCTCGTAATCGCCGGTGTAGTAGTCGTAACCACCCTTGCCGTCCAGTTCCAGGATCTGGGTGGCCAGCGAGCTGACGAACTGGCGGTCGTGCGACACGAAAATCAGTGTACCCTTGTACTTTTCCAGCGCCATGTTCAGGGCTTCGATCGACTCCATATCCATATGGTTGGTCGGTTCGTCCATGATCATCACGTTCGGCTTCTGCAGCAGCAGCTTGCCGTACAGCATGCGGCCCTTTTCACCACCGGACAGCACGCGTACCGCTTTTTCCACATCGTTACCGCCGAACAGCAGACGGCCGAGGGTACCGCGGATCACCTGCTCGTCGTCGCCGTCCTGACCCCACTCGCGCATCCACTCGGTCAGCGTGCGGTCACTGTCGAACTCGGCCTCGTGATCTTGGGCAAAGTAGCCGATCTGCGCCTTTTCCGCCCATTTCACCGTGCCGTAATCCGCAGTCAGGCCTTCCGCCAGTGCCGGATCGAAGGCACCGGCCAGCATTTTCACCAGCGAGGTCTTACCGGCGCCGTTGGGGCCGATGATGGCGAGGCGGGCGCCGGCCTCGAGGATGAAGCTCATGTCCTTGAACAGCACCTTGTTGTCGTAGGCCTTGCTCAGCGACTGCACTTCCACTGCCTGACGATGCAGCTTGAAGCGCTCGTCCATCTCGAAGCGGATGAACGGGCTCTGGCGGCTGGAAGGCTTCACTTCCACCATTTCCGACTTCAGCTTGTCGACTTGCTTCAGGCGCGAGGTGGCCTGGCGGGCCTTGGACTTGTTGGCGGAGAAGCGGGCGGCAAATTCCTGCAGTTCCTGGATACGCTCCTTGGCCTTGGCATTGGAGCTGAGCTGACGTTCACGCGCCTGGGTGGATGCCAGCATGTAGTCATCGTAGTTACCCGGGTAGATACGGATGGTGTTGTAGTCCAGATCCGCCATGTGGGTGCAGACCGAGTTCAGGAAGTGACGGTCGTGCGAGATGATGATCATGGTGGAGTTGCGCTCGTTCAGCACGTGCTCCAGCCAGCGGATGGTGTTGATGTCCAGGTTGTTGGTCGGCTCGTCCAGCAACAGGATGTCCGGATTGGAGAACAGCGCCTGTGCCAGCAGCACGCGCAGTTTCCAGCCGGGGGCCACTTCGCTCATCGGGCCGAAGTGCTGCTCCACCGGAATGCCCACCCCCATCAGCAGTTCGCCGGCGCGTGCCTCGGCGGTATAACCGTCGTACTCGGCAAACTTGGCCTCCAGCTCGGCCGCGTGCATGTAATCGTCTTCGGTGGCCTCCAGGTTGGCATAGATGGCGTCGCGCTCACTCATCGCCGCCCACATCTCGGTGTGGCCCATCATCACCACATCGATCACGCGCTGGTCTTCATAGCCGAACTGGTCCTGGCGCAACTTGCCCAGGCGCAGGCCGTTCTCGATGGCCACTTCGCCGCTGGTTTGCTCGAGGTCGCCCCCGAGAATTTTCATGAAAGTCGATTTACCGGAACCGTTGGCGCCGATCAGGCCATAACGGTTACCTTCACCGAACTTGACGGAAACCTTCTCGAAAAGCGGCTTGGCGCCGAACTGCATGGTAATGTTGCTTGTCGTAATCACTCGATCATTCCTCAGCCAGTCACTGCATGTACCGGAAAACCCGGCATTTTACCACAAACACCCTCTGCAATCAGGGCCTTGCGGCCGGTACATCTTTGCTTTCGCAGCTACCACGGAATTCCGCTACAATCGGACACCATTTAAACCCTTAACCAGAATAGGCAGATCTTATGCTTACCGGTAGCCTCGTTGCGCTGGTCACCCCGATGTTCGAGGACGGCCAGGTCGATTTTGAATCGCTGAAACGTCTCGTAGATTTCCACATCGATAACGGTACCGACGGCATCGTGGCCGTGGGCACCACCGGCGAATCCGCCACCCTGGGCGTGGAAGAACACATCAAGGTCGTGGCGGCCGTGGCCCGGCACGCCGCCGGCCGCATCACCGTCATCGCCGGCACGGGTGGCAACTCCACCAGTGAGGCCATCGAACTGGCTGCCCTCGCCAAACAGGCCGGCGCCAGCCATTCGCTGTCAGTCGTCCCCTACTACAACAAGCCGACCCAGGAAGGCATCTACCAGCACTTCCGCAAGATCGCCGAAGCGGTGGAACTGCCGGTCATCCTGTACAACGTACCGGGCCGCACCGTGGCCGACATGAGCAACGGCACCGTGCTGCGCCTGAGCGAAATCGACAACATCGTCGGCCTGAAGGACGCCACCGGCGACATCGGCCGCGCCTGCGACCTGATCAAGCGCGTACCGCAAGGCTTCGGCCTCTATTCCGGCGACGATCCAACCGGCATGGCCTTCATGCTGTGCGGCGGCAACGGCGTGATCTCGGTCACCTCCAACGTGGCCCCCAAGCTGATGAGCGCCATGTGCCAGGCCGCCCTTGCCGGCGATGCCGCCGGAGCACGCCGCATCAATGACAAGCTGCAGGGCCTGCACAAGTTCCTGTTCGTCGAACCGAACCCGATCCCGGCAAAATGGGCACTGCACCGCCTCGGCCTGATGCCGGCCGGCCTGCGCCTGCCGCTGACGCCGCTCACCGCCGCCAGCGCGCCACTCGTCGAACAAGCGATGCAACAAGCAGAGGTGCTGTAAGCCGTGAATGCCATGATGAAGAAAGCCCTGCTCACCGGAATCGTCTCCTCGGCACTGATCTCCGGCTGCGCCAGCAGCGGTCCGGACAGTGCCATCGCCTACAAGTCCGATGCTCCGGCGGCCAAACGCTCGCTGGAAGTCCCGCCGGACCTGAGCGCACCGCAACAGCAAGACCGTTACCCGCTGCCGGTAGTCAACAGCAACGGCAGCAGCACCGCCCCCGCCGAGGTCGCCCTCAACAACAAGGTTGCGGCCAACGTGGTACTCAGCGCCGACCAGAAAGCCAAGGCGCAGATCGAACGCGCCGGCAGCCAGCGCTGGATCAGTGTGGAAGGCAAAAGCCCGGCACAAGTCTGGCCGCTGCTGAAGGCCTTCTGGCAGGATAACGGCTTCGTGATCCAGACCGAGGAGCCGGATATCGGCCTGATGGAAACCGACTGGGCGGAAAACCGCGCCAAGCTGGGCCGCGACCCGGTGCGCAACCTGCTGGAAAACATCGGCCTGGGTTCGGTGCTGTCCACCCCGGAGCGTGACCGCTTCCGCATCCGCGTCGAGCAGTCCGCCACCGGCACCGACGTGTTCTTCACCCATCGCGGCATGTACGAGATCTACATCAACGAAGCGAAGGATGCCACCCGCTGGCAGCCACGCCCGGCCGATCCGGAGCTGGAAGCGGTGTTCCTGTCGCGCTTCCTGGTCCGCCTTGGCGTGGATGAAGCCACCGTCGCGCAGAATGCCCGCAAGCTGGAGGCTACCGCCAATCCGGTCGCCAGCAGCAAGGTTCGCAGCGAAGGCGGCGACATCATTCTTGCCGACAGCTTCGAGCGCAGCTGGCGCCGCGTCGGTCTAGCACTGGAACGCCAGGGTCTGGCCATCGTCGATCGCGACCGTTCGATGGGCATCTACTTCGTCAGCCCGGTACAGGACGAAGCACTGAAGGCGACCGAGAACAGCAGCGGCGGCATCTGGTCCTCACTGGCCTTCTGGCAGGATAAGGAAAAAGCGGCCGAGCCGATGCGCGAGCAGTTGCGCATCGAACTGAAGCCGAGCGATGCTGGCACCCGGATCAGCATCCGCAACAGCCAGGGCACACCGCTGTCGGCCAAGCAGCTGCAGACGCTACAGCAGAAACTGCTCAGCGAACTGCAGTAAGCACCATCAGGCAAGCAAAAAGCCCGCAATTGCGGGCTTTTTGCTTGCCAGTCCGCTACATGGCAGCGGCGACAGACGTAAAAAAACCGGCGCTAGCGCCGGTTTTTCTTGCCAACTCAGAATTACTGAGCAGCGGAAGCAGCTGGAGCCGAAGCGTCAGCAGCGGAAGCGTCAACTGCCGGAGCGGAAGCTTCAACAACTTCAGGAGCGGAAGCTTCAACAGCTGGAGCGGAAGCTTCAACCGGAGCCTCTTCTTTTTTGCCGCAAGCGGACAGAGCAACGGCCAGCAGGGCAGCAACGAGGAGCGACTGTTTCATTTGTAAATACCTTTGAAAGCGAGTGTTGAACAAGACGTTTAAACTACTACTTTCTCAAGCAAGAAAAGTGTGATGAGGAAGTAGTGCAGATTTAATCAGTGCGCGAATTGTAGCACGAAAAAATTTGCTGAAAAGGGGGTAAACAATAATTTATTGCGGATATCGGACATGGTTCTGCGGCAATGCAACAACAGAACAATTTAGAGACAAAACAATATACACAACCTGTCCACCATCTGCAACATTGCGGACAATATCCTTTTCCCGCCCACACTGACCACCTGCCACTCACCCACAGAATAACCTTCTAATAATAAAGACATCACTGCCATGACCATGGGCAGGGCCGGCAGGCTGGCTGTTGCCACCCGGCAACATTGTTTATCGGTACAGGCAGCAATCCATTGCTGCACTACAACATGTCATGAACGTAAAGAATCAACACTGTCAGCCCCCGGCCTTCGCAGCAGCGGCCTCCGCCGTGAGTCATCTGTCCACAACCTCACACAACGGATACGGCATCGGTGCCGCCTGTCAATACCCCGAAAAACGGCAGCGACATACAATACCCGGGCCGGACGACAACAGGATGCGGCCAACCCGCGTACTCATGTCAGAATCTCGTTGTGCCTTCTGGCAATGGTTTACAATAGTGCCGATTACGGCCCTTGATGCCGGCAGCGTCCGGCGCCGGGTTCGGCATCGCTATCATTTTTTATCTTTACGGTACCGCCACATGCAAATCGTCAAAAACTCCGTTGTCACCATCCACTACGAAATGTACGACGCTGACAACAACCTGCTCGACAAGACGGAAGAGCCGATCGCCTACCTGCATGGCGGCTACGATGGCATTTTCCCGCTGGTGGAAGAAGCGCTGCACGGCAAGAACGTGGGCGAGTCCATCACCGTCACCATGACTCCTGACGACGCTTTTGGCGAGCCGGAAGAAGAGCTGGTTCGCATCGAGCCACTGGACGTACTGCCGGAAGAAGTCGAAATCGGCATGATGTTCGAAGCTGACGACCCGGAAACCGGTGACGTGATCCTGTTCCGCGTGACCGACGTGGCCGACGGCAAGGCAGTCCTGGACGGCAACCACCCACTGGCCGGTCTGACCATCCGCTTCGTTGCCACCGTGGCCGAAGTACGCCCGGCATCGGAAGAAGAAGTGACTCACGGCCACGCCCACGGCGAGCACGGTCACCACCACTAAGCCGCGCCTGACGTGCACGACAAAACGGGGCTCAGGCCCCGTTTTTCTTTGGCCGCAGCAATTGCAGCGCGGTCAGCGATGTCAGCAAATTGAACAGCACATAGGCCTCGTTCGGGGACTGGCTCCACAGTTTCCAGCCACTATACAGCAGCAGCACCAACCCCAGGCCGCGCAACAGCGACGGCGTCCATGCAGCCGGCCAGGCCGGCCACTGCCGTCGTACGCAAAACAGCGCGATGGCCCAGCCCAATGCGGCACCGACCAGCACATCCAGCGGCCAGTGCACGCCGATGGCGATACGCGACCAGCACACCAGCAACACCAGGCCCATCAGCCCCGCCTGCCACCACCAGCGCCGCCCCTGTGCCAGCACGCCGGCCAGCAACGCGCTGGCGATGGCATGGCCGGAGGGAAAGGCACCGTTGCCCGGCAGCACATCCAGCAACTGCACGCTACCCGCCGGCAACACCAGAAACGGACGCGGCACGGCGAACGCCGCCTTGAGCAGGATGGCACTGGCGATGCCCAGCAGCACCGCCACCACCAGCGATGGGAATCGCGAGGGACGCCGCTGCGCCAGCAGCAGCAAGGCGGCGATCACCAGCGACCACTCGCCGAACATGCTGAGCAGGCGCCACATGACCGGCGGCAATACCGCACCGGCGTGGTGCAACTGCAAAAACAGCACCTGGTTGCCGCCGCTCAGCAATAGCAACAGCGCCAGCAGTGCGCACACGGCGACAAAGCCGCGACTCACGCGCGGCAGCCCAGCGTCACACGGTCATTGCCGGCCAGATCCGGCAGCGTCGCCACCTGCTGCAGCCCGGCCGCGGTAAACAGCGCACGGCAGGCCGCGCCCTGGTCGTAGCCATGCTCCACCAGCAGCCAGCCGCTGGCGACCAGCCGCGCCGGCGCCTGCGCCGCGATCTCGCGCAGGCAATCCAGGCCGTCGTTGCCGTCGGTCAGCGCCATGCGCGGCTCGAAGCGGACGTCGCCCTCGTCCAGATGGTGATCCTGCGCGTCGATATACGGCGGATTGCTGACGATGGCATCGAACATCGCCCCATCAGGCAGCGGCGCCAGCCAGCTGCCCAGATGGAAGCTGACGCTGGCACCAAGGTTGGCCGCATTGTGCTGCGCCACCGCCAGCGCCGCCGGCGACAGATCCACGGCACTGACTTGCCACTGCGGCGCCTCCAGCGCCAGCGTCACCGCGATGGCACCACTACCGGTGCCAAGATCGACCACCCGCGCACGACGGTTGCGGCCAACCTTGTCCAGCGCCGCCTCGACCAGGTGTTCGGTTTCCGGGCGCGGGATCAGCACCGCAGGGCTGACGCGAAACGCACGGCCGTAGAACTCGCGCTCGCCGAGCAGATAGGCCACCGGCTCGCCGGCCAGCCGCCGTTGCGCCAGCGCGGTAAACGCCTGCCACTGCTGCAAGGTCAGCTCGTCGGTGGCGAACGACACCAGCTCGGCGTGACTGAAGCCGGTCACCGCCGACAGCAGCAGCCGCGCCTCCAGGCGGGGCAGTTCGAAATGGCGCAAGGCCTCGTTGATCGTCTTCATCGTCTAGAGCAGGAACAGGCTGGCGAGGCCGAGAAAAATGAAAAAGCCGCCGGAATCGGTACAGGCGGTAATCAGCACGCTGGAGCCGACTGCCGGATCCTTGCCGAAACGCTCCATCATGGTCGGGATCAGCACCCCCATCGACGCCGCCAGCATCAGGTTGAGGGTGGTCGCCGCCAGCATCACCAGCCCCAGCGAGAAATTGCCGTACAGCAGCCACGCCAGCACGCCCAGCGCCGAGCCCCACACCAGGCCGTTGATGACGCTGACGCCCAGCTCCTTGCGCCACAGGCGCTGTGCCTGCCCCGGCTGCAACTGCCCCATCGCCAGCGCCCGCACGATCATGGTGATGGTCTGGTTGCCGGAATTGCCGCCGATGCCGGCCACAATGGGCATCAGCGCCGCCAGTGCCACCAGCTTCTCGATCGAGCCTTCGAAGGCGCCGATCACGCGGCTGGCCACGAAGGCGGTGCACAGGTTGATCGCCAGCCACGCCCAGCGGTTTTTCACCGAGTCGATCACCGGCGCGAACAGGTCTTCCTCTTCCTTCAGGCCGGCGAGGTTCAGCGCCTCGGTTTCCGACTCCTCGCGAATCACGTCCACCATCTCGTCGACGGTGAGGCGGCCGACCAGCATGCCGTGCTCGTCGACCACCGGCGCGGTGACCAGGTCGTAGCGCTCGAACGCCAGCGCAGCATCGGCCGCGTCCTCGTCGGGATGGAAGCTGACCACCTCGGTCGCCATCACCTCCTCCACCAGCCGCTCCGGATCGCACACCAGCAGGCGGCGCACCGGCAGCACACCCTTGAGCACGCCGTCTTCGTCGACCACGAAAATCTTGTCGGTCTGGCTCGGCAATTCGTCGAAACGGCGCAGGTAGCGCAGTACCACTTCGCAGCTGACATCCGGGCGGATCTTGACCAGCTCGTAGTCCATCAGCGCGCCGACCTGTCCCTCTTCATAGGATAGTGCCGATTGCAGCTGCTGGCGCTCTTCTTCGTCGAGGCCGCCCATCACCTCGTACACCACCTGCCGCGGCAGGTCCGGGGCGAGGTCGGCAAGATCGTCGGCGTCGAGCTGTTCGGCGGCGGCCACCAGCTCGTGCTGCTCCATCGACTCGATCAGCGATTCGCGCACCGCGTCCGACACTTCCAGCAGGATTTCGCCTTCATCCTCGCTGTCGACCAGATCCCACACCAGCAGGCGGTCGTCCAGCGGCAGGGCTTCAAGGATGTAGGCGATATCCGCCGGGTGCAACGATTCGAGCTTGTGTTCCAGCTCGACCAGGTTCTGCTTGTGGACGAGCGATTCCACCAGGTCATGCTTGGGCATGTCCTGGCGATGTACGAGGTCCTCGACCAGTCGCTGGCGCTCGATGAGGCGCTGCACCTGGCTGAGGTTATCCTGCAGACGATCGGTTGGTTGTTTTTTGTCGATAACCGTCATGCACGTCTCCTGCCGCCCGTGGCGGAGTGAGTGCAATCCGGTAACAGGCGGGGTTATTGACTAGCCAAAAAGGTAGTGGTGGTTATGAGATAACTGGGTAAGTCCATGCGTTTCAGCTGCGCGTCTCGCAGCGATCACGAAAGAAGCCGAAATTGTAGCATGCGAATGTGACAGCCAGCCACCGCGACGGCCGGCCGTCACCGGCTCAGGGAGCAAGCGCCTGCGACATGCGGCGCTGGATGATGCGGGTCTTGCGGGCCAGACCCTGGGCATTGCGGTGGGTGTCGTAGTAGCGCGGGTTGGGTACCATCGCCGCCAGCCTGGCCGCCTGGCCGCTCGACAGCCGGGCGGCAGAGGTGCGGTAGTAGTGACGCGCGGCAGCCTCGGCGCCGAACACGCCGTCGCCCCACTCGATCACGTTGAGGTAGATCTCCAGGATGCGGCGCTTGTCGAGCACCGCCTCCAGCATCACGGTGATGAACGCCTCGTCTATCTTGCGCCACGGCGTCTTCTTGCTGGACAGGAACAGGTTCTTCGCCAGCTGCTGGCTGATGGTGGAGCCGCCGGCGACGATGCGCCCCTGCTTCAGGTTCTTCTCGAAGGCGACCTCGATGCCTTCCCAGTCAAAACCCTCATGGTCGACAAACCTGGCGTCCTCGGCCGCGATCACCGCCCGCTTCAGGTTGCCGGAGATGCGGTCATACGCCACCCAGCGATGGCGCAGTTCGGCATCGGGATCGTCTTCCTGCAGCCGCGACAGCTGCGCGTCCATGAACGAACTGCTCGACGGATTGGCATGCCGCCAGTAGACGATATGACCGAAGATCCACAGGTAGTACAAAAAAAGAGCGGTCAGCACGACCGCTCCGATCTTAAGGAACCAGCGCATGACTCAGGCCAGTACCTCGCGCAGCATATTGGTGACCTTGCGCGTGGCCGGCTGGATGCCGCGCCAGATGCGGAACGACTCCGCCGCCTGTTCCACCAGCATGCCGAGGCCGTCGGCCAGCATGCCGCTATTCTCGGACTGTGCGCGGCGCAGGAACGGGGTCAGGCCGCGGCTGTACACCATGTCGTAGGCCAGCGAACGGCCGCTGAAGATGCCGGCCGGGATCGGTGGCAGCTCGTTGGACAGGCTGGTCGAGGTGCCGTTGATGACGATGTCGAACTGGCGGCCCTGCAGCGCGTCATAGCCGACCGCCTCGATGTCGCCCAGCGCGCGGAACTGGTAGGCCAGCGATTCCGCCTTGATCACGGTGCGGTTGGCAATGGTCAGCGCCTGCGGCTGCTGTGCCAGCAGTGGCTGCAGCACGCCGCGCACCGCACCGCCGGCGCCCAGCAGCAGCACGCGCTGGCCGGCAATCGGCACGTCGAGGTTGTCGGCGATGTCGCGCACCAGGCCGGTACCGTCGGTATTGTCACCGTAGATCTTGCCGTCGCGCAGCGTCAGGGTATTGACCGCCTCGGCCAGACGCGCCGCCTCGGTCACCTCGTCGGCAAAGCGGAAGGCGTCGCCCTTGAACGGCAGCGTCACGTTAAGCCCCTTGCCGCCATTGGCGAAGAAGGCCTGCACCACCGGCTCGAACCGGTCAAGCTCGGCAAACAGCTTTTCGTAGTTCATGTCCTGCCCGGTGGCCTGGGCGAACTCGGCATGGATGAACGGCGACTGGCTGTGCGATATGGGGTTGCCGATCACGGCGTAACGATCAGTCATGATTTACATCTTTCAGGATAGGAATAAGGCAAAGCCGGTGGCAGCCGCTCGGCCAGAAACACACTTTGCCTTGTCAGGCCGGAAACTGCAAGCCGTGGCTCAGCCCTGAATCCACGGCAGGCCGTGCGCCTTCCAGCCATTGACGCGGCCGCGATGCTGCTCGGCGTCGCGATCGCCCTCGAAACCTTCCAGGATATTGTAAACCTCGGCATAACCTGCCTCTGCGGCCAACCTTGCCGCCTCGTCCGAGCGCACGCCGGAGCGGCAGATGAACAGCACCGCCTTGTCCTTGCCGACCTGCTGCTGCAGTTGCTCGACAAAGACGGCATTCGGCACCATGCCGGGGTAGGTACGCAGCTCGACGCGCACCGCCTCCGGCACCACGCCGACAAACTGCCACTCCGCCGCGCTGCGCACATCAACGATCACCGCCTGCGGCAGCGACTGGCGCACCGCCCATGCCTCCGGCGGTGTCAGCGCGCCGCTATAGGTCAGCCCCAGTTCACTGCCGCGCGCCTGCGCTGTTGCCAAAATGGTTTCTACGGTCATGAGGAGGCTCCTGCGTCATGCGCCAATAATGATCAGACCGCTACAGTAATGCAGTGTTCAATGACTGTCATCCCGCGGCCGGTACCGTGAATACGCCCCGGCGCAGTCACGAACGACACAATGCACCAACATGGCGCAATCTGCACAATAATGGCACCATGCCCGTGCAATCGCGGCACGGCAGATGCCGGCAAATGTGGCAAAATGGGCGTTCCCAGACCCGGTTGCGGCTGGCACGCTTCATGCTTTTATCCCGGCACATAAATTTGTGCCATCCAGATCGATGCACTTAGCTAGCTCATTTAGGAGATCACCATGGCGGTTGCAGACGTAGTCAAGCTCATCACCGAAAACGACGTAAAATTTGTCGACCTGCGCTTTACCGACACAATGGGTAAAGAACAGCACGTGACCATTCCTGCTCACGTCGTGCTGGACGATGCCGATGCATGGTTCGAGAACGGCCACGCGTTCGACGGCTCCTCCATCGCCGGCTGGAAAGGCATCCAGGCCTCCGACATGCTGCTGATGGCTGACCCTGCCACTGCCAAGATCGACCCATTCTTCGACGAGCCGACTGTATTCATGTCCTGCGACGTGATCGACCCGGCCGACGGCAAGGGTTATGACCGCTGCCCGCGCTCGGTGGCCAAGCGCGCCGAAGCCTACCTCAAGGCCTCCGGCATCGGTGACACTGCATTCTTCGGCCCGGAACCGGAATTCTTCATCTTCGACAGCATCACCTGGGGCACCGACATGTCCGGCTGCTTCGTGAAGATCAAGGCCGAAGAAGCGGCTTGGGCTTCCGCTGAAGAATTCGAAGGCGGCAATACCGGCCACCGTCCGGGCGTGAAGGGCGGCTACTTCCCGGTTCCGCCGGTTGACTCCTCGCAAGACATCCGCTCAGCCATGGTGCTGCTGCTGGAAGAACTGGGTGTACCGGTCGAAGTCCACCACCACGAAGTGGCCACCGCCGGCCAGAACGAAATCGGCACCAAGTTCAGCACCCTGACCCAGCGTGCCGACTGGACCCAGATCCTGAAGTACGTGGTACACAACGTGGCGCACAGCTACGGCAAGACCGCGACCTTCATGCCCAAGCCTATCGTTGGCGACAACGGTTCCGGCATGCATGTGCACCAGTCGATCTGGAAAGACGGCAAGAACCTGTTCGCCGGTGACGGCTACGCCGGCCTGTCCGACATCGCCCTGTACTATATCGGCGGTATCATCAAGCACGCCAAGGCCCTGAACGCGATCACCAACCCGGGCACCAACTCCTACAAGCGTCTGGTTCCGCACTACGAAGCACCGGTGAAACTGGCCTACTCCGCCAAGAACCGTTCCGCCTCGATCCGCATCCCGCACGTGGCCAACCCGAAAGGCCGTCGTATCGAGGCCCGCTTCCCGGATCCGCTGGCCAACCCGTACCTGTGCTTCTCCGCCCTGCTGATGGCGGGCCTCGACGGCATCCAGAACAAGATCCACCCGGGCGATGCCGCCGACAAGAACCTGTACGACCTGCCGCCGGAAGAAGACAAGCTGATCCCGACCGTGTGCGCGTCGCTGGACGAAGCGCTGGCTGCACTGGACGCAGACCGCGAGTTCCTGACCCGTGGCGGTGTGTTCTCCAACGAGTGGATCGACGCCTACATCGAGCTGAAGATGAAGGAAGTGAACCTGACCCGCATGACCACCCACCCGGTGGAATTCGCGATGTACTACTCGCTGTAAGCTGACGCGCGTTCCGGCGCCGTCCGGAACCTGCCGCACCAACCCGCAGCGCCACCGGCGCTGCGGGTTTTTCATTGTGCGGCCACGGCCTGCGGCCAACGTTGGCCGCAACCGCCAGCACGCCTGCCGGCGCAGGACACCATCACGCTGACTTGGCCCGCAACTTTCACTATCATCGGCACTGGTCCGTTTTCCCTGGTGACGTCATGCCGCGCCTGCTTTTCGCTTTACTGCTGCTGTGCAGCGCTGCCACTGCGGCCAGCGCCGCCGCCATTTACAAATATGTCGACAAGGATGGCCATGTCACCTTCACCGATGTGCCACTGCGCGGGGCGCACGCCATCCAGCTCACCCCGGCCACGACTGCAGTACGCCCGGCGACACCCCGCAGCCGCAATCCGCGGGCAGACAGTGGCCCGGCGCACATTCCGCCGGTGGACAGCGGCACCCAGCGCCAGCGTGACGCCGGCCGCCGCCGCATCCTGCAGACCGAGCTGGACAACGAGCAGCGCGCACTGGGCGAAGCGCGGCAAAGCCTGCAGGACGCCGGCAAGAAAGCCGGCACTCCGCCCGCCCAATTGCAGCGCCTGCGCGATGCGGTCACCGACCGCGAACGCAATATCGCGGCGCTAAAGCAGGAACTGGGCAACGCCAACTAGCACCAAAACGACACGGACGCACCAAAACAGGGCAAACTATATCGCATGGCGGTCGCCAGACCGTTCCCGCCCGGGCTTGTTTCTTGCTAATACCGGTACAGGCAATGTGGAATGCTCCCATGACACCCCCAAACTATCCGCAGCAGTACGCCGGTCTGGAGTTGCTGGAAACACCGGTGATGATCGTCGAGCGCAACGGCCGGCTGCTGTTCGCCAACCCGGCCTGCGAAAGCCTGCTCAAGGTTGGCCGCAAGGAGCTGCAAAAGCACTCGCTGTACGCGCTGTTCCATGACGCGCGTGCGCTGAAGAACGCGGTGCAGATGGCGCTGGATCATGCCGGCAGCTATATCGAGCACGATCTGGAGCTGGTACCGGAGGGCGGCATCCCGCTGCACATCGGCCTCACCGTGACCCCGATCGACAGCCCGCCGCGCCTGGCGCTGGTCGAGCTGCGCCCGATCGACCAGCAGCTGCGCATCGCCAACGAGGAACGGCTGCTGCTGCAGCAACAGGCCAACCGCGAGCTGATCCGCAACCTGGCGCACGAGATCAAGAACCCGCTCGGCGGCATCCGCGGCGCGGCGCAGCTGCTGGAGCACGAGATCGCCGACCGCCCCGAGCTGCTGGAATACACCGGCGTGATCCGCGAGGAGGCGCTGCGGCTGCAGCATCTGGTCGACCGCCTGCTGGCGCCGCACCGCCGCCACATCGCCAGCGACGTCAACATCCACGAAGTACTGGAGCGGGTACGCAGCATCCTGCTGGCCGAGTACCCGCAGGGGCTGACGGTACGCCGCGACTACGACGTCAGCCTGCCGATGCTGGCCGCCGACAAGGAACAGCTGATCCAGGTGGTGCTCAACATCGCCAAGAACGCGGTGCAGGCGATGAAGGGCAGCGGCGAGATCATCCTGCGCACCCGCGTCGCGCGCCAGGTCACCCTCGCCCGCAAGCGCCACAACCTGGCACTGAAATTGCAAGTCATCGACAACGGCCCCGGCATCCCCGACGACATCCGCGACCACGTGTTCTACCCGCTGGTCACCGGGCGCGCCGAGGGTACCGGCCTGGGCCTGACGCTGGCGCAGACCTTCGTACACCAGCACGGCGGCACCATCGAATTCGAATCCCGTCCGGGCAACACCTGCTTTACGGTACTGATGCCATTCGGCCCGGACCAATAAAACTACTTCAAGGCGAACAAGCATGACGCAAGCGGTCTGGATCATTGACGACGACAAGGCGATCCGCTGGGTACTGGAAAAATCGCTGGCGCGCAGCGGTATCGCCTACCAGAGCTTCTCCAGCGCGGACGACGCGCTCAACGCGCTGTACGACGCCTGCCCCAGCGTGATCATCAGCGACATCCGCATGCCGGGCACCGACGGCCTGAAATTCCTCGGCAAGGTGAAGCAGGAGCATCCGGCGCTGCCGGTGATCATCATGACCGCGCACTCCGATCTCGACTCGGCGGTGGCGGCATTCCAGGGCGGCGCCTTCGAATACCTGCCCAAGCCCTTCGACGTCGACCAGGCGGTGGCGCTGATCGAGCGCGCGCTGGCGGAGAGTCGCAGCAGCGAGGCGGCCAGCGAGGACGCCGAGGCGATGCCGGCGCTGCTGGGCCAGGCACCGGCGATGCAGGACGTGTTCCGCGCCATCGGCCGCCTGTCGCAATCCAGCGTCACGGTGCTGATCACCGGCGAATCCGGCACCGGCAAGGAGCGCGTCGCCGAGGCGCTGCACCGCCACTCGGTACGCTCGGCCAAACCGTTCATCGCGCTCAACACCGCGGCGATTCCGAAAGACCTGCTGGAGTCGGAGCTGTTCGGCCACGAGAAAGGCGCCTTTACCGGCGCGCTGGGCACCCGCCGCGGCCGCTTCGAAGAAGCTGAAGGTGGCACCCTGTTCCTGGACGAGATCGGCGACATGCCGACCGAGCTGCAGACGCGGCTCTTGCGCGTGCTGTCCGACGGCCACTTCTACCGCGTCGGCGGTCACACCCCGATCAAGGCCAATGTGCGCGTGATCGCCGCCACCCACCAGCATCTGGAAGAGCGCGTCAAGCTCGGCCAGTTCCGCGAAGACCTGTTCCACCGCCTCAACGTGATCCGCCTGCGCCTGCCGCCCTTGCGCGAGCGCAACGAGGACATCCCGCTGCTGGTGCGCCACTTCCTCGCGCGCAGTGCGGCCAACCTTGGCGTGGAGCCGAAGCGGCTGTCCGAGGCGGCGATGGCGCTGGTGCAGCACTACGCCTTTCCCGGCAACGTGCGCCAGCTGGAAAACCTGTGCCAGTGGATCACGGTGATGGCGCCGGGGCAGTCGGTGGAGATGCAGGACCTGCCACCGGAATTCCGCCCCGAGCTGATCGCTGGCAGCGGCGGCACCATCGAGCTGCCGCTCGCCGCAGAAGGCGGGCCTGCACCGCAACCGGCAGGCGACTGGACCATGCTGCTGGCGCGCGAGGTGGCGCAAAGGTTGGCCGCAGGTGAAACCGGCATCATCGACGACCTCACCGCCCGCTTCGAAAGCACCTGTATCCGGAGCGGCCTCGCCCACACCGGCGGGCGCAAGGTGGAAGCGGCCAACCTGCTGGGCTGGGGCCGCAACACGCTGACGCGCAAGATCCAGGAACTGGGGCTGGAACACGGCGGCGACTGAGGCCGCCGCCCGCCGCGGCCGACAACAAAACGGCCAGCCGTCGCATGGACGGCTGACCGTTTTGTTGCGCCTCGCGGCTCAGTGGAACATCAGCAGCGGCACGTGGCTATGCTTCATCAGCGTGCGGGTGGTGGAGCCGAACAGGCGCTCCTTCCAGCTGTTGTGGCCGAAGGCGCCCATCACCAGCAGCGCGGCACCGTGGCTGTCGGCGGCGGCGATCAGGGTTTGCGAGGTGGAGCCGCGCGCGGTCAGCGCCACCGGCTCCGCCGGCAGGCCGTGGCCGGCGAGATAGGCGGCGCCTTCGCAGGCCAGGCGCTCTGCCTCCTGCGGATCGGTGTGGTTGGCGATCACCTTGCGCGGCAGATCGTGGGCGAGGCCGAGGAACACGAACTGCTGCAGCGCGCGGGCGGCGCACGGGCTGCCGTCGTAGGCCAGCACCACGCAGCGCGGATGCTCGGGCACCACGGTGTCCGCCGAGAACAGCAACATCGGCCGCGCCGGATTCAGCAGGTAGTTTTCCAGCCAGCGGCTGTCGTGCGGGCGCTGGCTCTCGCCCAGGTGGCTGTCGGTGGACACCACCAGCAGGTCGTGCCGCGGTGCGTGCCTGGCCAGCTCGTCCTCCGGGCGGCCGTCCTCGGCCAGCACGCTGGCCAGTTCGATATCCAGCTCGCCGGCCTGCGCGCGCGCACTGTCGAGCAGGCCGCGCGCGTTGTCCAGCCAGCGCTGCTCCATGCTGGCATCGCGCGCCATGCGATAGGCGAAAGCCCCCGGCGGCATCGCCTCGCCTTCCAGCAGCGGGGCACCGTCGATCAGCGCCAGCGCCGTCAGCGCACACTGGTGCCGTTTGGCCAGCTGCAGCGCATAGTCACGCGCCAGCAGGGCGCTGTCGCCGCTATCGAGCACCAGCAGAATCTTCTTCATCATCACCGCATTCCTTTTGTTTCAATACGCCGGCAGTCTCCGGCACCGACATGCCGTCAGCAAGCTGCCTACCCGTGCGGGCAGATCATCTCATTGACGCCACCGGCTGCGGAAAGTTTTGCGGCAATCTTTGCGATCCATCAAGACATACTCCGGCATGGAAACCATGCACCGGCTGCACCACTCTACACTGCGTGCAGTTCACTCAAGGATAGCCTGTCCATGAAGCCTGCAACACCCGCCCCGCACTGGCATGCCCAGGACAGCACCGAGGCAATGCGGTACTGGCAAAGCAGCGACGACGGTCTCAGCCGGCAGGCGGCGGCGCAGCGGCTGCAACGCTACGGCCGCAACAGCCTGCCGCAGGCGGCCACGAAGAGCCCGTGGCTGTGCTTTGTGCTGCAATTCCACAACCTGCTGATCTACGTGCTGCTCGCCGCCGCGCTGGGCACCCTGCTGCTGGCCGACTACGTGGACAGCGCGGTGATCTTCGGCGTGGTGCTGATCAATGCCGTGATCGGCACCATCCAGGAAGGGCGTGCCGAGAGCGCGCTGGCAGCGATCCGCAACATGCTGGCGCTGCAGGCGACGGTGATCCGCGACGGCGAACGCCACGATGTCGACGCCAGCATGCTGGTGCCCGGTGACATCGTGCTGTTGCAAAGCGGCGACAAGGTGCCGGCCGACCTGCGCCTGCTCGACGGCCGTTCGCTGCGCCTCGACGAGGCGGCGCTGACCGGCGAATCACTGCCGGTGAGCAAGGATTTTGCCGCGCTGCCGGCGGCGACGCCGCTGGCCGAGCACCGCAACATGGCCTACGCCGGCACCCTGGTCAGCTCCGGCCAGGCACGCGGGCTGGTGATCGCCACCGGTCGCGACACCGAGCTTGGGCGCATCAACGCGATGCTCGACCAGGTCGGCGACAACGTCACGCCGCTGATGCGGCAGCTGGACCAGTTCGCGCGCTGGCTGACCGGCGCCACGCTGCTGGTGGCCGGCCTCACCCTGCTGCTGGGCGTGTACTGGCGCGGTTATGGCTGGCAGGACATGTTCATGGCCGGTGTCGGGCTGGCGGTGGCGGCGATTCCGGAAGGGCTGCCCGCCATCGTCACCATCACGCTGGCCATCGGCATCGAGCGCATGGCCCGCCAGCGCGCCATCATGCGCAAGCTGCCGGCAGTGGAGACGCTGGGCGCGGTGACGGTGATCTGCTCCGACAAGACCGGCACCCTGACCTGCAACGAGATGACCGCCGGCCGTATCGTCACCCGCGAGCGCCAGCTGCGCGTCAGCGGCGTCGGCTACGCGCCGGAAGGCGGCCTGTTCCACGACGACGCGCCGCTGCACTACGGCCAGCACGCGCCGCTGGACGCGCTGCTGCGCGCGGCGGCGCTGTGCAACGACGCCAGCCTGCAGCACGTTGCCGGCCAGTGGCAGCTCAGCGGCGACCCGACCGAGGGCGCGCTGCTGACGCTGGCGCACAAGGCGCAGCTGCCGCTGGCCAGCCTGCTGCACAGCCTGCCGCGGCAGGACGCGATCCCGTTCGAATCGGAACACCGCTTCATGGCCACCCTGCACCACGACCACGACGGCCACCGCCTGATCCTGCTCAAGGGCGCGCCCGAGGTGCTGCTGGCCCGTGCCAGCCACCAGCAGCATGAGCACGGCATCGCCGATCTGGAGGCGGCGTTCTGGCAGCAGCAGGCGCAAGCGTTGGCCGCCGACGGCTACCGCGTGCTGGCCATCGCCGAGCGGCGCCAGGCGCACTGCAGCAGCGAGCTGGACTTTGCCGACACCGAGGCCCAGCTGCTGCTGCTCGGCCTGGTCGGCCTGATCGACCCGCCGCGCGAGGAGGCGGCGCAGGCGGTGGCGCTGTGCCAGAGCGCCGGCATCCGCATCAAGATGATCACCGGCGACCACGCCGGCACCGCCGCCGCCATCGGCGGCCGCCTCGGCATCGGCGACGGACGGCGCGCGCTGAGCGGCAGCGACATCGACGCGCTGGACGACGCGGCGCTGGCGCAGGCGGTACGCGATATCGACGTGTTCGCCCGTGCCAGCCCGGAACACAAGCTGCGCCTGATCGCCGCGCTGAAGCACAACGGCGAGGTGGTGGCGATGACCGGTGACGGCGTCAACGACGCGCCGGCGCTGAAACAGGCCGACGTCGGCGTCGCCATGGGCGGCAAGGGCACCGAGGCGGCCAAGGAGGCGGCGGAGATGGTGATCACCGACGACAATTTCGCCACCCTGGCGCTGGCGGTGCGCGAGGGCCGCACCGTGTACGACAACCTGAAAAAGGCCATCCTGTTCATCCTGCCCACCAACGTCGGCCAGGCGCTGATCATCATCGCCGCCATCCTGTTCGGCGTGGCGCTGCCGATCAGCCCGGTGCAGATCCTGTGGGTGAACATGGTGTCGGCGGTGACGCTGGCGCTGGCCTTCGCCTTCGAGCCGACCGAGCATGGCGTGATGCGGCGCCCGCCGCGGCCGCCACGGGCCGGGCTGATCGACGCGCTGTTCGTGTGGCGGCTGGCCTTCGTCGGCGTGCTGATGGTGACGCTGCCGTTCGCGCTCTACCTGTGGGCGCTGGACGGCGGCCACTCGCAGGCACTGGCCAGCACGCTGGCGGTGAACAGCATGGTGGCGATCGAGATCGCCTACCTGTTCAACAGCCGCCACCAGCACAGCAGCGCGCTGACGCTGCGCGTGCTGGGCGGCAACCGCATCGCGCTGTGGTGCGTGGCCATCCTGATCGTGCTGCAGCTGGCGTTCAGCTACCTGCCTTGGCTGCACACCCTGTTCGGCACCGCGTCGCCGGCGCTCGCGCACTGGGGGCTGATCGCGGCCAGCGGCGTGCTCGCCTTCCTGCTGATCGAGGCGGAAAAGGCGCTGCTGCGGCGCTGAACCCTGTCCATCTTGCGGCCAACCTTGCGCGACCGGCACAAGGTTGGCCGCAAGCATGTCACCCCAGCACGCTCAGCCCCGGCAGCGTGGCGAAGCTCTGCTCGCGCACCGTGGCGAGGAAGTCCTGCATATAGGCCAGCTTGGCGTCGTCGCTGCGCAGCGCCGCGTACAGCTCGCTGTGCAGGCCGGCCTCGCCGATGCGCGCGGCGCTGACGTAGCCGCGTTCCAGATAGGGCTTCACCGCCCAGAACGGCAGCGCCGCCACGCCGCGGCGGCTGGCCACCAGCTGGATGATGGCGATGGTCAGTTCCGAGGTGCGCCGCGCCGGGTTGATGCCGGCCGGCTTCAGTATCTTGCGCACCAGGTCCAGCATCGTGTCCGGCACCGGGTAGCTGATCAGCGTCTCGGCGGCAAAATCCTCGGCCCGCCACACCGGCTGCGCCGCCAGCGGATGGTCGTGCGCGGCGATGACCACCATCTCGTAGCCGAACAGCGGCTGGTGCGTGACGCCGGGGTGCGCCTCCGCCTCGGCCACGATGGCCAGATCGGCGCGCCCGGTCAGCAGCAGGCCCACCGGATCGGCATGGAAGCCGGACACGATGTCCAGCTCCACCGCCGGCCAGTGCCGGCGGAAGCTGTCCATCGCCGGCATCAGCCAGTCGAAGCAGGTGTGGCACTCCACCGCGATGCGCAGCTCGCCGGCCTCGCCCTCGCGCAGCCGCGCCAGGTCGCGCTCGGCGGCGCCGATGCTGGCGTGCACCTCGCGCGCCAGCAGCAGCAGGCGCTCGCCGGCCGGCGTCAGCCGCAGCGGCTGCGTCTTGCGCTCGAACAGGCTGAGGCCGTAGTGCGCCTCCAACGCCTTGATCTGGTGCGACAGCGCCGATTGCGTCAGGAACACCCGTTTCGCCGCCTGCGACACGCTGCCGGTCTCGGCCAGTGCCAGCAGCGTCTTCAGGTGGCGTAGTTCCAGCAGGCTCTGAGTCATGAATCAGCCTCATGTGAAGTAGCAAAATAATGAATTTGTCTCATGCCGATGATTATCGCATGATCAATGCACAAATTTCATACAGAAAGACACCA
The DNA here is from genome assembly GCF_014652335.1 of Vogesella fluminis. Taxonomy (GTDB): domain Bacteria; phylum Pseudomonadota; class Gammaproteobacteria; order Burkholderiales; family Chromobacteriaceae; genus Vogesella; species Vogesella fluminis. The sequence goes on along the minus strand of NZ_BMYP01000004.1, from coordinate 11,308 downwards.
ACATGAGCACCATTCATCTTGCCGGCTTCCCCCGCATCGGCGCCAAACGCGAACTGAAATTCCTGGTCGAGCAGTTCTGGAAAAACGAGATCGACGACGCCGCGCTGCAGGCCGGCGCGCGCGAGCTGCGCCAGAAGCACTGGCTGCTGCAGAAAGGCGCCGGTCTCGACCTCAGCCCGGTCGGCGACTTCTCGCTGTACGACCACGTGCTCGACGCGCAGGTGCTGGTCGGCGCCATCCCGCGCCGCTTCGGCTTCGACGCGGCCAGCCTTTCCAGCGCCGAGTACTTCCAGCTGGCACGCGGCAACCGCAGCCAGCACGCCATCGAGATGACCAAGTGGTTCGACAGCAACTACCACTACCTGGTCCCGGAGTGGCACGCCGACACCGCGTTTGCGGCCAACCCGGCACCGCTGTTGGCGCAGATCGCCGAGGCGCAGGCGCTGGGCATCAAGGCCAAGCCGGTGCTGATCGGGCCGCTGACCCTGCTGTGGCTGGGCAAGTGCAAGGGCAGTGCCTTCGACCGCCTGAGCCTGCTGCCGGCGCTGCTGCAAACCTATCAGGACCTGCTCGCGGCCCTCAATGCCGCAAAAGTGGACTGGGTGCAGCTGGACGAGCCCATCCTGGCGCTGGACCTGCCGGCCGAGTGGCTGGCGGCCTTCGCCCCCGCCTACGAACAGCTGGCCGCCAGCCCGCTCAAGCTGCTGCTGGCCACCTACTTCGGCGACGTCTCCACCCACGCGGAATGGCTGAAGGCGCTGCCGGTGGCCGGCCTGCACCTGGACCTGGTGCGCGCGCCGCAACAGCTGGCCGCATTCAGCCAGGGTTGGCCGCAGGACAAGATCCTGTCCGCCGGCGTCATCGACGGTCGCAACATCTGGCGCGCCGACCTCGACGCGGTGCTGCGGCAGGCCGAGCAGCTGCACGCGCAGCTGGGCGACAGGCTGTGGCTCGCGCCCAGCTGCTCGCTGCTGCACAGCCCGTTCGACCTGGCGCAGGAAATCAAGCTGGACGTGGATCTCAAGAGCTGGCTCGCGTTCGCGGTGCAGAAGCTGAACGAGCTGAAGCTGCTCAAGCGCGGCCTGCAGCAGGGGCGCGCCAGCATCGAGAACGAGCTCTCGGCCAGCAACTACGCCCGCGAGCAGCGCCGCAGCAGCCCGCGCATCCACCGCGCCGAGGTCGCGCAAAGGTTGGCCGCACTGCCGGCCGGCAGCGACCGCCGCGCCAGCCCGTTCGCGCAGCGCGCCGCGCAGCAGCACGCGTGGCTGAAGCTGCCGCTGCTGCCGACCACCACCATCGGTTCCTTCCCGCAGACCAGCGAGATCCGCGCCGCGCGCGCCGCGTTCAAGCGCGGCGAGCTCGATGCGGCCAGCTACGAGGCGGCGATGCAGGCCGAGATCGAGCTGGTGATCCGCAAGCAGGAGCAGCTGGACATCGACGTGCTGGTGCACGGCGAGGCGGAGCGCAACGACATGGTGGAGTACTTCGGCGAGCAGCTGGCCGGTTTCGCCTTCACCGAGTACGGCTGGGTGCAGAGCTACGGCAGCCGCTGCGTGAAGCCGCCGCTGATCTACGGCGACGTGGCACGGCCGACACCGATGACGGTCAGCTGGGCGGTGTACGCGCAGAGTCTGACCAGCCGCCCGGTGAAGGGCATGCTCACCGGCCCGGTCACCATCCTGCAGTGGAGCTTCGTGCGTGACGACCTGCCGCGCAGCGCGGTGTGCAAGCAGATCGCGCTGGCGATCAACGACGAGGTGCTGGACCTGGAAAACGCCGGCATCAAGGTGATCCAGATCGACGAGCCGGCGGTGCGCGAGGGCCTGCCGCTCAAGCGCGGCGACCGGGACGGCTACCTTGCCTGGGCCGGCGAGGCGTTCCGCCTGTCCTGCGCCGGCGTCGACGACAGCACCCAGATCCACACCCACATGTGCTACTCGGAATTCGGCGACATCCTGCCGGCCATCGCCGCGCTCGACGCCGACGTGATCACCATCGAGACCTCGCGCTCGGACATGGAATTGCTGCGCGACTTCGGCAGCTTCCGCTACCCGAACGAGATCGGGCCGGGCGTCTACGACATCCACAGCCCGCGCCTTCCGACCGAAGCCGAACTGGACAAGCTGCTGGACAAGGCGCTGCAGGTGATCCCGGCCGAGCGGCTGTGGGTGAACCCGGACTGCGGCCTGAAAACGCGCGGCTGGCCGGAAACCGAGGCCGCATTGCAGGCGATGGTGAACGTCACCAAGCGCCTGCGCGCGAAGCTGAACGCCACCGCACAGGCCTGACCGGAGTCAGGGCGTCAGGACAGCAGCGGCGGCCACGCCGGACAGCGCAGGTCCGGCAGGCCGTCGACAAAGGCCAGCGGCTGCTCGCCCTGCAGCAACGGCCGCAAATAGGCGTCGAACGCCGGCGTCACCGACAGGCCGTCGGCGGCGATGAAGTCCGCCGGCAGCGCGCGCTCGCGGTTGGCAACCTCGTCCAGCGGCAGCGGCGACACTTGCCAGTCGACGCCGGCGGCGCCCTGCTGCCGCTGCAGCGCCAGCATCACCCCGCCCTGCCCGGCCAGCGCCATCGCCACCGCCTGCTGTCCCAGTCGGTAAGCCTGCTGCGCATCGACCGCCGACACCAGATGCCGCGCCGCGCGCTGCAGGCAGTCCACCAGCGCCACGTGCGCCTTCACCCCCAGTTGCTGTTGCAGCCGTTGCGCCAGCCACATGCCGGCGCCGCCGAGGTGCTCGTGGCCGTACACCGCATCGGCCTGCAGTTGCGCCACGAAACGGCCGTCGGCATGGCGCAGCCCCTCCGACACCGCGATCACGCAGCAGCCGCGCGCCGCCAGCCGCTGCCGCACCGCTGCCAGCAGCCGCGCCTCGTCGAACGCCACCTCCGGCAGCAACAACAACGGTGCCTCCTCGCCCGGCAACGCCGCCAGCGCGCAGGCCGCAGTCAGCCAGCCGACGTGGCGGCCCATGGTCTCCATGATGAACACCCGCTGCTGCGCCATGCTCAGCACGTCCAGCGTCACCTCGCGCAGGCTGCTGGCCAGATACTTCGCCGCCGACGGGAAACCGGGGCTGAAATCGGTGCCCTCCAGATCGTTGTCGATGGTCTTCGGAATGCCGACCACCTGCAGCGACAGCGCGAAACGCTCGCCCAGCTGCTGCAGCAGCTGCGCCGTCTCCATCGAGCCGTTGCCGCCGTTGAGCAGCACCTGGCCGATGTCGAAGCGGCGCAGCACCTCGGCCAGCTGTTGCCAGCCGGCGGCATCGTCCTCGAACGGCGCCAGGATGTCGCGGCTGCTGCCGAACGCCGCCCCCGGCAGGCTACCGAGGCGGGCGATATCGTCGGCGCCGGCGGCGTCCAGATCCAGCAGCCGCCCGGCACGCAGCCCGGCGAGGCCGTCGGCGGCGGCGCACACCGCCACGCCGCGCGCACGCGCGGCCTCGATCACGCCCTGGGCGGAGCTGTTGAGCACGGCGCTGGGGCCGCCGGACTGCAAGTAGAGCAGACGGGACATGATGCTTCTCGTGGTGGCTATAGCCGAATTGTAGCCAGCCCTGCTGCCGCTGGCGCGCAAGGTTGACCGCAACCAAAAGGCCGCCAGCCCGGACGGGCTTGCGGCCAACCTTGCGGCGCCGATACGGCTCAGATGTCGGCTTCGACCTCGTTGCCCTTGGCTTCCATCCAGCTGCGGCGGCTGGAGGCCTCACCCTTGCCCATCAGCATCACGAACATGTCGCGCGTTTCGGCAAAGGCGCCGGCGCGCACCCGCACCCGCGACAGGCGGCGGGTGTCCGGGTTCATGGTGGTGTCCTTCAGCTGCTCCGGGTTCATCTCGCCCAGGCCCTTGAAGCGCGAGATGCTCCACGCGTTTTCCTTCACCCCTTCGCTGCGCAGGCGGTCGAGGATCGCGGTCATCTCGCCCTCGTCCAGCGCGTACAACTTGCGCGGCGGCCGGTTCTTGCCCTGGCCCGGCACGTCGACGCGGAACAGCGGCGGCTGGGCGATGTAGATGTTGCCGTTGTCGACCAGGCGCGGGAAGTGGCGGAAGAACAGCGTCAGCAGCAGCACCTGGATGTGCGAGCCGTCCACGTCGGCGTCGGACAGGATGGCGATCTTGCCGTAGCGCAGGCCGGACAGGTCCGGCGTGTCGTCCACGCCGTGCGGGTCCACGCCGATGGCCACGGCGATGTCGTGGATCTCGGCATTGGAGAACAGCTGGTCGCGGTCGGTCTCCCAGCTGTTGAGCACCTTGCCGCGCAGCGGCAGAATGGCTTGGTATTCCTTGTCGCGCGCCAGCTTGGCCGAGCCGCCGGCGGAGTCGCCCTCCACCAGGAACAGCTCGTTGCGCTCGATGTCCTCGCTCTCACAGTCGGTGAGCTTGCCCGGCAGCACCGCCACGCCGGAGCCTTTTTTCTTCTCCACCTTCTTCACCGACTTCAGGCGGCTCTGCGCCTGGCGGATGGCCAGCTCGGCGATTCTTTTGCCGGCTTCCACGTGCTGGTTCAGCCACAGCTCCACCGGGTCGCGCGCCAGGCCCGAGATCAGCTTCAGCGCATCGCGGCTGGTGAGCTTGTCCTTGGTCTGGCCCTGGAACTGCGGGTCCAGCACACGGGCGGACAGCACGAAGCGCACGCGGCTCCACACGTCCTCGGCCATGATTTTCACGCCGCGCGGCAGCAGGTTGTGGTGGTCGATGAAGCTCTTCACCGCGTCGAACACGCCGGCGCGCAGGCCGGCCTCGTGGGTGCCGCCCACCGGGGTCGGGATCAGGTTGACGTAGCTCTCGCCGCTGGCGCCGTCCTCGAACCAGGCCATCGCCCACTGCACGCCCTCACCGCGGGCGAACTGCTCGTGGTCGTCGCCGATGTAGGCTTCGCCGGCGAACAGCGGCGCGATAGGCTCGTCGTCGCCGCACAGTTCGGCCAGATAGCTCTTTAGCCCTTCTGGGTACTGCCACACCTTGACCTCGTCGCCGCCCGGGCGCTCCACCGTCAGCGTCACCGCCACGCCCGGCAGCAGCACCGCCTTGGCGCGCAGCAGGCGTTCCAGCTCCTGCATCGAGTAGCGCGGGCTTTCGAAATACTTGCCGTCCGGCCACACCCGCACGCGGGTGCCGCTGGTGCGCGGGCCGCAGTCGCCGATGCGCGCCAGCGCTTCGATCACATCGCCGCCGGCGAATACCAGTCGGTGCACGCCGCCCTCGCGCTTGACCTCCACTTCCAGCCGCGTCGACAGCGCGTTGGTCACCGACACGCCGACGCCGTGCAGGCCGCCGGAGAAAGCGTAGGCGCCGCCGTCCTTCTTGTTAAACTTGCCGCCGGCGTGCAGGCGGGTGAACACCAGTTCCACCACCGGCACGCCTTCCTGCGGATGCAGGCCGACCGGGATGCCGCGGCCGTCGTCTTCCACGCTCAGCGAGCCGTCCAGGTGCACGGTGACCGCGATCTTGCGCGCGAAGCCGCCCAGCGCCTCGTCGGCGGCGTTGTCGATCACTTCCTGGCAGATGTGGGTGGGGTCGGTGGTGCGGGTGTACATGCCGGGCCGTTCCTTGACCGGCTCCAGCCCCTTGAGTACCCGGACCGAGGATTCGTCGTAATTCTGTTGCGTCATGGTTGCTCTATTCAGAGATTCAGTAACGCGCCGCCTGCAGCGTCGCGAGTTGTCGGTTGTGGAGCGGCGCCAGTGTCAGCTGCGCCAGCACGGCGCCGCACAGCGCCAGGAACATGTCCCACTGCGTATCCCACGGGTCGCCCTGGGTGGCGAGAAAGGCATCGGCACCGGCGCCCAGGGCCAGCGCCGCCCACCATTCGATCAGCTCGTACAGCGCGGAGAAGGCCAGGCAGAAACAGGTAGCGAGAAAGGCCAGCCAGCCGCCACGCAATGGCGTCTTGCGGCTGAGCACCTCGCGCGCCAGCAGCGCCGGGAAGAAGCCCTGCGCGATATGGCCGATGCGGTCGTAGTGGTTGCGGCTAAAGTCGAAGGCCTCCTGCAGCCAGAAGCCGAGCGGGGTTTCGGCGTAGGTGTAGTGTGCGCCGACCAGCAGCACCACCGCGTGCAGCGCCATCGCCCATGCGGCCAACCTTGTCCACGGAAAACGCCGCCACAGCAGCCAGACCAGCGGCAGGCCGACCACCGCCGGCAGCGCTTCCATCCACCACACCGCGACGTCGGCCGGCAGCCATGCCGACCAGGCAGCAACAACGGCCACGCCTGCAAATGCAGTGCGTGGCCGCGAAGGCATCGAATTGCTCAAGGATTAGCTCCCGTCCGGTTGCCGGTGCCGGCTGCCAGCCACCCGCCCCAGATATTCGCCACGGCTTTCCACGCCCTTGATGAAGCGCATCAGCTCGGTGAGCGCGCGCTCGTACACGTCGCGCTTGAATTCGATCACGTTGTCGATCGGTTCCCAGTAGTCGCTCCAGCGCCAGCCGTCGAACTCCGGATGGTTGGTGGCGCGCAGGCACACGTCGCAATCGCGGCCGGTGAGCCGCAACAGGAACCAGATCTGCTTCTGGCCGCGATAGCTGCCGCGCCACTCGCGGCGCACCCAGTTGGTAGGCACGTCGTAGCGCAACCAGTCGCGGGTACGCCCCAGAATCTTGACGTGCTGCGGCAACAGGCCGACTTCTTCTTCCAGTTCACGATACATGGCGGCTTCCGGGCTTTCGCCCGGCTTGATGCCGCCCTGTGGAAACTGCCACGAGTGCTCGCGCACGCGCTTGCCCCAGAACACCTCGTTATGATGATTGACGAGGATGATTCCGACATTGGGGCGGTATCCGTCCCGGTCCAGCATGACAAAACCTGCAATATCGTTAGTTGACCGGATTTTTGCACATTTTGCCGGTAGCCGCCATGAGCAAGGTGTGGCGCCGGCGCCCATCGTCGGAGGCCATCGTTAAATAAAATTGACGTTTTTGCGATTTTTAGGTTAAAAAAATAAACACACGACCCGCCGCCCGGAGTCCACGATGCCCTATTGCTGCACCACGCCCGTTGCCGCCAGCCAGATCCGGCTGCCGCTGGGCGTCTTTGAGCAGCCGCTCAGTACCTACGGCCGCCCGCGCTGAATTGTCCGTTTCCCGACAACTCACGCAGCAAAGGTATCCGACATGTCCGATCTGCAGCAATGGCTGAGCGAGCAACGCGTCAGCCACATCGAGTGCCTGTTTCCCGATCTCAACGGCCAGGTGCGCGGCAAACTCATTCCCTGCCACAGCTATCTCGACAGCGCCGAACAGCGCTTCCCACAGGTCAGCCTGATCCAGACCCTGGACGGCGATCCGCAACAGCAACTGGTCGCCGACAGCGACCCCGACATGCGCCTGCGCGCCGATCCGCGCACCCTGTGCCTGAAGCCGGACAGCGGCAACGGCCAGCGCGTCGCGCAGCTGATCCACGACTGTCTCGACGCCGACGGTGAGCCGATCCCGTTCGCGCCGCGCAACGTACTGCAGCGTGTGCTGGCCGCCTACCGGCAGCGCGGCTGGCAGCCGGTGGTCGCGCCCGAGATCGAGTTCTACCTGCTCGCCGCCGACGGCCAGCCGCTTAACGCCACGCGCCAGCCCTACAGCGTGGTTCACGCGCCGGCCCACGCCGCCTTCTTCGCCGAGCTGGAGCAGCTGTGCGCACAGCAGCACATCGCCAGCGACACCATGCTCGGCGAAGTCGGCAATGGCCAGTTCGAGATCAACCTGCAGCACGGCGACGCGCTGGCGCTGGCCGACCAGGTATTCCTGTTCAAGCGCAGCGCCAAAACGTTGGCCGCACGCCACGGCTTGCTGGCCACCTTCATGGCCAAGCCGTTCGCCGACGACGCCGGCAGCGCGATGCACATCCACCAGAGCCTGGTCGATGCCCACGGCCACAACCTGTTCAGCCAGCCGGACGGCAGCGCCGCACCGTGCTTCTGGCACTACCTGGGCGGCCTGCAACGCTACCTGCCGGCGGCGATGCTGCTGCTGGCGGCCAACCCCAACGCCTACCGCCGCCTGTGTCCGCACAGCGCGGCGCCGATCAATGTCGAGTGGGGTATCGACAATCGCAGCTGCGGCCTGCGCGTGCCGGACAGCAGCCCGGCGGCGCGGCGCGTGGAAAACCGCCTGCCCGGCATGGACTGCAATCCCTACCTCGCCATCGCCGCCACGCTGGCCTGCGGCTTGCTTGGCATGGAACAGGTCATCGCCCCCGGCACGCCGCTATCCGGCAGTGCCTACGGCATGGCGGCCACCCTGCCCACCAGCCTGCCGCAGGCGATCAGCGCCCTGCGCGACGAAGTGGCTCTGCACCCGCTGCTGCATCCGCAGTTCGTGGCCAGCTTCTGTGCACTGAAAGAGGTTGAATGGCAGACATTCGCGCGTACCATTACACCATGGGAACGCCAGCAGTTACTACAGCAGGCATGAGCCGGCAGCCTCGCGTCGCGGCTTGCCGGCCGGCCGGCCGCGGGGGTTTAATAAGCACTGGTTTTAAGTAGCGTTTTGCCGTCAAAATAACGTGTTCGATTACCTGAACCGCATCGCCAGGAGAAACTTGAATGAAACGATTTGCCCGCACCCTGCTTCTGGGCGCCATCAGCGCCGCCTACGCCGGTAGCGCCGTAGCTGCCAGCAACGAACTGAACATCTACAACTGGTCGGATTACATCGCGGAAAGCACCATCCCCGGCTTCCAGAAGGCAACCGGCGTCAAGGTCCGTTACGACGTCTACGACAGTAACGAAATCCTGCAGGCCAAGATGCTGACCGGCAAATCCGGCTACGACATCGTCGTGCCGTCCAACACCTTCCTCGCCAAGCAAATCCAGGCCAACCTGTACCTGCCGCTGGACAAGAGCAAACTGCCGAACTACAAGGACCTGGACCCGGAGCTGATGAAGCTGATGACCAAGTTCGACCCGGGCAACAAGTTCGCGGTACCGTACTTCTGGGGCATCAACACCATCGGCATCAACACCGACCGCGCCACCAAGGCACTGGGCGGCAAGCTGCCGGCCAACCAGTGGGACATGCTGTTCAAGCCTGAACACGCGGCCAAGCTGAAAAGCTGTGGCGTGAGCATGCTCGACTCCCCGGCGGAAGTATTCCCGATCGTACTGCACTACATGGGCAAGGACCCGGCCAGCAAGAACGAAGCCGACTACCGCGCCGCGGCCGACTTGCTGAAAACCATCCGTCCGCACGTGACCCGCTTCTCCTCCTCCGGCTACATCAATGAGTTGTCCGGTGGCTCGCTGTGCCTGGTGCTGGGCTACGGCGGCGACATCAACATCGCCCGTACCCGCGCCGTGGAAGTGAAGAGCGGCGTCAAGGTGCAGGCACTGGTGCCGAAAGAAGGCGTCGGCATCTGGATCGACAGCATGGTGATCCCGAAAGACGCCAAGAACGCCGACAACGCCTACAAGTTCATCAACTACAGCCTGGACGCCAAGGTGGCCGCGGCCAACGCCAATGCCGTGACCTACGCGCCGGGCAGCCTGCCGGCCCGCAAGTTCATCGACAAGGCCAACCTGGCCAACCCGTCGATCTTCCCGAGCAAGGAAGTGATGGCCAAGAGCTTCGTGATGCTGCCGATGGATCCGAAAATCCAGCGTCTGACTACCCGCCTGTGGCAGGAATTCAAGACCCGCAAATAAGCGCCACACAAGCAAAAAGGCCGGAACATTCCGGCCTTTTTTCATTCACAATGGCAACTGCAATCTTCACGGACACCACTCGCCAGCATGCCGCTTTTTTCATCCCGCCGTCCGGCCCCCGCCGGCAACGGCTTTGCCGTTGATGCGGCCAACATCCATGTGCTGCACGACGCCAAGAGTTTTCATCAGCAACTGCTGCTGCAGATTGCACAGGCGCAGCAGCGTATCCACCTGTGTAGCCTGTACCTGCAGCACGACGAGGGTGGCGAATCGATCCTACTGGCACTGCATCAAGCCAAGCAGCAACGACCACAGCTGGACATCCGCGTGTTTGTCGATTTTCACCGTGCGCGACGCGGCCTGATCGGCGCCGGCAAGCAAGCCGGCAACGCGCAATGGTACCAGGAGGTCAGCGCCCGTTTCGGCCGCGAACAGGTCCCGATCTACGGCGTGCCGGTACAGACACGGGAGCTGTTCGGCGTGCTGCACCTGAAGGGCTTCGTGATCGACGACTGGCTGATTTACAGCGGCGCCAGCCTCAACAACGTCTATCTGCATGTCGGCGAACGCTACCGCTTCGACCGTTACCACCTGATCAGGGATCGCGGGCTGGCCGACAGCTTTTCGCACTACCTGTGCCAGCAGCTGCTGCCCTCCCCCGGCGTGCAGCGCCTGGATCTCCCCGGTCTGCCACGTCCCGCCAAGGAAGACATCAGGTCGCTGCGACAACGGCTGGCCGGCTACGACTACCTGCCGGCGCCGGCAACAGCCGAGCGCGGCCGCATCAGCATCACGCCGCTGAGCGGCGTCGGCAAGGACAACCGCTTCAACCAGCGCATCGAACAGCTATTGAGCAGCGCCCAGCATCGTATCATCCTGTGCACGCCCTACTTCAACCCGCCGAAGAGCATCCTGCGCATCCTGCAAAAGCAGATCAGGAACGGACTACAGGTCGAGATCATTGTCGGCGACAAGACCGCCAACGACTTCTACATCCCGCCCAGCGAGCCATTCCGCGTCATTTCGGCGCTGCCCTACCTGTACGAGAGCAATCTGCGCCGCTTCGCCAAACGCAACCAGAGCGCAATCGCACAGGGCAAACTGCAGCTACGCCTGTGGCAGCACGAGCACAACAGCTACCACCTGAAGGGGGTCTGGATCGACCAGGACTGGCAGCTGGTCACCGGCAACAACCTCAACCCGCGCGCCTTCCGTCTCGATCTCGAAAACGGCCTGCTGCTGCACGATCCCGCCGGACAGCTGGCGCCGCAAAGCGCCGCCGAGCTCGACAACATCCGCCATCACACCCGGCTACTGCAACACTATCGCCAGCTGGAAACGCTGCGCGACTATCCCGCCGCAGTCAAAACCCTGCTCGGTCGCCTCAAACGCATCCGCCTCGACCGCCTGCTCAACCGGCTTTTGTAACGCTTTCCAGCAACAGGAAGCGGGCACGAACCGCCAGGCAGAAGCACGCCACGGTGCTACTTATCAAGGGGAATTGGTCGTCAACGGGAAATGCGGAGCACAAGGTTGGCCGCAGTTATCCCAAAGCCAAGCCCGGCCGCCAGGCCGGGCTTGCTGTATTCCGCGTTTTGCGCGCGCCGCAAAGCACAAAGCCCAGCTCGATTGAGCTGGGCTTTGTTTAAGGGGCGTCTGGCAGTGTCC
>NZ_BMYP01000003.1 GCF_014652335.1 Vogesella fluminis | reverse complement strand
CGGACAATTTGGCAGTTTCCCGCCAATGGTCCGTTTACACAAAATTCTGCACACCCTCGGCCATAGGACATGGGTTACCGGTTTAATCGGGAAAGAACCAAATCTGGAAATACCGATGCTGATCTTTTTGGATACTGAGTTCACTGATTTCATCGATTGCGAGCTGATCAGCATCGGCATGGTTGCTGAGGATGGTCGGCAGGAGTTGTACCTGGAGGTGCAGGATTTCGACCGCTCGAAGTGCAACGCCTTCGTCCAGTCCGCCGTCTGGACGCAGCTCAGCCGCATCGAGGAGGCCATCGTACTCAAAGTGGAGGTGCAAGCCCGGTTGCGAGACTGGTTTGCCACGCTCCCGCGCAGCGTGACGATTGCCTGCGACTCACAACATGATCGGGATCTGCTGGCCGATGCGTTGGATGGCGAGTGGCCGGAAAACCTGAGCGGATGGTTCGATCTGCGGCCGTTGATTGATACCGGCGTCTTCGACAGGGCGGTCGCGCAATACCACACGAAGGCACATCCCTGGCACCATGCCCTGTACGACGCACAAGCCCATCGGGCAGGCTGGCTGGCCTGGATGGATCAGCGCCGGTGTGATCAATTGGAGACGTAAGCACCCCGTATTGGAACCCACTGCACCGGCCCACAGGCTGCAGCTCGGGCGCATTACTCTCACACCGTATATCGTTTTAAAAACAACAAGTTATCAAATCAAATGTGGAAAATCCGGCTTCATCCCGGTCATCCCCCCCATTGTTCCGGCAACCAACATCAGGACGCAAGGCAAAAAAAGAACCTCCAGCATCAGTCACCGATGACAGGAGGTTTTGGAAGCACGGATTTGTCTCCGCTACGCTTCAGATGAGGAACGCCATTCCATATCAGAAAGCATGCTTCATGTTACGACGATGATCGGCATGATGACTATTCGTAAAAATACCTAGTGTTCAACAGCCCGCATTCAGCCTGATCTTCAATTGCGCAAAATCTTGTATTGACCTGATTTCATTGAAAAAATCGCCGGCTTCGGGATAGCTGTGTTTTAGCTGCTTGAGCCATTGTTTGACCCTGCTGACGGCATAGCTGCTGTCGCCGGCACGCAGCTGACATTGCAGGAACAGGCTGTTGACATGCGCCAGCACATTGAGCCACGGCTCCAGTGCCAGCCGACTGCCGGTTTGCTGCAGGTGCTTGATGCGCTTGGCGAAATCGGGAGCGGCAATCAGGCCGCGACCGATCATGATCGTTTCGCACTGGCTGACTTCACGGATATTGCAATAGTCTTCCAGGGTCCAGACCTCGCCATTGGCAATCAGCGGTATGTCGATCACTTCCTTGATCCGGGCAAACCACTCCCAGTGTGCCGGCGGTTTGTAGCCTTCCACCTTGGTGCGCGCATGAACAGTCAGCTCTGCAGCGCCGGCTGTGCTGATGGCACGGGCGCAGTCCAGTGTCAGGCTGGTATCTTCATAACCCAAGCGCATCTTTGCGGTGACCGGAATATCGGCAGGCACCGCCGCGCGGACCGCGGTGATGATCTCGTAGAGCGTTTGCGGTTCTTTCAGCAACACCGCGCCGCCGCGATGACGGTTGACGGTCGGTGCCGGACAGCCAAAATTCAGGTCAATGGCCGGGGCACCCAATTCTGCCGCTCTTGCCGCGTTGTCGGCCAGACAGACCGGGTCGGAGCCGAGCAATTGCAGCCGCACCGGCGTGCCAGCGCGCGTCCTTGACTGCTGCAGCAGTTCGGGGGCCAGCCGGTGAAAAGTCTTTACCGGCAGCAAGGTGTTGGTGACGCGAATGAACTCGGTAACACACCAGTCGATGCCACCAATCCCGGTCAGCACATCCCGCATCACGTCATCTACAAGCCCTTCCATCGGGGCCAATACGATTTTCATGCCATTCTCACCAGAAACGGAAAGGCCCCGTCTCGCGGCCAACTATTGACTTTTAAACGGGGCGTGGTAAACCTTGGCGCCTTTGCATTGAAGGCAAACCATTCATCATGAACAAGACCGCGATAATTATTGATACCGATCCGGGCCAGGATGATGCGGTCGCTATTTTGACAGCTTTGGGCTCGTCCCGGCTCGAAGTTGTCGGGATTTCAGTGGTGGCGGGCAATGTGCCGCTGGAGCTGACAGCAAAAAATGTCCGGATCATTTGTGAATGGGCCGGCAGGCCGGAGGTGCCGGTCCATGCCGGCTGCGAGCGCCCTCTTCTGCGTCCGCTGGTCACTGCCGAACACGTGCATGGCAAGACCGGACTGGACGGTGTGCCACTGCATGAGCCGGCCATGCCGTTGCAGCAGGAGCACGCCGTCGATTTCATCATCCGCACCCTGCGTGAACGCGAGCGCGGCACGGTCACGCTGTGCATGCTGGGGCCGTTGACCAACCTGGCGATGGCGATCGTGCGCGCGCCGGACATCGTTGGCCGCATCCGCGAAATCGTGCTGATGGGCGGCGCCTACTTTGAAGGCGGCAACATCACGCCGTCGGCGGAGTTCAACATCTATGTCGATCCGCACGCGGCAGCCACGGTGCTGGCGTGCGGCGCCGCCGCCATCACCATGCTGCCGCTGGATGTCACTCACAAGGCGACCGCGTCGCTGGCGCGCATCGGCTTGCTGCGCGCCCTGCCCAACCGCGCCGGCAATCTGGCGGCCGACATCATGACTACGCTGGAACGCTTCGATGTGCAGCGTTACGGTGCCGATGGCGCACCGCTGCATGATCCGACCGTGATTGCCTACGTGCTGCAGCCGGAGCTGTTCTCCGGGCGCAAGGTATATGTAGCGGTGGAACAGAACAGTGAATTGACGCTGGGAGCGACGCCGGTGGACTGGTGGGGCATTACCGGGAAACCCGCGAACGTGAACTATCTCACAACTGTTGATAGTGATGGCTTTTTCCGCTTGCTGGCAGATAATTTATCTACACTCCCCTGAAATGAAGCCAGCAGGGATCATGCCGGAATAAGGACTACATCATGTTGAACAAGGCAACATTTGCCGGCGGCTGTTTTTGGTGTACCGAAGCAGTTTTCCGCCAGGTACCGGGTGTCGTATCGGTAATACCGGGTTATACCGGCGGTGCGGTCGCCAATCCATGCTACGAGCAGGTGTGCAGCGGCCGTACCGGTCATGTCGAAGCGGTCGAAATCGAGTTTGATGACGAAATCGTCAGCTATGAAAATCTGCTGCGGCTTTTTTTCGCCACGCATGACCCGACAACACCGAACCGGCAAGGCCATGATGTCGGTACGCAATACCGCTCGGCGGTGTTTTGGCACTTCCCGGAGCAGGAAGCCGCATTGGCACGCGTCCTGGCCGAGTTGCGGCCAACCTTGCCGCCCGGCGTGCAAATCGTGACGCAGTCGCAACCTGCCGGCACCTTTTATCCTGCCGAGACCGAGCATCGCCGTTATTATGAGCTGAATCCCCACGCGCCCTATTGCCGTGCAATCGTTGCCGGCAAGGTAATGAAAGGCGAACAGGTACTGGGCACGCTGCAACAGCGTGGCCTGGCTGATTAGTCATTGAAAGTCCGGATTTGATCACAACGAAAACGGTTTTGCAGACGGCACGTCAATACGGGGGAGCAAAGTGGCTGCTCTGGGCGCTTTGCCTGCTGTTGTGCTATGCACTGGCGGCGCAACTTGCCCGCCATCACCAGCAGACATTCGGGCAGGCCGTACAGCTGAACCAGGCATTGCTGAACCGGCAGCTGGATTACAGCACATTGCTATTGCAGCAGCTGGCTCCCGCGCAGGCTGCCACTCCCGGGACTATCGGCACGCAATTGCCTGCATTTGTGGTGGCGGCCGGCTTTCAGCACAAGGTTGACACCGGCAGTCGCGACACCTTCGAAGTACAACAGAGTTACCGCCGCCGTACGCCGTTCCTGATTCGCGAGTACCGCGACCAGAGCACTGCCACCTGGATGGAAAGCAGCGCCTGGTACCCCGCCCCCGCACGCAGCTACTACATCCCGCTGGCCAACCTGCACCCGGACCGCCCCGACGGACGCCTTGACTATCTGCAAGGGCTGGATCTGGCTGCCGACCGCTTTTTTGCGGCAGCAGTCAAAGCCGCCATCAGCAGCGGTGAAGTGCAGGCCAGCAGGCCGTTTACCTATCGTGATGGTGCGCCGGGATTGGCTTTCGTCAAGGCGGCCTATGCTGGCGGCGCGTTGCCGGACAGCATGGCGGAGCGGCTGAGCCAGGCAAGCGGTGTGGCTGTTGTTTTTATCGACGTGCGCCAACTGCTGCCACTGCCGGCAAATAGCCAGTGGCAACTGTCGATCAGTACCATCACGGACCTGCCGCAGGCGGCCAATGCCATCCCGGCGGACACCCCGCTTGCGGTCCCGCAAATACTGCTGCGGCAACAGCAAACGTTGGCCGCACCCGGCCATACCCTGCCATATGTACTGCAGTTGAGCATGTCGCCGCCGAACGCCCTGCAGTGGCTGCTGCTTGCCGGTGCCGGCCTGATGGGCGCCGGCCTGCTGTCCCGCCAGTGGTTTTACCGCCCCGTCCGGCCACCCGGGCCGCCGCCCTCGCCCCCCCCTGCTCCACAGCCACGGGCTGCACTGGAACATATTGCACTGCAGGCGATGGACGAGGCGGTATTGCTGCTATCGGCGCGCAGCCAGATTTTGTACGCCAATGCCCGGGCCATGGTGCTGACCGGCGATAACGACTTGCCGGGCAAGCTACTGGCCGGTGCCGATTTCGGCATCTGCTATCCGCGTAACCAGCGCCGTGTCCACGTGCTGCCGCGCCTGATCGAGAAAAAAATGCGGGCGATGCTGCCGCCGGGCAGCATCCTGATCGATGCCAACGGCCAGGAAAGCGAGATCGAGGGCGAGTTCATCCCGCTGAACGATGCGGCCAACGTTGCGGCACGCTATCTACTCTGTTTCCGACATGTCGGCAAGCTGCGCCAGGACATGGTCGCCGCGCTGAAAGCCAGCGAGATGCAGCTGAAGAAGCATCAGGACGAGCTGGCGCGCGTTGCCCGCATCAATACCTTGGGCGAAATGTCGTCCGGCGTGGCGCACGAGATCAACCAGCCGCTGTCGGCGATCATGAGTTACAACGAAGCCTGCCTTGCAATGATGGACGATGCCAATCCGGACCCGGTGTTGCTGCGCATTTCGCTGGTCTCCTCGGTGCGGCAGGCCAATCGGGCCGGCCAGATCATCCGCCGCCTGCGTGAGCTGGCCAGCCGCAAGCAGCCGGAGGTGGCGCCGCTCAACATCAACGATGCATTGCGCAGCGCGCTGGACCTGACCAAAAACGAGCTGGCCGCGCGCGAGGTGATCGTCACCACCGATCTGGCAGAAAACCTGCCGCAGGTGATGGCGGACAGCATCCAGCTGGAGCAGGTAATCATCAACCTGATCAAAAACGCCGTCGATGCCATGGCCGAGAAAAACCGCAATGATGAGCCGATGCGGATCTTCGCCTACAGCGAGCGCCGTGGCCGTCACATCCGGCTGGGAATCCGTGACAACGGCACCGGCATACCGGAAAATGTCCTGCCGCACGTATTTGACCCGTTTTACAGTTCAAAAAGCGAAGGCATGGGCCTGGGGCTGACCATCAGCCAGACCATCATCGAAAGCATCGGAGGCCGTCTGGCCGCCCGCAATCTGGAAACCGGCGGCGCGGAATTTTCACTGACCTTGCCGGCACTGAAAAACAGCCATCCCGACGCAAAAGAGGAACAGCAATAATGGCATCGATGACACCATCCGTTTACGTGGTCGATGACGATCCCGGCGTACGCGATGCACTCGCCATCCTCATCGGCACCCAAGGGCTGCATGTATTGACCTTCGACAGTGCGTCTTCCTTTTTGCAGACCTACACCCCCGGCGATATCGGCTGCCTGGTGCTGGATATCCGCATGCCGGACATCAACGGCCTTGCGCTGCAGGACATCCTCAGCATCAAGGAAAACCGGCTGCCGATCATCTTCATCACCGGCCACGGCGACCTGGAACAATGCACCCGCGCCTTCCGCGGCGGTGCGGTCGATTTCATCACCAAGCCGATCGACCGCAACCGGCTGCTGGAAAGCCTGCGCAAGGCGATCCGCAACAGCATCCAGCTGCAACAGCATGAGGCGGAAACCGCCGAGGTCAAGCAGCAGCTGGAAAAAGTCACCGAGCGCGAGATGGTGATCCTGCGGCTGGTGGCCGACGGCCTGTCCAGCAAGGAAATCGCCAAAGAGCTGGACGTCTCGCCGCGCACCATCGAGGCGCACCGCGCCAACCTGTTCAACAAGCTGGGCGTCAATTCGCTGGCGGAGTTGATCCGCTTCTACCTGAAAGCCTTGCCGATTACCGGCACCGAAAGCATCACGCATCCATCATGACCAAGAACCTGTTCAGTGTGATCGGCCTGGTTGCCCGACACAGCAAACCGCACATCATCGAATCGCTGCTCACCTTGGCCGCGCACCTGACCCAGCGCGGCGTGCGGGTGCTGATCGACGCGGAAAGCATGCCGCCGGCGGACGACAACACACCGGCCTACCCTGCGGTCGAACGCGATGATCTGGGCAAGCTTGCCGATCTGGTGATCGTGCTCGGCGGCGACGGCACCATGCTGTCGATCGCCCGCGTGCTGGCCGCCTACCGCGTACCGCTGGTCGGCATCAACCAGGGCCGGCTCGGCTTCATGACCGACATTCCGCTGCACGAAATGCTGGGCGCCATCGACCAGATTCTGGAAGGCCAGTTTGTGCCGGAGGAACGCATCCTGCTGCAGGCGTCGGTGATCCGCGAAGAGGCGGAAATCACCAGCGCGCTGGCGCTCAACGACGTAGTGATCAGCCGCGGCGCGCTCGGTTCGATGATCGAGTTTGAAGTGTTCGTCGACAACCAGTTTGTCTACAGCCAGCGCTCCGACGGCCTGATCATCAGCACCCCGACCGGCTCTACTGCTTACTCGCTGGCCTCCGGCGGGCCGATTCTGCATCCGACACTGCGTGCGATGGCGCTGGTGCCGATCTGCCCGCAGTCGCTCAGCAACCGGCCGATCGCGGTCAGCGACAACTGCGAGGTGGCGTTCATGCTCACGCGCGGGCTGGACACGCACGTGCACTTTGACGGCCAGTCGCACTGCGACTTGATGGAAATGGACAGGGTCATCGTGCGCAGCTACCGCAACACGCTGAAAATCCTGCACCCGATTGGCTACAACTACTACGACATGCTGCGCCACAAGCTTCACTGGGGCGAGCGCCTGCTCTGAGAAATCACAAGACCATGCTGCTGTCACTGAATGTTCGCGACTTTGTCATCGTCGATCAGCTCGATCTCGACTTTCATGCCGGCTTTACCGTGCTTACCGGTGAAACCGGCGCCGGCAAATCCATCATCCTCGATGCGCTGGGCCTGCTGATGGGCGACCGTGCCGATGCCGGCCAGATCCGCGACGGCGCCGAGCGCGCTGAAATCGCCGCGCAGTTTTCCATCCACAACAGCCCGGACCTGCGTGCCTGGCTGCAGGACAACGAGCTGAGCGGCGACGAGGACGAGCTGCTGATCCGCCGCCTGGTGGATCGCAACGGCCGCTCGCGCAGTTTCATCAACGGCCAGCAGGCGACGCAAAGCCAGCTCAAGGCCATCGGCGAGTATCTGGTCGACATCCACGGCCAGCACGCACACCAGTCGCTGATGCGCGCCGACACCCAGCGTGCGCTGCTCGACGCCTACGCCGGCAGTACGCAGCTGGCGCGCGACGTGCGCGAGGCGTGGCAGGACTGGCAGCAGGCGCGACGCCAGCGCGAGGACGCCGAGCGGCTGTCGCGCGAATCGGAAGTCGAGCGCGAGCGCCTGACCTGGCAGATCAACGAACTGAGCGAGCTGAACCTGCAGGCCGACGAATGGCCGCAGCTCAACCAGCAGCACTCGCGGCTGGCCAATGCCGCCGAACTGGCGCAAACCGCGCAGCTGGCAGTGGATGTGCTGTCCGACATGGACGGCAACTGCCTGTCGCTGCTATCACAGGTGCAGAACCGCCTTGGGCGGCTGTCGGCGCTGGATACGCGGCTGGCGGAATCGCTGGCACTGCTGGATTCGGTCGATGCCGAATTGCGCGAGGTGGTGTACAGCCTGCGCAGCTACGGCAGCGATTTTGACGACGACCCCAAGCAGCTGCTGGATGTCGAGGCACGCCTCGATGTGCTGATGCGCATCGCCCGCAAGTACCGCTGCACGCCGGAAGAACTGCCGAAAAAACTGGCCGACTGGCAGCAACAGTTGGCCGCACTGGAGGCATCGACCGATCAGGAAACGCTGGCCGTCGCCGAATCGGCGGCGCTGGCACGCTACCGTGCCCATGCCGAGGCGCTGTCCGGAAAGCGCCGCCAGGCCGCCAACGAACTGTCGTCCCGCATCAGTACCGAGATGCAGCGGCTGGCGATGGAGGGCGCGCGCTTTGCCATCGAGCTGTCCGCCGCGGCGGAACCGACCGCCAATGGCCTGGAAGCCGTCGAGTATCTGGTGGCGGCCAACCAGGGCAGCACCCTGCGGCCGCTGGCCAAGGTGGCGTCCGGTGGTGAGCTGTCGCGCATCAGCCTGGCGATGCAGGTGGTGATCAGTCAGGTTGCCAGCGTGCCGACGCTGATTTTCGACGAAGTGGACGTCGGTATCGGCGGCCGCGTCGCCGAGGTGGTCGGCAAGCTGTTACGGCAGCTGGGCGAACGCTACCAGGTGCTGTGCGTGACGCACCTGCCGCAGGTGGCGTCCTGCGCCAGCCAGCACTGGCAGGTCAGCAAGTCCGGCGTCGATGGCCGTACCGTGAGCCGCATCCAGCCGCTGGACCAGGTGCAGCGCATCGACGAACTGGCGCGGATGCTGGGCGGCGAGGACATCACCAGCACCACGCGGCAACACGCCAGCGAGATGCTGCTGGCGAACGCGGAATAAGGTTGGCCGCAAGGCGAAGCCCTGGTCGAGTCGATCAGGGCTTTTTGCTGAAGCGCTTGTTGTCGTGCCTGTAGCCTAAAGCACAGGCATGGCCTCGACTGTGCCGGGCGCACTGGCCAGCGCGGCATGACGTTGCATCACCTGCGCCAGCGTCCATTGCCCCCACAGGAAGTGGTGCCGGTTGCTGTGGTGTTGCCGGTAATCGGCAACGGTTTTGGCAATGAAGGTGCCATTCAGCCCGGCGGTGGTGCCGGATTCGTCCAGCTGCAGCGTATCGTCGCGCAGCCACCTGGCAATCGGCACCGCAAAGCCCTGCTTCGGCCGCTGCAGAATGTCCTGCGGCAGGACCTGTGCCAGTGCCTGTTTCAGGATGTACTTCGTTTCGCCACGACGCAGCTTGTATTCCGAAGGTATTTTTCTTGCCAAATCAACGACATTGATGTCCAGGAAGGGGGAGCGCACCTCCAGCGAGTGCATCATGCTGGCGCGATCGACCTTGGCGAGAATGTCGTCCTGCAGGTAGATGTCGGTGAAGAACTGCAGGCTGCGGTCTACCAGATTGGGCTGGCTGCAGCGCTCCCACGCCGCGATGGCCTCCGAGAACAGCTCTTCCGGATCGACCGGCTCCATGAAGCACTCGGCGAGCGCGGTATCGTCCAGTGGGCACATCCACTCCGGCAGCCACAGCCGGGGCGGATGGCTCAGCCCCTGCAGCGTTCGCTTGAGTTTGAAATCCAGGCTCATATAGCCATCGCCGACGGGCAGGCGATTGGCCAGCAGGCGGATGGCCGTGTGCAGCGGGCCCGGTACCAGCTTCTGGTAATGGCTGGCCCAGCGCAGCGCCCGGAACGGTGCGTAACCGGCGAACAGCTCGTCGGCGCCGTCACCGCCCAAGGCAACGGTGACATGGCGCCGCGCGTGCTGGCACAGCAGGCTGGTGGGCAGCAACGAACTGTCCGCCATCGGCTCGTCCAGCTTGCCGGTGATGGCGGGTAACAGGCTGCGCGCGACGTCCAGCGACAGGATGGCCTCGTGATGGCGGGTGTCCAGCAAGGCGGCGACGCGCCGCGCGTGCGCGGACTCGTCAAAGCCGGCGACGTCAAAGCCGATATTGAAGGTTTGCAGTTGCCCGGCTCCGCATTGCCGCGCCGCCAGCGCGGCGACGGCGGAAGAGTCGATACCGCCGCTAAGAAACACGCCGAGCGGGACATCGGCGACCAGCCGGCAAGCCACGGCTTTATCAAGCTTTTCCAATAGCTCTTCTTGCCATTGCTTTTCAATGCCGGCCGGGCGTGAGTCCGCCGGCTCCAGCACGAAAGACCAGTAACGGGAAAGACGCAAGCTGCTGCTGTCGAGGGTAAAGACCAGCGAACAGCCGGCTGGCAGTTTGTGGATGGCGTGGTATGGCGTGTTGGGGGCCGGCAGGTAACCGTAGGCAATGTATTTGCGGATTGCCGCGCGGGACACGGTGGCCGTCACCGCCGGATGGCACAGCAAGGCGGTCAGTTCGGAGGCAAACACAAAGCTGCCCTGCTGCAGCGTGTAGTAGAACGGTTTTTTGCCGAAGCGGTCACGACTGCAGAATAGCCGCGCCTGGCGGCGGTCATACAGCGCGAACGCCCACATGCCGTTCAGCCGCCCGGTTAGCGCTTCGCCCCACTCGCGGTAGCCGTGCAGCAATACTTCCGTATCCGAATGATCGGTCACGAACACATGGCCGGCCCGCTCCAGCTCGGTGCGTAGCTCGCGATAATTGTAGATCTCGCCATTGAACACCACGCCCAGTGCGCCATCGGCGGTCCACATCGGTTGCTGGCCGCCGGCCAGATCGAGAATCGCCAGCCGGCGGTGCCCGAGATAGACGCCCTGCGCCGGGTCCGTCCAATAGCCGACCCCGTCCGGCCCGCGATGGATGATTTCGTTGCTCATCCGCTCCAGGTCGTGTCGCGTACCGGCGCCTACAAATCCGACGATTCCACACATCTGGCCGCCCTCGTTGCGCACCGCGCCTTGATATTGAGCGTCTTGCCAACCAGATACACGCTCTTGCCCTGCGCTTCGTAATAGGTGCGGATCAGCAACTCCGCCAGCAGCCCCATCAGGATGCACATGAAGCCGGTCACCCCGGTCATCACCACCAGCAGCGGCAGCGGGGTCGAGATGAAAGACACCCCTTCCACCAGTTTCAGGTACACCGCCCAGCCGCCGGTGAGCAGGCTGATCAGCAGGATGAACAGGCCGGCGGCGCCGAAAAGATACATCGGTTTGCCGGCGTATTTGGACAGGAAGTTCACCACCATCAGGTCGAGGATGACCTTGACGATGCGGCCCAGGCCATACTTTGAAACACCATTCTGTCGCGGATGATGCAGCACCGGGATCTCGGCAATGCGGGCACCAAACCAGCTGGCGTAAATCGGGATAAAACGATGCATTTCACCGTACAGGCGCACGCCCTTGATCACGTCTTTGCGGTACGCCTTCAGCGAGCAACCATAGTCATGCAGGTGCACGCCGGAAATCGACGAAATCATGCGGTTGGCGACACGGCTGACAAAGTTGCGCTTGATCGGGCTGTCCTTGCGGTCTTGTCTCCAGCCGGACACCACGTCAAACCCCTGCTCCAGCTTGTCCAGCAAGCGCGGAATATCCTCCGGGTCGTTCTGCATGTCGCCATCCATCGGGATGATGATGTGCCCTTCCGCGTAATCGACCCCCGCCATCATCGCCGCGGTCTGGCCAAAATTCCGGCAGAACTTGATGACCTTCACGCACGGGTCTCTTGCGGCCAACTCTTCCAGTCGCTCCTGGCTACCATCGGTGCTGCCATCGTTGATGAAGATCAGCTCCCACGGCTGTTCCAGCTTTTGCAGAACCACCACCGCCTGCTCGTAAAGCGCGACCAGATTGTCGGCCTCGTTATACACCGGCACGATAACGGAAATCATGAGTACCTCCCCGTTCCAGGATGGCACAAGCAATAAACCGCAGCATGGCTGCTCAGAAACTGGATTTCCCGACCAGCACTATCCCGCAGAAAATCAGAAAGATGCCTAATGCCCTGGTGATATCAATCGGCTCACCCAGAAAAAAGTGCGCGGCCATGATCACGGCAACAAACTGGATGGCGGCAAAGGATTGCGCGACATTCAACGGTAATCTGGTCAGCACCAGAATGTAAAAACACGCGGCCAACCCGAAGAAAACAAAACCGAACAAGATCCTGATATTGAACAGCTCAATCAGGCTGTTGCCGGATTTTTCGGCCCCGGACTTGAGCAAAAGGTTGGCCGCAACCGTCATGCCAACCATGATTATGTAATAAACGACTAAGCGCATTTTTGCCGTGTTCATCCTGGTTTCTCAGCCATGCCGATAACGATCAAGCCATAGCGCCGGAACGGCTTCAGGCTGGTGATGGCGTGGTCCAGCCTTGCGGCCAACCTTGTGACCAGACGTATCCTGGGTATGTAGCGGAACGCCCTGTTGAAAACCAGCACATCGCTATTCATCAGCAGGCAATAGCCGAAAAAGCCGTAGGTTTGCCAGGTCTTGAGTACAAAGCCGGCGTTTTCAAGCGGTGGCACCGTTTCCCGGTACAGCAGCGGTCGCTCGGTTTTATCGTCCAGCGATGGCGACAGGCGGTAAATCAGCGCGCGCAGCCAGCGCCAGAGGAAAAAATCACTGACCGGCTCGCGCCAGTAAAAACGCCCGCCCGGCTTCAGTATCCGGAAGACCTCTTGAAACAGCCGCTGCCGGTCGTTGACGTGGTGAATGCCGCCGATGATGAAAACACTGTCAAACAGGTTGTCAGCCAGCGGCAGACCGGTGGCGTCGCCTTGTACAAAGCAATACTGATCGGCATCTCGCAGGCTGCTCTTGGCCGCCTCCAGCATCGACAGCGAGATGTCGATGCCCAGCCCGGTGCCGACCTTGTTGCCCAGCAGCCGGAACGCCTCGCCACTGCCGCAACAGATCTCCGCGGTACTGCCCAGCTTTGCCTCGGCGGCGATGTCGAGAAAGGCACGGTCAAGGTAGGCCGAATACTCCTGCGTATGCGGGTAGCCGAGATTGTTGATATAGATGCCGGCAATTTTTTCGAAATGGGCTTGCTGGCGTTTGGCGTCGTCGGTGCAGAAGTGTTCAGCAAACAGCGGCACGCCGGACGGGCTGATCCGGTAGTGCAGGCTGCCGTCGCGGCTGGCCAGCCCATGGTCGCCTTGCTGCAACGGTGCGCCCGAAAGCGGGCAACGCAGCATGGTCATGAACTTCTCGGCGATCTGCATCGCTATGCCTCCTTGCGCCTGCCGCCAAACTTCCAGGAGTTGCCATTTCTCATGATGATATAGGTGCTGTGCTGGTCGATATCGGCATGGCCAGCCAGCCAGGACTCGATCGTCGCCCTGTTGATATAGACCGTTTGCGGAGTGACCAGCTGGTCAAAGGCGACATGCCTGAAAAACCGGAAGTTGCGATTGCTGATCCAGCGGCAGTACTGGTACAGCGGCAGCTTTTCCACGCCGCTGATGCCGGCCAAGGCCGTGACGGTTTTGGCATAAAGGAAAAACGGTACCGCCAGCGGGGTCGCCACGCCGTACTTGGTCAGCCACCACGGCAGGTGCGACGTCATCTTGCGTAAGGGGTCGACCAGTTTGATGATCACGCTGTTGCCCTCCTCCGCGTAGACCCAGCAATGAAAGCGGCCGCCGGGTTTGACATTGCGGATCACCGCATCGAAGCCATCCATGGGGCAGTCCAGGTGATGCAGCACCCCGATGGAGTAAACCAGGTCATGGCCCGGTCCACAAAAGGTGGTCATGTCACTTTTCGTGATTTTCCAGTTTTCCTCCGGCCTGCCCGCCAGATTCTTGCAGGCGGAAAGAATGGCATCGCCCAGATCTACCCCTTCGACAAAAGCCGGTTTCCAGTCCAGCAGATGCAGCATCTGGCTACCGTTGCCGCAACCCAGCTCCAGTACCTGGCGCCCGGCGATATCGGCCGCGGTGAGCGGACTCATCCAGTCCGTAAACTGGTCGCGGGTGTAAACGGAGCCGGCTGGCAGGTTGTTCCAGGAGTTGGCAAAGGCATCGGCGGTTCTCTGACTAGATAGCATGTCGCCTCCAGTTGGCTTCAATGGCGTTATTGCAGCACTTGCCGTACTGCTAAATTTCAATGGAAGGCGAATACCTTTTAATGATGTCTTTATACTTTTGATTGTTTTTTAGCAGAACAGAATGTTTGCCATCATTAAAAACAAGCTTGAAATCATTGCTGGACAGGAGTAACTGCCTGATGGGAGCCAGATTTTCACAAATTACATAATCAATATTGTTTTTATAGAAATATTTCTTCCAGTTCTCTCCTCCACTGTACATCTCAAGATACTCCTTGATGAAGTTACCTTTATAGATATCTGTCCTGCCATAAACAAAGATCTTTTGTACGGGATGCAGCCGGTATATCAAGTAGCCACCATAGTGATAGGTATTGAAAATATTCCCCTTAATCCCGTTTTTTACAACAAAATCGACGGCCTTCACCGGGAGCAAGTCTGAAATTCTGGATTCGACTTCTTTTTTTCTGGCCGGATAGTGCAGCGAGATGGCCACTATTGATGCAATCATTATCAGCCAATTGATCATGGTTTCCGCTTCGCCAACTTGCTTATTTCCGGATGAGAGCAGTTTTCCCAAGGCTGATGCCTGTCTGGATTGCTGAATATTGTCATTGCGGTTTTTTCTGATCCGGCTGATGAACTCTGCCAACTTCAGCTCGCGATAGAAGATTGCCGCATGAGGCGCCATGATCAGACCAGCCAATGGAAGATTTCTTACTGAAAAAAATGCTCCGCCAATAAAAATGAGTGGCACGATGGTTTCCGTGATGTCGGATCGGCGACTTGAGTACACCATATTGATAAAGTACAAAAAAACAATAACAAGGAAGTATTGATAAAATGGCTGGTGGAAATTTGGCGATTGCCACTCGCTAATAAAAGTGGTATCGCCAGAGGAGACGATAGCCTGGTATGGATAAATCCAATAATGAAAGCCATGGGGATTGATAGCTGTCGCAAGCAAACCAAGCACCGCCACCAAGCTTAGTTTTTCCAGTCTTTTTCTCATGGCGTCATCTTTTTCTGATGACATGTAATAGCGAATCCACTCAGTTGTGGCAAATGCAAAAATCAGTACCAGTCCGATGAAAAACCCGCCATGCATGTTTGCCCAGAGAACCATGATCACTGGTATTGACAAGAAACCAATATTACCATTTCCATATTTAAACGAAAAAAGCTTTCCAAGAATCATTGCAAAAAACAAGAAGGTAAATATGTGGGGGCGAGGTGCAACAGCGCCCATGGCACCGCAAAACAAAATGAGAACAATGACTGCCTTTCCTTCATCTCGCAGGACATCCAGACAGGTTTTGTAAGTAACGATCCAGCACAGCATAAAAATCGATGCCGTGAGTACGGCAATACCCTGCAGACCAGCCAGCTGGTAGCTCAAGAAAAAAACTACCTGGCTCAACCACTCAGAGAGAACCCACGGGTTTCCATAGCTGGTGAAGGTGAAGATGTCATGCTGCGGCAGCTGCCCTGATGTAACGATCAGCTCTCCGGTTTTTAAATGCCAATAAAAATCAGGATCCTCGAGATTGGGGAAGAGAGACATAATGATAAGCACAACTATAAAAACAACAACTGATGGCGTGGGTTTTACTTTCAAGTTAATCATTATGCAATCCCCCAAAGCACGGTGTAGCGGCTGATCAGCAGATGCCATGTAGTCAAACGAAATTATCAGGTCATATCTGTGCTGCACTATAGCCAACAAATTGTAGTTCGCAATCGTTTGACAATGACTGTGCCGTGATCTAGAACAAGGAAACATGGCAACTGACATAAATATTTCTTTTGAATGATGCCATTTCTATGCCAGTTGTTACAAATTTTTCATAGCATCAGGGTGCGTTGCTTATTAATGTTTTGC
Organism: Vogesella fluminis; assembly: GCF_014652335.1. Classification (GTDB taxonomy): domain Bacteria; phylum Pseudomonadota; class Gammaproteobacteria; order Burkholderiales; family Chromobacteriaceae; genus Vogesella; species Vogesella fluminis. The sequence continues at coordinate 106,075 of NZ_BMYP01000003.1, read as the reverse complement.
TTCTATCCTCCCGGAGGTGGCGCCATGAAGATTATCTTGTCGCATTTAAAGCGAATCTTTTCCAATGAGGATGGCGCTACTGCCGTGGAATATGCACTTCTTGGCGCATTGATTGCAGTCGTTATTGTGACAGCCGTAACCAGCACCGGCCTGAATCTTCAGGCACTGTTTGCTAACGTTGCAGCTGAAGTGGGTGTGGCTGTTGCAGCCGCGATTTAGAAGAATTCTTGACAATTCTTTGTTATTGGCTAGTTTGCCATTGTGAATCTTCATGTAATTGTTGTGGCTTTCAAGATGCCAGCATGCATCAAGAAATACCATGACAAGATAGGCACCATGATATCTGGTGCAGCTTTTGTAGTCATACTGGCTGGTGGGTCTGCCGTTTTTTCATGTTTTCAGGAGGTGTTAAAAATGGACAAGGTCGCAGTTTTCGCAAAAAATTTTTTGCAAGAGGAAGATGGCGTTACTGCCATTGAGTATGGCCTTATTGCAGCACTGATCGCCGTGGTTATTATTGCATCGGTTACTGCTGTTGGTCAGAACCTGGTTCGGGTGTTTCAAAACATTGCATCGTCGCTGTCCGCCGCACTATAGCATGCCATCAAATTACACAAGGGGTAACTAAATTGAAGTCAATTTACGCCTGGTGGGTTTGGCTGGTAGCTGCAGCGCTGGGTGCTTTATTCGGGGCGAGGTTGGGTCTGCTTGCTGGATTCCTCCTCGCTGCCGTTTTTGCCGATATGGCGAGCAGAAAAATTCCAAACAGGCTGGTCCTTGCCGGCATGGTTGTCGGGCTGCTGGTACAGGCCTTCTTGCCGGGTGGTGACGGATTTTTGTCTGCGCTCAAGGGTTTGTTGTTCGGGTTCGGTTTATTCCTGCCACTTTATCTGTTGCGCGTCATGGGGGCGGGAGATGTCAAGCTGATGGCCATGGTCGGATGTTTTACCGGTTCACCTGCCATCTTTGGCGTGATGTTGTGCACCTTGCTGGCAGGCGGTGTGTTGTCCTTGGTTTTCTCTTTGAGAATGAAGGCTTTCCGTCAGATGCTGGGCAATGTGAAGTTCATGATTTTCATGAGATTCATGAAGGCCGCAGGCGGTGGGCTTGCTTCCACTCATGATATGGCGGGCTCGGTGGGAACCTTGCCTTATGCCATGGCCATTGCTATGGGCACGGCAGGTTATCTTGTCTGGCAAGGAATTTGATTTTTGAGATGCATTTGCATCAGGAATTCAGTGCGCCGATGGGTACATGTGCTGTTTTGTTGTGTGTATTTTTTGTTGTTTGGCAGTCAGAAAATTATTCTTGGTTAATGGTTTTTGCTGGGCTATATCTCATTGCATAAATAACCAGTCCGGTTTTTTGTGTTGGAGAGGAGGATGGAAATGTTCAATCCTGACGGCTTGGAATTAAAGGGCAGTACTCCTCCTCGCGATATTTTGCCCCGCGCCCCGCAGACTGTAAAAGAAACCGGGCTGGATTTCCTGTTTCTGGTGGAGCTGCTCTGCAAGACCCTCTTCTTTCACGGCCAGACCCGGCTGGTTGATCTGGTCAACCACTCCAGGCTGCCGCTCGGCGTGCTAGAGCCGCTGCTGGCCTTCATGCGCAGCGAACAACTGTGTGAAGTGTCCGGCCGTAACGAGACCGAAGCCACCATCGCCTACACGCTGACCGACGTTGGCCGCAACCGTACCCAGACCTTCCTGCAAAAAAGCCATTACGCCGGCCCTGCCCCGGTAACGCTCCAGACTTATACCGATGCGGTGCAGCGTCAGTCGGTGGCCAATATGAAGGTCACCAAAGATCTGATGGCCGAAGGCTTCAAAGGGTTCGTCCTGCGCCAGAGCACCATGAACCAGCTTGGCGCCGCGATGAACTCCGGCCGGGCAATCCTGGTATACGGCCCTCCCGGCAGCGGCAAGACGTATGTCTCGGAGCATCTGGCCACCCTGTTGACCGGCAACTGTGCCATTCCTTATGCCGTGCTGGTGGATAGCGAAGTGATCCAGCTGTTCGATCCGCTGGTACACCAGCCCGTGGTTAGTAGCCACGGCAGTTCGCTGGACAAGGGGCCGCTGCACGATGCGCGCTGGGTAGAGTGCCAGCGCCCGGTGGTGATCACCGGCGGCGAATTGACCCTGTCGATGCTGGATCTGGATTTCGACCCCAATACCCGCTTCTACCAGGCGCCGCCACAGGTCAAGGCCAACAATGGCTTGCTGATCATCGATGACCTGGGGCGGCAGCTGGTTTCGCCACAAATGCTGATGAATCGCTGGATTGTGCCGCTGGATCGCCGGGTGGACTATCTGGCGCTGCATACCGGCACCAAGTTCATGGTGCCATTCGACGTGATCGTGATTTTCTCCAGCAACATTCCGCCAAGCACGCTGGCCGACGAGGCATTTCTGCGCCGGCTCGGTTACAAGATTTACATCGGCACGCTTGAGGAAGAAGACTACCGCGCGATTTTCGAACAGAACTGCACCCGTTTGGGCATTCCTTTTACCGAACAGGGGTTGCGGTTTGTGATTGATGAATTGCACGGCAAGCACGACAAACCCCTCCTCGCCTGTATTCCACGCGATTTGCTGGAACAGATCCGCGACTTCACCTTTTACCAGGGTATCAAGCCGGAGCTGAGCGAGGAGCTGCTGACGTGGGCATGGGAAAACTACTACACCAAGGGATAGGTTGCGGTTGCGACCTGGCTTGAGCTGTTAATCAAGTGTGGGGAGAAGGCTGTGAAAAACCCAAGAGCCATAGCAATGATCGTGGTGTCCATCATCGTCGGCCTGGTGGCCGTGGTGATGGCATCGCAGTGGATCAACAAGCAGACCAGTGTTTCCGCCCAGAAAGTGGTTATCGCGGCGGTGGATGTCGATCTCGGTTCCAAGCTGACGCCGGAGATGTTGCGGCTGGTTGACTGGCCAAGCGGCAGCATCCCCGATGGGGCGATTATCGATCCGCAGACGCTGGACGGGCGGGTGCTGAAAACCAGCGTGCTGCGCGGCGAGGCGATCCTGGAGTCGAAGCTGGCGCCGCTGGGCACCAAGGGCGGCCTGTCGGCGGTGGTGATGGAAGGCAAGCGTGCAATGACGGTACGGGTTAACGACGTGATCGGTGTGGCCGGCTTTGCCTTGCCGGGCAACTATGTCGATATCCTCGTCAATACCACCGAAGACGCCAAAGCCAACGTCAAGGAAAAGGTGGACATGAGTATTTCCAAGATTGTGCTGGAGCACATTCTGGTGCTGGCGGTGGCGCAGGAAGCCAGCCGCGACGATACCAAGCCCAAGGTGGTCAACGCGGTGACGCTGGAGGTTACGCCAGAGCAAGCCGAAAAGCTGGATCTGGCGCGCAGCGTTGGCACCTTGTCCTTGGTACTGCGCAATCAGGTCGACCCCAAACCGGTAGAAACCTCCGGCATTACCAAGCAGATTCTCCTGCGCGGCGAGGAAGAGCCGGCACCGGTGGCCAAGCCGGTGGTGGTCAGCAAGCCGGTCGCCAAGCGGGTAGTGAAAAAAGCTGCAGCGAAACGGCCTGCCCCGGCCCCGATTGCAGCAGCCTCCAACTGTGTAGAAATCGTCAGCGGCACGTCTCGACATACCGAGTGTTTCTAACTGTCAGACATCCAGCCCAATTCGTTAGGGAGTAAAGTCATAATGAAAAAGAAACCTGTCGAAGCACGCTTGCCCCGCCTGAATCTGGGTGCGCTGGCAATCACCACCAGCTGCATGATGATGTGGACCGCCTCCACTCAGGCCGCCACGGTCGCCACGAAACCTGTCGCCGCGGCACCGTGCAATACCATCGAATCGGCCCCGATGGTCAATGTCACCGTCGGCAAGTCCTTCCGTCTCAAGACAACTTCACCGGTCAGCCGCATCCTGCTGGGCAACCCGGCCGGCACGCAAGCGGCTAAACCTGAAGACCTCGCCAATATAGACAGCAATGCTGAGCGGCGTGCTATCGCTATGTTGAAGAATAAGTACACGCCCCAATCAAGTCGTGAGAAAGTGGGAGATGGTGTCGCCGGACTGGATGTGATCCTGCTGAGTCCTAGCGAGATCTACCTGCTGGGCAGGAGCGTCGGCTCGACCAATATCATCCTGCTGAGCCGTACCGGGCAGTGCATGCTGGTCGATGTCACCGTCGGGGTGGATACCGCCTCGCTGCAAAGCTCGCTCAACGACATGCTGGCCGGCGACGGCAGCCGCATCAAGGTCAGCGCCGCCTCCGACTCGCTGGTGCTGACCGGCAGCGTGGCGGACTCGACCCGGGTCGACAAGGCCATGACGTTGGCCGCAGCCTATGCCGGCGAATCCAAGGTCATCAACATGCTGTCGGTGGATGCGCCACAGCAGGTGATGCTGGAAGTCAAGGTGGCGGAAATCTCGAAAAAGCTGCTGGATCAGGTCGGCATCAACCTGGCCGGGGTGCTGAATCATGGTGGCTGGAGCTTTAACTGGGACACCAACTTCCTGTCCGGCAACGCCTCCAATGCTATCGGCCTGCTGCTGGGCGGCACCAACAACAGTACGACCAACCCGCGCAGCTTCAAGATCGATGGTCAGCATGATGACGGTCTGGTCAAGGTACTGGCCGAGCCGACCGTGATGGCGATCAGCGGCCAGGAAGGGAGCTTCCTCGCCGGCGGCAAGATATTCATCCCGGTGGCGCAGAACAGCAGCAATGGCGGCCAGACCATCACCCTGGAAGAGAAAGAATTCGGCGTCGCTCTGCGCTTTACCCCGACCGTGCTGGATGGCGGCAGGATCAACCTGAAAGTGGCGCCAGAGGTATCCGAGCTGAACGCCAGTGGCGTCAATATCACCGGCCTCAATGGCACCGCCATTCTGCCGTCGTTCACCACCCGCCGTGCCGCGACGACCGTGCAATTGCGCGATGGCCAGAGCTTCGCCATCGGCGGCCTGATCAAGAACAACGTCACCACCAATATCAGCGCCTTCCCGTTGCTGGGTGAGATCCCGATTCTGGGCGCATTGTTCCGCAGCAGCAGCTTCCAGACCGACAAGACCGAGCTGATCTTCGTGGTGACGCCGCGGCTGGTGAAACCGCTGCCACCAAACTACGCCTTGCCGACCGACAACTACACCCCGCCAAGCCGGGCTGAGTTCTTCCTCGGCGGCAAGATGGAAGGCAAGCCGCCCGCCGCCGCAGATGCCAGCTCCGGCGAAAGTGCTATGCCTGCCGCCCAGCCACAAGCTCCTCAAGCGCCATCCGGCTTTGAAGTGAAATAAGGAGGCCAAGTCATGCAAACTTACAAACTGGTGATGATTACCCGCACCGTATTGCTGGCCTCCCTGCTGACGGCCTGTTCGTCGACGCCGTATCTGGATAGCCGCTTCGGTGATGCCGTCAACATGGCCAAGGCGCAGCAGACCATCAATCCGGAGGCTTCTCAGGACATGGACCCGGTTACCGGTATCGACGGTGTGGCTGCCAAAGACGGAATGGACCGCTATCACGAATCGTTCCAGAAGCCGCCCTCCACGGCTGACATTCTCACCATCGACGTGTTGGGTGGCGGCGGCAACTAGTTCCGTCTTGTTTCCCTATTCGGTTTCAGGATCAGATGCATGAGGTGGCGTTATGAAACGCACAGGCAAGCTACCGGGCCGGCGATATCAGAAGGGCGCGGTAGCCATCATCGTCGGGCTATGTATCGTTGTGCTGGTCGGCTTTCTGGGACTGGTCGCCGACCTCGGGCGACTGTTCATCACCAAGACTGAACTGAGCAACGCGGCAGACGCTTGCGCCCTGGCCGCGGCGGCAGAGCTGAAAGGTGATGCCGAATCACTGAACCGGGCGGAAAGTGCCGGCATTACCGTCGGACAACGGAATAATGTCAACTTCCAGGACAATGCCGTTTCGATTCTGGTTAATAGTGATGTCACTTTCAGTGAAACGCTGGCCGGCACCTATTTCACCAAAAATGCGGTAGCAGCAGCCAGCATCCCCAACATGAAGTACGCCAAGTGCACCCTGCCGCAAACCGGCATCATGCCCTGGTTCATGGGGGTAATGGGTCAAGGCGCACAAAGCGTTACCTCCCATGCGGTGGCTTCGTTGTCACCGTCGCAGACCAACTGTGCCATTCCGGTGGGGATGTGTCGGCAGAAAGAGCCTTATGTAAGTCCCGAGCCAACAACATGTTCTGATGGCACTACGCCTGACAGTCATGGCTTCTGTATTGGTCAGTGGTACGGCAGTCGTTTCACCGCCGGAGGAGGCTTTGAGGGTAACTTCAATCTTATCGACTACTCGCCACCTTCTGGCGGTGCCAGTGAGCTTTCCGCACTGCTGACCGGATCCGGGCAGTGCAACTTGGATATTTCCAATAAGGTTGGGCAAACCGGTATGCAGCAATCCATTGCCAAGGCATGGAATACCCGCTTTGGGCTGTACCAGGGTAGCGATAATGTTGGCAATGCCCCACCGGATTTCACCGGCTTTGCCTACACCGCGACATCCTGGGTGAGTCAGTTCAACGCTTACAGCGGCACATCCGGGGCGACGCCCAATTTTCTGGCCTCGCGCATTGCCAACACCATTTACCAGGGAGATGTTGCCGCTGGCCTTAACCTGAATGGCAACCCGAGCAGTGCGACCTCCGCCCAGTTGGCTGCCAATGGTGCTGACCGCAGAATGGCACTGATGCCGATTGTTGATTGTGAGGAGTGGAGCGACCCAGGCAAAGCAGTAGACATCCAGAAGTTCGCTTGTGTGCTGTTATTACAACCAATGGAAGGGCCAGGGGAAGAGACCTTTGTTGAATATCGAGGCCAGGCCGATCTGCCAGGCAACCCGTGTGCCACGCTGGGCCTGCCCGGAGCCGGTGGCGGTGTCGGCCCGCAAGTGCCGGCACTGGTCCGATAGGAGATAGCCATGCAACCGCGCTCTCGCCAACAGGGTGTTGCCGCTGTCGAAATGGCGTTCCTGCTGCTGCCGCTGATCTTCATCGTGTTTGGTATCACCGAATTCGGCCGGGCGTTTTACCAGTACAACACGGTGACCAAGGCTACCCGCGATGCGGCCCGCTACCTGTCGGCACAGCAGCCCGGCACCAAGAATGTCGAAGCGACCTGTTTGGTGCGCTATGGCAACACGACTTGCTCCGGTTCGCTGCTGGCGCCGTATCTGGGTAGTGCCACGGTGACGATTTGTGACTGGCAGAGCTGTGCCGATCACCTGGCGCAAGGGGCCTCTCCTGTCGTGAATCTGGTATCGGTAACGGTCAGCAATTACCAGTTCGTCTCGCTGGTGCCGTTTGTTACCGCGGATCTGTCCACCATCACCTTTGATCCGATCCGCACTGTGATGAAGGCAAACCTATGAAAACCTCATTTCGACAGCTGCGGCTGTCCCGCAGGCATGCACAGCGTGGCGTGGCGGCAGTGGAGTTTGCCCTGGTCGCCATGATCCTGTTCTCCCTGCTGCTTGGCATCATGGAGTTCGGGCGGCTGATGTTTACCTGGAATTCGGCAGTGGAGGCAACGCGACGCGGTGCCCGCCTGGCGGTGGTGTGTGACATGAATGTCGCCGCGATCAAGACCTCGATGCAGAAGTTTGTGCCGATTACCAACGTTAACGACATCGTGGTCAGTTACGCGCCGAGCGGCTGTAGCGGTGCGGCGAATTGCCAGAGTGTGACCGTGTCCATTTCACCCAACGCCCCGGCATTTCATTACTCGTTTCCGTTTATAAGCACATCGTGGCAAATACCGGAATTCAGCACCACCCTTACGCGGGAAAGTCTTGCCACCGGCACCGGCGCAGATGCCAACCCCGACTGTTCGCCCTGATGGCTGACTGCATTTGCCAATCGCCGTCCGTGGGTACAACCACTGTTAGTTGAGGCGTCATCATGAGAATCTCGATTATTTCGCACAACACCAAGAACCTGGACGAACTGCGCCGCTTCGTCGAAACGGACAGCAGCCGGGATGTGAAGGTGTTTACTGGCGGGGCGGAGATGCTGGCGCCGGTTGCCGACCAGTTGCGGCCGGACATCATCATTCTGGAATGTGTGACCGATGAGGCATTGGCAGATTTTTCTCCACTGGCACAACTGAACCTGCGCCATCCGGATATCACACTGATTCTGCTATCCGGCAACCAGACGCCGGAAGTGCTGTTGCGGGCAATGCGTGCCGGTGTGCGCGAGGTGCTGCCCTCCCCGGTTAGCCGCGATGCGCTGCATGTAGCGCTGCTTCGTGTTGAGGAAAAGCGCAACCTGCAGAATACCTCGCGGCAGAAGGGCAAGGTGTTTGCCTTTCTGCCATGCAAGGGTGGCAGCGGCTCGACTTTCCTGTCGACCAATCTGGCCTACAACCTGGCATCGCAGGAAGGCAAAAACGTGATCCTGATCGACGTCAACCTGCAATTTGGCGATGCCTCGCTGTTCATTTCCGACCACAAGCCGTCAACCAACCTGGCCGAGGTGGCACGACAGATCATGCGTATGGACGCATCGTTTCTTGCGTCCAGCCTGCTGAACGTGTTGCCCAACCTGGGCATCATGTCGGCGCCGGAAGACCCGGTGCAGGCGATGGAAGTCAGCCCCAGCCATATCGATACCCTGATCAACCTGGCACGCAATCACTATGACGTGATTATCCTGGACGTTGGCCGCGCGCTGGACCCGGTCAGCATCAAGGCGCTGGACCACGCCGATGTCGTGTTCCCGGTGCTGCAGATCACGCTGCCTTTCATTCGCGATGCCCGCCGCCTGCTGGACGTACTGCGCTCGCTGGGCTACTCGCACGAGAAAATCAAGCTGCTGGTCAACCGCTATGAAAAAGGCGGCGATATCCGGCTGGAAGATGTCGAACGCACGCTGGGGATGTCGGTGTACAAAACCATCCCCAATAGTTTCAAGGCGGTGGCGACATCGGTGAACCAGGGTATCCCGATCAGCAAGCTGTCGCCCAACAATCCGGTAGCGCGCGCGCTGCAGGAACTCGGGCGGGAGCTGGTACAGAGCGGCAATGGTGAAACCTCATGGTGGGGCAATCTGCTGCAGCACATTCAGGGCGGGGTACAGCCGCCCCGTACTGGCGGTGCGCTTGGCGCCACATCGGCCCAGCAAACTCCCGAGTAATGCGCGGTGCGACCAACCTGATGAAATACCTGTTAACGACAAATCTTCCGGCAACTCATCCATCAGCCTGATAACCCGCCATGTCGGGCCCGAGCAGACTGATCATCGGCAAAGGGGTAGCTATCATGTCATTGCGCGACCGGCTCGAATCAATCCAGCCCAATCCCGATACCATGCAGGCCTTCGTCAGGTCGGCATCCACGGTCAATGCAAATTACGAGTCTTACCACGACCTGAAATCCCGCATTCACCAGAAGCTGCTGGAGCGGGTTGACCTGGCCGTAATGGAAAGCCTGGTCCCGGAACGCCTGAAAGACGAACTCAAGATCCTGGTGGAACGGCTGCTGACCGAAGAAAACGCGGCCCTCAACGACAACGAGCGGCGCAGCCTGGTCAAGGACATCCAGCACGAAATGCTGGGCCTCGGCCCGCTGGAGCCGCTGCTGGCGGACCCGACCATCTCGGACATTCTGGTCAACACTTTCCAGCAGGTCTACGTCGAACGGCGCGGCAAGCTGGAGCAGACCGATGTGCGCTTTACCGACGACGCGCACCTGATGAAGATCATCGACAAGATCGTGTCGCGTGTCGGGCGGCGTGTCGATGAATCCAGCCCGATGGTCGATGCCCGCTTGCCGGACGGCTCCCGCGTCAATGCCATCATCCCGCCGCTGGCAATTGACGGGCCGATGCTGTCGATCCGCCGTTTTGCGGCCACCCCGCTACGGCTTAGTGACATCATCGAGCTGAAAAGCCTGACGCCGGATATGGGCACCGTGATCAAGGGCCTGGCCAAGGCCAAGATCAACATGCTGATTTCCGGCGGCACCGGTAGCGGCAAAACCACCCTGCTCAATATCCTGTCCGGTTTCATTTCCGACACGGAACGCATCATCACCATTGAAGATGCCGCCGAACTGCAGCTGCAGCAGCCGCACGTCATCCGGCTGGAGACCCGGCCACCGAATATCGAAGGCCGCGGCGAAGTGCCGCAACGGGCGCTGGTTCGCAACAGCCTGCGCATGCGGCCGGACCGCATCATCCTTGGCGAGGTGCGCGGTGCTGAGGCCGTGGACATGCTGCAGGCGATGAACACCGGCCACGAAGGCTCGATGGCCACCATCCACGCCAATACCCCGCGCGACGCCATCACACGCATGGAAAACATGGTAGGCATGGCGGGGATGAACCTGCCGCCCAAGGTGATCCGCCAGCAGATCAGCTCGGCGCTGAGCGTGGTGATCCAGGTGGCACGGCTTACCGATGGCAAGCGCAAGATCATCAGCATCCAGGAGATTACCGGTACCGAGGGTGACGTGATCACCATGCAGGAGATCTTCCAGTTCGTGCAAACCGGTATCGGTGTGGATGGCACGGTACAGGGTTATTTCTGCGCTACCGGCGTGCGGCCGAAGTTCATCGAGCGCCTGAAGACCCATGGCGTGGAGATTCCGGACGCGCTGTTCGACCCCAGCAAACGATTCGAGTAGGTGCCATCATGGACACGACCTTTGCCATCCTCATCCTGCTGATCTTCGTCGCGGTGGTCTTCCTGCTGGAAGGTGCATTCCTGACCTGGAACTCGTACAAAGGCCCGGAGGCCAGCCGCATCGAACGCCGCCTGCAGGCAATGTCTGCCGGTGCGCATCATGGCGAAACCATGCAGCTGATGAAAGAGCGACTGCTCAGCGAAACCCGGGTGGTGCAGCGCTTGCTGCTGGCGTTTCCGCGGGTGCATGCGCTCGATCGCATCCTGCTGCAGTCCGGGCTGAAACTGAATGTCGGGACATTTCTCGGCTTCAGCCTGGCGCTAGGGTTGGCCGCATTCGTTGTCAGCAGTTTTTTCCCGCTGCCGCTGTTGTTGTCGTTGCTGATCGGCGCCGGTGGCGCCTGCATTCCCTGGCTGATCGTCATGAATGCCCGCCACAAGCGGCTGGTGCTGTTCGAGGCGCAATTGCCGGATGCGCTGGACCTGATGTGCCGCGCCTTGCGCTCCGGCCATGCCTTGCCGCAATCGTTGAAGATGATCGGTGATGAAATGCAGGATCCGATCGCTGGCGAGTTTCGCATCGCCTTCGACGAGGTCAACTACGGCTTCTCGATGCAAGAGGCGCTGACGAACCTGGCGACGCGCATCCCCAGTACCGACCTGCGCTATATGGTGATCGCGGTGCTGATCCAGCGCGAAACCGGCGGCAACCTGGCCGAGCTGCTCGGCAATATCAGCGCACTGATCCGGGCGCGGCTGAAACTGTACGGCACCATCCGGGTACTGTCGGCCGAGGGCAAGCTGTCGGCGTGGATTCTGACCCTGCTGCCGTTTGCGGTGGGAGCCGTGATCCAGCTTCTCAATCCGGGCTTCATGAAGGTGCTATGGGAAGACCCAAGCGGCTTCATCATGGTCGCGCTGATCGGCTGCATGATGGTTTTCGGTATTTTCTGGATGCGGCAGATCATCAAGATCAAGGTCTGACACTTGTCATGGCGAGGAAACAGTCATGAATACCTCACAATGGATCTATCTGGCGATTATCTTCCTGGTGGTGTTTGGCGTGGCGCTGACCATCTCGATGCAGGTTGCCCCCAACCGGGTAAAAAACCGCCTGGAAACGGTGGTGCAGGCGGATACGCCGCTGGATACCGACAATGCCTCTGCCTGGGTGGCCAAGGCCATCAAGATCGCCACACCGCTGGCCAGGCTGTCGGTGCCTGGCGACGGCTGGGAAAGCTCGCCGATCCGCATCCGTTTCATGAATGCAGGCTACCGCGGCACCTCGGCGATACCGCTGTACTTCGGCACCAAGACACTGCTGGCACTGGCGTTTCCCGGTGTGCTGTTTTTGTACATCGGCCTCACCGGTGGGCAGATGGAGGGCAATAATTTCCTGATTTCCATGCTGTTTGCCGCAACTGTAGGCTATTACCTGCCCAACATCATCCTGGCGCGGCGCATCGAGCAGCGGCAGCAGGAGATTTTCAATCATTTCCCCGATGCCATTGACCTGCTGCTGGTCTGCGTCGAGGCCGGGCTGGGGCTGGATGCGGCACTGCTGAAAGTCGGCGAGGAAATCCGCATCAAGAGCCCCATCCTGGCTGACGAGCTGCATCTGGTGAACCTGGAGCTGCGCGCCGGCAGCAGCAAGGATCGCGCGCTGCGCAACCTGGCGATGCGTACCGGGGTGCAGGAGGTGGACACCCTGGTGGCGATGCTGATTCAAGCGGATCGCTTTGGCACCAGCATCGGCGAATCGCTACGCGTGCATGCCGATGACCTGCGTACCAAGCGCCGCCTGCGCGCAGAAGAAGCCGCCGCCAAGATCCCGCTGAAGCTGCTGTTTCCGCTGATTTTCTGCATCTTCCCTGCCCTGTTGCTGGTACTGCTGGGGCCGGCATTCATCCAGATCTACCGCGTGCTGCTGCCATCGTTCGGCGGCGGTGGTTAGCCAGGCAGCACAAGCCGTTATCGAGCATGCCATGGGAGAAATACCATGAAAAACACTCCGCTATTGTTGTCGCTGCTGTGCTGTGTTCCTTTGCTGCAAAGCTGCGAGTCGGTCCTTCCGTCAAAACAGGCGTGGGGCTTTCAGCCGCTACTGAAGGTGCGTCATGCCAATGAAAGCCCCGCGGCCTACTATCAGCTGGGGCGCTACTACCAGGGCCAGAACCGGAACGATCTCGCCATCCCGGCATTCCGGCAGGCGCTGGCGCTGGACAAGCACTACGCCGAAGCCCACAACGCACTCGGCAGCCTCTACGCCGGTCAGCACCAGTTCGAACTGGCGATCATGGAATTCCAGCTGGCATTGGCGGCCGCACCAGATACCGCGCACTTCTACAACAACCTCGGTTACGCCTACTACCTGCAAGGCCGCCCGGTCGAGGCCGCCGCCATGCTGGAGAAGGCGGCGAGCCTGAAGCCGGGCGACGCCAAGATCACCACCAACCTCAATCTGGCATTGGCGCAGAAAGCGCAGGCCGAGCTGGTGCAGCAGGCCTTTGCTCCGGCCACGGTCAGCCCGCCGGCAGCTGCCGCCGGCAATACGGTAGCGCCACCGGTGACAGAAACCAGGATGGCGGCACCGACGGTGGAGCCGGCCAGCCAGCCGGCTGCAGCCGAAGTGGCAACACCGTCGCCTGCCCTGCCCGCCGCATCATCGCCGGTGGCGGAACCGGCACCGGCTATCGTGCCGCCGCCAGCACCCGCCGGGCAACCGCAGACAACAGAGCCGGCGGCGCCAACCATGTTGGCCGCAGCCCGGCCTGCACCGGCGAAAGAGGCGGCACCACCGGCACGCACTGCCCTGTACGAGGTATCCAACGGCAACGGCATTACCGGCATGGCCCGGCGCGTGAATCAGGCCTTGCTTGCACAGGGCTATCCGGCTGCACGGCTCACCAACAGCAAGCCGTTCCGCCAGCCGGTTACCGTGGTCGAATACCGCCCCGGCTATGCCGGCGTGGCAGCCCGGCTGAGTGCCAGCCTGCCGTTGAAACCGGCTATTGCCGAAAAAACCGGCTTACGGCAGAACACCGATGTCAGGCTGGTACTGGGCCGTGACGTGATGACCCGCTTTGCACTGGTCACACCGGGGCCGCGCGAAACCCGGGTAGCGCTCGGCACGCCATAGCCCGTTGCGGCCAACGTTGGCCGCAAGCACCATTCCGGATGCCGCGGTTGTCAACTGTCAGCCGGCCTGCCCTTCCCGTAGGCCGGCCAGACCTCAAAGGGCGGGCCGGACAAGAGTTGCCAACAAAATATCGCAGAGCAGTTACCGGGGGAGTGCCTGGAATCACCAGATGCGAACCATCCGCCTTCCATCCGAAGCCATTCATGGCCTGCGCCACTTTAAAATAAGTGGTGACAGGCCCTAATGTTAATAATCAGCCGGCCATTTCATGGCACGGCACCAGCAGACTGATGGCGGGGGGCTGTCTATGCCGGACGATCTGAATTTCCAGTGCATGATCGATACCTTGCAGGGTGCCTTCATCATGGCCGACAGTGCCGACATGACAGTGATGGCCGCCAACCAGCTGGCATCGATCCAGCTTGGCCTGCCTTTGCCGGAGTTGATGGGCCAGCCGCTGGCGCGCTTTGTCAGCAAGCCGCCGCTGGGCGACATCCTGCGCGACATTCAGCGCCAGGATCTGCTTTACAACATCGAAGGCGAAATATGTTCGGCACGCGGCCGCTGCTTCCCGGTGCTGCTGTCGGCACGGGTCGTGGCATGGTCTTATCCGACGCTGATCTTTACCTTTTCGGATCACAGCCAGCAGCAGCTGATGAACGAGCTGCTAAAAAAGAAGGACGAGCTGTTCGAGCGGGTACGGCAACTGCTGCCGGCCGGCGATGAAAACATGGCAGAAGATCCGGATGACTACATCAGCGGCGTCCTGTCTGCCGGCCAGCTGCTGGAGCGTGCCGGTATCGAGGTTGGCCATGCCCGCCGTTATCACAATCCGCTGGCCGCACTGCAGATTCATGCCGAGGTCGTGCCGATTCATGACAAGGCACCGCTGGGTGCCTATAACCGTACCCATTTCCGGCGCATGGTGAGCTATCTGTGCGTGCAGAGCAGCCGTGATGGCGATCTGGTTGGCCGTCACGAAAACGGCACGCTGGTGATGCTGTTACGGCAGACCACGCTGCAGGATGCGGTCAGGGTCGCCAAGCGGCTGCAGCAGCGGCTTGGCAGCTTTGCCTTCTGGCCGGATGGTGCCAACTGCGAAACCAGCACCTGCATCGGCATCAGCACCTGGAACGAGGCCGACCGTAATGCACGCCAGCTGCAAGTGCGGCTGGAGGCCGCACTGACCAAAGCCCGTCTCACCGGACGCAATACCATTGTCAGCCTGAGCTAGAGCCTGATCCCGCTATCGGAGACGGCAGCAAAACACGCCATCGCACAGCGATGGCGTGTTGAGCGGATAGCGCAAGCTTGCGGCCAACCTTGTCAGGCGGTACCGCCGACGGTGAGGCCGCCGTCGATGCGCAGCGTCGGCTGGCCGACGCCGACCGGCACGCTCTGGCCTTCCTTGCCACAGACGCCGACGCCCTCGTCCAGCGCCAGATCGTTGCCGATCATCGACACGTAGTTCAGCACCTCCGGGCCGTTACCGATCAGGGTGGCGCCCTTCACCGGGCAGGTCAGCTTGCCGTTCTCGATGCGCCACGCCTCGGAGGCGGAGAACACGAACTTGCCGCTGGTGATATCGACCTGGCCACCGCCGAAGTTGGCCGCGTAGATGCCGTCCTTGACCGAGGCGATGATCTCTTCCGGTGCCTTGTCGCCGCCGAGCATGTAGGTATTGGTCATCCGCGGCATCGGGATGTGGGCGTAGGACTCGCGACGACCGTTGCCGGTCGGCGCCACCCCCATCAGCCGCGAGTTCATCGCGTCCTGCATATAGCCCTTGAGGATGCCGTCCTCAATCAGCATGGTGCGGTTGGTGGCGTTGCCTTCGTCGTCGATCGACAGCGAGCCGCGGCGCGCCGACAGCGTGCCGTCATCGACCACGGTGACACCAGCGGCGGCCACGCGCTGACCGATCATGCCGGAGAACGCCGAGGTGCCCTTGCGATTGAAGTCGCCTTCCAGGCCGTGGCCGATGGCTTCGTGCAGCAGCACGCCCGGCCAGCCGGAGCCGAGCACCACCGTCATCTGCCCGGCCGGTGCCGGCCGCGCCTCCAGATTGACCAGCGCCTGTTGCACCGCCTTCTGCGCGTGGTGCTCGATCACCGCGTCGGTAAACTGCGTCAGGTCGTAACGGCCACCGCCGCCACTGCTGCCCATCTCGCGCCGACCGTCCTGCTCGGCGATCACCGTCACCGAGATGCGCACCAGCGGCCGCACGTCGGCGGCGCGCACGCCGTCATGACGCGCGACGTAGACCACGTCGTACTCTGCGGCCAACCCTGCCATCACCTGGATCACGCGCGGGTCGATGGCGCGTGCCAGCCGCTCGATGCGCTCCAGGATCGACACCTTGGCCTCGGCCGGCAGGCTGCCGACCGGATCGATCGCCGGATACAGGCTGCTGCCGCGGCGCAGTGCCACCGCGCCGGCATTGCCGTGACCGCCGACGGCGCCGATGGCGCGCACCGCATCGGCGGCCTCGCCCAGCGCGAAGGCGCTGATGTCGTCGGAGTAGGCAAACGCGGTCTTGTCACCGGATACCGCCCGCACGCCGACACCCTGGTCGATGCTGAAGCTGCCGGCCTTGACGATGCCCTCTTCCAGGCTCCAGCCTTCGCTGCGCGTGTACTGGAAATACAGGTCGGCATAGTCGACCTGATGCTGCAGCATGCGGCCGAGGGTGGCCTCGATCACCTGTTCGTTGACGCCGTACGGCGCCAGCAGCAGGCTGTCTGCGATGGAAATGGCGTTGCTCATGACTTTTGCTTTCAGGAAAAAACGCGGTGCGACAGCGCCGGCAGCCGGGTGCGCACCGAGTTGATGATTTCGGGGTCGATCTCGGCGATGACCACACCCTCGCCCTTGTCCAGCTGGGCGACGATGCGCCCCCACGGATCGATGATGATGCTCTGGCCGTGCGTCTTGCGGCCGTTTTCGTGACTGCCGCCCTGCGCCGAGGCCAGCACGTAGCACTGGTTCTCGATGGCGCGGGCGCGCAGCAGCACCTCCCAGTGTGCTTCGCCGGTCTGCGCGGTGAACGCCGCCGGCAATACCAGCAGGTCGAACGGCGCCATCTGGCGGAACAGCTCGGGGAAGCGCAGGTCGTAGCAGATGCCGAAGGCGATGTCGGCCAGCGGCGTTTCTGCGCGCAGCGGCTGGCTGCCGGCGACGATGCTGTCCGATTCGCAGTAGCGCTCGCCGTTGCCGGTAAAGCCAAACAGGTGGATCTTGTCGTAGCGGCTGTGCACGCTGCCGTCCGGCGCGTACAGCAGCAGGCTGTTCAATACCTTGTTGTCGGCATCGCAGGCCAGCGGCAGCGTGCCGCCCGCCAGCCACACCTTGTTGTCGCGCGCCATCGCCGCCAACTGCTGCTGGATCGGCCCGTCGCCAAAGGTTTCGCGGATGCGCACCTTGTCGCCTTCCTCGCGCCCCATCAGGCAGAAATATTCCGGCAGTACCACCAGTTGCGCGCCGTCAGTGGCCGCCTGCGCCACCAGGCGGGCGGCGGTGTCGAGGTTTTGCTGCAGGCGGGTGGTGGACACCATCTGGATGGCGGCGACCTTGAAAGCTGTCTTCATCTGTGGTCCTCGGGCGTCTTGGGCGGCGGCGCGGGGCTGACATTCTCCCCCACCTTGCTGACCTGCGGATCGGTCAGGCTGCCGCTGATCTGGTACTCAAAGGAAAATACCTTATTAATCGGGTCTTGCAATATCTTTTGCGTCAGCAGCGTCGCCGCCCCCAGCAGCGGGTTGACCAGGGTTGCGCCGGCCAGCAGCGACACGCTCTCGGAAATGTGCGGCGTGATGCGGGCGCGCACATTCTGCTGGTTGCGTGGCAAGTCGGCCTCGCCGCGCAGGGTGACCAGCGCCGCCGGCCCGGTCATGCGCACATCGTCGGAGGCAAACACCCCGTCGCGGATGGCAGCGCTGCCGGTGATCGCGTCAAAGGCAAAACCGCTGCTGAACACGTCGGTGAAATCCAGCCGGATGCGGCGCGACAGCGACTGCAGGCTGAGGATGCCCAGCAAGCGCGCTACGCCAGGGTTGACCTGGGCAAAGCGGCCGTCGCGCACGTCCAGCCGCAGCTGGCCACCGAGTCGCGCCAGCTCGAAATCGTGCAGGCGGCCCGGCCACGCCAGCTGGCCGTCCAGCCGGCCGCGACCACCGTACAGCGCATCCGCGATGCCGAAGCGCGTCAGCAGCCCGCCGGCGTCCTCGGTATCGAAGGCGACATCGACCCGTGTCTGCGGCTGGCGGCTACCCTCGCGCGGCGCCACGCCGTTGAGCTGCAGGTGCCCTTCCGGCATCTGCAGCGTAATCTTGTCCAGCTGCCACTGCTCACCGCGCGGCTGCGCCAACAGCGTCAGCTGGCCGAGCTGGTAGCGCTCCCAGAACAGCTGCGCCACCGCCACCTCCAGCACCGGCACGCTGACATCGGCCAGCAGCGAACCGGCACCGGCGTCCCCTACCGCCGCGGTCTCTTCCGGCAAGGGCAGGGTCAGCCGCGACAGCTGCGCCTGCACCCGCCCGTCGCCGGCCGCGCTGTAGCGCAACTGGCCGGCAGCCTCGCGGCTGTCAATCTGCAGCTGCAGCGGCGTCTCACCGCCGTGCCAGTCGAGGCGGCCATCCACGTCGTGCAAGCGGTAACTGGCCAGCTGCAGCAGCGGCGTCGCCAGCTGCAATTGCAGCGGTAGGCCGGCGCGCTCGGTCGTGCCGGTCGTACCTGTCGTGGCGGCAAGCTGCCGCACCACGCCCAGCCACGGCAGCAGGTCCAGCTGCGGCTGGCGGATGGCGATGCCGATCTGTTGCGGGCTGGCCGGCACCTCGGCGCCGACGCCAACGCCGACACCGCGCAGATTGCCGTGGCTGTCCAGCGTCACCGTGCCCTGCGCCCGTTCCTGCTGTTGCCAGGCCAGCTGCCAGCCCTGCAAGGTTGGCCGCAAGCGCAGCTGAAGCGGCCATTCGGCGTCGGCCGGCTTGGCCAGCGGCGCCGGTGCCTGGATCGCCACCCCGCGCAGGCTCAGCAGCAGCTGCAGGTCATCAAGATTATTGCTGATGTCGAAATTGGCCTGGTACGGCGTGCGGCCGGACACCAGCGGTGACAGCAGCGGCACATACTGCTGCAACACCGGGGTGATGGCGGCGTCGCCCTGCACCGCAAACTGCATCACATCATCGCGACGCTGCGTCGCGGTCAGCCGCCCCTGCCCGCCAAAGGCGGCAAAGCCGATCCCCGGCGAGCTCACGCCACGCTCGTTGAAGTTCAGCACGCCGCGTACCGCCTGCAACGGCGGCAGCGGCAGCTGGCGGAACTGCAGGTTATTGCCGGGCAGGCTCACCTCGCCGCGCACCTTGCTCTGCCGCAGCGCAGACAGCGGAATGTCCAGCCCCAGTTTCAGCGCGGCCTCACCCTGGCTGTCGATGGTCGACAGGAAGCCGCCCAGCCAGCCGTCCACCGGGCTGCTACGGGTGTAGGCCAGCATCTGCGGCAGCGCACCGCGCGCCTGGCCGTCGATCAGCAGGTGTGCCGGCTGCGTCATCAGGTCCGGCAGGCGCACCTTGACCGCCTGCAGCGCCACACCGGCGGTGCGCGCCGTGGCGGCGTCGACCAGCACGTGGTCGTTGCGCATCGCGAACTTGCCGTCGATGGCGGTGAGATCCGGCCAGGCGCGATCAAAGCGCAATACGCCGCCGGCCACCTCGGCATCGACATCGAAACGGCCGCCGGCATCGTTACCGAACGGGAAGCGGCTGAAGTCGCCCTCCACCCGCGCGCTGACATTGCGCGCCGTGCCACCGACCAGTGCCATGTCCAGCCAGTCCAGCGTGCTGCGGCCGATCACCGCCGGCAGATAGCGGCTGACGCGGGCCACCGCCACCTGCGGCACGCGGATGTCCAGCCGCCCCTGCAGTGCGCCCTGTGCCGGCAGCAGCCCCTGGCCGCTCAGCTCCGCTTTCAGATCGGGGGTTTGCAGGCGCAGCGCCGGCAGCGTGAACTGCCAGCCCTGGCCCTGCCGCTGCCAGCGCAGCTGGCCAGCCAGCTGCTGCAAGGCCAACGGTTCGGCCAGTTGCTGCGGCCACGCCAGCGTCAGCCCCTGCCCGGACAGCGACAGCGCACCGCCATCGTGCGCAAGGTTCAATCCGCCGTTGACACCGCCCTGCATTGTCGGGCTGGTGCTCAAGGTTGGCCGCAACTCGCGGAAGGCCGTGCTCAGCCGGTAGTCGCGCGGCGCCCGCCACGGCCCCTGCCACTGCCAGCGGGTGTTGGCCAGTTCGCCGTCCAGCGCCGTCAGCGGCAACTCACGCAGCAGCGTGACGCGTTGCTGCAGCACGGGCCACAAGCCCGCCAGCGACACCCCGGACAGCTGCACGCGCCCGCCACGCTGCTCGTGCCAGTTGGCGTCCACCGTTGCGTCGCGCAGCAGCGGGCCGAATTCGCCGGACAAGGTCAAGTGGCTGGCCTGCAACTGGTGCTCGCCCGCCGCCGCGCTGCGGTAGTCCACCTCGCCGGCCAGCCGCGGCAAGGGCAGATCGCGCCGTTGCAGCGCCAGCGACACGTCATCCACCTGCCAGCGCCCCTGCAGCGCGGTGATGCGGCCCTCGGCAAACGCCGCCGTCAGCCGCGAACTGGCGCGCCCCTGGCCGGCAAACGGCGCCGTCGGCCAGTAGCGCTTGAGCAGCGACAGCTCGCCGCTGCCGGCGGCCAGCGTCAGGTCGCCCTGCCACTGCCGCCAGTCGGCAACGGCAGCGCCCTGCCAGCCGGCATCCAGCAGCAGGCCCGGCAGCAGCGGGCTGTCCGGGCGGCCGCGCAGCTGCAGGCGGTGGCCGCGCCAGTTGTCCTGCAGCTGCAGGGTCAGCCCTTCCAGCCGCAGCGCCGGCAAGGCCAGCAGCTGGTCATGCCAGCTCAGCTGCTTCAGGCTCAGCGTGATGCTGTCCTGGCGCAGCAGCCAGTCCAGCAGGCGGTTGTCGCCCTTGCCGCCGGACAGCGCGATGCCGTTCAGGCTCAGCCGCCCGTGGCGGTCGCGCTGCAGCGCCAGCTGCAAATCGTCCAGCTGCAGGCTGGCCAGCCGCGGTTCGAGATAGAGCCAGCTTTTCCACGCCGGAATCACCTCCACCCGCGACAGGCGGATGGCGCTGGCGCGCGATGCCGGCCGCACCTGCACGTCGTGCAGGGTCAGCACCGGCGCCCACCACAGCCATTCGCCGTCGATGCGGCCAACCTTGATCGCCATGCCGCTGGCGTCGCCCAGCGACTGCTCCAGATACGGGCGCAAGCGGTCCAGGTTCGGCAGCAGGATGAAGCGGAAACTCAGGAAGGAAACGGCCAGCAGCAGCAGTACCGCGGCCAGTAGCCAGGCAGCGGCACGCAGGATGCGACGGGCAGTCCGCAGGATGCGCCAGCTGCGGTCAGGCGGCGTTACATCGGACGGGGAAGTGGGGGTAGAATGGTCAGTCACGATTTCGTCATAGCGTTGAAAGCGCATTATGCCAGCAAATACCGCCGCCATCGCCTCTGCGCGCGCATTCAGTTATTACCTCGACCGCCTGCTGGGCGCCCGTCCCGAACAATTGGAAAGGTTGGCCGCAAGGCTGGATCACTGTTTTGACTTGGCGGAGATGACGGCGTTCGCCGACTGGCCGGCTTTCGACAGCATCGACGCGCTGATGCCGGCGCTGCGCCAGCTGCGCGCCGCGGTGATGGCACGGCTGATCACCCGCGACCACGCCGGCCTGGCCGATCTGCACGAAGTCGTCACCACCATCAGCGCGCTGGCCGATTTTGCCGTGCAGCAGGCACTGCCGGTGGCACGGCGCAGCCTGGCGCAGTTCGGCGACCCGATCGGCGAGGAAAGCGGCGAGGTGCAGCAGCTGATCGTGATCGGCATGGGCAAGCTGGGCGGCTTCGAGCTGAACGTGTCCTCCGACATCGACCTGATCTTCATCTACCCGGAAGACGGCGACACCAACGGCCAGCGCAAGACCTCCAACCACGAGTACTTCACCCGTCTCGGCAAGGAGCTGATCCGCGCCATCAACGACCTGACCTACGACGGCCAGGTGTTCCGCGTCGACATGCGCCTGCGCCCGTACGGCGACTCCGGCCCGCTGGTGATGAGCCTGGCGGCGCTGGAAAACTACCTACTGAGCCAGGGCCGCGAGTGGGAACGCTACGCCTGGATCAAGGCGCGGGTAATGAGCGGCGACGACAGCTACCTGTCGCAGCTGGTGCGTCCCTTCGTGTACCGCAAGTACATGGATTACGGTGCCTACGGCGCGATGCGTGAGCTGCACGCGCAGATCCGCCGCGAGGTGGCGCGCCGCGATATGGCGGAAAACATCAAACTGGGGCCGGGCGGCATCCGCGAGGTGGAGTTCATCGCCCAGGTGTTCCAGCTGATCCGCGGCGGCCGCGAACGCCGCCTGCAACTGCGCAGCACGCGCGAAACCTACGCCGTGCTGGCCGAGTTGCGCCTGCTGGAGCCGGAAACGGTGGCCGAGCTGCTGGAGGCCTACACCTTCTTGCGCAACCTGGAACACCGCCTGCAATACCTCGACGACCAGCAGACGCAAAACCTGCCGACCAGCGAGGACAACCGGCAGCGCATCGCCGCCAGCATGGGCTTTGCCGACTGGCACAGTTTCCTCGACGCGCTCAACCAGCACCGCCGCCGCGTCACCCGCCACTTCGAGCAGGTGTTTTTCCTGCCGACCGAAGGCGCCGCCGCCCATCCGCTGCAGGCGCTGTGGCAGGAGCTGGCCGACAACGACATCAGCGCCACACTGCAGCAGCTCGGCTATCACGACGCCGCCGACGTGCAGCGCCAGCTGCGCAGCCTCGCCGCCAGCCAGCGTTACCAGCAGATGCCGGACAGCAGCCGCAAGAAGCTGGACGCGCTGATTCCGCCGCTGATCGAGGTCGCCGCCGGTTTCGACAACCCGGACCTGACGCTGTCTCGGATCCTGACCTTGCTGGAAAGCATCAGCCGTCGCGCCTCCTACCTGTCGCTGCTGCAGGAGTATCCGCAGACGCTGCAGCGTCTGGCCTCGCTGTACTCGGCCAGCGCCTGGGTATCGGCCTACCTCAACCGCCATCCGATCCTGCTCGACGAGCTGCTGGATGCACGCGTGCTGTACGCCACACCTGACTGGCCGCAGCTGGCGGCGCAACTGGAACAGCAGCTGGCCGACTGCCAGGGTGACGTCGAGGCGCAGATGGACACCCTGCGCCACTTCCAGCACGCGCAGACCTTCCGCCTGGTGGCGCAGGATCTGGCCGGGATGTGGACACTGGAAGCGCTGTCCGACGAGCTGTCGGCGCTGGCCGACATGGTGCTGGACGCCACGCTGCGCCACGCTTGGCTGGACCTGCCCAAGCGCCACTGCGAGGTGCCGCGCTTCAGCATCATCGGTTACGGCAAGCTGGGCGGCAAGGAACTGGGCTACGCCTCCGACCTCGACGTGATCTTCCTTTACGATGATGAGCACCCGGACGCCGCCGAGCTGTACTCGCGGCTGGCACGCAAGCTGACCACCTGGCTGACCAGCGTCACCGCCGCCGGCTCGCTGTACGACATCGACCTGCGTCTGCGCCCCAACGGCACCAGCGGCCTGCTGGTCAGCAGCGTCGACGCCTTCCGCCAGTACCAGCAGAAGGATGCCTGGCTGTGGGAGCACCAGGCGCTGACCCGCGCGCGCTTTGTCTGCGGCGACGCGGCGATCGGTCAGCAATTCGAGGCCATCCGCCATCAGGTGCTGACCCAGCCACGCGACATCGGCCAGCTGCGCGACGAGGTGCTGGCGATGCGCGCCAAGATGCTGGAAAGCCACCCGGCCCGCGACGGCGACGTCAAGCATGCGCGCGGCGGCATCGTCGATGTCGAGTTCATCACCCAGTTTCTGATCCTGGCGCACGCCAGCCAGTACCCGGAGCTGACCCGCAACAGCGGCAACATCGCCCTGCTCGGCGCTGCGGCCAACGTTGGCCTGATTCCGGCCGAGCTGGCCAGCCAGGGACAGAGCGCCTATCGCCACTACCGCCGGCTGCAGCACGCGGCGCGGCTCAATGACAGCCAGACCACCGACGACATCCCGCAGGAAGACTACCGTCACGTGCGCGCGCTGTGGCAATGCGCATTGCAGGATGAAGCTTGAAAACACAAGCGCAACACTCGGCGCTATAATTGCGCCACATTAAAAACAGGACTACAGCGGAGAATTCACCATGTCGATGGCAGATCGCGACGGTTTCATCTGGTACGACGGACAGCTGGTTGACTGGCGCAACGCCACCACCCACGTGCTGACCCACACCCTGCACTACGGCATGGGCGTGTTCGAAGGCGTGCGCGCCTACGAGACACCGAAGGGCCCGGCCATCTTCCGTCTGCAGGATCATACCGACCGCCTGTTCCGCTCCGCCAAGATCCTTGGCATGGACCTGCCCTTCAGCAAGGAGCAGATCAACCAGGCGCATATCGACGTGGTGCGTGCCAACCAGCTCAAGTCCTGCTACTTCCGCCCGATGGCGTTTTACGGCTCCGGCAAGCTCGGCATCGCGCCGAAAAAGGACGACGTGCAGGTGATCGTCGCCGCCTGGCCATGGGGCGCCTACCTCGGCGAGGAAGGCCTGGAAGCCGGCATCCGCGTCAAGACCAGTTCGTTCACCCGCCACCACGTCAACATCACCATGTGCAAGGCGAAGGCGAACGGCAACTACATGAACTCCATTCTCGCCAACAACGAGGCGACGGCAGACGGCTACGACGAGGCGCTGCTGCTGGACGTGGACGGTTTCGTGGCCGAAGGCTCCGGCGAGAACATCTTCATCATCCGCAAGGGCAAGCTGTACACCCCGGACCTGACCTCTGCGCTGGAAGGCATCACCCGCGACACCGTGGTGCAACTGGCGCAGGAAATGGGCCTGCAGATCATCGAGAAACGCATCACCCGCGACGAAGTCTATACCGCCGACGAAGCCTTCTTCACCGGCACCGCCGCCGAAGTGACCCCGATCCGCGAGCTGGACCGCCGCAGCATCGGCGAAGGCAAGCGCGGCCCGATCACCACCGAGATCCAGAAGCGCTACTTCGATTGCGTCAAGGGTCTGGACGCCGGCAAGCAACACTGGCTCACCCACATCGATTAACCCATTGGCTAGCCGCCCCGGCACGGGGCACACAAGAAAGTACCGAACATGGCAGAACTGAAAGAAAACACCGCTCGCTTTATCGAAGTCACGGCAAAAGACCTGCCGCTGCACTGCCCGACACCGGACATGCTGAAGTGGAACTCGCACCCGCGCGTGTTCCTGCCGATCGTGAAAAACGGCGGCGAGGCCCTGTGCCCGTACTGCGGCACCCACTACAAGCTGACCGGCCCGGTTAGCGGCCACCACTAAGCCTTCCTGCCCAATGGACAAAGGTGCGGCTTGCGCTGCACCTTTTTTGCTTGATACATGATCAAAAAGCTACTGGTAATCGGCCCTTCCTGGGTAGGTGACGGCGTGATGGCGCAGCCGCTGTACCGTCGCCTGCACGAGCGCCACCCCGGCCTGGAACTGCACGTCTTCGCCCCCGCCTGGACCCTGCCGCTGCTGGCGCGGATGCCGGAGGTGGCCAAGGCGCACCTCAACCCGTTCGGGCATGGCCAGCTGCGCCTGCGCGAGCGCTGGCGCGTGGCGCGCGCCCTGCACCGTGAGGGTTTCGACCAGGTGGTGGTGCTGCCCAATTCGCTCAAGGCGGCGCTGATCCCGTTCCTGGCCGGCATTCCGCTGCGCACCGGCTTTACCGGCGAACTGCGCTACGGCCTGCTCAACGACACCCGCGAGCTGGATGAACACAAGCTGCCGACCATGGTTGAGCGCTTCTGCATTCTGGCCGAGGAGCCGCGCCACGCGCTGCACCGCCCGATCCCGCACCCCAGCCTCAGCTCGCAAGCGGCCGCCCAACAGGCCGTCGCCGCGCGCCTGGGCCTGTCGCTGGACAAACCGGTGGTCGCAATGTGCCCCGGCGCCGAATACGGCCCGGCCAAACGTTGGCCGCCGCGCCACTTCGCCGCCCTGGCGGCGGCACTGGACAGCCGCGGCTATCAGGTGTGGCTGTTCGGCTCGGCCAAGGACCAGGACATTGGCGAGGAAATCGGCCGCCTGACACAGGGCAAGGCGCTCAACCTGTGCGGCAAGACCGGCCTCGACGAAGCCATCGACCTGATGGCGCTGGCCAAGCTGGCAGTGTGCAACGACTCCGGCCTGATGCACGTTGCCGCCGCCCTGCACATCCCGCTGGTCGCCCTCTACGGCTCGTCCAGCCCGGACTTCACGCCGCCGCTCAGCGACCACGCCGAAATCGTCAACCTCAACCTGGATTGCAGCCCCTGCTTCGAGCGCACCTGTCCCTACCAGCACCTGCGCTGCCTGGAAGACATGCTGCCGGAGCGGGTTCTTCAATCCTGCCTGAAGCAGCTGGATACCCGGCCATCCTGCCCCTCACAAGAAACGGCGACATCATAAATGAGCAAAGAAAACGCCACAGAAGATAACAGCCGCCGCATGGAGCTGGTGCGCGCCGCCGCCCGCCTGTTCCGCGACCAGGGCTACGAACGCACCACCGTGCGCGACCTGGGCAATGCCGTCGGCCTGCAATCCGGCAGCCTGTTCTACCATTTCCGCACCAAGGAAGAGATTCTGGTCGCGGTCATGGCGCTGGGCATCACCGCCACCACCGAACAGTTGGCCGCAGCGCTGTCCCGCGCCAAGACGCCGCGCGACAAGCTGACCGCGCTGTTCCACGTCCATCTGCACTCGTTGCTGGGCGACAACCAGGCCGCACTGGAAGTAATGCTGTACGAATGGCGCAGCGTATCAGCCGCCGCCAAACCCGGCCTGATCGTGCTACGCGACCGCTACGAGGCACTATGGCAGGACGCACTGGACGAAGCCGCCGCTGCCGGCCTGGTCAAGCCGGACACCCGCCTGCTGCGCCGCACCCTACTGGGCAGCCTGCACTGGACGGTTCAGTGGTATCACGATAACGGCGAACTCTCCGTTGCCGAACTGGCCGACCGCATGCTTGATCTGACGGTCATCGCATGATGCCGGCGCCGGTGTGTACTTGCAAATGGCGCACAAATGGCATTGAATCAGTACAGGAATTCCCCGGAATCGCCACATGAAATTGCGTGTGCAAAGAATGCTGTGGCTGGCAGCCGGCTGGCTGTGCCTGCTGCTGGCACTGATCGGCGCATTGCTGCCGGTGATGCCGACTACCATCTTCGTACTGATGGCGGCCGCTTGTTTCGGCCGCAGCAGCCCGGCACTGCTGCACTGGCTGCACCACCATCCGCGCTTGGGGCCGCCTCTGCTGCTGTGGCAGCGTTACCACGGCATGACCGCCAGAACCAAGGCTGTCGCGCTAGGCACCATCGCCCTGTCGTTCAGCTTCAGCATCTATGCCACGCTACAGCAACCCTGGCTCACAGCCCTGCTGTTGCTGATATGGGCGACGCTCAGCCTGTGGATGTGGCGGCTGCCGACAATTCCTGCAGCATCAGCATGTTGTGCTATGATTGACAGCAAATCATAGCCCCTCGTCGTGACGGAGACCCAGCATGGATGCCATCAATTCCGCCGCATCGGCCAGCAGCAGCGCCAGCCTACTGCGCGAGGCCGCGGAACAGCGCCGCCTGCAGCAGGAGCAGCAACAGGAAAGCCAGATCTCGCCCGCGCCGGCTGCCGAAGCGGTTGCCGCCAGCACGCTGCCGGTCGCTCGCCCAAGCCAGGCCATCAGCAACACCGAACAGGCACTCCAGGCACAATTGCTCGACTCGCGCCGCATTAACCAGCCGGAGCCGAACACCACCCTCGCCGCCAGCGAACGCAGCCCGGGCAACCGGCTGAACGAACCGCAGCCGCGCCGCGACACTGCAGAACAGTCCGCACCAGTCGCCAGTACCGAGCGCACGGCCCCGGCAGAAGCCCGCGTTCCCGTTAACGCCTCGCAGCAAGCCATTACCCAATACCAGGTCAGCCAGTCCTTGCTGCAGGACGCCAGCAGCAGCACCCGCATCCGCATCAAAGCCTGAACCAAGCCGCCACACAAAAGAAACGGGAGCCAAGGCTCCCGTTTCTTTTTGCTCAACCAGCGATAGCATCAGGCCCGCACGTCGATACGGCTACCCAGATGCGGCGGATTGTTGCCTTGTACCGCGGCGACATCCGTTGCCGTCGCCAGCAAGGCCAGCGCCGCACTCTCGCTGACTTCCATCGTTTTCTTCAGCATCAGGATTTGCGCCACTTGCGCCACCTGATTATCTGCCGCCGCCGAAACTGCCGCCATCGCCATCCTCCGGGCACTGATTACCGTAAACTATCCGCCGCGTTGAAACACTCAATCAGAATTGTCATCCATTCCTGATAGAATACGCACTATCGTCTCTGCCAGACAGGAAAAAGACAAACATGAGCCAAACCCGTCACAGCCCCCTGCTTATCCTCGGTTCCGGCCCTGCCGGCTATACTGCTGCCGTCTATGCCGCGCGCGCCAACCTGAATCCGGTACTGATCACCGGCATGGCCCAGGGCGGCCAATTGATGACCACCACCGATGTCGACAACTGGCCTGCCGATGTCACCGGCGTGCAAGGCCCGGAGCTGATGCAGCGCTTCCAGCAGCATGCCGAGCGTTTCGGCACCGAGATGCTCTTCGATCACATCCATACCGCCAAGCTGGATGAAAGACCGTTCCGCCTGATCGGCGACTCCGGCGAGTACACCTGCGATGCACTGATCATCGCCACCGGCGCCTCGGCCCGCTACCTCGGCCTGCCATCGGAACAGACCTTCTCCGGCAAGGGCGTCTCCGCCTGCGCCACCTGCGACGGTTTCTTCTACCGCAACCAGGACGTGGCCGTGGTCGGCGGCGGTGACACCGCCGTGGAAGAAGCCCTGTACCTGGCCAACATCGCCAGGCACGTGACCCTGATCCACCGCCGCGACACCTTCCGCGCCGAAAAGATCATGGTCGACAAACTGATGACACGCGTGAACGAAGGCAAGATCACGCTGAAGCTGAACGCCAACCTGGACGAAGTGCTGGGTGACGACAGCGGCGTGACCGGTGCCCGTCTGAAGCTCAACGACGGCAGCAGCGAAGACATCCAGGTGATGGGCGTGTTCATCGCCATCGGCCACAAGCCGAACACCGACATCTTCCAGGGCCAGCTGGAGCTGGACGAAACCGGCTACATCGTGACCCGCGGCGGCCGTGACGGCAATGCCACCGCCACCAGCGTACCAGGCGTGTTCGCTGCCGGCGACGTGCAGGACCACATCTACCGCCAGGCGATCACCAGCGCCGCATCCGGCTGCCAGGCAGCCCTGGACGCCGAACGCTTCCTGGATCACTGAGCCCGGCCGCATTGAAGTCGCTCAAGGAGCAACTCAGGCCCGTCAAAGCACAGGCAAGACCCGCAAGGGTCTTGCCTGTTGCCGTTGCGGCCAACCCTGAGCCCGAGCCGGACTTCCGCCAGCTGATGCGGGACGTGCGCCCGCTCAGGCCGGACGGCCGCGTCTGCCATACCCCGCCGCCACCCAAGCCGCGCCCGCTGCCGCAACATCGTGCCAGCCAGACACCACTGACACCGCAAGTGGAACAGGCGCTGTTCGCCCGGATGATAGGCTGGTTCGAACCGGCACAGATCGACAGCCAGCACCGCAGCCCCGGCACACCGGGCAACACCCTGAAGAAACTGCGCGCCGGCCACTGGCCGGTTTGCGCCGAGCTGGATCTGCACGGGCTGGACCGCTTTGCCGCACATGAGCAACTGACCGTGTTCCTGCATCGCGCCCGTCACCTGGGGCAGTGCGTGCGGGTGATACACGGCAAGGGGCTCAGCTCGCTGGGTGAACCGGTGCTGCCCAAAATGGTCAGAGCCTGGCTGACTCACCATCCGGATGTACTGGCTTTCTGCGAGACCCGCATCGAACAAGGCGGCAGCGGCGCGGTGCTGGCCCTGCTGCGCCGCCCGCACGGCTAAACCTGAGGAACCCACAATGGACGCCATCCGCATCACCCCCTTCACCGCCGCCGCCACCAGCGGCGAAAGCGCCACCCTGCCGCAAGGGCTGACCGTGCTGTACTTCTACCCGAAGGACAACACCCCCGGCTGCACCAACGAGGCGATGGCCTTCCGTGACCTGCATCCGCAATTCCTGGCCGCCGGCGCCCGCATCCTCGGCGTATCGCGCGACAGCCTGAAATCGCACGAGAATTTCAAAGCCAAGCACGAATTGCCATTTGAATTGATCAGCGATCCGGACGAAACTGTATGTAACCTGTTCGGTGTCATGAAACTGAAAAACATGTACGGCAAACAGGTGAGAGGGATAGAACGCAGCACTTTTGTCATCAATAGCGATGGCAACATCCTGCGCGAATGGCGCGGACTGAAAGTCCCCGGACACGCCGAAGAAGTGCTGACGTTCGTCAAGTCGCTTTAAGCGCCAGGTCCGGCACCCTGCCGGACCCCGCTTCAACAAGGGGGTCTTTCTCATGGCAAGCCACAACAAGAGCAACGTCTGCAAACTGTTCGTCCTCGACACCAACGTCCTGCTGCATGACCCGACCTGCCTGTTCCGCTTTGAAGAACACGACGTGTTCATCCCCATCATTACGCTTGAGGAACTGGATACCCACAAGAAAGGCATGTCGGAAGTGGCGCGCAACGCCCGGCAGGCCAGCCGTTTCCTCGACGAGATCGTCAGCAGCAGCGCCGACGACATCGAGGAGGGCATTTCGCTGAAAGGCCCCAGCCGCGACGCCGCCAGCGGCAAGCTCTACCTGCAGACCGAAGCACTGCACGCGG
Organism: Vogesella fluminis; assembly: GCF_014652335.1. Classification (GTDB taxonomy): domain Bacteria; phylum Pseudomonadota; class Gammaproteobacteria; order Burkholderiales; family Chromobacteriaceae; genus Vogesella; species Vogesella fluminis. The sequence goes on along the minus strand of NZ_BMYP01000003.1, from coordinate 75,449 downwards.
CGCTCCCCTCCTCGCTGCCGGTCGGCAAGGCCGACAACCAGATCCTCGGCATCGTGATGGCACTGAAGCAGGCCGACGGCCAGCGCCCTGCCATCCTGGTATCCAAAGACATCAACATGCGCATCAAGGCGCGCGCACTGGGGCTGGACGCCGAGGACTACTTCAACGACAAGGTGCTGGAAGACACCGACCTGCTGTACGGCGGCACCCGCGAGATTGACGGCGACTTCTGGGATCGCAACGGACGGGACCTGAAATCGTGGCAGGAAGGCGGCCGCACCTACTACCAGATCAAGGGCCCGGACGCGCCCAAACTGCTCCTGAACCAGCTGCTGTGGCAGGAAGGTGAGCAGCCGATGCAGGCACGGGTGCTGCGCATCGACGGCAAGGAAGCAGTGCTGGAAACGCTGAAGGACTACAGCCACCAGAAAAACAATGTATGGGGCATCGTCGCGCGCAACCGCGAGCAGAACTTCGCGCTGAACCTGCTGATGAATCCGGACATCGACTTCGTCACCCTGCTCGGCCAGGCCGGCACCGGCAAGACCCTGCTAACGTTGGCCGCAGGCCTTGCACTGACGCTGGAGCAGAAGCTGTACAGCGAGATCATCATGACCCGCGTCACCGTGCCGGTCGGCGAGGACATCGGCTTTTTACCCGGCACCGAAGAGGAAAAGATGCTGCCGTGGATGGGCGCACTGGAAGACAACCTCGACGTGCTCAACAAGAGCGAGGACGACGGCGGCGACTGGGGGCGTGCCGCCACCCGCGACCTGATCCGTTCGCGCATCAAGGTCAAGTCGCTCAACTTCATGCGCGGCCGCACCTTCCTCAACAAATACCTGATCATCGACGAGGCGCAGAACCTGACGCCAAAACAGATGAAAACGCTGATCACCCGTGCCGGTCCCGGCACCAAGGTGGTCTGCCTCGGCAACATCAGTCAGATCGACACCCCGTACCTGACCGAAGGCAGCTCCGGCATCAGCTACGTCGTTGATCGTTTCAAAGGCTGGGAACACTCCGGCCACATTACCCTGCAGCGCGGCGAACGCTCGCGCCTGGCAGACCACGCAGCGGAAGTCCTTTGACCATCAAACTTGAACTGATCCACACCCCGGCAGCAGGGACGGCATCGACAATGCCGCCCCTGCTTTTTGTTCACGGCGCCTTCAGCAGCGCCAGCTGCTGGCAGCAGCACTTCATGCCCTGGTTCAGCGCGCGCGGTTACGACTGCTGGGCGCTGAGCTTCGAGGGCCACGGCGCCAGCGACGGCCATGATTACCTGGCGGCCATCAGCATCGACGACTATGTTTGCAACCTGCAGCAGGCGATCCGGCAACTGCCACGGCCGCCGATCGTGATCGCCCACTCCATGGGCGGCTTTGTGCTGCAGCAATACCTGACCCACCACGACCTGCCCGGCGCCGTGCTGCTGGCCTCGGTGCCGCCAGGCGGCCTTGCCGGCTCCAGCATGCGGCTGATGACCCAGGCGCCGGAATTGTTCATGCAACTGAACCTGTTCCAGCAGGGCAATTACCAGCCGGAACTGAACGAACTGCGACACATGCTGTTTTCCGACGACGCCGACCTCGCCGCGGTGGACTGGGTGGCGCACCACAGCCAGACAGAAAGCCAGCGTGCGATCATGGACATGACCCTGGTGCCGCCGTTCCTGCAGCGCCGCATCGCCCCGCTGCCCAATCTGGTGCTGGGCGCGGCGGAGGACCAGCTGATCTCTTCACAGGACGTGGCCGAGACCGCGGCACGCTTCGACAGCACCCCGGAAATCCTGCCGCACATCGGCCACATGATGATGCTGGACAGGCGCTGGGAGTCATGCGCGCAGCGGATTGCACAATGGCTGGCAAACACGGCAATCGCATGAAGGAAAGGTTGGCCGCAGCGTTGCGGCCAACCTTTATCGCCAGGCATGGCGGGGATTGCATTAGTCGTCAGGATCAACCGTACTGAAGCGGGCGTGCGTTGCGCACCAGTCATCAAAGCATGCCTCGGCAGCAAGCACGCATTGCGGATCAAACTGGGAACCGGCATTGGCACGAAGGTAATCCAGGCCCGCATGCAAGGTCCAGGCCTGCTTGTATGGCCGGGGATTGGTGAGCGCATCAAACACATCGGCCACGGCCACAATCCGGGCGCTTAGCGGGATGACCTGACCGGCAAGCCTGTCGGGATAGCCGGCACCATCCCAGCGCTCATGATGAGAGCAAACAATGTCGTACAGCGTCTGGATGTGCGGCTCATTGGCAAAACCGAACTCGCTCACCATCACCCTGATCATTTCGCTGCCTTTGCGGGCATGAGATTGCGCAACAAGGTATTCGTCGGCGGTGAGCCTCCCCGGTTTGAGCAATATATGATCCGGCACCACGATTTTCCCTATGTCATGCAGGCTGGCAAACTGGTAAATGAACTCGATCTGTTCATCGGATATGCCATGGCTGGCGGCCAGCGTCCTGGCGACACTGCGCGCATACGACGCAACACGCTGCATGTGATCGGCAGTTTCCGTATCCTTGTGACGGCCAAGCTCCCGCATGAACATCACGGCGCCCCGGAGTATTCTGGAAGGTGATAGCGCCTCGGAAATCAGGGCTGCAATCAGCTGGGAATACGCATCGACCTGCAGCCTGATTTCCTGACGGAAATGGTTTGGCTGATGCGAATCAAAAAACACGAACCCGATCAGCTGGTCATGCGCATAGAGCGGGCTGGTATAGCTGGACTTGTAGCCGGATTCGAGAATGCGCCTGGAGTGCTCGTTTGGCGAGCCTGACAGTGCCGTCAGGTCATCAATGACACGACTCTGCCGCTTTTCGTGCAATTGCCGCAACGATGGCACATCCTGAAGACGCGCGTGATAGTTCTCGAATGGCACGGCACCGTCGGTACTGTGCACGAAGGTGCTTATACCGTCATCATCCTTGTTGTAGATGGCAACACCGATGCGGCCAACATCACCGACATGACTTTTTATCCGCTGGTGAAGCTCTGCGATCTTCTGTTCAATCGTCGGGCCTGTCATTTTGCAATCCCGGACGGGGCAAGGCGGTAACAATTGCGCCCTTCCTGTTTGGCAAGATAAAGCGCGGCATCGGCCCGGGCAATGAGGCGGTCGGCACGCTCGTCATCATACGATAGCGCTACGCCCTGGCGGAGACTGAGACGGATGACATCCCCATCACATGGCACTGCCAGGGCGGCAACTGTCTGGCGCACACGTTCCGCGACTTCACAGGCAGTCTGGACATCGGCCTCGCTGAGAATGATCAGGAATTCCTCGCCGCCGTAGCGGCCAACATGATCGTAGCCGCGCAGCGTCTTCTCGATCGTGGTGGCCACGGTGTGCAATACGGCGTCTCCGGCAAGGTGGCCATGGTTGTCGTTGATATCCTTGAAATGATCAAGGTCGGCCATGATGATCGCGACCAGCCGCTTTTTGCGTCCGGCCTCGCAAAGGTGGCTGTTCAGCAGCTCGAAAATGGCACCGCGGTTGAGCACGCCGGTCAAGGCATCGTGCATCGACTGCTCCTTGAGCTGCTGATGCGCCTCCATCAACTGACGGTTCACTTCGAACAACTGCTGGTAGAGCAGGCTTCTTTCGATCAGCACGGAAACCTGGCCGGCAATCTGCAAGAAAATATCATGATGCAGATCACGGTAGGTGTTTGTCTGGCAGCTGGAGAAAAAGAGAAAGCCGAGCGGCTTGCCATTGGCTATCAGCGGGCAAGTCAGGTTTGAGTGGATTCCTTCGGCAAGGATCAGCTGGGTGGACACCGAGTCGGGATGGTAGAACAGGTATTCCTCAAGGTCGTTGATGATGCGCGGTTTACCACTGACAAGGGTGGTTTCCAGGCTGCTGCCGGCCATGTCGGCAGTATAGTGTTTGTTGATTTTCAGGTTTTCATAGCTGGCCCGTGCCCAATAGGCACTCAGGCGTTGCCCGTTTTCGGAGAGTAGCGCACAGCCGATACGGTCGTAGGGAATCAGCGAGGAAAATGTCTGGTAGATACGGTCAAGTACTTTCTCGGCGAACAGTTCACTGCTGATTTCTTCTGACACCTCCAGAATCTTGCGAAACTCGCCAAAACGCAGCTCAAGCCACTGTGCCAGTTGCGCCAGCTCGTATCCGAGCACATCAACCGGGTTGGCCGGATCAACGGTGCTGCCGGAAACCGACAGGCACTGGCGCGCCAGGAACTGCCCGCTGCGTATCTGGCGTATCGCCACACCATAGGCTTCCAGACGCTGAAGATCACCATCCGGGATGGCGATGGAGGCTTCCCTTTTCATTGTCGATCCTTCCGCACAGGTAGTGTTTGGGTTCCGGCTTGCCTGGGCGACCAGAATCGGTTTTGTGTGCCAGGCGCATTTTCTGGTCATAGTAGCACTGCCCGATCCCGGCAACCCAAGCGGCAATATCTTTTTGCCGGCAACTGTACGAAAAAGCCGATTTACCGGCACCGGTGGTGATTCCCATCCCGCTCCCAAGCGCCTGGCGACACCGCAGGGCAGAGCATCACCCGGCCCTGCGGGTCTGAGTCAGTGCGCGATCCGTGAAACAGACAGGCCCTAAACCGCCATTGCCAGACCGAACGGATCGTCGATGCTGTGACTGGGCCGGGTAAACCAGCGCGGCCCCTGCTCCGTCATGTAGAAGTGATCTTCCAGCCGCACCCCGAACTCGCCGGGGATGCAGATCATCGGCTCGTTGCTGAAGCACATGCCAGCCTCCAGTGGCGTGCGGTCGCTGGACACCAGGTACGGCCATTCGTGGATGTCCATGCCGATACCGTGGCCGGTGCGGTGCGGCAGGCCCGGCAGTGCGTAACCGGGGCCGAAGCCGTCGGCCTGCAATTGCCGGCGCGCGGCCAGATCGACCTCGCCGCACGGCGTGCCCGGCTGCGCCGCGGCGAAGGCCGCCGCCTGCGCCGCTTTCTCCGCCTGCCACACCGCGCGCTGGCGCGCATCCGGTTCGCCAAATACATAACTGCGGGTAATGTCGGAGATGTAGTCATGCAGGATGCAGCCGGTATCGATCAGCACCATGTCACCCTGCTTCAGCACCTGCGGATTCCTGACCCCGTGCGGATAGGCGGTCGCCTCACCGAACAGCACGATGCAGAAATAGGAACCGGCGGCACCGACACGGCGGTGCGCCTCGGCGATGAAGGCCTCGACCTCGGTGGTGGTGATGCCCTCGTGCAGCATGCCGGCCGTGGCCTGCTGCACCGCCAGCGTCATGTCCTTGGCGCGCTGCATCAGCGCGATTTCCTGCGGCGACTTGCGCATGCGGCAGTGCGCGGTCACCTTGCGGGCATTGACCAGCCGGTAGCCGTCGGCACACTGGCGGATGCCGTCGGCAATGAAAAATGCCGTACTTTCGTCGATGGCGATGCGCGGCGGTTGTTCAAGGTTGGCCGCAATGCCCAGCCGCGCCAGCGTCGCCACAAACAGCGCGTACGGGCTCTCGTGCTCGTGCCAGGCGTTGACCTCGCCCTGCAGCTGCATGTAGTCGTGCAGCGTGCCGACCTCGAACCAGGGCGCGATGAATTCCAGCGCACCATGGGCCGGCAGGATCGCCCCCACCATGCGTTCGCTGGCGTGCCATTTCAGGCCGGTAAAGTAACTGAGGCTGGTACCGGCATTCAGATACAGCGCGGCAATGCCGTTGGCTTGCATATACGCCTGTGCCTTGGCCAACCGTATGCGGTACTCGTCCAGACCGATCGGCTGCACGCCCTGCGTCATGTCCTGCAGGCCAGCCAGCGCCTGCTCCTTGCTCACCCCGCCTACGCCTATCGTCATCGCCTGCTCCTGTTTTTTTGTCGGATCCGGCCGGCGCATGGCCGGCCGGCACAAGGCAGCAATCTAGGACTGCACCCGGACAGGGTCAAGCATTTTTTAGTCACACTAAAATTTTGCCACTCAGCAAACCGGCTATTGTCACGTACAATCAGCGCTCTTCATCCGGAGCCAGCCCACATGTCAGAGGAAACGCTAGGCCAGCGCCTGCGCCGCTACCGGCGCGCCAGCGGCAAAACCCTGGTGCAGGTCGCCAGGGAGGCCGGCCTGTCGGCCGGTTTCCTGTCGCAGGCAGAGCGCGACATCACCGGCCTGTCGCTGTCGTCGCTGGCCAACATTGCCCACGCCGTCGGTGTGGCGGTGAGCGAGCTGTTCGAATCACCGCGCCAGGATGCGCCAGATTCGCATGCCGGCCAGCGGCAAAGCTACACCGTCGCCAACATGCCGCAACGCTATGAACGGCTGACCACCACCTACAGCGGCAGTGTGCTCAATGCCGTCAAGCTGACGCTGCCGCCGGGCTATCGCTCGGAAGTGGTTGCCCACAGCGGTGACGAATTCGTCTATGTGCTGAGCGGTACCGTGACTTATCAGGTCAATGGTTGCGACTATGTGCTGGCGGCCGGCGATTCGCTGCATTTTGACCCGCAGCAAAAACACGCCATCCGCAACGAAAGCAACGGCAACACCGAGGTGATTTCAGTCGGCACCCTGCCACTGTTCGAGGATACGCCCTGACTTGCGGCCAGGCCGGCAGCCTGACATGGCTTACCTGCCGCGCAGTTTGGCAAATGCTGCCGCCATCGCACCGTTGCCCGCATCCTGCTGCGCCTGCTGCCGCGGCTTGCCGCCAGTGCGCGGCTCGCTACGGCCGGCGCTGCTGCGGCTGCCGGTGCCTGGCTCATCAGAGAGACGCATGGTCAGCGCGATACGCTTGCGGCCAACGTCCACCTCCAGCACCTTGACCTTCACCACCTGGCCGGCCTTGACCACCGTACGCGGGTCGTCGACGAACTTGCTGGCCAGCGCCGAGATGTGCACCAGACCGTCCTGATGGATGCCGATATCGACGAAGGCGCCGAAGTTGGCGACGTTGGTGACCACGCCTTCCAGCACCATGCCGGGCGTCAGGTCCTTGATGTCTTCCACCCCGTCCTGGAAGGTGGCGGTTTCGAACGCCGGGCGCGGGTCGCGACCCGGTTTTTCCAGTTCCCTGAGGATGTCCATCACCGTCGGCAGGCCGAAGCGCTCGTCGGTGTAATCGCTGGCACGCAGACTCTTGATGAACACCGGGTCGCCGATAATCTGCTTCACCGCGCGACCGGTGTTGCTGACGATCTGTTCCACCACCGGATAGGCTTCCGGATGCACCGAGGAAGCATCCAGCGGGTTGTCGCCATTGCTGATACGCAGGAAGCCGGCGGCCTGTTCGAAGGTTTTTTCGCCGAGACGGCTGACCTTGAGCAGCTCGCGGCGCGACTTGAACGCACCATTGGCATCGCGATGGGCGACGATGTTGGCCGCCAGCGTACTGTTGAGGCCGGAGATGCGCGTCAACAGCGGCACCGACGCCATGTTGACGTCGACGCCGACCGCGTTCACGCAGTCTTCCACCACCGCGTCGAGGCTGCGCGCCAGCTGGCTCTGGTTGACGTCGTGCTGGTACTGGCCGACACCGATGGACTTCGGGTCGATCTTCACCAGCTCGGCCAGCGGGTCCTGCAGGCGGCGGGCGATGGACACCGCGCCGCGCAGGGACACATCCAGATCCGGGAATTCCCTGGCCGCCAGCTCGGACGCCGAGTACACCGAGGCGCCGGCCTCGCTGACCACGATCTTGGCCATCCCCAGCTGCGGGAAGGCCTTGATCACATCCTGCGCCAGTTTGTCGGTTTCGCGACTGGCGGTGCCGTTGCCGATGGCGATCAGCTGTACCTTGTGGCGGGTGCACAGTGCGGCCAGGGTCGCCAGCGAGCGCTCCCAGTCGCGGCGCGGCTCGTGCGGATAGATGGTGGCGGTGTCCAGCAGCTTGCCGGTGTTGTCCACTACCGCCACCTTCACGCCGGTACGCAGGCCGGGGTCAAGGCCGATGGTGGCGCGCGGGCCGGCCGGCGCCGCCAGCAGCAGGTCGTGCAAGTTGGCCGCAAACACCTTGATCGCCTCGGCGTCGGCGGCGTCCTTCAGCTTCGACACCAGCTCCAGCTCCAGCGACAGGAAGATCTTGGCGCGCCAGCACAGGCGCACGCCGTCCAGCAGCCACTTGTCGGCGGCGCGACCGGCATCCTTGATGCCGAATTGCGCGGCGATCAGTTCTTCGTAGGCCGAGCGCTGCGTGACCGGCGTCTCGTCCGGCTGGTATTTCAGCGCTACCGACAAGATGCCCTCGTTGCGGCCGCGCAAGAGCGCCAGCGCGCGGTGCGACGGCGTGGTTTTCAGCGGCTCGCGATGCGCGAAGTAGTCGGCGAACTTGGCGCCTTCCTGCTCCTTGCCGGCGATCACCGCGGCGGCGATCTCGGCCTCGCTCCACAGCTTGTCGCGCAGGCGGCCCAGCAGCGCGGCGTCTTCGGCAAAACGCTCGATCAGGATGGCGCGGGCGCCGTCCAGCGCGGCCTTGGTATCGGCCACACCCTTGTCGGCATCGATGAAGCCTGCGGCCAACGTTTCCGGCTGCTGCGTCGGGTCGGTGAGCAGGCTGTCGGCCAGCGGCGCGAGGCCGGCCTCGCGCGCGATCATCGCCTTGGTGCGGCGCTTGGGTTTGTACGGCAGGTACAGGTCTTCCAGTACGGTCTTGTTGTCGGCACCATAGATGGCAGCCTCCAGCTGCGGCGTCAGCTTGTCCTGCTCGGTGATGCTTTTCAGGATGGTGACGCGGCGGTCGTCCAGCTCGCGCAGGTAGGTGAGGCGCTCGGCCAGCTGGCGCAGCTGGGTGTCGTCCAGGCCGCCGGTGACTTCCTTGCGGTAACGGGCGATGAAGGGCACGGTGGCGCCTTCGTCGATGAGATTGATGGTGGCGGTGACTTGCGCCTCGCGGACGGCGAGTTCCGCCGCGAGGCGGCTGGCGATACTTTTCAACATGCGGCGTTGTTCTTGTCGGAAAACGGAAGCCGCTACTGTAACGGCATACGCCGGAAAATCAAGCTGCCGCCGAGTGGATCAGCCAGTCCTGCGCTTCTTCCACCGTTTCGAAGTACTGCGCCGGCACGCGGGTGAGCAGGCCGGACAGGTGTGCCGCCAGGCGGATCCAGCTGTCGTCGGCCACCACGGCAAAGCGGCCGAATTCGTTTTCGTGGGCGCGCATGAAGCGAATTTCTTCCATCGCCATGTCCAGCGTGAAGTCCTTGATGCCCGACAGGTCCAGCAGCACGTCCGGCTTGTCGTGCTCGCCGCTGCGCTTGAGCAGCGCCTCCTCGAACAGCTTGAAATCACCAAGCGTGAATTCGTTGTAGAGGGCAACGTCCAGACCGTAATCTTGTTCGCGGATGGAAATCATGGTGTAGCTCCTGGCTGAAAAGGGATTAATGGGACTGGCATTCCGAATATTAGCGCCTGCCAGCCAGAATGCCGCTGACAATAATCAAGGCCATCGCCAGCAGCTCGCCGACACCCAGGCGCTGCTGCCACAGCAGCGCCCCGAACAGCGCGGAAAACACCACCGTCAGATAGGACAGGTTGGCGACCAGCAGCTTGCGGCCAACCTTGTAGGCGCGAGTCATTGCCAGCTGCGCCACGGTGGCGGTGGCACCGAGGCCCAGCACCCACGGCAGGTTGGCCGCGGTCAGCGGTTGCCACGGCCGCCCCAGCAGCAACAGGCCGCCGCCGAGCGTCGAGATCAGTGCGAAGTAGAACACCGTGCGCCACTCCGCTTCGCCCGCCTGCCCCAGTTCACGCACGTGCAGGTAGGACCAGCCGGCGAGCAAGCCGGAGCCCAGCCCCAGCAGCCCGGCCTGCCACGCGGCACCGTCAAAGGTTGGCCGCAACAGCAGCGTCACCCCGACAAAGCCGAGCAGCAGCGCCAGCAGCGCGTGTCGCGACAGTTTTTCTTTCAGCAGCAGCACCGACAGCAGCGCCAGGAACATCGGCGAGGTGTAGTTGAGCGTCACCGCCGTCGACAGCGGCAGGTGGCTGATGGCATGGAAATAGGCCAGCAACGAGGTGTAACCGATCAGGCCGCGCTTCAGGTGACGCCCCAGCTGCGGCGTGGCGAAGCGCTGCCGCCGCAGCAGCGCCACGCCGCCCAGCAGCAGCACCGCAAACAGCGTGCGCCAGAACACCAGCGCCACCGCATCCAGCGTCGCCGCACCGAGCTTGACGAACACCCCCATCAGGCCAAAGCTGACCGCAGCCAGCACCATCCACAAGGCGCCGGCCATCAGCGCCTCGCCGCCAGGATGCCACTACCGATGATCAGCGCCATGCCCGACCAGGACAGCGGGGGCAACTGCTGCTGGTGCAGGAACAGCCCCATCAGCGCCGAGAACGCCACCGTCAGGTAGGCCAGGCTGGACACCACGAACTTGCGCCCTTCCTTGTAGGCGCGCGTCATCGCCAGCTGCCCGGCCAGACCCATCAGCCCGACGGCGAGCATCTGCGCCAGCTGCACCCCGTCCAGCGCATGAAAGCCGCCATTGAACAGCACCACCAACAGGCCGAACAGCGAGGATAAAAAGAACAGCCAGAACACGGTGACCGACGGCCGCTCGCCCAGTTCGCCCAGCTCGCGCACATGGGACAGCGCCAGCCCGGCGCCAAGGCCGGAGCCCAACCCCATCAGCCCGGCGAACCACTGCCCGGCGTCAAAGGTTGGCCGCAACATGCAGGCGATGCCGACAAAGCCCAGCGACAGCGCGAACCACACCGCCGGTGGCAGCCGTTCGCGGCGCAACAGCACGCAGCACAGGGCGAAGGACAAGGAAGAGGTGTAATTGAGCGTCACCGCCGCCGCCAGCGGCAACCGGCTCAGCGCATAGAACAGCATCGCCATCGACAGGTAGCCGATCAGGCTGCGCTGCGCATGGGCGCCCCAGTGCGGGCTGCGCAAGGATTCGCCGCGCCGCCACATCAGCGGCAGCAGCACCAGCAGGCCGATGAAGGTGCGATAGAACAGCACCTCGGACGCCGGCAGCGTGCTCGAACCCTGCGCCGCGAACAGGCTCATCAGCGCGAAGCACAGCGCCGCCACCACCATCCAGCCGGAACCGAGACGACTCATGCGCCCGCCCCCGCCTTTTTCGCCACCGCAAGGCCCAGGCAGATATCGGCGAACACGCGCTGGTAGCGCGCATACTCCGCGGCATTGGCACTGCAGTGCGCCTTGATGTAGCGGCCATTGTCCTGCTGCTGCCACACCACCAGCTGCTGGCTGACGATCCACAGCCCGTTCTGCACGTACAAGCCCTCGCGATAGGACAGCACCAGCCGGCCGCGCAGCCGGTCGAGGCGCACCACCTGCGCCGCCTCGCGCGTATCGTCGGGGCGGCGATAACGCGCAGCCAGACGGCTCAGCGGCTCCTTGCCGCGCAACAGCTGGCGGCTGACCTGCACCTGCACGCCGCCGCGCTCGCGGTCTTCCTGCCGCGGCGGCACGATGCGCAGCATCTCGTCGCTATGCGGCCGCACCTGCCACGCCGCCGGCACATTGATGGTGACACCCAGGTAGGGATTGCGATAGGTCGCCGCCGTGGCCAACCCGGAGAACAACACGGAAAGCAGTACGCTCAATACAAATGGCATGATAGCCCGACAGACAAAAAAGGCGCGGAAATCCGCGCCCTTTTATTGTGCCGCACAAAACACGGTCTTAGCCAGCCAGATGTTCACCCATCTGCCGACGATAGAACTCGTGGAAGTGCTGCATGCCGTCTTCGGTCGGTGACTGGTACGGGCCGACCTCGCTCTCGCCGCGCAGCCACAGCGCCTTGCGGCCCTCGTGCATGCGCAGGCAGATCTCGTCGTCCTCGACCGCGGTTTCCATATAGGCCGCCTGTTCCGCCTCGATGAACTCCGGCTCGAACCACAGGATGTCTTCCGGGTAGTAGAACTCGGTGATCACCGTGCACTTCTCCGGGCCGCGCGGAATCACCACACTGATCACCAGCACGTGCGGATACCACTCCATCATGATGTTCGGGTAATAGGTCAGCCAGATGGCGCCGAATTCCGGCTGCTGGTCAGCGTAGCGCTTGATGACTTCTTCGTGCCACTTGCCGTACACCTTGCTGCCGGAGCGGGCCAGCTTGTTCTTCACGCCCACGGTCTGCACGTGGTAGTGATCGCCCCACTCCCACTTCAGGTCGGCGCAATCGACGAAATTGCCGAGGCCGGGATGGAACGGATCGACGTGGTAGTCCTCGGAGTAGACTTCGATGAAGGTCTTCCAGTTGAAGTCGTACTCGGTGGTCAGTGACTTGTGATAACCGTAGTTCTCGAAAGTCATGTGCTTGGCGACACCAAGCTGTTCCAGGTCGCGGCCAACGTTGCGGCGGGCATCGAACAGCAGGCCCTGCCAGCGGGTCAGCCCGGTCTGGTTCAGGTTCAGGCACGGCGTTTCCGGGAAGTGCGGCGCGCCGATCAACTGGCCACCGTTGTCGTAGGTCCAGCCGTGCAGATTGCACACCATGTGGTTGCCGGTGCCGCGCCCCTTGTAGATCAGCGCCTGGCGGTGGCGACAGATGTTGGAGATCAGCTTGATGTCGCCATCGACATTTTTCAGCATCTTGCCGTGGCCGAGCCAGTCCAGCGTGTGATAGTCGCCGGCATTGGGCACCATCAGCTCGTGGCCGTAATACTGTGGGGCATTGGCGAACAGGACTTGTTGTTCCAGCACGTAGTACGCCGGATCGAAATAGGTAAAGACAGGCAGCTGTGTGGCAGGCGCCTTGAGCAACTGGGACGAAGCCAGATCAGACATTATTCCCACACCTCCGTGGAAGAAGATATAAGACCAGCCGAATCTCGCTTTTGACGAGTTTACGGAGTGCCATAAAACACTTGCCGGAACACGGCCTTGCGTGATCCGCCCAAGCGGTCAGGGGCGGCATTTTCGGCCAAATCCGGACCCCGGGCAAGCGTTTTCCGGCCACGCGATCATGCCGGATCAGGTTTTTTGCAAAAGAAACGGCCATGACCGGCACTCGTCCGGTTTTCTGAAAAAATTCCTTGTTATTCATTGCATTGCAACGTGGCAACCGTATATTCAACTTGGCCGCCATGCCGCCGGCAGCGGGCAAACCCGCTATGGTGCATCGCACCAAAATAGCGGATAATCACCGGTTATCCATCAGTATCCCTGCCGGCGGCCAAACGCTGCCGGCGCAGGCGCAGCAGCATCTCAATAAAAAGAACGCAACACCAGCACAGACCTCCATCAGACGTCTTCATGCTAACGGACCCGACATGACTCATTACACACTCGTCATCAACTGCGGCAGCTCGTCGCTGAAATTTGCACTGATCAACGCCGCCGGCCAGTGCACTGCCGTAACCGGCATTGCCGAAAAACTCGGCATTGCCGATGCCTGCATCAGCTTCAAGCAGGACGGCAAGAAGGTTGAGCTGACACTGGCGCAAGGCGACCACGCCGGTGCCATGAAGGCGATCCTGGCTTACCTCGACGAACGCGGGCTGACGCAAACCGTCACCGCCATTGGTCACCGCGTGGTGCACGGTGGCGAGACCTTCAAGCAGTCCACCCTGATCGACGATGCCGTGCTGGCCGCCATCGAAGGCTGCGCCCGCCTCGCCCCGCTGCACAACCCGGCCAACCTGCTGGGCATCCGCACCGCCATGGCATGCTTCCCCGGCCTGCCGCAGGTGGCCGTATTCGACACCGCCTTCCACCAGAGCATGCCCGAGCACGCCTACCTGTATGCAGTGCCGATGGCGCTGTACCGCGAGCACGGCGTGCGCCGCTACGGTTTCCACGGCACCAGCCACCGCTTTGTTACCGCCGAAGCCGCCAAAATGCTGGACAAGCCGCTGGTGGAATCCGCCTTCGTCTGCGCCCACTTGGGCAACGGCGCCTCGGTGGCCGCGGTACTGAACGGCAAGAGTGTCGATACCAGCATGGGCCTGACGCCGCTGGAAGGCCTGGTGATGGGCACCCGCTGCGGCGACATTGACCCGGGAATCTTTGGCTACCTTGCCGCCGAGCTGAATACCGACATCCAGGGCGTGACCGACATCCTCAACAAGCAATCCGGCCTGCTCGGTCTGTCCGAACTGTCCAGCGACTGCCGCGAACTGGAAGACGCCGCTGCCGCCGGCCATGCCGGCGCGCAGATTGCGCTGGAAGTGTTTGCCTACCGCCTGGCCAAGCAGATCGCGGCGATGACGGTGGCGCTGGGCCGGCTGGATGCGCTGCTGTTCACCGGCGGCATCGGCGAAAACTCGCCGCTGTTGCGCGCCAAGGTCATCCGCCAGCTCGGCTTCCTCGGTCTCGAACTCGACCCTGCGGCCAACGATGCCGCCTTCCGCGGCAAGGGCGGCCGCATCACCCGCGACGGCGGCACCCCGGCACTGGTCATCAACACCAACGAAGAGCTGATGATCGCACTGGACACCGCCGTACTGTGCCAGCCGGCAGCCTGAGGAGCATGTGATGCATACTTTTCTGATCGCCCCGATCGGTGTCGATGCCGGCCTGACTTCGGTCTCGCTGGGCCTGATCCGCGCACTGGAACAGGATGGCCTCAAGGTGGGTTTCGTCAAGCCCATCGCCCAGGGCAGCGACACCAGCGAGCCGGAGCGCTCCACCCATTTTGCCCGCGAGCTGTGCCGCCTCAACGCGCCGGAGCCGCTGGCGATGGATCATGCCGAACGGCTGCTAAGCCAGGGCCAGCTCGACCAACTGATGGAAGAGGTGGTGCACCTGTTCCAGCGCGCCTCCGCCGGCGTCGATGTGGTGATCGTGGAAGGCCTGGTGCAGGACCAGCAGCGGGTATTCACCACCTACATCAACAGCAAGATCGCACGCACGCTGCAGGCAGAAGTGATCCTGGTCGGCGCCGCCGACCAGCTGCCCAGCCATGCGCTGGCGGAACAGCTGGAAATCACCATCCAGGCCTTCGGTGGCCAGCCGCGGCAGATCGCCGGCTACATCCTCAACCGCCTGCGCGCGGAGCAGGACCCGGCAACGTTGGCCGCAGAGATCACCGAGTCCAGCCGCCTGATCCAGAGCCGGCGCATTGCCTGCCTCGGCGGCATTCCGTTCGAGCCGGAGCTGCTGGCCCCGCGCACGCTGGACGTGGCCAACTATCTGAAAGCCAAGCTGCTGCACGCCGGCCAGCTAACGCGCCGCCGCGTGCGCAGCATCTCGGTGATGGCACGCTCGGTGCCGCACATCGTCGAGCTGCTGAAACCCGGCGCGCTGATCATCACCCCCGGCGACCGCGAGGACATCGTACTCGCCACCGCGATGGCGACCATGAACGGCGTGCCCCTGGCCGGCCTGCTGCTGACCTGCGACGCCGAGCCGGACCCGCGCGTGGCGCAGCTGTGCCACAAGGCGTTCACCAGCGGCCTGCCGGTGCTATCCATCGACACCAACACCCTGGAAACCGCGACCCTGATCTCGACCATGAGCCGGCAGGTGCCGGCCGACGACATGGAGCGCATGGAACGGGTGGTCGATTTCGTCGCCGAGCGCATCAGCACCAGCCAGCTGCGCCAGCGCATCGGCGAACACCACGAGAAACGGCTGTCGCCACCGGCCTTCCGCTACCAGCTGATGGAAAAGGCGCGCCGCGCCGCCAAGCGCATCGTGCTGCCGGAAGGCAACGAGCCGCGCACGGTGCGCGCCGCCGCCATCTGCCACGAGAAGGGCATCGCCCGCTGCGTGCTGCTGGGCGAGCGCCAGGAGATCCTGCAGGTGGCCGAGGCGCAGGGCATCACCCTGCCGGCCGGCATCGAGATCGTCGACCCCAACGAGGTCCGCGCCCGCTACGTGCCGCCGATGGTGGCGCTGCGCAAGAGCAAGGGCCTCAACGCGCCGATGGCGGAGCAGCAACTGGAAGACAATGTGGTGATGGGCACCATGATGCTGGCGCTGAACGAGGTCGACGGCCTGGTATCTGGTGCCATCCACACCACCGCCAACACCATCCGCCCGGCGCTGCAGCTGATCAAGACCGCGCCGGAGGCCAAGCTGGTTTCCAGCGTGTTCTTCATGCTGATGCCGGACCAGGTCTATGTGTACGGCGACTGCGCGGTGAACCCGGACCCGAGCGCGGAAGAACTGGCCGACATCGCGATCCAGAGCGCGGACTCCGCCGCCGCCTTCGGCATTACGCCACGAGTGGCGATGATCTCCTACTCCACCGGATCCTCCGGCAGCGGCGACGACGTGGAGAAGGTGCGCGAGGCGACCCGCATCGCGCGCGCGAAACGCCCCGAACTGCTGATCGACGGCCCGATGCAGTACGACGCAGCCAGCGTGGAGAGCGTCGGCCGCCAGAAGGCGCCGGACAGCCCGGTCGCCGGTCGCGCCACCGTGTTCGTGTTCCCCGACCTCAACACCGGCAACACCACCTACAAGGCGGTGCAACGCTCCGCCGGCGTGGTGTCGGTCGGGCCGATGCTGCAGGGCCTGCGCAAGCCGGTGAACGACCTGTCGCGCGGCGCGCTGGTGGACGACATCGTCTACACCATCGCGCTGACCGCGATCCAGGCCGACCAGTTCAGCCGCTAAACGCCCGCCGCGACACCCGCCCAGCCCGCCCAGCCCGCCCAGCCCGCCCGGTCATGCCTGCATGACCGGGCTTTTTCATTGCGGCCAACCTTGCAAACCCCTGACGCAACAAAAGAAAGCACGCCTTCGGCACCCGCTTGATGGTTTCAAACAACTGTTTTAGTATCAATCCCGCTTTATAAAAAACATAACGATAAAACGTGCCCACGCCATCAGGCCATAGCGCACGACACAACGCGAGGAAACACAGATGTCTTTGAACAGCATCACCGAGTGGTTCATTCCGGACAGCGTCCGGCAATCCCCGGACACCCTGATCCGGGCCCGTACCGTCATTAGCGTCGGGCTATTGGCTGGTACCATTGCCCCGCTGTTTGCCCTCTCCTACTTCAAGCTGCACCACCCGCTGATGGGCAGCGGCATCCTCGTCGGCGGCCTCGCGCTGCTGCTGGGGCCGCTGCTGCTCAAGCTCAGCGGCGCACTACCGTTGGTGGCCGAATGCATCGTGCTGTCGATGTTCGGCATGGTCAGCTGGATGGTATATGTCAACGGCGGCATCCTCTCCACCAGCATCATGTGGTTCGCCATCATCCCGTTTGCCGCCATCTTCGTCAGCGGCCGCCGCTCCGGCATCGTGTGGACGCTGCTCAGCTTTGCCATGATCGGCCTGATGTTCGCGCTCAGCGCCGCCGGCGACATCCCGACATCGCCAATCCCGCACAGCGAGCTGCCGGCGCTGCAGGCCAAGTCGCTGATCGGCCTGACGCTGGTGATCCTGACGCTGGGGCTGTCCTACGAACGCGCCAAGTCACGCTCCTTCGAAAAGCTGGAATCGGCACGTGAGGAGGCAGAACGCGCCACCGCGGCGATGAAGCAGATGATGGCGCAGGTCACCCGCCTGCTCGACGCCGCCGAGAGCGAGAGCCGCGACATCGCCAGCAGTACCCAGTTGATGGCGCGCACCATGTCCGAGCAGCGCCAGCGCGCCGACACCATGGTCGCCATCGCGCAGCAGATGGCAGTCACCACCAGCCAGAACACCGAGCAGTCGCTGAGCGCTACCAGCATGGCCGATACCACCGGCCAGGCCGCCAGTGCCGGCGGAGCTGCGATGGACACCGCGGTACAGCAGCTGAACCAGGCCGGCGGCGTCATCGCCCGCGCCGCCGAGCGCATGGAAGACCTCGGCCAGCGCAGCACCGAGGTGGGCGGCATCGTGCAGCTGATCCGCGACATCGCCGACCAGACCAACCTGCTGGCGCTGAACGCGGCGATCGAGGCCGCCCGTGCCGGCGAGCTGGGCCGCGGCTTTGCCGTGGTCGCCGACGAGGTGCGCAAGCTGGCCGAGCGCACCCAGGGCGCGACGCTGGACATCGAACAGAAGATCCAGCTGATCGTGAACGGCACCAAGCAGGCAATCGAGGCGATCCGCGAAGGCAACGCGCAGATGCGCAGCGGCCGCGAGAACACCGTCGATGCGCAACAGCGGCTGAGCGGCATCATCAGCGACACCCACGCGCTGGTCGGCCTGCTGCGCCAGGTATCGCAAGCGGAACAAAGCCAGAATGACGGCTTTGCCCGCTTTGCCGGCGATATCGGCGCCGTCGGCGATGCCACCCGCAGCCTGTCCGGAGAAACCGACACCATCGCCCACGCCACGGTGCGGCTGGACCAGCTGATGGCGGAGCTGGGCGACAGCGTGCGCCAGTTCCGCGGCATGGCCGCCTGAGCGCGACGCACCAAAGCAAAAGCCGCCCGGGGAGACCGGGCGGCTTTGTCATTCAGGGGCCGGCAATCGCTCAGACGCCATACGCGGCGAAACGGCTCTCCAGCACCGCCGCCACCGCCGACTCAGCGTGGTGGCCGATGTGCCGCCCGCGCGGCACCTGCTGCTGCAGATGCTGGCTGGCATTGGCCATCAGGTGCGGGTGGCCGACCAGCTGCAGCATCTCGACGTCGTTCATCGCGTCGCCAAACGCCGCGCAATCCTCTGCCGCGATGTCCATGCCGGCCAGCAGCTGCTGCAGCGCCTGGCCCTTGCTCACCCCCGGCGCCATCACTTCCAGATAGCAGTCCTGCGAATAGGTCAGCGCCAGCTGGCCGTCGAAGCGGTAGCGGATGTCCTGCTCCACCAGCCGCAGTTGCGCCGGCTCGCCGCAATAGATGATCTTGGCCACGTCGCGGCCATGGTAGTCGGCCAGGCTGGCGTGCACCTCGGCGCGGTCGAGATAGCCATTGAGCGAGCCGGTGTAGCGGCAGGCCAGCTTGCGGTCGTCCAGATACAACGCCAGCTCCACGTCGCGCACCAGCGCCGGCTGCACCAGCTTTTGCACCAGCGCCGGCGCCAGGTTGGCCGCCGCCAGCGGCGTGCCATCCACCGCGTGCACCCGTGCGCCGTTGGCGCTGATCACGCTAATCGGCAGTGCGATGCCATCCAGCAGGAACTGCACGTCGCGGTAGTGGCGACCGGTGGCGATGATCAGCCTGCAGCCGGCGGCGTGGGCGCGCCGCAGGGCGGCAACGCTGCGCGGGGTGATGCGGGATTCGGCATCCAGCAAGGTGCCGTCAAGATCGGTGGCAATGGCGCGGAACATGTCAATCTCCCCCAGAGAAAAAATGGCGACAACAGGCATGATTGTGCACCTTCACGAACAAACAGGCAAACAATCACGCACAAACCGGCAGAAATATTGCCATGAACCGCACCGGATTTGACCACGGCTGCACAGTGCTGCACGATGTTGCCTGTTTTAACCGAGGCCGCCCTCATGAACACCGAAGCACGCAAAGAACGTCCGCCGGCGATCGCCCTGCCCAGCGACCGCCACCAGTACATCCGCCAGCGCCTGCAGCAGGAAGGCCGCGTACTGGCCGCCGAACTGGCGCAGACGCTGGGCGTGTCCGAGGACTCCATCCGCCGCGACCTGCGCGAGCTGGCCGCCACCGGCATCTGCCAGCGTGTCTATGGCGGTGCCATCGCGATGACACCCAATACCGGCAGCTTTATCGAGCGCAGCCACGAGAACGTGGCGCGCAAGGCAAGGTTGGCCGCAACGGCGGTGCGCCTGCTGCAACCGGGGCAGTTCGTGTTCCTCGACGCCGGCACCACCAATCTGGAAATCGCGCGCGCGCTGCCGGACATGCCGCTGACGGTGGCCACCAACTCGATCCCGATCGCCGCGGTGCTGTTCGGCCGCAGCCAGTTCGAGGTGCTGGTCATCGGCGGGCGCATGGATCACCGCGTCGGCGGCACGCTGGGCAGCATCCCGACGCTGGCGGTGCAGGACATGCGCCCCGACGTGTGCTTTCTCGGCACCTGCTCGGTGGACATCGAACTGGGCGTCGGCACCACCATCGCCGAGGAAGCGGCGTTCAAGCGCGTGCTGGTCGGCCAGTGCAACCAGATCGTGCTCGCCGTCACCAACGAGAAGCTCGGCACCGCGTCACCGTTCGCGGTGGCCGCCATGCGCGACATCGGCCGGCTGGTGATCGAGGCCGACGCCGAGCCGCACAAACTGGCCAGTCTGCAGCACAGCGGCGTGCCGCTGCTGATCGCCGATTAGGGCCGGTGGCGGCCATGCCTGCCCACCGGACACCGGCCCGCCTGCTATACTCTCGCCCTTCTGTCGCCGCTCTTTCAAGAAGCCCGCATGACCACCCCCACCCTGCCCGAACTCAAAGCCGCCCTTGCCACCTGCCTGCTGCGCGACCGCCACGGTCTCAAGCGCAAGCTGCAGGACATCGAACAGCGCCTGAAGAAGAACCAGCCGTCCGACCGCCAGCTGGCCGACATTGCCGCGCACATCGCCCGTTCCGCCGGCCGCGCCGCCGTGCGCGCCGAACACCGGCCGCGGCCAACCTTTGACGACGCGCTGCCGGTCAACCAGAAGCTGGACGACATCAAGGCGGCGATCGCGGCCAACCAGGTGGTGATCATCTGCGGCGAGACCGGCTCCGGCAAGACCACGCAGCTGCCGAAGATCTGCCTGGAGCTGGGGCGCGGCGTGTACGGCCTGATCGGCCACACCCAGCCACGCCGCTTGGCCGCACGCTCGGTGGCAACGCGCATCGCGCAGGAGCTGGGCTCGGAGCTGGGCACCCACGTCGGCTTCAAGGTGCGCTTCAACGACAAGCAGTCCGAGCGCAACGTGATCAAGCTGATGACCGACGGCATCCTGCTGGCGGAGACGCAGACCGACCGTTACCTGGAAGCCTACGACACCATCATCATCGACGAGGCGCACGAACGCAGCCTCAACATCGACTTTTTGCTCGGCTACCTGAAGCAGCTGCTGCCGCGCCGGCCCGACCTCAAGATCATCATCACCTCGGCCACCATCGACGCCGACCGCTTCGCCCGCCACTTCGACGGCGCGCCGGTGCTGGAAGTGTCCGGCCGCACCTTCCCGGTGGAGGTACGCTACCGGCCGCTGAAGCAGCGCGACGAGGACGAGCGCGAGGTGGAGATGGAGGACGCCATCGTCGACGCCGTCGACGAAATCTCGCGTCATGGCGCCGGCGACATCCTGGTGTTCCTGCCCGGCGAACGCGAAATCCGCGACACCGCCGACAAGCTGCGCCGCAGCGGCATCCGTCACTACGAGATCCTGCCGCTGTTTGCACGGCTGTCCAATGAAGACCAGCAGAAGATTTTCAAGCCGTCCGGTGGCCGCCGCATCGTGCTGGCCACCAACGTGGCCGAGACCTCGCTGACGGTGCCTGGCATCAAGTACGTGATCGACACCGGCCACGCCCGCATCAAGCGCTACAGCCCGCGCGCCAAGGTCGAGCAATTACAAGTAGAGAAAATCTCGCAGGCGGCCGCGCGCCAGCGTGCCGGCCGTTGCGGCCGGATCGAAGCCGGCGTCTGCGTGCGGCTGTACGCCGAAGACGACTTCAACGCCCGCCCGGCGTTTACCGACCCCGAAATCGTGCGCTGCAGCCTGGCCGCGGTGATCCTGCGCATGGCCGCGCTGCGCCTGGGCAAGGTCGACGAATTCCCGTTCATCGAACCGCCGTCCAGCCGCCTGATCGCCGACGGCTACCAGGTGTTGCAGGAGCTGGGCGCGGTGGACGAACAGCTGCAGCTGACACCGGTCGGCACCGAGCTGGCGCGCATTCCGGTCGACCCCAAGGTTGGCCGCATGCTGCTGGCCGGCCGCGAGCACCACTGCGTGCGCGAGGTGCTGATCATCGCCGCCGGGCTGTCGATCCAGGACCCGCGCGAGCGGCCGTTCGAGGCGCGCGAGGCCGCCGATCGCGCGCAGGCCCGCTTCAACGACGAGAAGTCCGACTTCCTGTCCTACCTGCACCTGTGGGATTTCTTCAGCAACGCGCTGGCCAACAAGACCAGCAACCGCCAGCTGGTCAACCTCTGCCACGAGCACTTCCTGTCGCACCTGCGCATGCGCGAGTGGCGCGAGCTGCACGCGCAGCTGGCCGACATCGCCAGCGAGCTGAACCTGATCGAGAAAGACAAGGCGCACGCGCCGGCGGCGGTTGCGGCCAACCTTGAGACCACGCCGAAGAAACGCGCGCAGGCCGATCTGCTGGCCTACGAGAAGCTGCACAAGGCGCTGCTCACCGGCCTGATCGGCAATATCGGCATGAAGTCGCAGGAGAGCGACGACTACACCGGCGCGCGCGGCGGCAGCTTCCTGGTGTTCCCCGGCACCGGCCTGAAAAAGGTACGCCCGAAATGGATCGTCACCGCCGAGCTGGTGGAAACCACCAAGCTGTACGGCCGCTGCGTGGCGCGCATCGAGCCGGAGTGGGTAGAGGCCGTCGCGCCGCACCTGGTCAAGCTGCACCACTTCGAGCCGCACTGGGAAAAATCGCGCGGCGAGGTGGTGGCCAGCGAGCGGGTGACACTGTTCGGCCTGACGCTGATCGCGCGCCGCCCGGTCAGCTACGGCCGCATCGCGCCAGAAGAAGCCCGCGAGCTGTTCATCCGCGGCGCGCTGGTGGCGATGGAGTACGTCAGCAACGCGCCGTTCTTCCAGCGCAACCAGCAGCTGATCCGCGAGGTGGAGCAGCTGGAGCACAAGGCGCGACGCCAGGACGTGCTGGTGGACGAGGACGCGCTGTACGCGTTCTACGCCGAGCGTCTTGGGTCAGACGTTGTCGATGCCGCCAGCTTCGAGGCGTGGCGCAAGGAAGCGGAACAGCAGAACCCGAAAATCCTGTTCCTGACCCGCGACGAGCTGATGCGCCACGCCGCCGAACACGTGTCGGAAAACCAGTTCCCGGAATGGCGCGAGCTGGCCGAGAGCCGCTGCCGCCTGCGCTACCGTTTCGAGCCGAACCACCCGCTGGATGGCGTCACCATTGACCTGCCGCTGGCGGTACTCAACACCCTGCAGCCGGCGGAATTCGAATGGCTGGTGCCGGGCATGATCCGAGAAAAGCTGCAGGCGATGATCAAGGGCCTGCCGAAGCAGATTCGCCGTTGCTGCGTACCGGTGCCGGATTTCGTGACCCAGTTCCTGCTGAGCAACCCGGACACCCAGCAGCCGATCGCGCCGCAGCTGGCGCACTTCATCCTGCGCCACACCGGCGGGCTGAAAGTGGACCCGCTGGAATTTGCCACCATGGAACTGCCGCCGCACCTGCTGTTCAACTTCCGCATCGTCGATGACGGCAAGCAGGAAATCGGCATGGGCCGCGACCTGCTCGCGCTGCAGAAGCAGTTCGGCCAGGCGGCGCAGCTGACCTTCCGCGACACCAGCGCCGAGTTCGAGCGCGACAATGTCGAGGCGTGGGACTTTGGCGAGCTGCCGCAGGCGATCCAGTTCGCGCGCGGTCGCCAGCAGCTGACCGGCTTCCCGGCGCTGACCATCGAGACCGACGCCAAGGGCGAACGGGTGGCGATCCGCCTGTTCGACACCGAGACCGCGGCCAACCTTGAGCACCGCCGCGGCGTGGTGCGCCTGCTGCAGTACCAGTTGAAGGAGCACATGAAGCAGCTGAACAAGGGCCTGCCGGGCATGACCCAGCTTGGCTTGCAGCTGCGCAACGTGTGCAATGTCGACGAGCTGCTGCAGGACGCCATCGCCGCCATCTGCGACCGCGCCTTCATCGGCGACGACGAGCTGCCGCGCACCGAAAAGGCATTCAACGAGCAGAAGGCGCGCGCCCGTACCCGGCTGCCGGCGGTGACACAGGCGGTGACCAGCTACCTGAACCAGATCGCCGCCGAATACCAGTCGCTGCTGCCCAAGCTGCAGAAGCACCGCCTCGGCTTTGATCTGACGCAACAGCTAGGCCGGCTGGTGTACAAGGGCTTCCTCACCGCCACGCCGTGGAGCCAGCTGCCGCAGCTGCCGCGCTACATGAAGGCAATGAGCCTGCGCATGGACAAGCAGCCGGCCAACGCGCAGCGCGACGGCCAGCGCGGCGCCGAGATCCGTGACCTGTGGCAGAAATGGGAAGTGCGCATGGCGGAAGAAAACGAGCGCGGCGGTGCCAGCTTGGCGTTGCAACAGTTTCGCTGGCATATTGAGGAGCTGCGCGTCGGCCTGTTTGCCCAGGAGCTGAAAACGCCGTATCCGGTATCGGTGAAGCGGCTGTTGAAACTGTGGGACGAACTGCCGAAAAACCTGCGCTGATCGCGCTCCCGCGGCCGCCGCATGCAGGCATCAGCGCCGCGGCCGCGCCGGACACCACCATAACAAGACCATTCGCACCCACACACAGATACGTCATCACAAGGGCCGGACTCGCAGCTTATGAGTGAAACAACGACTACCAAACTGAGCGCCAGCCACGTCATCGTCGGCAAGGAATTGCAGATGGACGTGTACCACAAGAGCGGCGTGCTGCTGGTCAAGCGCGGCCACTACGTGCTGACCGAGGAACAGAAACAGCGCCTGCTGGCCAACGGCGAAATCAGCAGCGATGCCAAAATGGCTGCCGCCGAACGCGAATTGCGCGAACGCCGCGAAAAGCAGCAGGAGCAGTTGCGCAAGGAACGCGAAAGCCGCGGCCGCAACCCGCTGGTGGAGATGGACAGCCTGGCGCACAAGATGCGAGGCCTGCTCAATCATTACTTCCACGTCAGCGAGTTCGAGGCGCAAGTGACACAGGTAGCGCAGCGGCTGGCCGCACTGGCAGCACAACAGCCGGACGGGCTGATTGCCGCCTGCCTGCTGGTGCCGATCCAGGACTATGGCAGTACCCACAGCCTGCACACCGCCGCTATCCTCGCGGTGCTGGGGCGGCGCCTGAAGCTGCCGGCCGACGAGATGCAGGTGCTGCTGTGCGCGGCGCTGACCATGAACATCTCCGCCACCGGGCTGCACAGCGAGCTGACCAAGCAGCAGGCCAAGCTCAGCAACGAGCAGCAACAGCAGATGTACGGCCACCCGCTGCTGTCCTCCGCGCTGCTGCGCGACCTGGGCGTGGAGAACGAGCGCTGGCACCTGCTGGTGCAGCAGCACCACGAGGAATGGAATGGCGCCGGTTATCCCTATGGTCTGAAGAAGGAAGAGATCGATCCCGGCGCGCACCTGATCCGCCTCACCGACGTACTGACCTCGCTGCTGATCAGCCAGGCGCACCGCGCCGGCCGGCTGCCGTCAATCGCGCTGGCACGGCTGTACAAGGGCGAATTCAGCGAGTTCGATTCGCGCTTTGTCGCGCTGCTGATCAAGGAGCTGGGCATCTATCCACCCGGCAGTTTCGTGCGGCTGGCCAACCAGGAAATCGCCATCGTCACCCACCGCGCCGCCGACGGCAACAACACCCAGCCGCGCGTCGCCAGCGTGCGCGCCGCCAACGGCGAGGTGTACGGCGAGCCGATGCCGCGCAACACCGGCCTTGCCGACTACGCCATCAGCCAGCCGGTGTCGCCACAGGAAGCCGGCGTGCGCCCCGCCTTCCTCTTGAAGCTGTGGAATGCCTGAGCCGCTTGCGGCCAACGTTGGCCGCAAGCGAAGCGCCCACTGCGCGGCAACAGGCGAATCGGGTACAATCGCAAGATCAGATTATTGCCGACCGAATTCATCACCATGTCCGTAGAAAACAACGCGCCCGTCATCAGCAACTTCATCCGCGCCATCATCGATGAAGACCTTGCCTCCGGCAAACACAGCAGCATCGTTACCCGTTTCCCGCCGGAACCCAACGGCTACCTGCACATCGGCCACGCCAAGTCGATCTGCCTGAACTTCGGCCTGGCCGAGGACTACCAGGGCAAGTGCAACCTGCGCATGGACGACACCAACCCGGAGAAGGAATCCGACGAGTACGTGCAGTCCATCAAGGACAGCGTGGCCTGGCTTGGCTTCCAGTGGGACGGCGAGGTGCGCTACGCCTCCGACTACTTCCAGCAGCTGTACGACTACGCGATCGAGCTGATCAAGACCGGCCACGCCTTCGTCTGCGATCTCAACGCCGAACAGATGCGCGAATACCGCGGCAGCCTGACCGAACCGGGCAAGAACAGCCCGTACCGCGAGCGTAGCGTGGCGGAAAACCTCGACCTGTTCACGCGCATGAAGAACGGCGAATTCGCCGACGGCAGCAAGACGCTGCGCCTGAAGATCGACATGAGTTCCGGCAACGTGAACCTGCGCGACCCGGTGATCTACCGCATCCGCCGCGCGCATCACCACCGTACCGGCGACGCGTGGTGCATCTACCCGATGTACGACTACACCCACTGCATCTCGGACGCGATCGAGGGCATCACCCACTCGCTGTGCACGCTGGAGTTCGAAGACCACCGCCCGCTGTACGACTGGGTGCTGGATAACATCAGCATCGGCTGCCACCCGCGCCAGTACGAATTCTCGCGTCTGGAGCTGCTGTACGCGCTAACCTCCAAGCGCAAGCTGAACGCGCTGGTCACCGAAGGCAAGGTCAGCGGCTGGGACGACCCGCGCATGCCGACCATCGAAGGCATGCGCCGCCGCGGCTACAGCCCGGCCGGCATCCGCCTGTTCTCGCAGCGCATCGGCGTGTCGCGCGGTGAAAACATCATCGATCTGGCCATCCTCGAAGGCGCGGTACGCGAGATGCTGGAAAACGAAT
The DNA here is from genome assembly GCF_014652335.1 of Vogesella fluminis. Lineage (GTDB taxonomy): Bacteria > Pseudomonadota > Gammaproteobacteria > Burkholderiales > Chromobacteriaceae > Vogesella > Vogesella fluminis. Next base: position 48,907 of record NZ_BMYP01000003.1, on the reverse strand, counting down.
CGCCGCGCGTGATGGCGGTGCTGGACCCGATCAAGGTCACCCTCACCAACTTCCAGGACGGCGTCACCGCCAGCCGCAGCGCGCCGTACCATCCACACCACCCGGAATTCGGCGAGCGCGAAGTGCTGATCGCGCGCGAGATCTACATCGAACGCGACGACTTCGCCGAAGTGCCGCCGCCGAAGTGGCAGCGCCTGACCGTCGGCGGCGAAGTGCGCCTGCGCTACAGCTACGTGATCAAGTGTGACGAGGTGATCAAGGACGCGGATGGCAAGGTGATCGAGCTGAAATGCTCCATCGACCACGACACGCTGGGGCAGAACCCGGTTGGCCGCAAGGTGAAGGGCGTGATCCACTGGCTGGCGGCCAACCACGCCATCGCCGCAGAAGTGCGCCTCTACGACCGCCTGTTCAACGAGCCGCGTCCGGACGCGGTGCGCGGCGAAGATGGCGAATACGTCGACTTCATGCAGTTCCTCAATCCGGACTCGCTGCAGACCATCACCGGCTACGTGGAACCGGCGGTCCGCGACGCGGCGCCGGAAACGCGCTACCAGTTCGAGCGCATCGGCTACTTCGTCACTGACCGCCTTGAGCACCAGCCGGGCAGCAAGATCGTGTTCAACCGCACCGTCGGTCTGAAAGACAGCTGGGCAAAATAAGCATCCGGGATGGCATGATCCCCGCAGATACGCTAAGTTAATGATGCAAAGCATGGCAGGACTCGATGTCCTGCCATTTTTTCGTCATTACGCGTTTACTGAGGGGTTAACGAGATGAAGGCACGCATCACCACCATCGGCCTGTCACTGCTGGCACTGGGCATCGGCGGCTGCAGCAGCCTGGGCGGCTATCAGCCGGACCAGACCTACCGCATCACCATCCTGCACACCAACGACCACCACGGCCGCTTCTGGAAAAACAGCGATGGTGAATACGGCATGGCCGCGCGCAAGACGCTGATCGACGGCATCCGCGCCGAGGTCAAGGCCCAGGGCGGCTACAGCCTGTTGCTGGACGGCGGCGACGTGAACACCGGGGTACCGGAATCCGACCTGCAGGACGCCGAGCCTGACTTCAAGGGCATGAACAAGCTGGGCTACGACGCGATGGCGGTCGGCAACCACGAGTTCGACAAGCCGCTGGCGGTGCTGCAGAAACAGCAGCGCTGGATCGACTTCCCGATGCTGGCGGCCAACGTTTACAAGGACGGCCGGCGCCTGTTCCAGCCGTACCAGATCTTCAACCTCGGCGGCGTCAAGGTGGCGGTGATGGGCCTGACCACCGACGACACCTGGAAGCTGGTCAGCCCCGACAATGTCAAGGGCGTGGAATTCCGCCAGCCGGCCGCCGAGGCCGCCGCGCTGATGCCGGAGCTGAAGGCGCGCGCCAATGTCGTGATCGCCGCCACCCACATGGGCCATTACCCCGACGGCAACCACGGCGTGAATGCCGCGGGCGACGTGGAGATGGCGCGTGCGGTGCAGGGCTTCGACCTCATCGTCGGCGGCCACAGCCAGAACCCGGTGTGCATGCAGGCCGAGAACGTGCGCAACGACGCCTACGTCCCCGGCCAGCCGTGCGCCCCGGACCGCCAGAACGGCGCCTGGATCGTGCAGGCGCACGAATGGGGCAAATACGTTGGCCGCGCCGATTTCGAGTACCGCAACGGCGAACTGACGCTGCTCAAGTACCAACTGCTGCCGGTCAACCTGAAACAGACGGTCAAGCGCGCGGACGGCAGCAGCCAGAAGGTGCCGTACACCGCCGAGATCGCCGAGGACCTGGCGCTGCTGGGCTTCCTCAAGCCCTATCAGGACAAGGGCCAGGCGGCGCTGGGCGTGGAAGTGGGCAGCAGCGACGGCAAGCTTAACGGCGACCGCAGCGAGGTGCGCAAACAGCCGACCAGCCTCGGCGTGTTCACCGCGATGGCGATGATGGACAAGGCCCGCGCCGATTTTGCGGTGGTCAACTCCGGCGGCATCCGTGACTCGCTGCCGGCCGGCAAGCTCACCTACAAGGACGTGCTGAAGGTGTTCCCGTTCGGCAGCACCCTCACCTTCATCGACTTCAGCGGCAAGGACGCGCTGGACTACCTCGCCGCCGCCGCGAAAATGAGCGCCGGCGCCGGTGCCTTCGCCCAGTTTGCCGGCGTGCAACTGCTGATCGAGAACGGTGAAGTGAAGCAGGCCCGCATCGGCGGCAAGGCCATCGACCCGGCCAGGATCTACCGCATGGCGATCAACAGCTTCATGGCCGCCGGCGGCGACGGCTACCCGCGCCTCGCCGGCAAGCCCGGTTTTGTCGACACCGGCTTTGTCGACGCCGACATGCTGAAGGCCTACATCAGCGCACAAAGCCCGATCCGCAGCACCAACTTCGAGCCGGGCGACAGCGTGATCCGCCGCTAAGGCACAAAAAGGTTGGCCGCAAGCCTCTACGCCTTGCGGCCAACCCTGGTCTACGACGCGTCAACAGCCAACCGGCTTAGTCAAACACCAGCTGCCCGCCGCGCGCATCCACCAGCACCGTCGCCTTCGGCAGGTAGTGCCCGGCCAGGATCGCCTTCGCCAGCGGGTTTTCGATCTCGCTCTGGATGGCGCGTTTCAGCGGCCGTGCGCCGTAAACCGGATCGAAGCCAGCTTCCGCAATCAGGCTCAGCGCGTCCTCGCTCACCTGCAGGCTCAGTTCCAGCTTGGCCAGACGCTGCTCCAGCCGCTTCAGCTGGATGCGGGCGATGGACTTGATCTGCGCCTCCGCCAGCGCATGGAACACAACCATCTCGTCGATACGGTTGATGAACTCCGGACGGAAGTGCGATTTCACCTCCGCCAGTACCGCCAGTTTCACCACTTGGTAGTCGTCGCTGGCCATGGCCTGGATATGCTGGCTGCCCATGTTGGAGGTCATCACGATCACCGTGTTCTTGAAGTCCACGGTGCGGCCCTGGCCGTCGGTCAGGCGGCCGTCGTCCAGCACCTGCAGCAGCACGTTGAACACGTCCGGGTGCGCCTTTTCCACTTCGTCGAGCAGGATCACGCTGTACGGCTTGCGGCGTACCTGTTCGGTGAGCATGCCGCCCTCCTCGTAACCGACGTAGCCCGGCGGCGCACCGATCAGGCGGGCTACGGAGTGTTTCTCCATGTACTCCGACATGTCGACGCGGATCAGGTGCTCCTCGCTGTCGAACAGGAAGCCGGCCAGCGCCTTGCACAGCTCGGTCTTGCCCACGCCGGTGGGGCCGAGGAACAGGAAGGAGCCGTACGGGCGGTTGGGGTCGGCAAGGCCGGAACGCGAGCGGCGGATGGCATCGGCCACCACCGTCACCGCCTCGTCCTGTCCCACCACGCGCTGGTGCAGCACCTCTTCCATGTGCAGCAGTTTCTCGCGCTCGCCGGTCAGCATCTTGGACACCGGGATGCCGGTCATGCGCGAAATCACCTCGGCAATTTCCTCGGCGCCGACCTGGGTGCGCAGCAGGCGGTTGGGCTTGGCATCGCCGCTACCGGCGGCCTCGGCATCCTTCAGCCGGCCTTCCAGCTGCGGCAGCTTGCCGTACTGCAGTTCCGCCAGCTTCTGCCAGTCGCCCTGGCGCTTGAGTTCGTCCATTTCCACCTTCAGGCGCTCGATCTCTTCCTTGATCGACTGGCTGCCCTGCTGGCTGGCTTTCTCGGCCTTCCAGATTTCCTCCAGGTCGGCGTACTCACGCGACAGGCCGCCGATTTCTTCCTCGATCAGCTGCAGGCGTTTCTTCGACGCTTCGTCGGTTTCGCGCTTCACCGCCTCGCGCTCGATCTTCAGCTGGATCAGGCGGCGGTCGAGCTTGTCCATTTCCTCCGGCTTGGAGTCCAGCTCCATCTTGATCTTGGAGGCGGCCTCGTCGATCAGGTCGATGGCCTTGTCCGGCAGGAAACGGTCGGTAATGTAGCGGTGCGACAGCTCGGCAGCGGCGACGATGGCCGGGTCGGTAATGTCCACCCCGTGGTGAATCTCGTACTTTTCCTGCAGGCCGCGCAGGATGGCGATGGTGTCCTCCACCGTCGGCTCGTCGACCAGCACTTTCTGGAAGCGACGCTCCAGCGCAGCGTCCTTCTCGATGTACTTGCGGTATTCATCCAGCGTGGTGGCACCCAGGCAGTGCAGTTCGCCGCGCGCCAGCGCCGGCTTCAGCATGTTGCCGGCATCCATCGCCCCCTCGGCCTTGCCGGCGCCGACCATGGTGTGGATTTCGTCGATGAACAGGATGATGCTGCCCTCATCCTTGGCAATGTCGTTCAGCACCGCCTTCAGCCGCTCTTCGAACTCGCCGCGGAACTTGGCGCCGGCGATCAGGCCGGCCATGTCCAGTACCAGCAATTTTTTGTGTTTCAGGCTTTCCGGCACCTCGCCGTTGACGATGCGCTGTGCCAGGCCTTCGACGATGGCGGTCTTGCCGACACCCGGCTCGCCGATCAGCACCGGGTTGTTCTTGGTGCGGCGCTGCAGCACCTGGATGGCACGGCGGATCTCGTCGTCGCGGCCGATCACCGGGTCCAGCTTGCCCTGCCGCGCGCGCTCGGTCAGGTCCAGCGTGTACCTCTTCAGCGCCTCGCGCTGCTCTTCGGCATCGGCACTGTTGACCGCGTCGCCGCCGCGCACCGCATCCACCGCGGCGTGGATCGCCGCGCTGTTGCCGCCATGCTGTTTCAGCAGGCGGCCGGTCTCGCCCTTGTCCTCGGCCAGCACCAGCAGGAACAGCTCGCTGGCGATGAACTGGTCGCCGCGCTTCATCGCCGCCTTGTCGGCGAGGTTCAGCAGATTGGTCAGGTCGCGCGACACGGTGACCTCGCCACCGGTACCGGACACCTTGGGCAGGCGCGCCACCGCGTCGCGCAGGCTGCCTTTCAGTGCGGTCACATTGACGCCGGCACGCGCCAGCAGGCTGACGATGCCGCTGTCGGCGTCGTCCAGCATCGCCAGCAGCAGGTGCTGCGGCTCGATATAGGCATTGTCGCCGGCCAGGGCCAGGCTCTGGGAATCGCCCAGCGCCTGCTGGAATTTGGTGGTGAGTTTGTCGAAACGCATCACAGGCTCCTTGCTTGCAGTTTGATGATGACAAACTTGGGCAGCCCGCATGGCTTTTCAAGCGGCATCCGCAGCGTTTTTGTCTGCGGTCAAACCGCGCCGCCATGCCGGCCAGCTTGTACCACCATAGCCCATACGACGGCGGCAGCCGACAAAAAGCAAGAGGCCCGCACATTGCGGCCAACGTTGGCCGCAAGTCATTTCGCCAGTCTGTCGCTCATGTCGCCTACCCGGCCGTGACAGAAGCCGGCCACCGACTTAGAACCTGTTCAAGGTTGAAGCGGCACCGGCGAACACGGATAATCCGCGGATAACGCTTACCGGACCCCGGAATGGATTTGCAACACTACTTTTTGCTGCTGGTCAGCACCGTACTCGTCAACAACGTGGTACTGGTGCGCATGCTCGGGCTGTGCCCGTTCATGGGGGTATCCAGAAAGCTGGAAGCCGCCATCGGCATGGGTGCCGCCACCGCCTTCGTGCTGACACTGGCCTCCGGCAGCAGCCACCTGATCAACCTGCTGCTGGTCGCACTCGATCTCGAATACCTGCGCACGCTGTCCTTCATCGTGGTGATCGCCGCCATCGTGCAGTTCACCGAAATGGTGATCCACAAGACCAGCCCGGTGCTGTACCAGTCGCTGGGCATCTACCTGCCGCTGATCACCACCAACTGCGCGGTGCTGGGCGTGCCGCTGCTCAACGTGCAGGCGCAGCACAGCTTTGCCGAGGCACTGGTGTTCGGCCTCGGCTCCGCACTCGGCTTCTCGCTGATCCTGATCCTGTTCGGCGCCATGCGCGAACGGCTGGAAGGCGCCGACGTGCCGCTGCCGTTTCGCGGCACCGCGATCGCGCTGGTCACCGCCGGGCTGATGAGCCTCGCGTTCATGGGTTTCGGGGGGCTGGTGCAATGAGCCAATTGCTGATCGCGGTGGCGCTGATGCTGCTGCTGGCGCTGCTGCTGGGCGCCATTCTCGGCTATGCCTCGGTGCGCTTTAGCGTCAAGGCCGATCCGCTGCTGGACAAGATCGACGCCATCCTGCCGCAGACGCAGTGCGGCCAGTGCAACCATCCCGGCTGTCGCCCCTACGCCGAGGCGCTGGCCGCCGGCAGCGACGACATCAACAAGTGCCCGCCCGGCGGCGAGGACGGCATCCGCAAACTGGCCGAGCTGCTCGGCGTCGAGTTCAAACCGTTTGGCGCGGACGCACCGCAGCCGAAAGCGAAGGCGGTGGCGCTGATCGACGAGGCTACCTGTATCGGCTGCACCCTGTGCATCCAGGCCTGTCCGGTGGACGCCATTCTCGGCGCCGCCAGGCAGATGCACACCGTGATCGCCAGCGAGTGCACCGGCTGCGAGCTATGCCTGGCGCCCTGTCCGGTCGACTGCATCCGCATGATTCCGCCGGGCAGCGAGCTGACCAACTGGCAGTGGCGCTACCCCACCATCCCGATCAGGAACGTCAGCAGCGGGGCCACGCGATGATGCCGCTGTTCGACTTCCCCGGCGGCATCCACCCGCCGGAAAACAAGGCGCAATCCAGCGCCACGCCGATCCGCCAGGCGCCGCTGCCGCCACAGCTGCACGTCGCGCTGCGCCAGGGCATGGGCAACGCCGCGCGTCCCTGTGTCGCCGTCGGCGACCGCGTCGCCAAGGGCCAGCTGATCGCCAGTGCCGACGGCCGCCTGTCGGCCGCGGTGCACGCGCCGACTTCCGGCGTGGTCACCGCCATCGCGCCGCAGCCGTTTGCCCACCCGTCCGGCCTGCCGGAGCTGGCCATCACCCTCGACAGCGACGGGGAGGAGCGCTGGATCGAGCGCCAGCCGCTGCACGACTGGCCGCAGCGCAGCGGCGCCGAAATCCGCGACTTCCTGGCGCAGATGGGCATCGTCGGCCTCGGCGGTGCGGTATTCCCCAGCCACCTGAAGCTCGGCGTCAGCCCGCTGGAAACGCTGGTCATCAACGGCGCCGAGTGCGAACCCTACATCAGCTGCGACGACCGCCTGATGCGCGAGCGCGCCGACGCCATCTGCGACGGCATCGCCGTCACCCGCCATGCGCTGCAGGCGCGCCAGGTGCTGATCGGCATCGAGGACAACAAGCCGCAGGCCATCGCCGCGATGCAGGCCGCCGCTGCCGCACACGGTTTCGGCGTGGTGGCGGTGCCGACCAAATACCCCAGCGGCGGCGCCAAGCAGCTGATCCGCATCCTGACCGGCAAGGCCATCCCGCACGGCGTGCGCGCCACCGAACACGGTGTGCAGTGTTTCAACGTCGCCACCGTCTACGCCATCGGCCGCGCGGTGCTGCACGGCGAGCCGCTGATCAGCCGCATCGTCACCCTCACCGGTGCGGTGGAGGCTGCGGCCAACGTCGAGGCGCTGATCGGCACCCCGCTGGACCAGCTGCTGGCGCTGGCGCGGCCACACCGCGACAGCCACGAAGTGGTGATGGGCGGGCCGCTGATGGGTTTCACCCTGCCCGACCTTGCCGCCGGGCTGACCAAGGCCGGCAACTGCCTGCTCGTCAAGTCGCCGGCGCTGTTCCCGCCGCGGCCGCAGGCGCAGGCCTGCATCCGCTGCGGCGACTGCGCCAGCGCCTGCCCGGTGTCGCTGCAGCCGATGGACCTGTTCTGGTTCGCCAAGGCCAAAAACTTCGACAAGGCACAGCAGTGGCAGCTGTTCGACTGCATCGAATGCGGCGCCTGCAGCTACGTCTGCCCCAGCCAGATTCCGCTGGTCGACTACTACCGTTTCGCCAAGAGCGAGATCTGGGCCGCCGAGCGCGACAAGAACGCGGCCAACCTGGCGCGCCAGCGCCACGAGTTCCGCCAGTTCCGCCTGCAGCGCGACAAGGCGGAAAAGGCGCAACGCCTCGCCGACAAGGCGGCCCAGGCCGCCGCGCGACAGGCAGCCAGCCACAGCGCTGCGGCCAACGTTGTGCCTGCCGACCCGAAACAGGCCGCCATCGCCGCCGCCATGGCACGGGCCGCCGCGCAGCGCGAAGCGGCACCGCTGCCGGAGCAGCACAGCAGCGGCCTGAATGACGCCAAGCAGGCGGCGATTGCCGCGGCGATGGCGCGTGCCGCCGCGCGCAAGGCCGCCGCCGACCAAGCCAAGGCCGCCAGCGGCCAGCCCCCCGCCCCGCCACCAACCAGCAGCGGACTCGACGACGCCAAGCAGGCAGCGATTGCCGCGGCGATGGCCCGCGCCGCCGCGCGCAAGGCCGCCGCCGACGATGCCCGCGCCAACCAGCAACCCGACCCATGACCGCCATCCACTCGACCCATATCGCCAAGCCGGCCACCGTATCCACGGTGATGCTGAAAGTCCTCGCCGCGCTGCTGCCCGGCATCGCCCTGTCCGTCTACTGCCACGGCGTCGGCGTGCTGCTGCAGCTGCTGCTGGCCAGCCTCACCGCGCTGGCGGCCGAGGCCGCCATGCTGCGCCTGCGCGGCGTGGCGGTACTGCCGGCGCTGAAGGACCTGTCCGCCATCGTCACCGCCTGGCTGCTGGCGCTGTCGCTGCCGCCGCTGGGCGGCTGGTGGATGATCGTGGTCGCCACCCTGTTCGCCATCATCGTCGCCAAGCAGCTGTACGGCGGCCTCGGCAACAACCCGTTCAACCCGGCGATGGCCGGCTTTGCGCTGATGGTGGTGTCGTTCCCGGCGCAGATGGCGCAGTGGGGCAGCCCGCAGCTGCCGCTGGACGCCGCCGCGCAGTGGCAGTGGATCTTCCTGCACACGCTGCCTGCCGGCAGCGTGCCGGACGCGATCAGCAGCGCCACGCCGCTGGACGTGCTCAAGACCGGGCTACGCCAAGGCCAGGCGCTAGCCGGACTGCTGCCGCAATCGTCGGCGCAGGGGCTGATCGCGCTGGGCTGGCTGGCCGGCGGCCTGTGGCTATGGCGGCAGAAGCTGATCCCGTGGCAGACACCGCTGGCGATGCTGGCCGGGCTGCTGGCACTGGCGCTGCCGCTGTGGCTGTGGCAGCCGGCACAGTACGCGTCGCCGCTGCTGCACCTGCTGCAAGGCGGCACCCTGCTGGCGGCGGCCTTCATCGTCACCGATCCGGTGTCCGGCGCCAGCACGCCCAGGGGGCGGCTGATCTTCGGCTTTGGCGTCGGGCTGCTGACTTACGTCATCCGCGTGTTCGGCAATTTCCCGGACGGCATTGCCTTCGCCGTGCTGCTGATGAACATGACGGTGCCGCTGCTGGACCAGTACACCCGGCCCGCAGTGTTCGGCCATCGCAAGGGGCGTTCCTGATGCGCCGCCCGTGGCAACAGGCGCAACGCAGCGCGCTGATCCTGGCCGGCTTCGCCGCTACCGCCACGCTGCTGCTGGGCAGCACCTGGCTGGCCACCCACCGCACCGTCGCCGACAACGAGATAGCGGCGCAGAGTGCACTGCTGGCGCAGACGCTGCCCGCGGACAGCTTCGACAACGTGCTGCCCGCCAGCCGCCAGCCGCTGCCGACTGTCATCCAGCAGGCCTTCGGCAGCCGCGAGGCACTGACGTTCTACACCGCGCGCCACCAGGGCCGCGTCAGCGGTCTGATATTTGAAAATGTGGCGCCGGACGGCTATAGCGGCCGCATCCGCCTGCTGATCGGCCTGCTGCCGGATGGCAGCGTGCACGCGGTACGGGTGGTCAAGCACCAGGAAACCCCCGGCCTTGGCGATTACATCGACATCGCGCGCAGCGACTGGGCGCACCAGTTCGGCGGCAAGGGTGCGGCCAACCTGCCGTCGTGGCGAGTGCGCAAGGACGGCGGCGAATTCGACTACGTCAGCGGCGCCACCGTTTCCGCCCGCGCCGTCACCGCCGCGGTTGGCCGCACCGTGGCCGCCTTCCACCGCTACCACGCCACCTTGCTCCCCCGGGACACGCCATGACCACACCCGCAAGCGCCAGCCGCTGGCGCGACCTCTGCCACAACGCACTGTGGAAACAGAACCCTGGCCTCGTGCAGCTGCTGGGGCTGTGCCCGGTGCTGGCGATCAGCAACACCGCCGTCAACGCGCTGGCGCTGGGGCTGGCCACCACGCTGGTGACCACCCTCTCCGGCAGCGCGGTGGCCGCCGCGCGGCAGTGGATCCCCAACGACATCCGCAACCCGGTGTTCATCATCATCATCGCCACGCTGGTAACCTGCGTCGATCTGGCGATGAACGCCTGGCTGCACGGCCTGTACCTGGTGCTCGGCATTTTCATTCCGCTGATCACCACCAACTGCATCGTGCTGGCACGGGCCGAGGCGTTTGCCTCGCGCAACAGCGTGCGCGCGGCGGCGCTGGACGGCCTGATGATGGGGCTGGGGTTGACGCTGGTGCTGCTGCTGCTGGGCGCATTGCGCGAAATACTGGGCAAGGGCACGCTGTTTGACGGCGCGCACCTGCTGCTGGGCGACGCCGGCCACGCGCTGGTGCTGCACCTGGTGCCGGCCGGGGCCAACTACCAGTTCCTGCTGGCGATGCTGCCGCCGGGCGGCTTCATCGGCCTCGCGCTGCTGATCGCCGCCAAGAACTGGCTGGACGAACGCGCCCGCCGCCGCGCCGCCCAGCGCGCCAGCCAGAGCGCATCCCCGATTTCAAGCGTAGCGAGTACCGAATGAACAAAGCCATCCGCGCCGAGATCTTTGCCCGCCTGCAAGCGCAGAACCCGCACCCCACCACCGAGCTGGAGTACGCGACGCCGTTCCAGCTACTGATCGCCGTGCTGCTGTCGGCACAGGCCACCGACGTCGGCGTCAACAAGGCCACCCGGCTGCTGTTCCCGGTGGCGCCGACACCGGACAAGATGCTGGCGCTGGGCGTGGCAGGGCTGGAGGAATACATCAAGACCATCGGCCTGTACCGCACCAAGGCCAAGAACACCATCGCCACCTGCCGCATTCTGCTGGAACAGCACGGCGGCGAGGTGCCGCAACAGCGCGAGGCGCTGGAGGCGCTGCCCGGGGTTGGCCGCAAGACCGCCAACGTGGTGCTCAACACCGCCTTCGGCCAGCCGACCATCGCCGTCGACACCCACATCTTCCGCGTCGCCAACCGCACCCGCCTCGCCCCCGGCAAGGACGTGCGCGAGGTGGAGGACAAGCTGGCACGGCTGATCCCGGCCGAATACCGGCTCAATGCCCACCACTGGCTGATCCTGCACGGCCGCTACGTGTGCAAGGCGCGCAAGCCGGAGTGCTGGCGCTGCATCATCGCGGATCTCTGCGAATATCCGGCAAAACCGTTATGATAGTTTTCACGCAGTTGAAGTTTCGCCGCAAAACCTCATCTGCAAAGTACACCATTAAAAGGAATACCGAGGTGAATCCGTACGCAAGGCTGGTCATCGTGGCCGCCATCGCCGCTGCCCTGGGTGGCTGCGGCAAGATCGAAGGCCTGTTCAAAGACGAAAAGCCGGTTTCCACCGTCGCCATTCCGGCGCAGGCAAACGGCCAGGTCGCCATGCTGCTGCCCGACTTCACCCTGCTGGTGGAGCGCGAAGGCCCGTCCGTGGTCAACATCCAGGCCAGCCGCGCCGACAACACCCCGCGCCAGAGCGAGCTGCCGATTCCGGTGCCGGAAGACGATCCGCTGTACGAATTCTTCCGCCGCTTCATGCCGCCGAACGCGCAGCAGGATCCGGCGCCGCAGGACAGCGTGTCCTTCGGCTCCGGTTTTATCTTCAGCCAGGACGGCTACATCCTCACCAATGCCCATGTGGTCAGCGGCAGCAGCCAGATCAAGGTGATGCTCACCGACAAGCGTGAACTGCGCGCCCGCCTGATCGGCCTCGACAAGCGCACCGACGTGGCGGTGCTGAAGATCGACGCGGCCAACCTGCCGACCGTCAAGATCGGCACCCCGGACGCGCTGAAGGTCGGCGAATGGGTGGCCGCCATCGGCGCGCCGTTCGGCTTCGAGAACACCGTCACCGCTGGCATCGTGTCGGCCAAGGGCCGCAGCCTGCCGGACGAGAGCTACGTGCCCTTCATCCAGACCGACGTGGCGATCAACCCCGGCAACTCCGGCGGCCCGCTGTTCAACCTGAAGGGCGAAGTGGTCGGCATCAACTCTCAGATCTACAGCCGCTCCGGCGGTTTCATGGGCATCTCGTTCGCGATCCCGATCGACCTGGCGATGAAGGTGGCCGACCAGCTGAAGACCAGCGGCAAGGTCAGCCGTGGCCAGCTGGGCGTACACATCCAGGAAGTATCGAAAGAGCTGGCGCAGTCCTTCGGCCTTGACCGTCCGCGCGGCGCGCTGGTGGTTCGCGTCGAACCGCAAGGCCCGGCCAGCAAGGCCGGCCTGCTGGTGGGCGACATCATCCTGCGCCTCAACGGCCAGCTGGTGGAAAACTCGCGCGACCTGCCGCGCATGGTCGGCGACCAGCCGCCGGGCGCCACCATCAAGCTGGGCGTGTGGCGCAAGGGCAGCGAGCGCAATATCGACGCCACCCTGATCGAGCTGCCGGGCGAACAGCTGGCAACGCCGCAGGGCAACAACAGCCCGGCGCTGCCGCAGAGCTACCGCTTCGACCAGCTGGGGCTGACCCTGTCCGAGCTGAGCGCGGAAGACAAGGAGGCACTGGGTGTGCGCGGCGGGCTGGTGATCCAGCAGGCTCAGGGCGTGTCGGCGCAGGCCGGCCTGCAGAATGGCGACGTGATCATCGGCCTGAACCAGACGGAGATCGGCAACATCCGCAGCTTCGAGCGCGCGCTGCAAAACGCCAAGGGCAATATCGCGCTGCTGGTGCGCCGCCAGGACAGCACGCTGTACGTGCCGCTGCGCCTGAACTGACGCCTGCAGCCAGGCTTGTCGCCCTCGTGAACCACCCCGCTGCGGCGGGGTGGTTTGCATTCGGCGCCGACGGCCCCTACTCCAGGCGCCGCAGCAGGCCGACCCTGCGCCCGGGCACCGATTTGCCACCCGCCACCGCCTAAAGGTTGGCCGCAGCCGCCCTTGCTGCTACACTCCGCCCCTTGCTGATTAATCAACGCCAAGTCATTGTGAACAAAGCCAAATTCTCCTCGCTCCCCCTGCCGAAAAACCTGCTCTCCAATCTGGACAGCCTCGGCTACCACAGCATGACGCCGATCCAGGCCGAAAGCCTGCCCGCCATCCTCGATGGCAGTGACGTGATCGCGCAAGCCAAGACCGGCAGCGGCAAGACGGCGGCGTTCGCACTGGGCCTGATCAACAGCCTGAATCCGCGCTGGTTCGGCGTACAGGCACTGGTACTGTGCCCGACGCGCGAGCTGGCCGACCAGGTGGCGCAGGAAATCCGCCGCCTGGCGCGCGCCATCGACAACATCAAGGTCATCACCCTGTGTGGCGGCACGCCGATGGCACCGCAGCGCGCCTCGCTGGAGCACGGCGCCCACATCGTGGTCGGCACCCCCGGCCGGCTGCAGGACCACCTGTTCCGCGAATCGCTGAACCTCAGCGGCGTGCAGACGCTGGTGCTGGACGAAGCCGACCGCATGGTGGACATGGGCTTCATCGAGGAAATCGTCGGCATCGTGCGCGCCTGCCCGCGCCAGCGTCAGACGCTGATGTTCTCTGCCACCTACCCGGACAATATCCGCAAGCTGGCCGAGCAGTTCATGAAGAACCCGCAGCAGGTGAAGGTGGAATCGCTGCACGACGACAGCAAGATCGAGCAGTGGTTTTACGAGATCGACCCCGACCAGCGTCTGGACGTGGTGGCGCGCGCGCTGCAAAGCGTGCGGCCAACGTCGGCGCTGGCGTTCTGCAACACCAAGCTGCGCTGCAAGGAGCTGGTAGCCGAACTGGAACAGGCCGGCTTCTCCGCACTGGCGCTTTACGGTGAGTTGGAGCAGCGCGACCGCGACCAGATCCTGGCGCGCTTTGCCAACAAGAGCACCACGGTGCTGGTCGCCACCGACGTCGCCGCCCGCGGCCTGGACATCAAGGACCTTGATCTGGTGATCAACGTCGACGTCGCGCACGATCCGGAAATCCACATCCACCGTATCGGCCGCACCGGCCGTGGCGACAAGCACGGCCTGGCGCTGACCCTGGTCAGCCCCAGCGACGCGCGCCGCGCCTCGGCGGTAGAGGAATACCAGAAGTCGCCGCTGATCTGGGGCGAAGTCAGCGAGCTGAAACCGGCACCCGGCGGCCCGCTGCTGCCACCAATGCTGACGCTGGAAATCGGCGGCGGCAAACGTGACAAGCTGCGCCCGGGCGACATCCTCGGCGCGCTGACCGGCGAAGGCGGCATTGCCGGCAGCCAGGTCGGCAAGATCATGGTGTTCGAGTTCTGCACCTTTGTCGCGCTGGAACGCGGCATCGCACAGCAGGCGATGGAGCGGCTGTCGGCCGGCAAGATCAAGGCCAAGAGCTACAAGATGCGCTTCGTTGGCTGAATCGCCACTGCCCCGCACCATGTAAAAGCCCGGATCGCCGATCCGGGCTTTTTCGTGACCTGCCGCCGGCTCAGCCTTCGGGCAGGATCTCGCGCCTGGCCAGGATGGTGTTGAAGCCCTGCACCCGTTCGTGGTCCTGCGGCAGCCATTGCATCAGCTGCAGCACCTTGTCCAGGCTCTCCGGCGCGCTGTCCTGCAGCAGCAGCGAACAGGCGTTCATGCCGAGACGGTCGTTGCGGGTTTGCATCGCCACACCGTACAGCATCAGTGCCGCCTGCTGTTTCTGGCCGTTCTTCGTCATCGCCACTGCCTGGTCGTTAGCTGTCTGCAGCGTGGTATGCGCCGCCTCAATCGCCGCGATCATCACCTGGTTGTCGCGCGACAGCGCGGTCATCAGCGTGACGTCCTGGTGGTTTTTCACGAAGCGCAGCGCCAGCTGCTGCAGCCATTCGCCGGCACAGTAACCGTCAAGATCCTGCGGCAGCCGGGCCACCGCCTCGATGAAGCGGGTGGCGTCGCGCCAGCCGGTTTGCGGCTGCAGCAAAAAGGCCGCCGCCTGCTTCAGCAGCGCCATGGCGTCGGTGTAGCGCTTGCGCCCCAGGGCCGACAGCGCGCGACAGACCAGCAGCAGGAACTGGTCGGCCTCGCCCTTGAGCAGGCCGCCCAGTTCCTGCGACAGGCGGTCCATCTTCTCCAGCTGCTCGCCCTCGCTATAGGCCTGCAGCAGGTCGACCATCACGCCGGGGCCGAAGGCGCTGTTGTTACGCCCGATCAGCACCGCTTTTTCCAGATAGGTGGCCGCCTTCAACGGGTCACCGACGTTCAGCGCCGTCTCGCCACAGGCACACAGGCGCTGGAAGTTGCGCGGCGACAACGCCACTGCTTTTTCCAGGATCGACAGCGCCTCCTGGAACTGGCCTCCGTGGGTCAGGTTATGCGCCAGTGCGTCATAGGCATCGGTATAGTTGGGAGCCTCGGCGATGATCTCGTTAAGAATGACCGTACTCTGTTCGATGTCATCCTGCTCCTTCAGGATGCGTACCATGCCCATCTTCGCCCACGGAATCGCCTTCATCGCCAGGATCTTCTCGTAGACCTGCCGCGCCTCGCTGAACTGGTCGTTAAGCATGTAGGTTTCCGCCATCAGCCGCAGCACGTCCATCACCTGCACATTGTTTTCGGCAACACTCTCCAGCTGGCGCAGGATTTGCAGCGCCTGCGGCACCTCGCCGGCCAGCAGCTTGAGATGGGCCGGGCGCAGGAACAGTTTGCGCTGCAGCGCCAGGCGCAGGCGGTCGAACAGGGTCTGGCTGGAGAACGGC
This sequence comes from Vogesella fluminis, assembly GCF_014652335.1. Lineage (GTDB taxonomy): Bacteria > Pseudomonadota > Gammaproteobacteria > Burkholderiales > Chromobacteriaceae > Vogesella > Vogesella fluminis. The sequence goes on along the minus strand of NZ_BMYP01000003.1, from coordinate 33,137 downwards.
TTCAGGATGTAGTCGTCCGGCGCCACCTCGGCGGCGGCGACCACGCGCTCGTATTTGCGCTCACCGGTGATCATGATCCACACCGAGGTCAGCGGATAGGCATTGCTGCGGCGCAGCAGCTCAAGCAGTTCCTGCCCGCTCATGCCCTCGCCCAGGTTGTAGTCGCACAGCACGACGTCGAACTGCTTGCGCCGTATCCGCTGCAGGCCGTCGGCGGCATTGACCGCCGCCTCGGAACGGGCAATGCCGACCTGACCAAGCATCGCGCGCAGGGACTGCCGTACGGTATACGAATCCTCAATTATCAGCACCGTGGTATTTTCGTCGAACGTATTCACGCGTCCTCCTTTGTTTTTCTTATCGTTCTTGCTGCCGTAACAGCATGCTCCAGTGCTACAACCACATGCGGGGTGAGGCTAAAAATACAGCAAAGCCGGTGTTATCACCATAGCCCGCCCCTCTGCCGCCGGCCACAGTTGCCGCAAATCAGGCGCTATGCAGACCCCGCTACGGCGCGGTTGCGGCCAACGTCGGCAACACGCCCAGAAAGGCCGTTACCAGCGGCGATGAATCCTGCTCACGGGTAGCCACTGCCATCGACAGGTAGGCAGCATCGTCGGCAAGAGGGATGTAACACACCCCGTCCAGCTGCACGCAAGACAGCGGCGACGGCAGGATGGCGATGCCCAGCCCGGCGGCGACCAGCGCGATCTGCGTCATCGCCTCGCCGGAGGTCTGCGCAATGCGCGGCTGGAAGCCGGCCGCCTGCGCCAGTTGCCGGATCAGCGCCGGCAGCCCGGTCGACACCCCCGGCGGATAGACGATGAAGCCCTCGTCGCAGAGCTCGGCAAACGCCAGCCGGGTACGCGCCGCCAGCGGATGGTCGCGACGGATCACCACGCACAGCCGGTCGCGGCGCAGTTCGCGACGGGAAACGCCGGGCACCACCTCGTCGCCGTTGTAGCGCACGAAGCCGACATCCAGACGCTGCTGCTGCAACGCGAGGTACTGGTCGCCGCTGAACATTTCCTCCAGCTTGAGGCTGACTGCCGGATAACGTTCGCGATAGTGACGCAGGCTGTCCGGCAGCACGCCGGCCAGCGGCATCGATGAGGTAAACGCGATGTACAGCTCGCCGACCTCGCCGCGGCCGGCACGGCGCGCCTCCTCGGCGGCGGCCTCGGCATCGGCCAGCAGGCGCCGCGCCCGCGACAGCAGGCGTTCGCCGGCCGTGGTCAGCAGCACCCGCCGCTTGCTGCGCAGGAACAACTGCACCCCCAGCTCCGCCTCCAGCGCCTGGATTTGCTGGCTGAGCGGCGGCTGGCCGATGTGCAGCCGTTCGGCGGCGCGGGTGAAGTGCAACTCCTCGGCCACGGTGACGAAATAACGCAGGTGACGCAGCTCCATTAATCGCTTTCAGATATGAATTACCACTGAAATATATATTGGACCATCTGAACGACCAAGCCTAGCATCGGCTGGTCTCCTGCACGGTGCCTCGCCATGACCAGTTATTGCGCTCCCCAGCCGTCCCCTTATCCCGCCCCGCCGGTCGCGCCCATCAGCGGCAAGCTGGTCGCCGGCTCCGCCGCCTACCACCGCACCGGCTGGGCGCTGTTCTGCGCCGGTTTTGCCACCTTCGCCATGCTCTATGGCGTGCAGCCGCTGCTGCCGCTGTTTTCGGCCGAATTCGGCAGCGGCGCCGCCCGCGCCAGTACCGTGCTCTCTGCCGGCACGCTGTCGCTGGCGCTGATGCTGATCCCGGCCAGCCTGCTGGCCGACCGGCTCGGTCGCAAGCCGCTGATGGTGGCCGCCTTGCTGGCCGGGGCGCTGCTGACCTTGGCCGCAACACTGGCGCAGAGCCTTGGCACGCTGGTCTGGTCGCGCGCAGCCTTCGGCATGGTGCTGGCCGGCCTGCCGGCGGTGGCGATGGCCTATCTGAGTGAGGAAGTGGAAGCCAGCTCGCTGGGCAAGGCGCTGGGGCTGTACATCGCCGGCAATGCGCTGGGCGGCATGAGCGGCCGCTATCTGGCAGCGCTGCTGGCCGATGTCGCCGGCTGGCGGCTGGCGCTGGCGGTACTGGGCGGTCTCGGCCTGCTGGCGGCGGCGCTGGTGTGGAAGCAGCTGCCGGCGTCGCGCCACTTTCAGCCTTCGCGCGGCAATCTCGCGCAGCTGTGGCACAGCGGCCGCCGTCATTTTGCCGATGCCGGCCTGCCGTGGCTGTTCCTGTCCGCCTTCCTGCTGATGGGCTGCTTCGTCAGCCTGTACAACTATCTCGGCTACCGCCTGCTGCAGGCGCCGTTCGGCCTCGGCCAGAGCCAGATCGGCCTGGTGTTCCTGCTGTACGTGGTGGGGATCTGGTCGTCGGCGTGGGCCGGCACCCTCGCCGACCGTCTCGGACGGCGCAATATGCTGTGGCTGATGATCGTGGTGATGGCGGCCGGCCTGCTGCTGACGCTGCCGCAGCGGCTGTGGCTGGTGGTCGGCGGCGTCGCGCTGTTCACCTTCGGCTTCTTCGGCGCGCACTCGGTGGCCAGCAGCTGGGTCGGGCGCCGCGCGCTGCAGGCACGGGCGCTGGCGTCGGCGTGCTACCTGACCGCCTACTACGCCGGCTCCAGCGTGATGGGCACCCTGTCCGGCGTGCTGTGGGAATCGCACCGCTGGCCGGGCGTGGCCGCCTGCCTCGGCCTGTTGCTGCTGGCGGCGCTGGCCATCGCGCTGCACCTGCGCCGGCTGCCGCCGCTGCCCGGCGCCTGAGGCTTACATCGCGATGTAGCGGTCGGGACGATGATTGAAACCGATCACCATGTTCAGCGCCAGCGCGCCGAGGATGGAGCCGAACAAGGCCGGCACGCTGACCATGAACAGCGACGCCAGCAGGATCAGCAGATCGACGCCCAGCTGCAGCTTGCCCGCTCGGATGCCGTGGCGATCCTGCAGGTACAGCGCCAGGATGTTGATGCCGCCCAGGCTCGCCTTGTGGCGGAACAGCGCGATAAAACCCATGCCCATCATCAGGCCGCCGACCACGCCGCTGTAGAACGGGTCCAGCGGCCCGAAATGGGCAAACTGCGCGTGCAGCCCGGAAAACAGCGACAGCAGGCTGACCGCGATAAAGGTCTTGATGGTGAACGCCCAGCCCATGCGCTTCACCGCCAGCCAGTAGAACGGCACATTGATCAGCGAGAACACCACCCCGAACGGGACGCCGCTCTGGTAGTGGATCAGGAAGGCGATGCCGGCGGTGCTGCCGGTGAGCAGGCCGGCCTGCTTGAACATCGCCACGCCGAAGGCCACCAGCAGCGTGCCGACCAGGATCGCCAGAATGTCTTCCAGCAAGGTGTGGGAAACGTCGCTGCGTGAATGATCCAACAGGGTATGGCTGGCACTTGTCATCTCAAAATATCCACAATCCAATACGTCAACCGCAGATTGTAGCCAAGCAGGCGCCAATAACAACAAAAACGGATCAAAAAAACCCTTGCCGCAAAAAAACTTGCACTAAAAAATCCCAACAAGCCGTTCCGTCGCAATATAAATGCGGCAACATGCTACAAAAACTGCCCTCTCACGCAGCAATCCGGCAACCATCGTACCTGCATGCCTGCCATCGATCAGCCAGCAAGAAAACACCGCACCACATGGATGATGGCGCGGCGTTCTTATGTGCGTTTGCAGTTGCAGGCCTGGCCAGCCTGCGGCCAACCTTTACCGGCGCTGACCGCGCAGCCAGCCGGCCAGCGCACGGATGTCGTCCGGCGAGGTGCGGCAGCAGCCGCCGATGCAGCTGGCACCGGCCAGCCGCCACTGCCGCGCGGCCTCGGCGAAGGCCATAGGATCGCTGCTGCCGTGCCAGGTCTTGGTCACCGCGTCGTAGGCTTCGCCAGAGTTGGGATAGGTCAGCAGCCGCTTGCCGGTCTGTGCGGCCAACGTTTGCAGCAGCGGCACGATATGGCGCGGTGCGGTGCAATTGACGCCCACCGCCACGATCTGCGGATAGGCTTCCAGCTCGGCCACCGCCGCCAGTAAGGGCGTGCCGTCGCTCAGGTTGGCGTCATCACGGCAGGAGAAGCTGATCCACGCCGCCGCCTGCGGAAAGTCCTGCTGCAGCACGCGGGCGATGGCGCGCGCTTCCACCGCGCACGGAATGGTCTCGCACGCCAGCAGATCCGGCGCGGCGGCCAGCAAGGCGGCAATGCGCGGGCGATGGAAGTCCATCAGCTCGGTTTCACTGCGACCGTAATCGCCACGGTATTCGGAACCATCGGCCAGCATCGCGCCGTACGGCCCCACCGATGCGGCGACCAGCGGCGGCTGGCGACCGGCATGGTTGGCCGCATCGGCCCAGAAGTCGTCGCGCGCCTGCTGCGCCAGCTGCACCGAGCGCTGCATCAGTTCCGCGGCGGCGGCTTCATCCAGGCCGCGCCTGGCAAAGCCGCTGAACGACGCCTGGTAGCTGGCGGTGGTGGCGACATCGGCACCAGCGACAAAGTAGTCGAAATGCACCTGGCGGATCAGCTCCGGCTGCTCGATCAGCACCCGCGCCGACCACAGCGCGTCATTCAGGTCACAACCGCGACGTTCCAGCTCGGACGCCATCGCGCCGTCCAGTACGACCGGGGCATCCTGGAAACGGGCAAAAGGATTGGCAAACATTGAACAGACTCCACAAAAAGAAAAACCCCGGCACAGGCCGGGGCTTGCTGCATGCAAGATGTATCACAGACGGAATTGCGATACCAGTGCCTTCAGCTGGTCGCCGCGGCTGGCCAGTACCTGGATCGTCGCCAGTGCTTCCTGCAGGCTGCTGTCGGTCTGCTGCGCCATCGAGTTGACCCGCTCGGCGCTGCGTGCCATTTCGTTGGTGGCGATACCCTGCTCGGCAGTGGAGGACGTGATTTCACTCATACGGGTCGAGATCTCTTCGGCATTGCCCTTGATCTGCTCTACCTTGCCGGCCGCTTCACGCGACAGGGTAACGCCGGTTTCCACTTTCGCGTTGGTGGCGTCGGCATGGCTGATCGCCTCGCCGGTTTTCTGGATCACGGTATCGATCAGCTCGGCGATCTGCACCGTGGCGCTGGCGGTACGCTCCGCCAGCTTGCGCACTTCGTCGGCCACCACGGCAAAGCCGCGACCCTGCTCACCGGCACGTGCCGCTTCGATTGCCGCATTCAGCGCCAGCATATTGGTCTGGTCGGCGATGTCGCGGATCACGCCGACGATGCCCTTGATCTGCTCGGACTGGCCGGACAGGCTGGACATCACGCCCTGCAGTGACGACACCGCACCGACAATGGATTCCACTTCGTGCGCCACTTCCGCCATCGCACGGTGCGAATCCAGCGAGTTGTCACGCGAACGCGACACCAGCGCCTCGGTTTCGCCGACATGATCGGCGATGTGGTTGATGCTGACGGTGATCTGCTCGATGGTGGCGGCGGTCGACGACAGCTCGGACGACTGCACGCGCGAATCCTGGGCGATCTGCTCCGCCACACGGTTCAGGTCGGCGGCATCCCGTGCCAGCGAATCGGATTCATCGCGCACGGTGAGGAACATGTCACGCAGCTTGGCCACGAACTGGTTGAAGGCTTCGGCAATCTGGCCGACTTCGTCGCGATTGCCAACCGGCAGCGTCTTGGTCAGGTCGCCATGGCCGCTGGCCACTTCGCGCATCGCATTGCGCAGCACCGACAGACCGGACAGCATTTTTGCGACACCGGCGTAGGCAAAAATGCCGGACACCACCAGGCCGATTACCAGCAGGCCAACCATCACCATCAGCAACTGTGTCACCGGTGCCATTGCCGCTGCCACCGGCACCATCACACCGAGGAACCAGCCGGTCTTGCCTACCGGGTACAGCGCGGTCAGGGTGGAATCACCATTGATCGACACTTCTTCGATCTGGCCTTCCTTGCTCACCGCGTTCATGTCGTAGCCGGCCACTACCTCACCGATCTTTTTCAGACCGGATTCTTTTTCCGGGTGCGCAATCACGGTGCCGTCACCGGTTACCAGGAAGGCATAGCCGTCACCCGGCAGCTTGGCGGCAACCACTTCATCGACCACGCGCTGCAGCGTCACGTCTCCCCCGGCGACAGCCACCAGCTGGCCGCCATCCTTGCGCGCCTGGGCGAAGGTGATGATCGGGCGCTTGGTAGCGGCATCGATATAGGGAGGAGATGCGATCGGGCCGGTCGCATCTTTGGCTGCCAGATACCACGGCCGTCCGGTCGGGTCATAGCCGTCCGGCACCTTGGCGGCGCCGGTGAACTGGGTCATGGTCTTGTCCGGCTGGCCGATGTACATGTCGTCAAAACCGCCGGCATCACGCGCCTGGTCCAGTACCGGCTGCAACTCACCGGTACCGAAGCGCGGCAGTGTCGCGGCGACGATCTTCTGGCGAGTGGATACCCACTCGGCAACAAAGCTCGCCTTGTTATTGGCAGCCTGGGTGATTTCGTTACGGATCGCACTGGACAGAGCATCGCTCATCTTCCAGTACGCGACAGCACAGAACATGACCGCCAGCACCGTCAGCACCAGCAGTACGAAGGCCATCAGGCGAGTACGCAATGACATCATGATGTGAGTTCCCCACTGAAATTTTGTTAGTTATGGTGCGGCATAGTACTACCAAGCACGCCCATGGTTATTTGTTTATACCCACAAAGCCATTACATGGCATTTTGTTACGAGTGGAATTTTGTATTCTGCGTACAATATTCACTTTGCAGCATTTATATACAACAATAAAAGCAAAATACAGCAACAAATCACCCTTGCAAATGTCAAAAATGACGTTCACCGCCCAAGGTCGCCTGCAATGCCGACATGGCATGTCGCACTTTTGCAGGCTGCCCCTCGCGCCGCGGGGTCACCATCCACAACGGCAACTCCGGCAGGCTCCATTCGCCCAGCACCGGCTGCAGCAGACCGGCAGCCAGCTCCCTGCGCACTTCCGGCTCCGGTTGCAAGGACAGGCCCAGACCTTCCAGCACGAAGGCACGCGCCGACAGGATATTGTTGCTGCTGATGCGTGGCGGCATCGACAAATCCACCGTTTCCGTACCGCGCGTCAACTGCAGGCGGCTCAGGCTTTCATGCGACGCCACCCCGACCCAGTCATGCTGCAGCAGTTCGGCCGGCGTCTGCGGCAGACCATGTTTTGTAACATAGACCGGTGACGCGCAAATGACAAAACGCCAGTCGGCCAGATGGCGCGCCACCAGCGACGAATCCTTCAGCTTGCCGGCCCGGATCGCAAGATCAATCTGCAACTCCAGCAGGTCCACCATCTCGTCGTGAAAGAATAATCGCAGGCTGAGGCCGGGGTTGGCCTCAAGCAAGGGCGCCAGTGCGCTGCTGAGCACGCCGCCGGCGAGGCCGCTGGGCGCGGAGATGCGCAGCTCGCCCACCGGCGCGTCGCGCAGCGCCGACAGCTGCTGCTCCGCCTGTCGTGCCGCCGCCAGCATCGCGGCACAGCCCTGATAGAACAGCTGCCCGGCTTCGGTCAGCGTCAGCTTGCGCGTAGTGCGCTGCAGCAGGGTGACGCCGTGGCGCTGCTCCAGCCGCCGCAGATGCTGGCTGACTGCCGACGGCGTGATGCCGAGGCTCTGCGCCGCCGCGTTCATCGAGCCTTTCTCGATCACCCGGGCAAACACCGCTATGCTGCGCAATTCGTCCATATTCATTATTTCAAATTAACAATCAATCAATTTTACGACGGATTATCAGAATGTAAATCGGCAATTACACTGCCCTCATCAATCACCGCCCGTCAGCGGGCAGCAAGGAGCACTCATGAAAATCGCACTGATCGGCGCCAGCGGCTTTGTCGGCTCGGCCATCCTGAAAGAACTGCTGTCGCGCCATGTCGCCGTCACCGCCATCGCCAGCCGTCCGGAGCGCATCGCTGCTGCGGCCAACCTTGAGGTGGTGGCTGCCGATGCCTACGACGCCGACGCGGTGGCCCGTGCCGTCGCCGGCCACGACGTGGTGATCAGCGCCTTCAACCCCGGCTGGGACAAGGCCGACATCCGCGAACTGTTCCTCGCCGGCCACCAGGCCATCGTCGCCGGGGTCAAGGCCGCCGGCGTGCCGCGCTTCATCGAGATCGGCGGCGCCGGCAGCCTGTTCGTCGCCCCCGGCGTGCAGCTGATCGACACCCCGCACTTCCCGGCGGAATACAAGGAAGGCGCCGAGGGCGCACGCCAGGCGCTGAACCTGCTGCTACAGGAAACGCAGCTGGACTGGGTGTTCGTGTCGCCGCCGGCGCTGCTGGCGCCGGGCGCGCGCAGCGGCCAGTACCGTCTCGGCGGCAACGAGCTGCTGATGGCGGGCGAGGCGCCGGCCGGCATCAGCGACGCCGACCTCGCCGTGGCGGTGGTGGACGAGGCGCTGCAGCCGCAACACCATCGCCAGCGCTTTACCGTCGCCAGCGTCTGATTCACGCCGCGACCGCGCACCTTATATAGGTGTGCGGTTTTGCAGTGCAAACCCTGGCGAATGCCCGATCTGACTGGATCGGCGCGTTTGCGGCAGGGTTTTTTGCTGCAACAGCACATTGAATACTGTCGTCGGCGCGTTGACAGCCGCGCGCCGCTTCACTAGATTGCGACCAGCCAATCAAGCCGCTGCAGGAGAGACTGTCATTCGCTGACAGCGCCGAAGGGGAATCGCCCCGGAAACTCTCAGGCAAAAGAACTGCAGCGACGTCTGGCACTCTGGAGAGTAGATCAGCCGCAAGGCCGGATCTCGCCGAAGGAAGCATGGCCCGGTGGGTACACCGTGCGCCGCAATCTCTCAGGCAAAGGGACAGAGGGGCATCGTCCGGCAGACGCCGGGCGGGCGCCATTGTCCTTTACGCCGCACATCCATGCGTCAACGCCCTGCCCGACCCTGCCGCCACCACCAGCGCGGTTGCGGCCAACCTTTGCCGTTCGCGCCAAGAAAAAGGAATGCACGATGTTTACCAAAGAGATGGAGATTGCCGGTTTCGACGACGCACTGTGGGCCGCGATGCAGGCCGAGGCGCAACGCCAGGAAGACCACATCGAGCTGATCGCCTCCGAGAACTACACCAGCCCGCGCGTGATGCAGGCGCAGGGCAGCCAGCTGACCAACAAGTACGCCGAGGGCTACCCCGGCAAACGCTACTACGGCGGCTGCGAGCACGTCGATGTCGCCGAGCAACTGGCCATCGACCGCGCCAAACAGCTGTTCGGCGCCGACTACGCCAACGTGCAGCCGCACTCCGGCAGTCAGGCCAACGCCGCGGTGTACATGGCCCTGCTGCAACCGGGCGACACCGTGCTGGGCATGAGCCTGGCGCACGGCGGCCACCTCACCCACGGCGCCAAGGTCAACTTCTCCGGCAAGATCTACAACGCGGTGCAGTACGGCATCAACGTGGAGACCGGCGAGATCGACTACGACGAAGTGCAGCGTCTGGCCACAGAACACCAGCCAAAGATGCTGGTTGCCGGCTTCTCCGCCTACTCGCTGATCGTGGACTGGAAGCGCATGCGCGAGATCGCCGACAGCGTCGGCGCGTATTTCTTTGTCGACATGGCGCACGTCGCCGGCCTGGTGGCCGCCGGCCTGTACCCGAACCCGGTGCCACACGCGCACGTGGTCACCACCACCACCCACAAGACGCTGCGCGGCCCGCGCGGCGGCCTGATCCTCGCTGCATCCAACCCGGAGCTGGAAAAGAAACTGCAGTCGCTGGTCTTCCCCGGCATCCAGGGCGGCCCGCTGATGCACGTCATCGCCGCCAAGGCGGTGGCATTCCAGGAGGCGCTGCAGCCGGAATTCGTTGATTACCAGAAGCAGGTGCTGGCCAACGCCCGCGCCATGGTGGCGGTGTTCCAGGACCGTGGCTACAGCATCGTGTCCGGCAAGACCGACGACCACCTGTTCCTGCTGAGCCTGATCGACAAGGGCCTCACCGGCAAGGCCGCCGACGCCGCGCTCGGCGCAGCCTGCATCACTGTCAACAAGAACGCGGTACCGAACGACCCGCAAAGCCCGTTCGTCACCAGCGGCATCCGCATCGGCAGCCCGGCCATCACCAGCCGCGGCTTCAAGGAAGCGGAGGCCGGCCAGGTGGCGCACTGGGTGTGCGACATCCTCGACGACATCGACAACGCCGATGTCGCCGCCCGCGTGAAACGCCAGGTGGCGGAGCTGTGCGCCGCCTTCCCGGTTTACCGCTAAGCAGCAGCGGGCGCCATCATGCCGATGGCGCCCGACTATAGTTAAAACAGGCCCTGCCCCGCAGGCACCACATCAAGAGAAGCAACATGGCAATCAGTGTTTTTGATTTGTTCAAGATCGGCATCGGCCCCTCCAGCTCCCACACCGTCGGCCCGATGCGCGCGGCACGGCAATTCGTCGCCCGGCTGGAAAAGGACGGCCTGTTGACGCAGACCGCCAGCGTCAAATCCGAAATGTTCGGTTCTCTCGGTGCCACCGGCAAAGGCCACGGCAGCGATGTGGCGGTGCTGCTCGGGCTGCAGGGCGAACACCCGGATCTGGTCGATACCGACGCCGTCGACGGCATGCTGGCCGCCATCCGCAACAACAAACGCATTGCGCTGTTGGGTATGCACGAGATCGACTTCATCGAGTCCGAACACCTGATCCTGCACAAGCGCAAGGCGCTGCCCTATCACCCTAACGGCATGATTTTCGAGGCGTTTGCCGCCGACGGCAGCAGCCTGTCCAAGCGCGCCTACTACTCGGTCGGTGGCGGCTTCGTGGTCGACGAGGCGGCAATCGACGCCGGCTTCGTGCCGCCCGGTGTCACCGAGCTGAAGCACCCGTTCAAGAGCGGCGCCGAGCTGCTGGCGCTGTGCCAGCGCCACGGCAAGAGCATCAGCCAGATCATGCTGGAGAACGAGCTGGCGTGGCGCAGCGAGGAAGAAGTACGCGCCGGCCTGCTGGGCATCTGGCACGTGATGCAGGCCTGCGTGAAGCGCGGCTGCGAGCGTGAAGGCATCCTGCCCGGCGGCATGAAGGTCAAGCGCCGCGCCGCCGACATGCACCGCAAGCTGCTGTCGGCGCCGGAAGCCGCACTGCGCGACCCGCTGACGGTGCTGGACTGGGTCAACCTGTACGCACTGGCGGTGAACGAGGAAAACGCCGCCGGCGGCCGCGTGGTGACCGCGCCGACCAACGGCGCCGCCGGCATCATCCCGGCGGTACTGCACTACTACGCGCGCTTCATCCCCGGCGCCAGCGATGACGGCATCGTGCGCTTCCTGCTCACCGCCGGCGCCATCGGCATCCTGTTCAAGCTCAACGCCTCCATCTCCGGCGCCGAAGTCGGCTGCCAGGGCGAAGTCGGCTCCGCCTGTTCGATGGCGGCCGGCGGCCTGGCCGAAGTGCTGGGTGGCACGCCGGAGCAGGTGGAAAACGCCGCCGAGATCGGCATGGAACACAATCTGGGGCTGACCTGCGATCCGGTCGGTGGCCTGGTGCAGGTGCCGTGCATCGAGCGCAACGCGATGGCGTCGATCAAGGCCATCAACGCGGCGCGCATGGCGCTGCGCGGCGACGGCCAGCACTTCGTGTCGCTGGACCGCGTGATCAAGACCATGCGCGACACCGGCCGCGACATGAGCACCAAGTACAAGGAAACCGCGCGCGGCGGCCTGGCGATCAACGTGATCGAGGTACCGGTCAACATCGTCGAGTGCTGAGCCAGCCTGTCACAGAATCTGCGGCCAACCTTGCGCAAGGTTGGCCGCAACGCCAGGGTCGGTTGACACTTGTTTTATCGCAACGGCCGGTCTTGCCCGGATGCAGCGCGCGAAAAACGGCCCGCTGCAGCACGACCGGCCTTGCGGCCAACCTTGCCGATACGGTGCGCTACATCACTTCCAGTGCCGTGATGCCGAGCAGGCCGAGGCCTGTTTTCAGCGTCTTGCCGGTCAGCGCCGCCAGCTGCAGACGGCTGTGGCGCACCTCGCCCTCGCTCTTCAGGATCGGGCAGGCTTCGTAGAAGCGCGAGAACAGCGTCGCCACGCTGTACAGGTAGCTGCACAGGTGGTGCGGCTGGCTGCCGTCGGCCACGGTTTTCAGCACATCCTCGAACTGGGTCAGCGCCACCGCCAGCTGCTTCTCTGCCGCTTCGCCGATGACGATGGCGGCCGCCGGATTGTAGTCCTCGGCCTTGCGCAGCACGCTCTGCACGCGGGTGTAGGCGTACTGCAGGTAAGGCGCGGTATTGCCCTCGAAGCTGAGCATCGCGTCCCAGTCGAAGATGTAGTCGGTGTTGCGGCTCTTGGACAGGTCGGCGTACTTCAGGGCGCCGATGCCGACCGCCTCGGCGATCTGGCGGCGTTCGCTTTCCGCCATCTCCGGACTCTTGTCCGACACCAGCGCGTAGGCGCGTTCGATGGCCTCGTCCAGCAGGTCGACCAGCTTCACGCTGTCGCCGGAGCGGGTCTTCAGCGGCTTGCCGTCCGGACCCATGATGGTGCCGTGGCCGATGTGCTCGAACTGCGCATCGGCGCGCAGGAAGCCGGCCTTGCGCGCAGTGGTGAACAGCTGCTGGAAGTGCAGGCTCTGACGCGAATCGACCACGTACAGGCAGCGATCCAGCCCCAGCTGGCGGGTACGGAAGCGGATCGCACCCAGATCGGTGGTGGCGTACAGGTAACCACCGCCCTGCTTCTGCACGATGTAGGCCGCCGGCTCGCCTTCCTTGTTCTTGAACTCGTCGAGGAACACCACCTGCGCGCCCTGGCTCTCGGTCAGCAGGCCCTGCTGGCGCAGCTCTTCCACCAGCACCGGCAGGTCGTCGTTGTAGAAGCTCTCGCCGCGCACGTCGTCGTCGGTCAGCAGCAGGCCCAGCTTGCGGTAGATGGCGTTGCAGTGCGCCAGCGACAGCTTGACGAACTGCTGCCACAGCGCCAGCACCTCGGCGTCGCCCGACTGCAGGCGCACCACGTAGTCGCGCGCCAGGTCGGCGAAGGCCGGGTCTTCGTCGAAGCGTTTTTTGGAGTGCTTGTAGAACACGTCCAGGTCCTTCAGCTCCAGCTCGGCCTCGCCCGCGGCGCGCGATTCCACCATGTGCGCCACCAGCATGCCGAACTGGGTACCCCAGTCGCCGACGTGGTTCTGGCGAATGACGTCATGACCGATAAAGCTGTTCACCCGCACCAGCGCGTCGCCGATGATGCCGCCACGCAGGTGGCCGATGTGCATTTCCTTGGCCAGGTTGACCGACGAATACTCGACCATCACCTTTTGCGGCGCCGCCTTGGCGATGCCCAGCGCGTCGTCGTGCAGCGCCGTCTGCAGGCGCGCGGCGACAAAGGCCGGGTCGAGGTGGATGTTGATGAAGCCGGGGCCGGCGATCTCGATCTTGCTGGCGATACCGGCCAGGTCCAGCTTGGCCACCACCTGCTCCGCCAGCGTGCGCGGGTTGGTCTTCAGCGCCTTGGCCGCGCCCATCACGCCGTTGGCCTGATAGTCGCCGAATTCCGGCTTGGAGGCGGTCTGGATCGCAGCATTGGCGCCCTCGACGCCGACGGCGGCCAGCGCGGCCACCACACGGTCATTGATCAGTTGCTGAATGGTCATATCGGTCCTGAAAAATCAAAGGCCGGACGCAAGGGGCGCCCGGCCGGGATGCAATGCACAAATTGTACGGGCTAACCGTGGCTGCGGCCAACCTTTGCACCACAAAGGTTGGCCGCAACGGCGGGGATACGGCTCAGAACAGGCGCGCCAGCAGCGCCCTCTCCATGCCGGCCATGCCGGGGATTTTCACCTTCACGCCGTTGCCCGGCGCCACGCTGGCGGCTTCGCCGTTGCGGGTCATCGCGGTGAGTTCCACGGTGCGGTTGCCGCTCGGGTGGATGATTTCCACGCGGTCGCCGACGGCGAAGCGGTTTTTCACATCGATCAGCGCCCAGCCGTCGGCGTCCACTTCCATCACGTCACCGACGTACTGGCTCTGCTTGGCAATGGAATGGCCGGACAGGTAGTTCTGGTGTTCCTGCGTCTGGTGGCGTTCGAGGAAGCCCGGGGTGTAGCCGCGGTTGGCCAGGCCTTCCAGCTCGGCCAGCAGGCTGTAGTCGAACGGACGACCAGCCACGGCGTCGTCGATGGCGCGGCGGTAGGTCTGCGCGGTGCGCGCCACATAGTACAGGCTCTTGGTGCGGCCTTCGATCTTCAGCGAATCGACGCCGATCTTGACCAGCTTCTCCACCTGCTCCACCGCGCGCAGGTCCTTGGAGTTCATGATGTAGGTGCCGTGCTCATCCTCGATGATCGGCATCAGCTCGCCGGGGCGGTTGGCTTCTTCGATCAAATAGGTCTTGTCGGCCAGCGGGTGGCGCTGCTGGCTACCGCAGGACGAGAAACTCTGGTTGGCTTCTTCCAGCGCCTTGCCAAAGTCGAAGTCGATCTTCTGCGGCTTCACGTCACCGGCGTCGTCGCCCTGGGTGTCGTGCACCTTGTAGTCCCAGCGGCAGGCGTTGGTACAGGTGCCCTGGTTCGGGTCGCGGTGGTTGAAGTAGCCGGACAGCAGGCAGCGGCCGGAGTAGGCAATGCACAGCGCGCCGTGCACGAACACTTCCAGCTCCATGTCCGGGCACTGCTGGCGGATCTCGGCGATTTCGTCGAGGGACAGCTCGCGCGACAGGATGATGCGCTCCACGCCCATCTTCTGCCAGAACTTCACCCCCATGTAGTTGGTGGTATTGGCCTGCACCGACAGGTGGATGGGCACATGCGGCCAACGTTCGCGCACCATCATGATCAGGCCGGGGTCGGCCATGATCAGCGCGTCCGGCTTCATCTCGATCACCGGCTCCATGTCCGACATATAGGTCTTGATCTTGCTGTTGTGCGGCAGGATATTGCTGGCCACGAACAGCTTCTTGCCGCGGGCGTGCGCCTCCTCGATGCCGGTGCGCAGCTCTTCCAGCTTGAAGTCGTTGTTGCGTGCGCGCAGGGAATAGCGCGGCTGGCCGGCGTACACCGCATCGGCACCAAAATCGTAGGCGGCACGCATTTTGTCCAGCGTGCCGGCAGGCAGTAACAGCTCGGGAGCTTTCATCGGGGGCTTCTTCAGTGGTTCAGTGCAACAGACAGGACATCGGTAGCGGGGCGAGGTCAGGCTCGACAAAAGCACGACGCGCGATGTCGCCGTTGAGTTTATGTTCGGAATAATGCTGCCGCAACAATGCCGGCAGGCCATCAAGCAGGTCAGGGTTGGCCGCAACGAAATCCTGCCAGCTATCCAGGCACTCCGGCATGGTGTCGAGACGATCGTAGACCAGCGTCAGGCTGGCCATGGTCAGCGTGTGGTGATACTGATCCGCCGCACCTTGCGCCATCGCATAACGTGACAAGGCCCGTGCGCAGCGGGCTGCCGCCTCGCGCGCCGGATAAAACTGACGGTATGACCATGCCGCCAGCAAGTGGGTACGATGATTGAACTCGGCCACTGGCAGGGTATTGCTTTCCAGCTGCAGCAGAAACGCCTGTGCATCCATGTCTGATTATCCCGGAGTCAAGCCAAAGCAAAAGGCTCCGTCGCGGAGCCTTTTGATGAATGTTTTGTTGCGCTGCGATTATGCGCGCCGCGCCGCACAGCGTCAAGCCGGCCACACAACACAACAGCGACATCAAGTTACTGTTTTTGTAGCATTTTTAGCGCTTTCCGCTGCGCATCAGCGCCAGAAGGCCCAGCATCTGGCCGGCCACGCCCAGCACCATCAGCACGATGGACAGCAGCAGCAGCGGCACACTGCCGGCCGCCGCTTGCTGCAGCGCAGAAGCCAGCACGAACAGCAGGCTGCCGATGATCATGCAGCCGATGGCCAGCGGCCGCCGCGCGCACAAGTAACGAAACAGTTGTTGCAACATCGGGATTACGCTCCGGTTGAGAGGGGCTGCCGGAAGCGGCGAGACCGCTCATTGCATTGCCCGTTGCGATTCATGCAGGTGAGCCATCCGGCACACCCCGATTGCAAGCAGCACTGCAGGGTATCGGCCGGCCGGGCCACTGGCAACTGCCGCACCCGATACAACTGACATTTGTCAGCCAACAATACCCGCGGCTATTGCATAATGCCGGTTCACGATGTCATGAGGAGACGCACCATGCTGTTCAATTCCAGCCTGCTCGGCCAGGTCGAAGTCGATGAAAACACCATCATCACTTTCGAGGCCGGCCTGCCCGCCTTCGAGAACTGCACCCGCTTCAAGCTGTTCCATGAGGCCGACAGCGACAGCCCCAACGTATTCTGGATGCAGTCGCTGGACAACCCCGACGTGCTGTTCAGCGTGACCGACCCGCAGAAACTCGGCATCCGCTACGAGATCGAGCTGAGCGAGAACGAGGTCGCGGCGCTGGCGCTGAGCCGTCAGGAGGACGCCGCCATCCTGCTGACCATCTACCGCGAGCCACCGAGCGACGAAGCCAACCCGGCGCTGTCGCAGCTGCGCGCCAATGTCCGCAACCCGCTGATCATCAATCTGGCGACACAGAAAGCGCTGCAGAAAACCGGCCTTGCCTGCGACATCGTGTTCCACAACCGCTGAGCCGGATCGCCGGCACAGGGCAAGGTTGGCCGCAAGCCTTGCGGCCAACCTTGCCACAGCAAAACCGCCCGCCAGACCTGGTCTGACGGGCGGTTTTGCCGGAAACCGTTGCCGGCTCCGGCCTGCCGATTAGTTGGCGGCAGCCTTGTTCATGCGGCGACGATCGGATTCGTTCAGGAAACGCTTGCGAATACGGATCGACTTCGGCGTGATTTCCACCAGTTCGTCGTCGTCGATGAATTCCACGGCCGATTCCAGAGTCATCTTGATCGGGGTGGTCAGGCGCACGGCTTCGTCGGTACCGGAGGCACGCACGTTGGTCAGCTGCTTGCCCTTGACCGGGTTTACCACCAGGTCGTTGTCGCGGCTGTGGATACCGATGATCATGCCTTCGTACAGCTTGTCGCCCGGGGATACGAACATGCGGCCGCGGTCTTCCAGCTTCCACAGTGCGTAGGCCACGGCGTCGCCGTTTTCCTGCGAGATCAGCACGCCGTTGTGACGACCTGGCATGTCCGGTTTCACCGGTGCGTAGTCGTCAAACACGTGGCTCATCAGGCCGGTACCGCGGGTCATGGTCATGAAGTCGGACTGGAAGCCGATCAGGCCACGTGCCGGAATATGGTATTCCAGACGGGTACGGCCCATGCCGTCCGATTCCATATTGGTCAGTTCGCCACGGCGACGACCGATTTCTTCCATCACGCCGCCTTGGTGGTTGTCTTCCAGGTCGATGGTCAGGTTTTCGTACGGCTCGCACTTCTCGCCGTTGATGTCCTTGTAAACCACGCGTGGCTTGGCCACGGCGATTTCAAAGCCTTCACGACGCATGGTTTCCAGCAGGATGGTCAGGTGCAGTTCACCACGACCGGAAACGCGGAACACGTCGGAGTCTTCGGTGTCTTCGACACGCAGTGCCACGTTGGTCAGCAGCTCTTTGGTCAGACGATCGCGGATCTGGCGCGAAGTCACGAACTTGCCTTCGGTACCGGCCAGTGGCGAGGAGTTGACCATAAAGTCCATGGTCAGGGTCGGCTCGTCCACACCCAGCACCGGCAGGCCTACCGGCTGGTCCTTGTCGCAGATGGTCACGCCGATACCGATGTCTTCGATACCGGAGATGATGATGATGTCGCCCGCTTCGGCGCTTTCAACCGGTACACGTTCCAG
Organism: Vogesella fluminis; assembly: GCF_014652335.1. GTDB lineage: Bacteria > Pseudomonadota > Gammaproteobacteria > Burkholderiales > Chromobacteriaceae > Vogesella > Vogesella fluminis. The sequence goes on along the minus strand of NZ_BMYP01000003.1, from coordinate 15,392 downwards.
ACCGCGATAGCCCAGTACCTGGTTGATACGACCGGCAGCAACCTGGTCTTCGTGGTTCATGACTACCACTTGCTGGCCCGGCTTGATGCGGCCGTTCAGCACGCGACCGATACCCATGCGGCCGGTGTAGGTCGAGTAGTCCAGTGCGGAGATCTGGAACTGCAGCGGGGCGTCGGCATCGCCGGCCGGAGTCGGTACGTGCTTGAGCACGGTCTCGAACAGCGGGCGCATGTTGTCGGAGACTTCTTCCAGTTCCAGCTTGGCAAAGCCGTTCAGGCCGGAAGCGTAGATCACCGGGAAGTCCATCTGTTCGTCGTTGGCGCCCAGCTTGTCGAACAGGTCGAAAGTCTGGTCTACCACCCAGTCCGGACGTGCGCCCGGACGGTCTACCTTGTTGATCACCACGATAGGACGCAGGCCCAGGGCCAGTGCCTTCTTGGTCACGAAACGGGTTTGCGGCATCGGGCCTTCAACGGCATCCACCAGCAGCAGTACGCCATCCACCATGCCCAGAACGCGCTCTACTTCGCCGCCGAAGTCGGCGTGACCAGGGGTGTCAACGATGTTGATGTGCACACCTTCGTACTCGACGGCGGTGTTTTTGGACAGAATGGTAATGCCACGCTCTTTTTCAAGATCGTTGGAGTCCATTACACGTTCGTCAACTTGCTGGTTTTCACGGAAAGTACCGGATTGACGCAGCAACTGGTCAACCAGCGTGGTTTTGCCGTGGTCAACGTGGGCGATAATGGCGATGTTACGAATTTGTCGGGTCATGGGAACACGTAGTTTTAAAAAGTCGCGCGAATCATAGCACAAACAAGGTTACAGTTCACCGCTTGGGGTGGCTTTATTTCGGTACACTTGCGGCGTTTCATCAAGAGGGCAACACAATGTACGACTGGAATGCGCTTTGGCACACTCATGCCGGCAAACAGCAGCGTTTTGCGAGTGGGACGCTGGACATCAACCAGATGGCCCGGGAGTTGGGCGCCAGCCTGTATCGTGCCGCACGCGACCCGCACGACATCGCCGTCTACGACCACGGCGACCACTACAGCCTGCTGCGCCACGACCAGGGCCTGCAGCTGCTGCGCCTGGAAAAACGCGTCCTGTTCGACATTGCCATCCGCCTGGTCACCGCCGACGAGGGCCAGCCGCTGGCCCTGCCCTATCTGGAGGTGCTGGTCGACAACCTCGCCACCGGCGAGGCCGGCAGCTGGCGTGCCGAGGTCCGCTGCAGCGAGGATGGCGAGCTGCTGGCCAACGACGCCCTGCTGCAGCACGAGCAGCCGCCTGCGATGGACTGGCCGGAGTTGAGCTTCGCCGACGACGCCCGCTTCGCCGCCGCGCTACGCGACAGCTGGCAGGAAGCCGCCGACGCCGTCACCCTCGACGCCGCCGCCTGGTTCAACGCCGAAGCGCTGGAGCAGCACGCGGCCGAGCCGCCGCTGGACGCGCGCATCCAGCAGATGTGCGAGCGCTACGCCGAGATCGTCCGCCGCGAACAGGCGCTGCTGTCGCGCCAGTTCAGCGACGAGGAGTTGCTGCTGATCGCCGAAGTATTGCGCGGCGTGACCTTCGAATCCGCCGAATCCTGCCGCGGCCTGTGGCTGGCGGTGGAAAACCGGCTATTGCAGGACGAACTGGACCGCAAGCACGGCGTCGATGGCGCCGCGCTGCTGCGCCAGCTGCAACAGCTGAGCTACACCCAGGAAGTGGCGCTGATCGAGGCGCTGGCGCCGACACAGGACTGAGCAAAAAAAACGGGGCAATCCGTCCAAAGATTGCCCCCACCCCTATCCATTCAGCAGAAAGTGAACACCGTTTGCTGATGCACTGCATCATAGGGGCGCCAGATTACGCTGCCGTGACAGGGAATAGCGTCAGCACCACCTTGCCGAGATTGCGGTTGTCGGCCAGATACTGGTGCGCCTCGGCCACCGCTGCCAGCGGATAGCTGCTGTCCAGCGTCACGCAGGCGCGACCGGACTGCAGCGCCGGCAGCACCTGCGTTTCCAGCGCCTGCGCCAGCTGGGCGCGCCGCGCCAGCGGCTGGGTGCGCAGGGTCGAGCCCTGCACCCGCAAGCGCTTCATCAGTAGCTGCGCCAGATTGATCTCGCTCTTGCTGCCGCCCAGCACCCCGATCAGCAGCAGCCGGCCGTCGGCACGCAGGCTGGCCAGATTGTCGGCAAACAGCGCCGCCCCCACCGGATCGAGGATCACGTCGACACCGCCGGCGGCCTTGAGGTTGGCCGCAAAGCCTGGCTGCCGGCTATCAATGGTCAGCATCGCGCCCAGCGACTGGCAGTAGCAGCGTTTCTCCTCGCTGCCGGCGCTGGCCACCACCTCGGCGCCGAGCAGGCCGGCCAGCTGGATCGCCGCCGCGCCGACACCGCTGGCGCCGGCGTGGATCAGCGCCCGTTCGCCCTCCTGCAGCTCGGCCAGCTCGACCAGGTTCAGCCACGCCGTCATCCACGCCTCCGGCAGGCTGGCGGCCTCGACCCAGCTCAGCCAGTCCGGCTTCGGAATCGCCACCGCGCTGTCCAGCAGCGCGTATTCGGCATAGCCCCCGCCCGCCACCAGCCCGAACACGGCATCGCCCTGCTGAAAGCGCGACGGGCCGTTGACGGCATCGACAATGCCGGCCACCTCCAGCCCCAGCAGCGGCGACGCGCCCGGCGGCGGCGGATAATGCCCTTCGCGCTGCACCAGATCCGCCCGGTTCACCCCGGCGGCCAACACCCTGACCCGCAGCTGGCCCGGCTGCGGCTGCGGTTTTTCGATCAACGCCAGTTCCAGCGTTTCCACCCCGCCCGGGGCCTGTTGAATCACGGCCTGCATAGACATCATCGACCCTCCGCAAGCTAAGCATGTGCACTTGCATTACAATAGCACGCCATGAGCGCACCCTGTTTCCACTGCGGGCTTCCCGTCCCCGCCGATGCCGACTACCCCGTCCGTTACCGCCAACTCCACCAGCAAACCTGCTGCGCCGGCTGCCAGGCCGTGGCGCAGACCATCATCGACGCCGGGCTGGACGATTACTACCAGCACCGCACCGAAGGCGGCCGCCAGGCCGAGGCGTTGCCGGCCGAGCTGCTGCAACAGATGCAGCTGTACGACAACGACGAACTGCAGAAAAGCTTCGTCCACCTCGAAAGCGGACAGGTCCGCGAAGCGGCGCTGATGCTGGAAGGCATTACCTGCGCCGCCTGCGTCTGGCTCAACGAGCAGCACCTGCGCCGCCTGCCCGGCGTGCTGACGGTGGACATCAACTACGCGACCCACCGCGCCCGCGTACGCTGGGACAACAGCCGGCTGCAGCTGTCCGCCATCCTGGAAGCCATCGCCGCCATCGGCTACCGCGCCCATCCCTACGACGCCTCGCGCCAGGAAGCACTGCACCAGAAGGAGCGCAAGCAGGCACTGAACCGGCTGTGGGTCGCCGGGCTGTCGATGATGCAGGTGATGATGTACGCGGTGCCGGTGTACATGGCGCCGGACGGCGAGATCGAGGCGCAATACCTGTGGCTGCTGCACTGGGCCAGCTTCGTGCTGACCGTGCCGGTGGTGATCTACTCCGCCACTCCGTTCTATCGCGCCACCTGGCGCGACCTGAAGACACGCCGCGCCGGCATGGACACCCCGGTCACCATCGGCATACTCACCGCCTTCTTCGCCAGCTTCTGGGCGCTGATCAACCGCATCGAACACGGCATCTACTTCGACTCGGTGTCGATGTTCGTGTTCCTGCTGCTGGGCGGGCGCTACCTGGAAGGCGTGGCACGACGCAAGACCGGCGAGGCCACCGAGCGGCTGGTCAAGCTGCTGCCGGCCTTCGCCCACCGCCTGGACAACTGGCCGGCCTCGCGCGACAGCAGCGAGGTGGCTGCGGCCAACCTTGCGCTGGGCGACCTGCTGCTGGTCAAGCCCGGCGAGACCATTCCCGCCGACGGCATCATCCGCGACGGCCAGTCCAGCATCGACGAGTCGCTGCTCAGCGGCGAGAGCCTGCCGGTCGCGCGCCGCATCGGCGAGGAAGTAGTCGCCGGCAGCGTCAACAGCGCCAGCCCGCTGGTGATCGAGGTCAACCGCATCGGCCAGGGCACCCGGCTGGCCGGCATCGTGCGGCTGCTGGACCAGGCGCTGGCGGAAAAACCGCGCCTGGCGCTGCTGGCCGACCGCTTCGCCAGCGTGTTTGTCGCCGCGCTGCTGCTGGTGGCGCTGGCCACCTTCGCCGGCTGGTACTGGTACGAGCCGGCGCGCGTGCTGTGGATCACCGTCGCGGTGCTGGTGATCTCCTGCCCCTGCGCGCTGTCGCTGGCGACACCGGCGGCGCTCACCGCCGCCACCGGCCACCTGGCACAGCTGGGCGTGCTCACCGCCCGCGGCCATGCACTGGAAACACTGAGCAAAATCAGCGACGTGGTGTTTGACAAGACCGGCACCCTCACCCACGGCCGCATGCAGCTATTGCAACTACAGACCTTCGGCTCGCTCGACAACGGCGCCGCGCTGGCGCTGGCGGCGGCGATCGAATCCGGCTCCGAGCACCCGATCGCACGGGCACTGCTGGCCGCCAACGCGGCGCCGCTGCCGGCGCTGGGCGACGTAGTCAACACCCCCGGCCAGGGCATCAGCGCCCGCCTGCGGGACACCGTCTGGCGCCTGGGGCGGCCGGAGTTCGTCAGCAGCCGCGCGCCAGCCATTCCGGATAACTGGCCGGCGGCGGCAACCTGCATCGCGCTGGGCCACGACGACGAGATCGTCGCCCTGTTCGCCATCGGCGACCAGCCGCGCGCCGAGGCCGCCGCCGTGGTGCAGCAGCTGCAGCGCCGCGGCCTGACCCTGCACCTGCTGTCCGGCGACGCCGCGCCTGCGGTCGAACACCTTGCGGCCAACCTTGGTCTGGATCACGCGCGCGCCGCGGCCACGCCGGAAGACAAACTGGCCTACGTCAGCCAGCTGCAGCTGCAGGGCCGCCGCGTGCTGATGATAGGCGACGGCGTCAACGACGCGCCGGTGCTGGCGCGCGCCGACGTGTCGCTGGCGATGGGCGGCGGTACCGATGTCGCCCGCGCCAGCGGCGACCTGATCCTGATCCACGATGAGCTGGGTCGCCTGCCGGCGACGCTGGCGCTGGCGCAGCGCACCATGCACATCATCCGCCAGAACCTGTGGTGGGCGGCGCTGTATAATCTGCTGGCGCTGCCGCTGGCCATCGCCGGCTGGGTCACGCCGTGGCTGGCCAGCCTCGGCATGGCGCTCAGCTCCTTGCTGGTGGTGGGCAACGCCCTGCGTCTGATCAAACGGGATAAATGATGGAAAGCCTGTACTTACTGATACCGATGAGCATCGTGCTGGTGTTTTTCATCGGCGTGCTGTTCTGGTGGTCGACCCGCTCCGGCCAGTTCGACGATCTGGAAGGCCCGGCGCACCGCATCCTGATGGACGACGACACCAGCGACGACACCAGCGACGACACCAGCGACGACACCAGCGACGACGCCGGCACTCCGCCAGCCACGCGCTGAGCACGGCTACCGCAGCGCTATACCACAAAAAAAACGGGAGAGCGGCAAGCTCTCCCTCGAAAACCGTGCTGCCGCAGGGCACGCAAGCAGCACCAATGCAAAACCAGCACTCACTGGCCGTGGCGACAGCCGGACGGCCCTCCGCCACCGCCGGTATCTTGCCGTGCAGGCAGCCTGCCTTCCAATTAATTATCGCCAAGCCGGCGATTATGTTTTTCAATCACCCTGCCGCGGCACAAGGCGGCAGGCAGCCGCTAAAATGGCCGGCCCGCCGCGATGATGCCAATGGCGTCACCGCACCCTACCAACACAATGCCGTCGCGATCGCGGCCAGCAAGGACACGATACGGATGAGAATCCTGATTCTGGGAGGAGGACAAGTTGGTGCCAGTGTGGCGGAGAATCTGGTCAGCGAAGGCAACGATGTCACCATCGTCGATCAGGACAGCGACCTGCTGAAGCTGTTGCAGGACAAGCTGGATATCCGCACCGTACCGGGCAATGCCGCACATCCGTCGGTGCTGCAGGACGCCGGCATCGGCGAAGCCGAAATGCTGCTGGCACTGACGCGCAATGACGAAACCAATCTGGTTGCCTGCGCGCTGGCCGAGCAGCGCTACAACGTCCCCACCCGCATTGCCCGCCTGCGCGCTACCGGCTACGTGGATGGCGACATGCCGGTGATGCGCCAGTTCGGCGTCGAGCACGCCATCTGCCCGGAGCAGATCGTCACCGACAACCTGCTGCGCGTGCTGGCCTATCCGCGCGCGCTGCAGGTGCTGGACTTTGCCGGCGGCAAGGTGCAGCTGGTGGTGGCGCGCGCGGTGGCCGGCGGCAAGCTGCTGGGCAAGCCGCTGCGCCAGCTGCGCGAGGACATGCCGGAAGCCGATTGCCGCATCTGCGCCATCTACCGCAAGGACAAGCTGGTGCGCCCCGACGGCGACACCGTGATCGAGGCGGACGACGAGGTGTTCTTCATCGCCGCCCGCCCGGACGTGGCCGCCATGCTCAACGAACTGCGCGCCAGCGAGAAGCCGGTGCGCCGGGTGATGATCGCCGGCGGCGGCAATATCGGCTACCGGCTGGCCCGCATGCTGTCCGCCAAGTACGAGGTCAAGCTGATCGAGCACGGCAGCCAGCGCGCACGCTGGCTGGCGGAAAACCTGCCCAAGGCCCTGGTGCTGCACGGTGAAGCCACCGACGAGGGTCTGCTGGAAAGCGAAAACATCGACGAGATGGACGTGTTCTGCGCGCTGACCAACGACGACGAGGACAACCTGATGTCCACGCTGCTGGCCAAGCGCATGGGCGCGCGACGGGTGATCGCGCTGGTGAACCGCTCCAGCTATGTCGACCTGCTGGAAGGCAATCGCATCGACATCGTGATTTCGCCCTACCTGTCCACCATCGGCTCCATCCTCGCCCACCTGCGTCGCGGCGACGTGGTGGCCGCACAACCGGTACGCCGCGGTGCGGCGGAAGTGATGGAGGTGGTCATCCACGGCGACGGAAAAACCTCCAGCCTGGTTGGCTGCCGGCTGGACGCCATCGATTTGCCGGACGGTTGCAGCATCAGCGCGGTCATCCGCGGCCAGCAGGTGCTGATGGCGCATCACGACCTGCAACTGCAGGCGGAAGACCACGTGATCTTCTTTGTGCACGGCCGCCACAAGGTGCGGCAGATCGAAAAACTCACGCAAGTGAAACTGGGGTTCTTCTGATGGCCATTCGCGGCATCCACCACCTTGCCATCATCACCGCGGACTACCCGCGCGCCCGTGCCTTCTATACCGCCACGCTGGGTTTTGCCGTGCTGTCCGAGCACTACCGCCAGGCGCGCGAGTCGTGGAAGCTCAACCTGGCGCTGCCCGACGGCAGCCAGATCGAGCTGTTCAGCTTTCCCACCCCGCCGCCGCGGCCAAGCCGGCCGGAGGCCTGCGGCCTGCGCCACCTGGCCCTGCGCGTGGACAACCTGGACGAGGAAATCGCCCGCTTGCAGGCGGCCGGCGTCGAGTGCGAAGCGGTGCGGGTGGACGAATACACCGGCCAGCGCTTTACCTTTCTGGCCGATCCGGACGGCTTGCCGATTGAGCTTTACGAGCAGGTGGATTGAATGAGCAAGCTGCTGCCCATCCTGCACGTGCTGTCCAAGCTGATGCTGTTGTACTCGCTGCTGTTCGCCATCCCCTGCGCGGTGTCCTGGCTGTATGACGACGGCACTGCCATCGACTTTGCCTACTCAGCACTGGCCGGCGGCGCCTTCGGCAGCGTGCTGTGGCTGCTCACCCGTCGCTTCGAGCGCGAGCTGAAGCCACGCGACGGCTTTACCCTGGTCACCCTGCTGTGGCTGACCTTTGCCACCATGTCCGCCGTGCCGCTGCTGCTCTACATCCCGGGCATGAGCTTCACCAATGCCTTTTTCGAGGCCATGTCCGGGCTGACCACCACCGGCGCCACGCTGATTCCCGGCCTGGACCGGCTGCCGCCGGCCATCAATTTCTGGCGCCACTTCCTGAACTGGGTCGGCGGCATGGGTATCATCGTGCTGGCGGTGGCTATCCTGCCGATGCTGGGCATCGGCGGCATGCAGCTGTACAAGGCGGAAACGCCCGGCCCGATGAAGGACAGCAAGCTGGCGCCGCGCATCGCCCAGACTGCGGCCAACCTGTGGTACGTGTACGCCGGGCTGACCGCCGCCTGCGCACTGAGCCTGTGGCTGGCCGGCATGAACGGGCTGGACGCCGTCTGCCACGCGTTTGCGGCCTTGTCGCTGGGCGGCTTCTCCACCCATGATGCCAGCGTCGGCTATTTCAACTCGGTAGCGATCGAGGTCATCCTGTCCGGCTTCATGGTGCTGGCGGCGCTGAACTTTGCCACCCACTTCCTGGCGTGGCGCAGCCGCAGCCTGAAGAGCTATCTGCACGATACCGAGGCCCGCCATATCGTCGCCCTGCTGGCCGGCAGCATCCTGGTGCTCAGCCTGTGGCTGTGGTGGCTGGGCATCTACAGCCTGCCGGCCGCGCTGCGCCATGTTTCCTTCAACCTGATATCCATCGCCACCGATTCCGGCTTTGCCAGCACCGACTACGCGCAGTGGCCGATCCTGGTGCCGCTGTGGATGCTGTTCCTGTCCTGCCTGACCGCCAGCTCCGGCTCCACCGGCGGCGGCATCAAGATGATCCGCACCCTGATCCTGACCCGGCAGGGCTATCGCGAGATGAGCACCCTGCTGCACCCGCGCGCGGTGCTGCCGCTGATGCTGGGCGGACGGACCATTCCGGACAGCGTGGCCTTTTCCGTGCTCGGCTTCATCTTCGTGTACTTCATCAGCGTGGTGCTGCTGACCTTTACCCTGATTGCCAGCGGCCTGGATTTCATCTCGTCCTTCACCGCCATCGTGGCCTGCATCAACAACGCCGGCCCCGGCCTGGGACAGGTGGGACCTGCCAGCAATTATTCCGGTCTAAGTGATTTTCAGACCTGGGTCTGCACCTTTGCCATGTTGCTGGGCCGTCTGGAGATCTTCACCATCCTGATCCTGTTTACCCCAACCTTCTGGCGAAAATGACCATGCGACACCCCCTGACCCTGCTGGCTTTCGCCCTGCTGCCCTGCTTTGCCCACGCCGTCAGCGACAGCACGCTGCAGGCCGCGCGCGAAGCCTTCCGCAACAACGACAGCGCCCGGCTGGCCAGCCTCGGCGACGGCAGCGGCGACCGCGATCCGCTCGCCGCGTGGCCCGGCTACTGGCAGGCGCGACTGGCGCTCGACAACGGCGACGACAACCCGAGCCGCGCCTTCATCAGCAACGGCGGCAACGCCTTCCTGCGCGAGCGGCTGCTCAACGACTGGGTACAGTCGCTGGGCAAGCGCGGCGACTGGGACGGCATCCTGCGCGTGGCGCCGGCACTGGGCAGCGAGGCGCGCGACGCCGACAGCGGCTGCTGGCTGGACGTCGCCACCCTCAACCGCCGCCAGACCGTGGCCAGCGCACCGGAGCTGTGGCAGAACGTGCGCCTGTCCGACGGCTGCGCGCGACTGGTGGAAGAACAGGCAACCCGCGGCATCCTGCCCCCGGCACAGACCGAGGCACGCATGCGCCTGCTGCTGGCCGGCAACTATCTGACCGTGGCACGACGGCTGGCGGCTGCGGCCAACCTTGGCGAGCGCTTCTTCACCCCCGGCGGTGCCGAACAGCAGGTGCAGCAGCTGCTGACCCTCGGCAAGAACAACCCGGTAGCGGCGCTGGAACGGGCCGCCGCCAGCGAGGCGATGTTCAGCAAGGCGCAAAGCGGCTTCCTCTACGGCCAGCTGGCACTGCGCAGCGCGCAGCGGCTGAACATGCCGCAGGCACTGGACGCCTTTGAGCGCGCCGACCCGCAGCAGCTGACTGAAGAGCAATGGGAATGGTGGCTGCGCGTCGCGCTGCGCCAGCAGGACTGGGCGCGGCTGGAGCAGCTGAGCCGCCGCCTGCCGGAAGAACTGGCCGGCAAGGGCGCCTGGCAGTACTGGCGCGCGCGCAGCCTGCAGGCGCTGGGCCGCGGCAACGAAGCCACGCCGCTCTTGATCAGGATCAGCTTCGAGCATAACTACTACGGCCTGCTGGCCAAGGAAGAACTGGGCACCACGCTGGAAGCGCCGCTCAGCCGCAGCCCGACCCCACCGGCCCTGCAGCGCCAGCTGCTGGCCGATCCCGACATCCAGCACGCGCTGGCGCTGTTCGAGCTGTCGCTGCGCAACAACAAGCCGGAATGGCGCGAAGACGGCCGCCGCGTGTGGCGCTGGGCGCTGCGCGGTCGCAACGACGAGCAGCTGCTGGCCGCCGCCGAGATCGCGCTGGAGCGCCACCTCTACGACATGGCGATCTACGCCGCTGAACGCACCGTGCGTACCCATGATTTCAGCCTGCGCTTCCTGACCCCGTACCGCGACACCACCCGCCGCTACGCCAGCCAGCTGGAAATCGACGAGGCCTGGGTCTACGGCTTGATCCGCCAGGAGAGTCGCTTCCTCAACGTCGCCCGCTCCGGCGTCGGCGCCAGCGGCCTGATGCAGCTGATGCCGGCAACCGCGAAATGGGTGGCCGGCAAGATGGGGCTGCCGAGCTACCAGGTCAACGACGTGGACACCAACATCCGCCTCGGCACCTGGTACCTGCGCCACGTGCTGGACAACCTGTCCAGCCACCCGGTACTGGCCACCGCCGCCTACAACGCCGGCCCAGGCCGCGCCCGCGGCTGGCAGGCGGCGATGCCGCTGGAAGGCGCCATTTACGCGGAAACCATTCCGTTTAGCGAGACCCGCGACTATGTTCAGAAGGTGATGGCCAATGCGGTCTATTACGCCGGCGCGTTCCGCCAGCCCGGCAACACGCTGAAATCGCGGCTGGGCACCATCCCGGCACGCTGACCAAGGCTCCGAAAGGACAAGAACATGCACCAATTCAACAGAATCGCCGTGATCGGCGGCACCGGCTTTGTCGGCAGCTACGTGGCCGAAGAGCTGACCCGCTACGGTGCGCAGCTGAGCATCGCCACCCGCCGCCGCGAGCGGCACAAGGGCCTGCTGCTGCACCTGCCGGGCGCGGACCTGATCGAGACCAACGTCCACGACGCCGCACAGCTGGAGCAATTCCTCACCGGCCACGACGCGGTGGTCAGCATGGTCGGCATCCTGCACGGCTCGCGCAGCGACTTCGAGAAGGCGCACGTGCAGCTGGTTGGCAAGATCATCGCCGCCTGCCAGAAGCTGGGCATCCGCCGCGTCGTCCACATCAGCGCGCTGGGCGCCGGCGAGACCGCCCCCAGCGACTACCAGCAGACCAAGGGCAAGGCCGAGCGCCTGCTGCGCGATAGCGGCCTGGACGTCACCATCCTGCGCCCGTCGGTGATTTTCGGCGCCGGCGACAGCTTCCTGACCCTGTTTGCCCACCTGGCCGCCGTCGCGCCCTTCATCCCGCTGGCCGGCGCCGACACCCGCTTCGCGCCGGTGTGGGTGGAAGACGTCGCCCGCGCGGTGCGCGTGTGCCTGGAACAGGACGCCAGCATCGGCCAGACGCTGGAGCTGACCGGCCCCAACACCTACACCCTGCGCCAGCTGGTGGCCTATGCGGCCAACCTTGCCGGCCATCCGCGCACGCTGATCGCGCTGCCGGAGGGCCTCGCCATGCTGCAGGCGACGCTGATGGAACTGCTGCCGGGCACGCCGCCGCTGAGCCGCGACAACGTGCGCTCGCTGCGGGTCGATAACGTCAGCCAGCAGCCGTTCCCGGCACTGCTCGGCTTCAGCCCGGCGGCACTGGAGGCGGTGGCGCCGCTTTATCTGGGCGAGCGCGAGTTCAACCGCCAGCTCGACCGTTACCGCGCGCAGGCGGCCCGCCGATGAAGTGCTACATCGTCGGCGGCGCCGTGCGCGACCGCCTGCTGGGGCTGCCGGTGGCCGACCGCGACTGGGTGGTGGTCGGCGCCACGCCGGAGATGATGCAGGCGCGCGGCTTCCGCCCGGTGGGCAAGGACTTCCCGGTCTTCCTGCACCCGCAAACGCAGGAGGAGTACGCGCTGGCGCGCACCGAGCGCAAGAGCGGGCGCGGCTACCACGGCTTCGTGTTCCACACCTCGCCCGAGGTGACGCTGGAGGAAGACCTGATCCGCCGCGACCTCACCATCAACGCCATCGCCGAGGACGAACACGGCCAGCTGACCGACCCCTACGGCGGCCAGGCCGACCTGCAGGCGCGGCTGCTGCGCCACGTCAGCCCGGCCTTCGCCGAAGACCCGGTGCGCATCCTGCGCCTGGCGCGCTTTGCCGCGCGTTTCGACTTCGCCGTCGCCGAGGAGACCATGCAGCTGATGCGTGACATGGTGGCCGTCGGCGAGGCCGACGCGCTGGTGGCGGAACGGGTATGGCAGGAGCTGGCCAAGGGCCTGATGACGGCCAGGCCGTCGCGCATGTTCACCGTGCTGCGCGACTGCGGCGCGCTGGCACGGCTGCTACCGGAGCTGGACGCGCTGTTCGGCGTGCCGCAACGCGCCGACTATCACCCTTATACACCCCAATATGGCAACTACCAAAATGAAAACAATGAGTTAGATGGCGACATGCAACTATTTGACTCAACTAGTCCTCTTTCCGATTCCACCATTGCAGAGAGGGTTTGTTGGGTTCTAGATTACGCAGCTAAATGTGACTTCCCGCTGACTGCACGATTCGCTTTAATGTTGCTGAATGTCGGGTTCTGGGCTCCTAGGCCGGATAGCGACCATGTTGTTCCAAATACCAATTGGAAGAAGGTTAAGGAGGTTTCGGACCGTCTCAAGGTGCCCACCGAATGCCGAGACTTGGCGGTCCTAGCTTGCCGTTATCACCTAGAGGCTCATCTGTCGGTAGAACTGGATGCCCAACTCGTGGTCGAGCTACTGACCCACACCGATGCATTCCGCCGCCCCAAGCGGTTCCATGAATTCCTTCTTGTGTGCGAAGCTGATGCCCGTGCACACAGCGAACCGGGCAAACAGCAGTATCACCAAGCTACTTTGTTGCGCAATTGCCTAGCCGCATGTCAGCAAATTGATACTGCAGCTGTAGCTTCCGGGGCACTAGACAAGTCGCATATTCCAGCTGAAATTTTGGCAGCTCGAGTTCGTGCAGTTGCGGATGAGCTCTCCAAATAGCTTGTTGACCTGATTCTGAGTATTCCGGACCAACGTGACCGCTGATTCCGGAGGAACGTGACCGGTCTTTCCGGTCTATCGTGACCGCCCATTCCGGTCGAACGTGACCGATTTCGGCGCCTTCCGGAATCATCGGTCACGATACCGGAATCACCGGTCACGATGCCGGAACGGCATCGTACTGCACTGCATTGGTATTACGCATATCAGCAACCTGAACGGGTACGCTCCTCCCATTTGCACGGAGAGAGCATGCCCGCACCAAGGATCTCTATGCGTAAGATGAAAGATGTACTGCGGCTCAAACTCGACGCCAAGCTCTCTCACGAGCAGATCGCCAAGGTGTTGCAGCTCTCCAAGGGCGTCGTTACCAAGTATGTCGGTCTGGCCGCCGCTGCCGGACTCGACTGGCCCACCGTCCAGACCCTGGAGGAGGTCGAGCTGGAACGGCGACTTCTGGTCGCGCCTCAGAAACTGCGTGACCATGTCCAACCCGACTTCGCTCGGCTGCATCGAGAGCNCGGCGTTTGTCAACGTAGTTGTCGCGTAAACCGTTTTTAGGCTGCAAGCCTCAGCGGCATTTCTACCCGTTCTGGATTCAGTGCCACAGCACCGACCGGTTGCCAATTGCGCGTATTGCGAGACCAGCGCTCCGGACGGCATTCTCGGGTTCGCCGATACAGAGCATCCCGCTTCGCCAGGATTTCCCTGTCCTTACCGTCATGCCGCTCCGCCGGCGTCACGAAGCGAATTCGGCTATGCCGGTGCTCGTGGTTGTACCAGCGAATGAACTCCCTCACCCAGGCCCGTGCCGCCTCCAGATCGGCAAAGCCATCCTTCGGCCATTGCGGGCAGTACTTCAGCGTGCGAAACAGCGATTCCGAGTACGGATTGTCGTTGCTCACTCGGGGACGCCCGCGTGACGGTGTCACGCCCAGCTCGTACATCTTGCTCAGCATGGTTGCCGACTTCATCGGCGCACCGTTGTCCGAGTGCAGTACCAACGGCTGGTACAGGCATGATTCGCGCAGCACCGTCCGCTGCAACAGCGCAGCAGCCCGCGCGCCACACTCCTGCTCGTAGACTTCCCAACCGACCGCTTTGCGGCTGTAGACATCCTCGATCAGGTACAGGTAGTAATACTGGCCCCGCACCGGCGACGGCAGATACGTGATGTCCCACGACCACACTTGCCTGGACGCCGTCGCCACGTACGTGGTTGGCGGCTCACGTCGCTGCGGCGGCTGGCTACGCCCGCGTCGATGCTGCTGATCGGCCGCGCTCAGCACGCGGTAGAAGGTCGACTCCGATGCCAGGTAGAGGCCCTTGTCTGCCAGCCTCGGCACGATCTGGCTCGGCGGCAGGCTTGCATACTCCGGGCTGTTGCACAGCGCCAGGATGGCGTCCCGCTCGTCCTGACTCAGCGCATTGGCCGGCGTCGGCCGGTCCGCGCTGGGGCGGGCATCGGCCCGCACCGTGCCTTCCTGTGTCCAGCGCTGAATCGTCCGTAACGACAGATTCAACTCGGCGCAGGCAGCGGTTTGACTGGCGCCCGCCGCCACCGCTTCTTCAAACCAGGTGACGAATTGCTGCCTATCCGGCAACGAGGTCATTCTTCCTCGCTGTCGTCCCCCCAATAGGCATTCAGTTTTTTTCGCAGCACCAGTAGCGCGGCGGCCTCGGCCAGTGCCTTCTCTTTACGCTTGAGCTCACGTTCCAGCTCTTTGATCCGTTTCTTATCGGCCCGCGCCTGCGCCTGCTCGGCCAGTTTCTGTTCACGACTCGACTGCTGGCCGGCAATGCACGCTTGCTGCCAGGCTTTGACTTGTTCCGGATACAACCCCTTGCTGCGGCAGTATTCGCTCAGCTCGATCTCGGACAGCATCGCGGTCTCGACCACAACGGCGAACTTGGCTTCGGCTGGCCAGTCATCGGGTAACTTCTTGTCTCCTGGCACAGCGGCCCCTTCTGCTTTAGCTTGCTTGCGCCAATTGTACAGAGTCTGTTCCGAGATTCCCTCCAGCCGGGCCAGTTCCGCCACCGACAGGTTGAGCGGCGGCAACAGCTTCTTCAGCAACGCGGCCTTGCGCTCGGATGAGTAACGAGCCATTCCTTTCTTCTTTCCCGCCCCCGGACCATCAACTCACTCGATCAGAAGACACGACAACTATCCTGACACCGGGGG
>NZ_BMYP01000002.1 GCF_014652335.1 Vogesella fluminis | reverse complement strand
ACACTGCCAGACGCCCCTTAAACAAAGCCCAGCTCAATCGAGCTGGGCTTTGTGCTTTGTGGCGGCAAATATGGCAAGGCGGCAAATATGGCAAGCTCGCTGCATTGCGGCCAACCTTGTGTGCTCTTCCAGATGGCCCTGTCGTCCGCCTGAGCTCGGATCGCCTGCTATTGAACCAGGCGTCGCATCGCAGCCGTCGGCGCAGAGCCAGACCTCGCTTGCCGGCGGCTATGGCTGCTGCTTGGTGCCGAGCAGCAGCCCGTTCATCTCGTTTTCATTGGATACGATAATGTTGTGCCGTTGCAGCAGGGCGGCAGTCACGCCGCTGCCAGGCTGCAATTGCTGATCGAAGTGGCCGCTATAGATCTGCCGGTTGCCACAGGACGGGCTGTTGGCCTTGAGCAGTGCCTGCCGGCAGCCGTGCTGGATGGCGCTGTTGAGTGCCTGTCGCGCGCCGTCGATGAAGGCACAGCTGACATCCTGCCCTGTCTGCGTGATCACGCGGGCGTGGCCGTCGAGTACGTCACTACCGTCGCCGCCACTGATTTCAGCCGCTGGGTGCGGTGTCGGCAAGCCGCCCTGGCACTCCGGGCAGATGCTGAGCAGCTGATAGCGACGGGTCAATTCGAAGAGATCTGATGCCGGTAGGGCCTTGCCGTGGCCGTCATACCGTACCGGTTGTCCCAGTAGGCAGGCGCTGATCAGAAGTGGTGGCTTGTTCATCATTTTTTCCTTGTTCCTGAAGCAGCCTGGCCAGTACCTGTGCGCCATGCCGGATCGCGTGCTGGTCGACGCCGGCGTAGCCCAGTACCAGACCGTGCTGTTGTGGTGTCGCCAGATAGTGGCGCGCCAGTGGCCGCAGCCAGACGCCCTGAGTCGCGGCAGCCTGACTCAGCGACTGCTCCTGCAGCCCGGGCGGCAGGCCGGCTACCAGGTGCATGCCGGCTTCGCCGGGCGACAGCGCCAGCTGCTCGGCGGCGGAGTCGGCCAGTGCCTGGCGCAGTACCTGTTGCCGCTCACGATACAGCTCGCGCATGCGGCGCACGTGGCGCGCGAAGTGCCCGGCGGCGATAAAGTCGGCCAGCGCTGCCTGTACCGGATACTGCCCTTCCCGGTACAGGCGGGCATTGGCGCTGCGAAAGGCGTCGATCAGCGCATCCGGTACCACCAGATAGCCGATGCGCAGCCCGGGGTACATCACCTTGCTGAAGGTGCCGATGTAGATCACCCGTTCGTCCGGCGCCATGCCCTGCAGCGCCGGCAGCGGTTGCGAGCGGTAGCGGAATTCGCTGTCGTAGTCGTCCTCGATGATCCAGGCCTGCGCCTGTTCGGCGTGCTGCAGCAAGGCCAGTCGTCGCGACAGGCTCATCACCACCCCGGACGGATACTGGTGTGACGGCGTGGTGTAGATCAGGCGCGGCGGGCGCGGGTCGGTGACCCGTTGTGGTGCTAGGCCTTCGGCGTCGACCGGCGCCGGTAGCAGCGACAGGCCGGCACCGCGGAATGCGGCATGGGTGCCGGCGTAGCCGGGCTCTTCTACCCAGGCGATGTCACCGGGGTCGGCTAGTAGCCGCGTTGTCAGTTCCAGCCCTTGCTGCGCGCCGTTGGTGATCAGGATTTGTTCCGGCCGGCAGCGGACCGAGCGCGACAGCTGCAGGTATTCCGCCAGCACCTCGCGCAGCGCCGGCAGGCCACCGTCGGCGGTGTAGTTGAGCATGGCCGGCGCTGCCTGCCGCTGGTGGCGCGACAACAGCTGCTGCCAGCAGTGATGCGGGAACTGGCGGATCTCCGGCACGCCTGGCGCGAAGGCGCCGCTCAGCCCCTGCGGCAGGCCGCAGCTGGCGAACAGGCTGGCACCGCGCGCCGACAGCCCCAGTGGCAGGCGCCGCGCCGGCAGCGGCGTCTGCTGCCGCTGGCGGAACAGGCCGGTGACATAGGTGCCAGCCCCGTGCCGCGTGCTCAGGTAGCCCTCCGCCTGCAGCTGTTCATAGGCGTTCAGCACCGTGTTGCGGCCAACCTTGAGGCTGGCGGCCAGCTCGCGGCTGGCCGGCAATAGCGTGTCGCCAGCCAGACGGCCATCGCTGATCCACTGTCGCAGCAGCCGCATCAGCTGCCGTGACAAGCCTTCCTTGCTGTGCCGCTCCAGGCTGGCGGCCAGTGCCTCGCTGATCCATGCTGCTTGCAAAGTGGTTCCCCTCTGCTGTCATAAACTGGCCCTTGGACGGGGCCGTAAATGTTTTTACCATGAAGTGGTCGGGATACCAACGGAGCGGAAGCAGAATGGATCAACTTGCGTTTTACCAGGCCAAACTGGCCTTCGAAATTGACAGCTGGGATGTGGCAGAACAGCAGAAGCAGGGCAAGGCGCTGCTGGTGGTGGATGGCCGCTCGCCGGTGGCCTATGCCGCCGAAACCCTGCCCGGCGCCATCAACTTGCCGCATCGCGGTATCGATGCCGCCAGCACCGCGCAGCTGCCGCGCGACGTGCTGCTGGTGGCCTTCTGCGACGGCATCGGCTGCAATGCCTCCACCAAGACCGCGCTGAAGCTGGCCGAGCTGGGTTTTACGGTGAAGGAGCTGCAGGGCGGGCTGGACTGGTGGAAGCGCGATGGCTACCCCACGGTGGCTGGCGGTGCCAGCTGTGACATCAACACGGCCGCCGATTGCGGCTGCGGAGGCTGAGCATGGACATGCAATACGATCAGTACGGCCGCGCGCTGGGTGTGACGGTGGACAACTGGCAGGGTGCCACCCCGCCGCAGCGCGTCACCCTGCAGGGGCGCAGTTGCCGCGTGGAACCGTTCAGCCGCCAGCAGCACGGCGCCGGGCTGCGTGCGGCACTGGAGCTGGATGTGGATGGCCGCAACTGGGCCTACCTGATGCCGCGCCCGCAAAGCGATGCCGACTGGGACAGCTGGTTCGGCATGATGGAAGACAGCCGCGACCCGTTGTTCTTCGCCATTGTCGATCAGGCCAGTGGCCAGGCGATCGGCAGCTGCAGTTACCTGCGCATCGATCCGGCGGGCGGGGTGATAGAAGTGGGCTGGCTGCGCTTCTCGCCGCTGCTGCAGCGCACCGTCGCCGCCACCGAGGCGATGTATCTGCTGATACGGCAGGCATTCGAGTGGGGCTATCGCCGCTGCGAGTGGAAAAGCAATGCGCTGAATGCGCCGTCGCTGCACGCGGCGCAGCGACTGGGCTTCACCTTCGAGGGGGTTTTCCGTCAGGCACGGGTGAACTGGGGGCTGAACCGCGATACCGCCTGGTTCAGCCTGCTGGACCGCGAATGGCCGGCCAGCCGCGCCGCGCTGGAGGCATGGCTGGATGCGGCCAACTTCGATGCCGACGGCCGCCAGCGCCGCAGTCTGGACGAGTGCCGCCGCGGTCTGGTGGCGCAGGCGCAGCAGGACGGCGTGCGGCTGGCCTCGCTGGCCGACCTGCCGCAGCTGGTGTCCCTGTTCGACGGCTATCGCCAGTTCTACGGCCGCCACGACGATGCCGTTGCCTCGCAGGCTTTCATCCGTGAGCGGCTGCTGCAGGGCGATTCCACCATTCTGGTGTACGAGCAGGCGGGTGAGCTGCGGGGCTTTGCCCAGCTGTATCCGCTGTTTAGCTCGGTGGGGGTGGCACCGGTCTGGCTGTTGAATGATCTGTTCGTGGCGGCGCAGGCGCGGCGGGGCGGGGTTGGCCGCAAGCTGCTGCTGGCGGCTGGCGAACTGGCGCGACAACACGGCGTGGCGCGGCTGGAGCTGTCCACCGCTCACGACAACCTTGCCGCGCAGGCACTGTACGAGAGCCTGGGCTGGCAGCGCGATGTGGCGTTCCGGCGTTACCAGCTGGTACTAAATTAGCCTAACTGTTAGCTATGCTTCTGGCGGCGGAGTAAAATCAACGGTTTTACAAGGCAGTATCGACGCCCGACGCATGAAACTCCATCCGCGCAATGTCCCGATCAAGGGCGATCCATTCATTCCCAGCCGTTTCATCTTTGGTGATGCCGTCGAAGAGAAGGGGCTGGAACCTTACGAATACGTGATTCATACCCAGGAACCGGTGTTCGTCTGTCGTCTGGTGGGCATGGACCTGACGCCGTTCGACGGCCGCGACCAGGACGGCTTCCGCAGTGTGGTGCTGTATGACGAAAGCAGTCATCTGACGCACTACGTGACCAACTCCGGTTTCCGCCTGTTCGATTTCAATTTCTGGGGCGACATCCCGACCGCCGCGCAATTGCAGAAGATCTGCGACGAAGCGATGCAGGTCTACCAGCGGCTGCAGAAAGCCTATATCGACCGCGAGGTAGCCCCGAAGGAACGCGATTTCCGGCTGGTGCCGACCGAGCCGCTGCCGCCGGCAGAGCGGCAGGCGCGCATCGCTGAGCTGGTCGCCCTCAGTCGCGACGCGGTGCAGAGCCCGGTGAAGCGCATCCAGCTGGCGGCGCTGGTACAGCAGGCATTGTCCGGCGGCGACCAGGCGGTGTTTACCGAGTCGCAGCTGGCGCTGCAGGGCGAGCCGCCGGCGCGCAAGCTGCTGCTGGACTGCGCCCACGATACCATCGCCTTTCCCGAGGTAATGCGTCCGGACGGCAGTGTCGCCTCCTACGAGCTGTGGGCGTTCCCGGTGGTGTTCTCGCGGGCGCAAGGCGGGGTGTGGTGGCACTTTCCGCTGCTGGAACAGGTGGAGCCACTGCTGGCCGAGGCGTTGGAGCTGCCGCCGGAGACCATTTTGTGGCTGTCGCCGACCATCTTCACCGTCGACAGTCTGGCCGAGCGCAGCTGCCAGTCACTGGTGCATCTGGCGCCGACCATGGATGCCGGCTGCGACTTGGCATTGCATGATGTCGCCGCCGCGCGTGCCAGCTTCGAGGCCGCCTCCACCGTCAACGAGCCGCAGCTGGTGCTGGCATGGTTGCCGTTCATCGTCGAGCGCGGCAAGTTGCCGCTGATGCAGGTGCGGCGCCACGCGCGCGAGGTGCTGGACGCTACCATGCCGCTGGTGCAGCAGGCGCTGTCGGCGGAAATGGTGTACGGCGAGGCCGAGCTGTTCATGCCGCTGCCGTGGTGGGAGGCGCTGGCCGCCGGTACCGCCGCCTACAACCGCAAGCGTTTTGCGCTGACCATGGCGGTGCTCTCCGGCGGCGAGCTGCCGGACGGACTGCACGCCGAGGCGGAGTACCAGCCGGAACATCAGGCTTACGATGTGCGCCTGCTGGGTGCCCCGCAGCAGTTGCTGGCGCACACGCCGTGGCTGCTGACGCCGGACCTGAGCCCGGACCGGGGCCTGGCCTGGCAGGATCTGCAGTCCTGCTTGCGGCAAGCCGGGATCCCGGTTACCGAACACACCCCGAAGCTGCATTGAGTAACCGTGCCGCCAGTCGCCGCCACCTCCTGCCAAGGGGAGTCATCACCGATCATGCCTGAAGGCGGCTTGTTGCCGACGCTGCGCTTGCGCCTGTTGGTGCTGGGTGCCCTGTCGCTGGTGCTGGTGTTGCTGCTGGCAGCGGCGGGTGGCTATCTGCAGGCACGTACGGCACTGTACGAGGTACAGGCGCACAACCTGGAAACGCTGGCGACAAGGTTGGCCGCAGATGTCGATGACCGGGTGCGTACGCGCCAGGTACTGCTGGAGCAGGGCGCGGCCAACCTGCAACTGGCACCGCAGCAGTTCGAGCGGCAGGGTTCTGCGCTGATTACCCGTCTTCGTTACCTCAAGGGCATGTTCAACAGTGTGCTGTTATATGACCTCAGGGGTAATGTCATTGCCGATTACCCTGCCTTGCCGGGACGGCTTGGCCTCAATGTCGCCGGGCAGGACTATTTCCGCACCACCCGCGACTCCTTGCGGCCACAAGTATCGGAACCGGTACGATTGCGCGGCGGCCTGAACCGTACGGTCATCGTGTTTACCGCACCGGTATTCAGTACCGAGGGGCAGCTTGCCGGGGTGCTGGGTGCCAGCCTGGAGTTGTACTCACCGGAATTCTTTGGCGAGTTGAAGAATATTGCCATCGGCCAGGGCGGTTTTCTGACGGTTCATGCCATGCGCAGCCGGCTCACCATCCTGCATGCCGATGCCGGCGCCATCATGCAGGTTGCGGCCACTTCAGATCCGTTGCTGCAGCGTGCCCTGGCCGGCCGTTCCGGCTACGCTGCGGTGGGCGACAGTCGTGGCGTACCGGTGCTGCAGGTTTACCGGCGCCTGCGCAATGTCCCGTGGCTGCTCGGCGTGGTGCTGCCGCTGCACGAGGTGACGCAGCCGGCATCGCTGCTTGGTCGCCAGCACCTGCTGCTGGTATTGTCCGCACTGCTGCTGTTGCTGCCGCTGCTGTGGTGGGGTGTACGCCGCCTGTTGCGACCGCTGGGCCGGCTGCAGAACCAGCTCACGGTGCTGCGGCGCGATCCGCATGTCGAGGTGGCGCCGCTGGGCTGCCGCGAGTTGCAGCGTATCGGCCACGACGTGGCGGCGGCCTTTCGCGGCCGTGCCGACTGTGAGCAGCAGCTCGCTGCGCGCGAGGCACTGTTCAGCAGTCTGGGGGAGGTATCGCCGATGGGGGTGCTGGTGGTGGACGCACAGGCACGCCTGCAGTATCTCAATCCGGCCGGCATGCGCATCATCGGTTTGCCGGCGGTGCAGGCGGGGGATCGGCTCGGCCGGCACTGGCTGGACGATATTCACCCGGACAGCCTGCCGCAGGTGGCCGGGCAATGGCAGCAATTGCTGGCCAATGGCCGTGGTTTTGAACTGCTGTGCCGACTGCGGCACAGCGATGGCTGCCTGGTCATGGCCGAGCTGCACTTCAGCGAACTGGCCGGTAGCGGTGGTGAACGCCGCTTTCTTGGCCTGCTCAGTGATGTCAGCGCCCGCGAAGAAGCGCGTGGCAAGCTGCGGGCCGAGCATGAGCGGACCCAGCTGGTGCTGGGCACGATAGGTGATGCGGTGGTGCTGGCCAACCGCGTGGACGAGGTGGAATATGTCAACCCGCCGGCATTGGCGCTGTTCGGGGTGCCGGCATCGGACATGCTTGGCCGCCTGCTGGGTGTATTCATGAATCTGGTCAGTCCGGAGACCGGGCTGGCGGTACCGCTGCGCGATATCGAGCGCAATGCCGCCGGCAAACCGCTGGCGCTGGATCTGCTCAGCCGCGACATGCGCGTGCAGCCGGTGCTGCTGACGCTATCGGTGATGCATGGCCATGGCCCGCTGCAGGGCTGCAAGGTGGTGGTGCTGCGTCCCGACGGAGCGCGGCTGCACCGTGAGCAGCCGCGCCGGGAAGCCAGCTATGATGTGCTGACCGGGCTACGCAACCGTCGCGGTTTCCTGACTGCGCTGGGCGAGGTGCTCGATGACAATCGCGTGCACTACCAGCCGCACGTGTTGGCCATCATCGATCTGGACTACTTCAAGGCTGTCAATGATAGTGCCGGCCATCAGGGTGGGGACTTGCTGCTGCAGGATGTGGCGCGCATCATGCAGCGCCAGGTGCGCAGCGGCGATATTATCGCGCGCCTTGGTGGTGACGAGTTTGCCATCCTGCTGTGCCATTGCGAGCAGGAGGTTGCCGAGCGCATGCTGCACGAATTGTTGCAGCTGATTGATGCTCACGTTGTGTATCTGGGGGAGCGTACCTTCCGCATCAGTGCCAGTATCGGTGTGACCATGATCCAGCTGCAGGACGAACGGGCGCAGCCGGTGCTGTCCCGTGCCGATGATAGCTGCCATCAGGCCAAGCAGCGTGGCCGTAACTGTCTGGTACTGCACGCCGGCGCGCTCTGAGAACCTGGACGCGGATCGGTGACCGGCAATGACAAAGCCGGTATCGTCGACACCGGCTTTGTTATGTTCAAGGTTGGCCGCAAGCGGCCAACCCGTCTGTCACGGCTTACTTGTCGATGCCACCCAGCAGCACGTACTTGATTTCCAGGTAGTCTTCGATGCCGTACTTGGAGCCTTCGCGGCCGAGGCCGGACTGCTTCACACCGCCGAACGGTGCGGCTTCGTTGGACAGGATGCCGCTGTTCACCGCCACCATGCCGTACTCCAGGCCTTCGGACACGCGGAAGATACGGCCGATGTCGCGGGCGTAGAAGTAGGACGCCAGGCCGAACTCGGTATCGTTGGCCATCCGGATCGCTTCCTCTTCAGTCTTGAAGCGGAATAGCGGCGCCAGCGGGCCGAAGGTTTCTTCCCTGGCCACTTTCATTTCCGGGGTCACGCCGGTGATCACGGTCGGCTCGAAGAAGCTGTAGCCCAGCGCGTGGCGCTTGCCGCCTGTCACCAGGTTGCCGCCCTTGGCCAGCGCGTCGGCGATATGCTCTTCCACCTTGGTGACCGCGTTCTCGTCGATCATCGGGCCCTGGGTCACGCCGGCTTCCAGGCCATTACCCACGTTCAGCTTGGCCACGGCTGCGGCGAATTTCTCGGCGAAGACATCGTACACGCCGTCCTGCACCAGCAAGCGGTTGGCGCAGACGCAGGTCTGGCCGGCGTTGCGGTACTTGGAAATCATCGCGCCTTCCACGGCGGCGTCCAGGTCGGCATCGTCGAACACGATGAACGGTGCGTTGCCGCCCAGTTCCATTGATACCTTTTTCACGGTCTCGGCACACTGGCTGATCAGCTTGCGGCCAACCTCGGTGGAGCCGGTGAAGGAGAATTTCTTCACGGTGTCGCTACCGGTGAGCACGCCGCCGATTTCGGTGGAGCCGCCGGTGAGTACCGAGAACACGCCAGCCGGAATGCCGGCGCGCTCGGCCAGCACCGCGATGGCCAGAGCCGACAGCGGGGTCTGGCTGGCCGGGCGTACCACCATCGGGCAGCCGGCAGCCAGCGCCGGAGCTGCCTTGCGGGTGATCATGGCATTCGGGAAGTTCCACGGCGTGATGGCAGCGGTGACGCCGATCGGCTCCTTGCTCACCAAAATGCGCTTGTCGGCGCCGGTGGACGGGATGGTGTCGCCGTAGATGCGCTTGGCTTCTTCGGCATACCACTCGATGTAGCTGGCGCCGTAGGCGATTTCGCCACGGGCCTCGGCCAGTGGCTTGCCCTGTTCGCTGGTCAGGATTACGGCCAGGTCGTCCTGGTTCGCCATCATCAGGTCGAACCACTTGCGCAGGATGCCGGCGCGCTCCTTGGCGGATTTCTTCTTCCAGCTCTTGAAGGCCTCGGCGGCGCCATCAACGGCGCGTTGCGCTTCGGCGCTGCCCATTTTCGGCACGTGGGCGATGGTTGCACCGGTGGCCGGGTTGGTGACCGCAATGGTCTGGCCGCTATCGGCATCCAGCCACTGGCCGTTGATGTAGCACTGCTGGCGCAGCAGGGAAGGATCTTTCAGGTTCAGCATGGTGTTGTGTCCTTGTTATGCGATGCGGCCAACGTTGCACGAAGCAAGGTTGGCCGCAGGTCGGTTCAGCTCAGGCGATCAGGCCTTGATGGCGGCAACCAGCTTCTGCAGCGCTTCTTCGAAAACAGCGTCTTCGATGGTCAGCGGGAACAGGAAGCGTACTACGTTACCGTACACGCCGCAGATCAGCAGGAGCAGGCCGGATTCCAGCGCCGTGGTCTGCACTTTCTTGGCGAAGTCGGCATCGGCGTCGTGGCTGCCGGCCTTGTTGAATTCTACCGCGATCATGGCGCCCGGGCCGCGTACGTCGGCGATTTGCGGCACGTCGGCTTTCAGACCGTTCAGGGTTTCCTTCAGCTGGTTGCCCAATTGGTTGGCGCGCTCCAGCAGCTTCTCTTCCTTGATCGCCTGGATCACGGCCTTGGCGGCAGCCAGTGCCAGCGGGCTGCCGGCGTAGGTGCCACCCAGACCGCCCGGTGCCGGTGCGTCCATGATTTCTGCCTTGCCGACCACGGCAGAGATCGGGAAACCGCCGGCCATGGATTTGGCCATGGTCAGCAGGTCCGGGGCCACGTCATAGTGTTCCATGGCGAAGAACTTGCCGGTACGGGCAAAGCCGGCCTGCACTTCGTCGGCGATCATCAGGATGCCGTGCTTGTCGCACAGGGCGCGCACGGCGCGTACCCATTCGGCCGGCGCGGCGTAGAAACCGCCTTCGCCCTGTACCGGTTCGAAGATGATGGCTGCCACGCGGGTGGCTTCGATGTCGTACTTGAACAGGTGTTCGATGCTAGCGATGGAGTCTTCCACCGACACGCCGTGCAGCGGGTTCGGGAACAGGGCGTGGTATACGTCGGACGGGAACGGACCGAAGCCCAGCTTGTACGGTGCGACCTTGCCGGTCAGCGCCATGCCCATCAGGGTGCGGCCGTGGAAGCCGCCACCGAAGGCGATGATGCCGGGGCGGCCGGTGGCGGCACGGGCGATTTTCACGGCGTTCTCCACGGCTTCGGCGCCGGTGGTGTAGAACGCGGTCTTTTTGGCGTAGTTGCCCGGGGCCAGCTGGTTCAGCTGCTCGGCAACGTCGATATACAGTTCGTACGGTACCACCTGGTAGCAGGTGTGACTGAACTTGTTCAGCTGCTCGGCAACGGCGGCCTGTACCTTGTCATGCAGGTGGCCGGTGTTCAGTACGCCGATACCGCCGGCAAAGTCGATGTAGCGCTTGCCTTCGGTATCCCAGATTTCGGCGTTCTTTGCGCGCTCGGCGAAGAAGGAACACATAACGCCCACACCGCGCGGGGTGGCATTGGCTTTACGCTGCATCAGTTCTTGCGGACTCATGAATTTCTCCTTTGGACGGCCCTGCCTTATCTGCTGGAGATGGACTCGCCCAGCACTGGCTAGAGTATCGTTTTATTCTATGCCGGTGTTTAGTAAAAAGCTACGGCCGATCGATAAATTAAACATGCAACGTCGCAAAATTGCCAATTTCCGGCATCGCGTGTGCTGTTGCGGTGACAGCAACACTGCCATTGACATTTTATCCAATATTTTCATGATTTTAATGACGTTAATAAATCGCATGGCATTATTGATGAATGGGCGAGTGAACCGAAGGTAGCGGACATGACACGGATGCACGGCTTTTCCCTTTTGCAAGTGCTGATGGCGCTGTTGCTGTGCGGCATCGCATTGTCGCTTGCCATTCCCGCGTGGAGCGGCATGGTGCGGGAGCGAACATTGCAGGCCTATATCAGCCGTCTGAATGTACTGTTATTGCGCGCCAGGAACGATGCGCTGCTGCGGCAGCAATCGGTACATGTCTGCGCTGTCAACATGAAGCAGAACCAGGATCCGCAGGGCTGCTTTGCCAATCCGCAGTCCCGTGGCGGGGTGCGGCACTGGAGCGAGGGCGTGCTACTGTATCAGGACCGCGCGGGTGGCCGGCCGGCGCGCTACGACTCCAAGGAGGCGCTGCAGGTGCTGCCGCTGAAGGCGACACCGGCAGAGCCGCAGCTGCTGGTGTCGGTGCCGTATTTTGAAGTCGGTGAGTGGGGCGGCTTGAAGGGAGTGCAGTCGGTGAGCTTCATGCTGCAGGACAGGCAAGGCAGTTGCCAGCAATTGCTGGTATCGACCCCGATGCGCATCCGCGTGTCGCCATGCTAGCGGCACGCGGTGTTACCTTGCTTGAGCTGCTGCTGGTGCTGGCGGTGCTCGGCATTCTGTCGGCGGCTGCCTTGCCGGCGTATCAGGGCCATGTGCAGCGCAGCCAGCGGGCACAGGCTATCGCCCTGCTGCAGGAGAATGCAGTCTTTCTTGAGGAGTTTTATCATCGTCACGGCAGCTACAAGTTGACGCCGACCAGCTGGCCGGCATTGCCGGCACCGGCCTCCCCACCCGATGGCATGGCACGGTACCGGTTGATATTTGGGTCGGTACCGCGCAATACCGACGATGGTTATTACGTGCTGCGTGCCATTCGCTTGCAAGTGGCGGACG
Source organism: Vogesella fluminis (assembly GCF_014652335.1). Lineage (GTDB taxonomy): Bacteria > Pseudomonadota > Gammaproteobacteria > Burkholderiales > Chromobacteriaceae > Vogesella > Vogesella fluminis. Next base: position 133,607 of record NZ_BMYP01000002.1, on the reverse strand, counting down.
AAACGGAGGTGATCTCCCTGACGCAAACCGGGATCATGAAGTTGTGCCTCGGGCGCGATGGCGTGGAGCGGTGCGAGCTGGTGCACTGAGCGTCGCCGGCACCCCCTGACCCTGCATTACGCCTCCCTGCCGTACTACTTGTACTGTCTGCGCCGGCACGGGCCAGATACCCCGCAAGGTTTTGTTAGCGGTGCCGGGAGACACGATGTGAGGCACGCCTGCGGCCAAGGCATGGTTTTGCCCTGCCGGCTGTCTTGGCGCGTGTTCACGCTCTGCTGCAACTGATCCAGGCAGGGCGAGGTGGCGCGGTGCGCCCTTACTGAAACAACGGATGATCCGGCGCCAGGCTGCGGCCAACGTGGCAGATGTGCGCCCATTCCGGCCGGTGCCCCAGCCTGGCTTGCAGTTGTGCTGCCAGCTGGCAGTAGTCGCTGCTGCTTTCTAGCAGGAAGTAAGTATGCAACAGCAGGATGTGTGCCGGCAGGTTGTCCGGTTCGGTCCGGATGGTGTGACGCAGTACTTGCCGCGCCCGCTTGTAGCGCTGGTAGGTGAGGTATACCTCGGCTTCGCCGACCGGATCGATGCCGCGCTGGCGTGGCGGAACGAAGCGCAACTGGTGCATTAGTTCGCCCGGATGGGCGATATCGGAAACGGCATCAAAGGCTTTGGCGACATCGGCAAGCAGACGCAGCATGGTGATCCCCTCCTTCGTTGGAGTCACCATTTTGCGACGCACTACCGGTGGCAGCAATTCGTAGAAATGCGTAGTGGTATTTACGGTGCGCTATCGACAAAACGGCTGTTCAGCGTCTGCTCCAGGATTGCTGCAGGCAGCTTTGCGACAACGGCATGGCCCAGGGACTTGAGCAGCACGAAGCGGATCTCGCCTCCTTCCACCTTTTTGTCATGGCCCATCAGCTCGATCCAGCGCACGGTGCCGAGAGCCGGAGCGATTGTCGGCAAGCCGGCCTGCTGCAGGATTGCCTCCACCCGATCGACCTGCGCCTGATCCAGCCAGCCCAGTTGTCGCGACGCCTCGGCCGCCAGCAGCATGCCGGCACCGACTGCTTCGCCGTGCAGCCAGGTGCCAAAGCCGAGGCCGGCCTCGATGGCGTGGCCAAAGGTGTGGCCAAGGTTGAGCAGGGCGCGCATGCCCTGTTCTTTCTCGTCCTGGGCCACGATGTCGGCCTTCATCTTGCAGGAGTGTTCCACTGCATGGGCCAGTGCCTGCTTGTTGCGCTTGCGCAGCGCCGGCATGTTCTGCTCCAGCCAGCCCAGGAACTGCTCATCGCCGAGCAGGCCATACTTGATGATCTCGGCCAATCCGGCCGACAGCTCGCGTTCCGGCAGCGTGTCCAGCAAGTCCATGTCGGCAATCACAGCCTGTGGCTGATAGAACGCACCTATCATGTTTTTGCCTTGCGGATGATTGATCGCGGTCTTGCCGCCGACGGAAGAGTCGACCTGGGCCAGCAGGGTGGTCGGAATCTGGATGAAGGGTACGCCGCGCTGGTAACAGGCGGCGGCAAAACCGGTCATGTCGCCGATGACGCCGCCGCCCAGTGCGATCAGCGTGGTGCTGCGCTCACAGCGGTGCGACAGCAATGCATCAAAAATCCGGTTCAGGGTATCCCATGTCTTGAAGTCCTCTCCATCCGGCAGCACCACCGGCAGGCAGCTGACGCCTGCTTGCTCCAGACTGTGCTGTAGCGGTGCAAGATATAGCGCCGCCACCGTGGTGTTGGTGATGATGGCTACGCGGGGCTGTTTGAGGTGCGGCGTAATCAGTCCGGTCTCGCCGAGTAACTGCTGACCGATGTGGATGGGGTAACGGGTGTCGGGAAGGATGAGATCAAGCGTTTTCATGGTCAGTTGGATGTCGGTCGGGCAGCCGCCTCGGCTAGTTGCTGCTCCAGGCGGGCGATGAGCACGTTAACGTTTTGATGGGAGGTGTCGATGATCAGGTCGGCGATTTCGCGGTACAGTGGATCGCGCTGGGCAAACAGCTCTTCCAGCCTGGCGCGCGGATTGCCGGTCTGCAGCAGCGGGCGGCTCTTGTCGTGCAGGGTGCGGGCCAGAATGTCGTCAATCCTTGCGCGCAGATAGATCACCGTGCCGTGGCGGCGCAACATCTGGCGATTTTCCGGTGCCAGGATGGCGCCACCGCCGGTGGCCAGCACGATGTTGTCCATCGCGCACAGCTCGGCGATGGTATCGCGTTCCCGCTCGCGAAAACGCTGCTCGCCTTCGATATCGAAGATGGTGGTGATGCGGACGCCGGTACGCTTTTCGATTTCATGATCGGAATCGAAAAACTGTTTGCCGGTGTGGCGGGCAAGGGTGCGGCCAACCGTGGTTTTGCCGGCACCCATCAGGCCGACCAGAAAGATATTGCCTGCCAGTTTCATGCCGGGCATTGTAAAGGAAGTGCCGCCACGCTGTCGCCTGCCCTTAGCGGGCAATCAGCTCGTTTTCGATAATCCGCGGTGTGATGAAAATCAGCAGTTCGCGGCGGTTGTTGGTGACGGACTTGTTGCGGAACAGGGCGCCAAGGAACGGGATGTCGGCCAGTAGTGGCACTTTGTTTTCGACGTTGTTTTCTTCCTGCACATAAATGCCGCCAATCACGACGGTGCCGCCATTTTCGACACGAACCTGGGTATTGACGGTCTTGTTGTCAATGGCCGGGCCGGCATCGAGCGCCAGTTTCAGATTCGGCGTGTCCTTGGTGATATCGAGCGTCATGATGATGTCGTCTTCCGGTGTGACTTGTGGTATCACCGACAGGCTCAGGTTGGCTTTCTTGAAGGTAGTGGTCGATTTGCCGTTGTCGTCGATGGACTGGTAAGGGATTTCGGTGCCTTCGGTGATGGTTGCCTTGGTGCGGTCCGCGGTCAGGATGCGCGGGCTGGACACCACCTTGCCATTGTCCTCGGCCTGCATCGCGGACAGTTCCAGACCGATCAGGCTGCTGGCACTACGGTAAATGGTGGCGATGGACGCCCCCGCGAGGGAGGCTGGCAGGTCAACAATAGGACTCAGGGTGGTGCCGTTCGATGTGGTTGCCCCGGCAAGGGTCTCGCGAACAAGCGTATCACCACCAACCTTCTGAAAGGCCAGGCGCACGCCCAGGTCGCGCTGGAAGTTGTCCTTGGCCTCGACGATGCGCGCCTCGATCAGTACCTGGCGCAGCGGCACGTCCAAAATGCTGATGACCTTGCGCACTTCCTCGATCATGGACACGCCGGCGCGCACGATCAGGCGGTTGGAGCGGTTGTCGGCCATTAGCGTCAGGGTCTTGTTGAAGGTAGCGGCTGAGCGGGAGTTTGAGCTGGAACTTGAGCTGGTATCAGCGTTGTCCGTATTGCCGTTACTTTCTCTTTCGCTCTCTCTTACATAGCCTGATTCGCCCATATCCTTGATGGCCTCTTTGATTTCTTCTACGGCGCGATAGCGGATGGTGAAGGTCTCGGTGACGAACGGTTCCGAGGTCTTCTTGACGCGGTTCGCTTCGGCGATCTGGCGCTCGATGCCGATCAGCTCGCTGCGTGGGGCGATGCGGATGACGTTGCCGACCTGTCGTTTTTCCAGATTTTTCTGGGACAGGATCAGGTCCAGTGCCTGATCCCAGGGCACGTCATTGAGGCGCAGGCTGAGGCTGCCGGTCACGCTGTCGCTGGTGATGATATTCAGGCCGGTAAACTCGGCGATGACCTGCAGCAGCGAACGTACGTCTATGGTCTGGAAATTGAGCGACAGGCGCTGTCCCTTGTAGTTGGCCTTGCCTTGCGCCAGCAGGCTGGAATCGGCTTCTTCTTGCGATACGGCACGAATCTCGACCACCAGCTGGCGTTCGGTCTGGTAGGAGGAGTATTCCCAGTTGCCGCCAGACTGGATGGCAATGCGGCTGCCGCTGTTCTGGTTGACGGCATCGACACGGCTGCTCGGGGTGGCAAAGTCGGAAACATCGAGGCGCCGCTCCAGATGGCGCGGCAGTCTGATACCGGCCAGGTCCACGACCAGACTGTCACCTTCGCGTTTGATGTCTACCGGGCTGTTGCTGGTCGGCAGATCGACGATGATGCGCGCCTCACCCTTGGTGCCGCGGCGGAAATCGATATTGGCTATCTGGCCGGTGGTGCCAAGGTTGGCCGCAATGGCACTGTTGATTGCGCTGCTGCCCGCGAGCGGCTTGCCGATCGGGGTGAAGCTTACCAGCAGCCGCTTGCCGTCAATGCGTGTGCTGTGGCCGCTGCTTTTGTTGAGATTGAGCACCAGCCGTGCGCGGTCGTCGCTTTCGACGATGGTGACGGCATTCAGCCACTCACTGTTGAATGGCAGCAGGTTCTTGCCGGTCCGGTTTCTGGTGTCCTTGAGGTCGAAGGCAATGCGCGGTGGATTGGTGATGGAAAAGCTGGCCGGCACGGCTGGCGTATCGGCAAAACTGATGGCCAGCTCCGGTTCGTTCCGGCTGTTGTTGACGAGGTCGATGGCGGTGATGGCATTGGCGGCGAGCAGGGCCGGGGATAGGCTGGCCAGCAGCAGGCTGGCAGCCAGTGTTTTCAGGTAATGCTTGTTCATGGTTTTGCCCCTTGTTCCTGCTGTAGCAGATACAACGTGTTTTTTTGTTGTACCCACTCCCCATTTATGTTTTCCACGGTTTCTTCCAGTACCACCTCGGTCTCGCTGACCTTGCGCACGATGCCGAAGTTGGGGCCGACAAAGTTGCCGGGCTGTACGTGGTGTACGTTGCCATCCGGAGTCTGGACCAGGCCGAAGTACCGGTTGTTCAGCCGTAGCGTGCCGGTCAGCTTGAGCTGGCTCAGCTCGTAGTTTTCCAGAACTTCGCGTGGCCGGTTGCTATTGAGCATCCCCTTTATCTTGTTGCGGGCCAGTTGCAGGCGGCCGGGATCGAATGGCGATCCCGGTGCCGCCCCTTGAAACGGGTGGGGCTGGTAGGGCTGTACTGGCGGCAGCGGCTCAACCTTGCCGTGCACATCCTTGCCGGCGTGCTGCATCCACTGCTCAATGCTTTCCTGCTCGGCCCCGCAGGCGGTCACGGCCAGCAGGCAGGGCAGGATGATGATGCGTCGGCATGTTTTTTTCATCATGGTTTGCCGGTCTTGGCCGTTTGTTCTCCGGCCTCCAGTGCGCGATAGGTTTTGGCGGTGGCCTGCAATTGCAGGCGGTCTTCCCCGGCGTTGCCATTCGGGGTCAGGCTAATGTCACTGATGGTTACGATACGCGACAGCCGGGCCACGTCATTGACGAAGGTGGTCAATTCGCCGTAGCTGCCGCTAAGGCGGATCTGGATCGGAAGGGTGGCGATTTGTGCCGATCTGGTTTCGTTGCCGGGGCGGAACAGCTCGAACAGCAGGCCGCGGCCAACCCCTGCCTGGTTGATCTCGGTGAGCAGGGCCGGCATTTCTGCCCGGGTCGGCAATTGCTTGAGCAATGCACCGAACGACGATTCGATTTCTTTCAGCTGTTTTTCCAGTGCGGCCAGATTGGCAACCTGGTGCTTCTTGTCGAGATAGCTTTCCTTCAGTTGCGTTTCTCTGGCCTGCTGGCGCCCGATCTGATCCTGCTGGTCGGAAAAGATAAAGAAATAGGCCAGTCCCAGGATGGCGGCGATCATGACGGCCAGGCTGGTGATTTGCGGGCCGAGTGGCAAATCCGGCAGGTTCTTGAGGTCAAACTGACGGAGTTCGTCCAGTGTCATGGTGTTGTCCTCGGGGCGGTCTGGCCTGGCTGGCTGGCATCGGTTGCCGGCGTGCGAACAGACAGGCTGAGACTGAAGTCATTGGCACGCACGTTGTCGACCAGCGTGGAACTGACCTCGATCAGTATCGGGCTGCTGAATGCCTCGGATTGCTCCAGGTTGCGCATCAGCGCCGAAACGCGGGCGCTGGACAAGGAGGTGCCGCTTAGAGCGATGGTGGTATCCGTTTGCTTGAAGCTCTTGATGAACACCCCTTCCGGCAGGGCCTTGAGCAGATGATCGAAAATCCTGGGGGCTTCGGTCCGGCTGTTTTGCAGCTGCTCGACCAGCTCCTTGCGCGACAGCAATGCCATGCGCTGCTGGCGCAAGTTTTCGATATTGCCCAGCTGTTGGTCAAGCTGCGCGATCGCCTGCTCCAGCTGCTGGTTGCGGCGTTGCTGTTCGTTCAATACGTTGTCCAGCCAGCTGTAGCCGGCATAGGACAGCCCCAGGCCAGCGAGGAGCGCCGCGGCCAGCATGTGCTGGAAACGTTTGCGGTGGGCCGCTTTTTTCTGTTCGCGATGGGGAAGCAGGTTGATCCGGATCATGGTTCAGTCGAATCTCCGCAAGGCCAGTCCGCAGGCGACCAGTAAAGATGGCGCATCCAGCAACAGGTTTTTCAGTTTGACGTGCGGGGAGTGCGTCATGGTGGTGAAGGGGTTGGCAATCATGGTGCTGATCTGGGTGCGGCCCAGCACGGCATCATCCAGCCCTGCCAGCATGCTGGAGCCGCCGGCCAGCAGGATGTAATCGATGCGCAGGTACTGCGACACGCTGACGCTGGTGTAGAAAAACTGCAGCGCGCGCTGGATTTCCTGTGCCAGCGAGTCGACGAAGGGGCGCAGCAGTTCGTTTTCGTAACCTTCCGGCAGCATCATGGTGCGTTTGCCTTGCTCCGACTCTTCGTGGCTGTAGCCGTAGCGGCGCTGGATGTCGCGGGTGAGCTGGCCGCCACCGAAGGCCTGTTCGCGGTAGTACAGCTGCTGGCCGTTGCGGATCACCGCGCAGTGGATGGCGTTAGCGCCGATATCGAACAGCGCGAAAGTCTGGTTGATACCCTGGTCCGGCAACTGCTGCTGCAACTGCTCGAAGGCAGTCATCATGGCAAAGGCATCAATATCGACCACATCCACCCTGAATCCTGCCATTTCGGCTACGGCGACGCGCTCCTCGACTTTTTCCTTGCGTGCGGCACAGATCATCACGTCCAGGTCATTGCTGCTGTGGGTGGACGGACCAAGTACCTGGTAGTCGAGGTTGACTTCGTCCAGCGGGAACGGGATGTACTGGTTGGATTCGGCCTCCACCAGCATGGCCAGTTCGTCGGGATTCTGCGCCGCCGGCACCAGTATCTTCTTGTAGATCGCCATTGCGGTGGGCAGGGCGATGGCTACCCGCTTGCAGGATGAGCCGAGGCGGTGGCGGGCGTGGCGGATGGCTTCGGCCACGGCTTCCATGTTCTGGATATTGCCTTCCGTCACCGCATCCTTGGGCAGCGGCTCGACAACATAGCGCTCCAGCTGCAGGCCACGGCCGGCACTGCCGAGTTCGACCAGCTTGATGGCGCTGGAACTGATATCCATGCCCAGCAGGCCGTGCTCGGTGCTGCCCAGCAGGGAGGCCAGGGCTTTTTTCAGTCTGGAAACATCCAGAGAGGGTTTCTTGTCGAACATCGTTTTCAAGCCGTGCCTGTCGTGACGCTGCTGACGGGGCGCGGCCAACCTCCGGTGTTGTGGCCATTGATCGGCTGGTGGTCATCGGCGGCACGGCTGCGATGACCGGCCAAGGCGCCGTTACATATCGTCGCTATCTGAAAAAGGTATAATGCGCCATCCTTCTGAAAGGCAAGAGCTTCACTATCCACTTATGTTGCCACGCATACTCTCCGTAACCGCCGGCATTATCGCCGGCCTGACCATTCTGGTGCTGGGCCTGGCCGTGATCGCCATTCTGGTGACCTATCCGCGCCTGCCGAGCCTGGATGTGCTGACCGATTACCGCCCGAAAATTCCGCTGCGCGTCTATACCCAGGACAAGGTATTAATCGGTGAATTTGGCGAGGAACGGCGTTCTTTTACCAAAATCGGCGATGTGCCACAGTTGATGAAACAGGCAGTTTTGTCGGCGGAAGACGAGCGTTTCTACCAGCATGGCGGTATTGATTACATTGGCGTAATGCGTGCCGCAGTCGGCAACATAGTATCCGGTCGCACGCATTCCGGTGCAAGCACGATCACCATGCAGGTGGCCAAAAACTTCTTCCTGTCCAGCGAGAAAACGTTTACCCGGAAATTCAACGAAGCGCTGCTCGCGTTCAAGATCGAGCATACTTTATCGAAAGACCAGATTCTCGAGCTTTATTTCAACCAGATCTATCTGGGGCAGCGGGCCTACGGCTTTTCCGCCGCCGCGCAAGCCTATTTCGGTCGTCCGCTGCAAAGCCTGAGCGTAGCCGAGATGGCGATGCTGGCCGGTTTGCCCAAGGCCCCGTCCAGCTATAACCCCGTTGTCAATCCGGAGCGGGCAAAATTGCGGCAGGCCTATGTCTTGCGCCGCATGCACGAATTGCGCTACATCACCGCCGAGCAGTACGCGGCGGCCAGGAGCGAGCCGCTGCGCCTGGCCGCTGCCAATCAGGATACCTCGCTGCCGGCGCAGTACGTGGCGGAAATGGTGCGCCAGGCGATGTACGAGCGTTACAAGGACGGCGCCTACACCGAAGGGTTTCGCGTTTTTACCACAATCGACAGCCGCCACCAGCAGTGGGCATTCGACGCGCTGCGTGCCGGGCTGATGGACTACGACAGCCGCCAGCCCTACCGCGGCCCGGAGTCGTTTGTCGACCTGAGCAAGGTGGAAGACGCCGACCTGGAGGAAACGCTGGATGAAACGTTGGCCGCCGTGCGCGACAGCGGCAACATGCAGCCGGGCGTGGTACTGTCGGCGTCGCCGTCGGCGGTGAGCGTCTATCTGCGCGGTGGGCGCACGCTGCAGATCCGCGGCCGCGGCCTGGCTTTTGCCCGCAGCGCGCTGTCGGAACGGGTAACTCCGGTGCAGCGCATCCGCCGTGGCGCGGTGATCCGCATCGTGGAGCAGGGCGGCAATGCCGGCATCGTGCAGATGCCGACGGTGGAGGGCGCCTTCGTGGCGATGGATTCCGCCAATGGCGCGATCCGTTCGCTGGTCGGCGGTTTCGACTTCAATCGCAGCAGCTTCAACCATGTGACCCAGGCCATGCGCCAGCCGGGCTCCACCTTCAAACCGTTTGTCTACTCCGCCGCGCTCGACCGCGGTTTCACGCCATCGACCATGATCAACGACGCGCCGATCTCGGTCGATCCGCAGACCATCGGCGGCCAGCGTTGGGAGCCGAAGAACGATGACGGCAAATATGCCGGCATGATCACGATGCGCCGCGCGCTGGCGCTGTCGAAAAACCTGGTGTCGATCCGCATCCTGATGTCGATCGGTACCGATTTCGGCCAGCAGTATGTACAGCGCTTCGGCTTTGAATCAAAGAACATTCCGGCCTACCTGACCATGGCGCTGGGCGCCGGCCAGGCCTCGCCATTGCAGATGGCGGAAGGTTATGCCGTGTTTGCCAACGGCGGCTACCGCACCCGTGGCTACTTCATCGACCGCATCGAGGATAGCAGCGGCCGCCTGCTGGCGCGTACCGAACCGGCGGTGGCAGGGCGCAACGCGGCGCAGGCGATCGACCCGCGTAATGCCTACATTGTCAGCAACCTGCTGAAGGATGTAGTGCGCTACGGTACCGCCAACCGTGCCACCGCGCTGGGGCGCGGCGACATCTCCGGCAAGACCGGCACCACCAACAACTTCCGCGATGCCTGGTTTGCCGGTTTCACCCCGTCGCTGGTGGCGGTGACCTGGGTCGGCTTCGACCAGCCGCGCAGCCTCGGCCGTTACGGCTACGGCGGTACCGCGGCGCTGCCGATCTGGATCAACTACATGAACAATGCGCTGAAGGGCGTGCCGGACATCGAACTGCCGCCACCGCCGGGCATCGTGGTGCGGCCGGGAGCCGGCCTGCGCGGCAACGACGAGTACTATATGGAAGAGTTCCAGCGCACCAATCCGGCGCTGAGCATCAACAACCGCGGCACGGTGCCGGGTAGCGGCAACGTGACGCCGGACGAGACCGTGCCGGAGGAAGAAGCGGCGCCGGCCGGTGATGCGGTGGAAAACGTGAAGGAACTGCTGTTCTGAACGTTGGCCGCAACGTCGGGGCAACAAGGCCGGCGTTTGCTGGCCTTGTCGTTTCGTTGAAGCGTTGCCGTTACAGCAGCGACAGCACCTGCTCCGGCGGCCGGCCGATCACGGCGCGGTCGCCGAGCAGCGCGATCGGGCGCTCCAGCAGCTGCGGATGGTTGTGGATCGCCTGCAGCAGGTGTTTGTCTTCCAGCGACACGTCGTCCAGGTGCAGGCGGACGTAATCATCCTCCTTGCTGCGCATTATCTGGCGCGGGCTGACGCCCAGCGCCCGGCACAGCTGCTGCAGCTCCTCGATGCTGGGCGGGGTTTTCAGGTATTCCACGATGTCGAGCGGGGCCGCCTGCTCCTGTAACAGTTTTAATGCTTCCCTGGATTTCGAGCAGCGCGGGTTGTGATAGAAACGGATCATGAATCGCTACTTTCTGCTATGTCTTGGGGGTTGTTGAACACACTGTTGTTCGTCAGCGCCGCCGTGGCGTGCTACGGTGCCGATTATATTTCCCTGCCTGTTCTTTGCCGACTATGCCTGAATCGTCCCGCCAGCGCCACGCCGTGCTGGCCCTGCTGCTTGCCGCACTGGCCACCCTCGGCCCGTTCTCCATCGATACCTTCCTGCCGGCGATGGCCGACATCGGCGTGGCACTGTCCGCCTCGCCGCTGCAGATGCAGCAGGCGCTGTCGGTGTACCTGTTCTGCTATGCACTGATGATGCTGTGGCATGGCGCCATTTCCGACAGTGTCGGGCGGCGGCCGGTAATCCTGGTGTCGTGCCTGTGCTTTGCCATCGCCTCGGTCGGCTGCGCGATGGCCAGCGACCTGTCGACGCTGCTGCTGTTCCGCGGCATGCAGGGGCTGTGCGGCGGTGCCGGGCTGGTGGTCGGTCGCGCCATCATCCGCGACCGTTTCCACGGCCACGACGCGCAGCGCATGATGTCGCAGGTGACGATGCTGTTCTCGGTGTCGCCGGCGATTGCGCCGGTGGTCGGCGGCCTGCTGTTCGGCAGTTTCGGCTGGCGCTCGATCTTCGAGTTCATGGCGCTGCTGGGCCTGCTGCTGTTTGCCGCCTGCTGGCGCAGCCTGCCGGAAACGCTGGCGCGCGAGGTGCGCCCGCCGTTCGCCTGGCGGCAGCTGGCACGCAACTATCTAGAGGTTGGCCGCAAGCGCGAATTCCAGCTGCTGGCGCTGGCGGTGTCGTTCAACTTCGCCGGCTTCTTCCTTTATATCCCGTCGGCGCCGGTGTTCGTGATGCAGCACCTGGGGCTGGGCCACGACCAGTTCATCTGGATGTTCGGCCCGGCGGTGGGTGGCATCATGCTCGGCGCCTTCCTGTCCGGGCGGCTGGCCGGGCGGCGCAATGCGCGGCAGCTGGTGTCGCTGGGCTACGGCCTGATGTTCGGCGCCGCGGCGCTCAACGTGCTGTCGGCGTGGCTGCTGCCGCCGTCGGTGTGGAGCAGCGTGCCGCCGCTGGCGCTGTATTCGACCGGGATGTCGCTGGCGGCGCCGTCGATCACCATCGTGCTGATGGACCAGTTCCCGCACCTGCGCGGTACGGTGTCGTCGATGCAGGGCTTCACCCAGACCATGTTCTCCAGCCTGATCGCCGGGGTGATCGCGCCCTTGGTGTGGACATCGACGCTGTCGCTGGCGCTGACCATGAGCGGCCTGCTGCTGACCGGCTTTCTGCTGCGTAGCGCCTACCGCCGCCGCGTCAGCCGCGCGGGGTAATGGCGCTCAGGCCGCCGCCTGCACCAGCACCGGCCGCAGCACGCGGATCACCTCCTGCGGCGACAGGCCGAGCAGGAAGCCGCGCTTGCCGCCGTTGATGTAGATCCGGTCCAGCGCGGCAATGCTGGCTTCCATGTATACCGGCATGCTGGCGCGGGTGCCGAACGGGCTGGTGCCGCCGACCTGGTAGCCGCTGTGCTTGTCGGCGGTCCTGGCGTCGCAGGGGCTGATCTTCTTGACGCCGGCTTGCTTGGCCAGCATGCCGGTGCCGACCTCGCAGTCGCCGTGCATCAGCACGACCAGCGGCTTCTTGTGCTCGTCTTCCATGATCAGGGTCTTGATCACGCAGTGCTCGTCGACACCCAGCTCGCGCGCCGAGACGCGGGTGCCGCCTTTTTCCTCGTACTTGTACAGGTGTTCGCTGTAGCTGACCTGATGCTGGCGCAGCAGGCGGATGGCCTGGGTGACCGGGGCTTTCTCTTTCGACATGATGCGGGATCCAGTGCAAGACGCCGGCTATTTTACCCGTGCGGCCAACGTTGGCCGCAAGTATCGCCACACCCGCCACAGCAGCAGCACGGCGACGATGGCGGCATAGATCAGCGGCGACTGGATATCGCGCTTCACCAGCCACAGGTAGTGCAGCACCCCCAGCGGGGCGATGACATAGACCAGGCGGTGCAGCTTGCCCCAGTTGCGCTTCAGGCGGCGGATCCAGCCGTCGCTGGATGTGATCGCCAGCGGCAGCAGCAGCCCGAAGGCGAGCATGCCGACGGTGATGAACGGCCGCTTGACGATGTCGCGCACGATGGCGCCCCAGTCGAAGAACTGGTCCAGCCACAGGTAGGTCAGCAGGTGCAGGCAGGCATAGAAGAACGCGTACAGCCCCAGCATGCGGCGCAGGCGCAGCAGCCAGCCCGGCGCCCCCAGCGCGCGCAGCGGCGACACGCACAGCGTGAGCAGCAACAAGCGCAGCGTCCAGGTGCCGAGGCCGCGGGTCAGGTCCTCGATCGGGTTGACCGCGTGGCCGGCCAGCGCGTGCCACAGCAGCTGCGCCAGCGGCAGCAGGCAGACCAGGAACAGGCTGACCTTGATGGCGGCGAACAGGCGCGGGCCGGGCTGTTGCCAGTGCAGGGCCAGCGGGCGGGCGAGGGTGGTGCTGTCGGCCATGTCAGAAGTTCCGCCGCAGGTCCATGCCGCGGTACAGGCCGGCGACCTGCTCGCCGTAGCCGTTGAACGGCAGCGTCTTGCGCTTGAAGAATTCGCCGATGCGGCGTTCGGTGGCCTGGCTCCAGCGCGGGTGGTCCACCGCCGGATTGACGTTGGAGTAGAAGCCGTACTCGTTCGGCGCCGCCATGCTCCAGCTGGTCGGCGGCTGCTTTTCCTGCAGGTGGATGCGGCTGATCGACTTGATGCTCTTGAAACCGTACTTCCACGGCACCACCAGCCGCACCGGCGCACCGTTCTGGTTCGGCAGCAGCTCGCCGTAGAGGCCGACGGCGAGGATGGTCAGCGGGTGCATCGCCTCGTCGATGCGCAGCCCCTCGCGGTACGGCCAGTCCAGCACCCGCCGCGCCACGCCCGGCATCTCGCCGGGGCGCAGCGCGGTCTCGAACGCCACGTACTTGGCGCGCGAGGTCGGCTGTACCTGTTTCAGCAGATCGGCCAGCGGGAAGCCTATCCACGGGATCACCATGCTCCAGCCCTCGACGCAGCGCAGGCGGTAGATGCGCTCCTGCAGCTTCATCTTCAGCAGGCTGTCGATGTCGAAGCTGCGTGCCTTGGCCACCTCGCCGTCCACCGTCACCGTCCACGGCCGCGTCTTCAGCCGCCGGGCGTACAGCGCCGGCTCGTCCTTGCCAGTGCCGAACTCGTAGTAGTTGTTGTAGCTGGTGATGTCGTCGCGGCTGTTCGGTTTTTCGCTGGTCGACAGCGGGCTTTTCGTCGCCGGCAAGGCGGCGATGGCCGACACCGGCAGCAGCAGCCCGGCGCTGCCGGCCATGAACTGGCGGCGGTTGAGGTAGACCTCCTGCGGGGTGATGTCGGCGGACAGGCGGTCGGTCAGGGTCTTGATGAGCATGGTGGCGATCTCGCGGGGCAACAGGCCTTAGTCGCAGCATTCCGCCTGATCTGACGGCCGCCGGCAAAAACAGTTGCGCGCCGCTGCTTAGCCCGTCAGCCACGGGCGGCCGAGTGCGCTGCCCTGCGGCCCGCCGGCGGCCAGGTTTGCGGCAATCGCCTGCAGTGCCGGCCAGCGCGGGCCGCACCAGTCGGGCGCGATCAGCGTCGGCGCCTGCGCGGTGGCGGACACGCGATGGTAGACCACCTCGGGCGGGGTGTGGCGGATCAGCTCGGCTGCCAGTGCGGCGTAGTGTTCCTGCGTCAGCGGGGCGATCTCGCCGCGGCGGTACTGCGCCGCCATGCGGCTGCCGCGCACGATCATCAGCGGGTGCAGCTTGAGCCCTTCCACGCCGATGTCCAGCACCGTGGCCAAGGTCTGCCGCACATGCTCGTCGCCCTCGCCGGGCAGGCCGGCGATCAGGTGGGTGCAGACCTTCAGCCCGCGTCGATGCGCGCGCTGCACCGCGTCGCGGTAGTCGGCAAGGCCATGGCCGCGCCGGATCAGTACCTGGGTGGCATCGTGCGCGGTCTGCAGGCCCAGCTCCAGCCAGACTTCGTAGCCGCGCTGCTGGTAGCCGGCGAGCAGGTCGAGCGCGGCATCCGGCACACAGTCGGGGCGGGTACCGACACACAGGCCGACGACATCGCGCTGGCTCGCCGCCTCGTCGTACAGCGCCTTGAGCGTGGCCACCTCGGCATAGGTGCTGGTATAGGCCTGGAAGTAGGCCAGATAACGGCGGGCACGGTCGGTCTTGTGTTTTTCGCGATCGATCTGCTCGGCGATGGACAGCGCGGCGCCCTCGCGGCCGAAGCTTTTCACGTTGCAGAAGGTGCAGCCGCCGCGGTCCAGCGTGCCGTCGCGGTTGGGGCAGGTGAAGTCGCCGGCCAGCGACAGCTTGTGCACCTTTTCCCCGAAGCGGGTCTTCAGGTAGTGGCCGAAGGTGTGGAGATGGCGGGTCAGGTCCATGTGCAGCCGGGGCTCGTCAATAGAAAACCGGACAGTGTAGCGTCCTGGCGGCCGATTCGGGCTGAGCAGGATCAAGCTTGTGTCTTAGAACCTGTTCAAGGTCTTACAGCCGGATGCCGGCCAGATTCAGCAGCAGGAACAGCAGCGAGCTGGCCAGCAGCGCGATGGCGAGGCTATTGATGAAGCCGCGGATGGTCTGACGCTGTTCGCGGCTGAACAGCCAGCGGATCAGCAGCAAAGCGGTGACAAACAGCAGGGCAAGCCGGAACAGGCGACCGATCATAGCGAAAAACCGCGAAAATTTGCAGGGAATGATTATTGGCGGCGTTGGCAGGCCTGTGCAAGCGTGCGTCGGCAGGCTAAGCTCTCTCCTTGCTCAGGAGCAGCCTTGAACGGGGACGGGCAGAGCCGAAAAGGCCGCCACACCTGCCCCCGCCGCCGATCACAAGAGGCAGTTATGTCCAATCTTTCGTCATCCGTCGGCATCGTCGCGCCGCAGCACGCGGATTTCGCCACGCCGCTGCCGCTTAGCAGCGGCCATGTGCTGGCGTCGTATCGCCTGACTTTTGAAACCTACGGCACGCTGAATGCCGCGCGCAGCAATGGCATTCTGATCTGCCACGCGCTGTCCGGCCATCACCATGTCGCCGGCCGTTACAGCGCCGACGACAAGGCTGCCGGCTGGTGGGACAACATGGTCGGCCCCGGCAAGCCGATCGACACCAACCGGTTCTTCGTGGTCGGGGTCAACAACCTCGGCGGCTGCCACGGCAGCACCGGCCCGTCCAGCATCGATCCGGATTGCGGCCAACCCTGGGGCTCGCGCTTTCCGGTGGTGACGGTGCCGGACTGGGTCACCGCGCAGGCGCGCCTCGCCGACCGCCTCGGCATCGACCGCTGGGCTGCGGTGATCGGCGGCAGCCTCGGCGGCATGCAGGCGCTGCAGTGGAGCATCGACTACCCGGATCGCATCGCCCACGCGCTGGTGATCGCCTCGGCGCCCAAGCTGTCGGCGCAGAACATCGCCTTCAACGATGTGGCGCGGCAGGCGATCATTACCGATCCCGATTTCCTTGGCGGCGACTTCTACGCCCACGGCACCATCCCGCGCCGCGGCCTGCGCCTGGCGCGGATGCTGGGCCACATCACCTACCTGTCCGATGACGGCATGGGCGAGAAATTCGGCCGCATGCTGCGCTCCGGCGAATACCAGTTCGGCTACGACGTCGAGTTCGAGATCGAGAGCTACCTGCGCTATCAGGGCGACAAGTTCTCCGACTACTTCGACGCCAACACCTATCTGCTGATGACCAAGGCGCTGGACTACTTCGACCCGGCCAAGGACTACGGCGGCGACCTGGTGGCGGCGCTGAAAAAGGCGAGCGCCAGCTTCCTGGTGGCCAGCTTCACCAGCGACTGGCGCTTTTCGCCGGAACGCTCGCGCGAGACGGTGAAGGCGCTGATCGCCGCCGGCAAGCGCGTCTGCTACGGCGAGATCGAGTCGGTGCACGGCCACGACGCCTTCCTGATGACCGACCAACCCTATGTCGACCTGATGCAGGCTTATCTGGATCGGGTAGCGGCGGAGGTGAACGCATGACGACACTGACAACATTGCGCCCCGACCTGCAGTTGATCGCCGACTGGGTGGCCCCGGCCAGCCGCGTGCTGGACCTCGGCTGCGGCGAGGGCGAACTGCTGGCCTGGCTGCAGCAGCACAAGCAGGTCAACGGCTACGGCGTCGATTTCGACGTCAATAACGTGGTCAGCTGCGTGAAGGCCGGCGTCAACGCCATCCAGGGCGACCTCGAAGCCGGCCTCGCCGAGTTCGAGGACCAGCGTTTCGAGCACGTGGTGCTGTCGCAGACCATCCAGGCGATGCAGCACACCGAAGAGATCCTGCTGGAGATGCTCAGGGTTGGCCGCGAGGCGATCGTCACCTTCCCCAACTTCGGCTACTGGCAGAACCGCTGGCAGATCATGCAGGGCCACATGCCGGTGTCCGACGACATGCCCTACCAGTGGTACAACACCCCCAACATCCACTGGTGCATGCTGGGCGACTTCGAGAACCTGTGCGCCAAGAACCACATCCGTGTGCTGGAGCGGGTGGTGATGGCGCACGGCCGGCGGGTGAGCTTCCTGCCCAATCTGCGCGGCAGCCTGGCGTTTTACCGGGTCGGCCGCGGCTGACGCGGTGCTGGCCGGGGCCCGGCCCCGGCGGCTTCAGGGCGCGGGATCCGCGCTCTTTTTATTTTGCAGTGACAGGACGGATTGATGGCTGATTTTCGCAAGAGCGGCGCGTGGCGCATGTTGATGATCGGGGTGCTGGGTTTTGCCAGCGGCCTGCCGCTGGCGCTGTCCGGCACCGCGATGCAGGCGTGGCTGACGGTGGACGGCCTCGACATTGCCACCATCGGCTTTCTCAGCCTGGTCGGGCTGCCGTACACCTTCAAGTTCCTGTGGGCGCCGCTGATGGACCGCTTCGAGCCACCGCTGCTGGGGCGCCGCCGCGGCTGGCTGGTGCTGTCGCAGCTGGGCATTGCCGCCACGCTGGCGCTGATGTCCCGGACCTCGCCGGCGCACGGCATCCAGGCGTTTGCGCTGCTGGCGGTGCTGCTGTCCTTCCTGTCGGCGTCGCAGGACGTGGTGATCGACGCCTACCGCACCGACGTGCTGGCGCCGCAGGAACGTGGCCTCGGCTCCTCGCTGGGGGTGTTCGGCTACCGGCTGGCGATGATCCTGTCCGGCGGCATCGCCATGGTGTGGGCCGATCCGGTCAGCGGCAGCGGCCTGAACTGGAACGGCATCTACCTGCTGATGGCGGGGCTGATGCTGGCGGCGGCGCTGGTGTCGCTGCTGCTGGTACCGGCGGTGCCGGCCGGCAACGTCGCGCCGCACAGCAACGCGCGCAACGACCTGAAAGGCTTTGTCGCGGTGCTGCTGGCGGTGGTGATCGGCTACCAGTTCACCACCCGCGTCGGCGCGCCGCTGGCCGACGCCGTGCTGTCGCCGCTGTTCGGCAGCGCGGCGCCGGCTGCGGCCAACCTTGCGCCGCCGGTCAATCCGGACCAGAAAAAGTGGGTCGACCTGCTGACGCTGCTGATCGGCATGGCGGTGACCATCCCGCTGGCGTGGCGGGCGGCGCGGCGCGCGCGCTTCGAGACGCTGAACCGCTCGCTGGGCAACTATTTCAGCATGGAGGCGGCCGGTGCCTTTCTGGCACTGATCATCCTCTACAAGCTGGGCGACGCCTTTGCCGGCGCGCTGACCACCACCTTTTTGCTGAAGGGCGTCGGGTTTGCCCAGGCCGAGATCGGCGTGGTCAACAAGGTGATCGGCATCTGGCTGACCATCGTCGGCGCGCTGGCCGGCGGCGCGCTGATGATGAAGCTGGGGCTGTTCCGCTCGCTGCTGCTGTTCGGCGTGCTGCAGCTGTTGTCCAACCTCGGTTTCTGGCTGGTGGCGGTGTCGGGCAAGGGCGCCTGGGGCGGCTTCTCGCTGCCGCCGTTCGACTGGGGTCTGGTGGCGCTGCATGAGGCCACCGCCGTCGACAACCTGCTGCTGTTCGCGGTCAGCATCGAGAACCTGACCGCCGGCATGGGCACCGCCGCCTTCGTCGCCTTCCTGATGGCGCTGTGCAACCAGAAATTCACCGCCACCCAGTTCGCGCTGCTGTCGGCGTTTTCCGCCATCGGCCGCGTGTGGGTCGGGCCGATGTCCGGGGTGCTGGCCGAAAGCGTCGGCTGGCCGGTGTTCTTCCTGTTCTCGACGGTGATGGCGCTGCCGGGGCTGCTGATGCTGTGCTATCTGCGCAAGCGCATCCAGGCGCTGGACGTACCGCGCGGCGCGCTGCCGGCGGACGATTGAGTAACCGCAAACCGATTCAAGGAGTCCGAAACATGAAAGGCAAGACCATGGCACTGGCGCTGCTGCTGGCGGCGGGCATGCTGCAGGCGCAAACGGTGGATCAGCGCTTGCTGGCGGCGCAGATGGCGTACCAGAGCGCCGACAGCCGGCTGGAGAGCGCGCGGCGGCAGAAACAGCAGGCGGAGGCGGAGCAAAGGTTGGCCGCACAGCGGCTGGAGCAGGCGCAGCAGCAGCTGGCGCAGGCCAATCTGCAGTTGCAGCAGGCCGACAGCCAGTTGCTGGCGGCGGAGGGTGGCCTGCTGCAGGCGCAGCAGGTATTGAAGGATGCCTGGCAGCAGAAGGAAGCGGCGCAGCAGTAATACTTGCCGCGCCTGCCGTCAGCAGTCGCAGCCGTGAGCGGCGGTGCCGCGCCACAGGGCGCGGCGATATCGCTCAGGCGCCGACGCCGTACTGGGCGCGGTAGGCGCGCACCGCCTCCAGGTTGTCGGCCAGCTCCGGGCTGCCCTCGAGGAAGCCGAGCAGGTCTTGCAGGTTGGCGATCGCCACCACCGGCAGCTTGAAGTCGCGGGCCACTTCCTGCACCGCCGACAGCTCGCCCGTGCCGCGTTCCATGCGGTCCAGCGCGATGGCGACGCCGGCCGGCTCGGCGCCGGCGGCACGGATCAGCTGCACCGACTCGCGCACCGAGGTGCCGGCGGAGATCACGTCGTCGATGATCAGCACCTTGCCCTTGAGCGGGGCGCCGACCAGGCTACCGCCCTCGCCGTGATCCTTGGCTTCCTTGCGGTTGTAGGCGAACGGCACGTTGCGGCCCTGTTCCGCCAGCGCCATCGACGCAGCGGCGGCCAGGATGATGCCCTTGTAGGCCGGCCCGAAGATCATGTCGAACGCTACGCCGCTGCTGCTGATGGATTTTGCATAAAAGCGCGACAGCTGCAGTACGCTGTCGCCGTCATTGAACAGGCCGGCGTTGAAGAAGTACGGCGAGGTGCGTCCGGCTTTGGTGACGAATGCGCCAAAACGCAATACCTGCTTGCTCAGCGCAAAACGAATAAAATCCTGACGGAAATCGCTCATTCCCAGATACCTTTTTGATGATTAACACTTTGACGTGGCTGAAAAATTGCCGGCAAGGATACCACGGGAGACCCCATGCTTCGAATCGTTTCCGCCAACCTCAACGGCATCCGTTCTGCCGACAGGAAGGGTTTCTTCGACTGGCTGGCCGGGCATGACGCCGATTTTGTCTGCGTGCAGGAGCTGAAGGCGCAGGCCGGCGACTTGTCGCCGCGGATGCAGAATCCGGACGGCCTGACCGGCTACTTTCACTACGCCGACAAGAAGGGCTACAGCGGCGTCGGCATCTACACCCGCCAGCAGCCGGATGCGGTCACCATCGGCCTCGGTGTGGACTGGATCGATGCCGAAGGCCGCTATTTGCAGGTCGATCGCGGCAATTTGTCGGTGATCTCGCTGTACCTGCCGTCCGGCTCCAGCAGCGACGAGCGTCAGAACGTGAAATTCCGCTTCCTCGACGTGTTCAAGCCGCACCTCGACCAGCTGCGCGCGCAGGGCCGCGACGTGGTGATCTGCGGCGACTGGAACATCGCCCACCAGGAGATCGACCTCAAGAACTGGAAGGGCAACGTCAAGAACTCCGGCTTCCTGCCGGAGGAACGCGCGTGGATGACGCAGCTGCTCGGCGACGGCTGGTGCGACGTGTGGCGCCGCCTGTATCCGGACGCGCCGGGCTACAGCTGGTGGAGCAACCGCGGCCAGGCCTACGCCAAGGACGTCGGCTGGCGCATCGATTACCACATCGTGACGCCGTCGCTGATGGCGCAGGCGCGCAGCGCCAGCGTCTATAAGGACGAAAAGTTCTCCGACCACGCACCGTTGACGGTGGACTACGACAGGAGTGAGTGATGCCGGACGATGACGACGTGTTCCTGATTACCGTCCCCGGCTGGGGCAACTCCGGCGCCAGCCACTGGCAGAGCTACTGGGAGGTGCTGTATCCGCTGGCACGGCGGGTGGAGCAGGACGACTGGCTGTACCCGACGCGCGACGCCTGGGTGCAAAGGTTGGCCGCAACGGTGGCGGACTGCGACGGCAAGGTGGTGATCGCCGCGCACAGTCTCGGCTGTCACACCACGGTGGAGTGGCTGGGCCAGGCCAGCCTGCTGGAGCAGAAAAAGGTGAAGGGCGTGCTGCTGGTGGCACCGCCGGCGCTGCCGATCACGCCGCAGCGCGCCGCCGCCAGTGGCGAGTTGCCGCCGGGGGCGCCGCTGCCCGACTTTGCCGGCTTTGCCGCGCCGCGCGAACTGCGGCTGCCGGTGCCGGCGCGGCTGGTGGCCAGCCACGACGACCTGTTCTGCGACTGGACCGAGGCGGAGGCGCTGGCGGCGTGCTGGCAGGTGCCGCTGCTCAGCGCCGGCAACAGCGGCCACATGGGCAGCAACAGCGGCCTTGGCGACTGGAAGGCCGGCCAGCGCCTGATCCAGCAGCTGATTCTCGACTGAGTGTGACTGAGCGCGGCCGCGCCTTGCGGCCAACCTTGTAAATAAGAATCCCCGCCGCGGCGGGGATTGTTGTTGTCGGGCTCAGGCGCCGGTGGCCACCGGCCTTGTCGGATCGCTGCACCACTCGCTCCACGAGCCGGCGTACAGCCGCGCGCCGCTGAGGCCGGCGTATTCCAGCGCCAGCTTGTTGTGGCAGGCGGTGACGCCGCTGCCGCAGGACAGGATTACTTGCCCGGCCGGGGTGCCGTCCAGCAGCGCCAGCCATTCGGCGCGCAGCTGTGCGGCCGGCTTGAATAGGCCGTCGCGGTCGAGGTTGTCCATGAAGAAGCGGTTCTTGGCGCCGGGGATGTGGCCGCCGACCGGGTCCAGCGTCTCGTTCTCGCCGGCAAAGCGGTCCGGCGCGCGGGCGTCGACCAGCAGGTACTGCGGCGTGCACAGGTTGGCCGCAATCTCGTCCAGTGTCACCGCGCTTTCCTGCGGTGTGCCCATGCTGAAGCGGGTGGCACTGCGTTCCGGCGTGCCGGTGTCCAGCGCGCCGCCGGCCTGCTGCCACGCCTGGATGCCGCCATCCAGTACCGCGACATTGGCGTGGCCCAGCCAGCGCAGCAGCCACCAGGCGCGGGCGGCGAACATGCCGCCGGCGTCGTCGTAGGCCACTACCTGGGTGTCCGGACCGATGCCCAGCGCACCGAGGTTGACCGCCAGGCGCTGCCCGTCCGGCAGCGGATGACGGCCGTTGCTGCCGTTCCTGGTGCCGGACAGGTGGTAGTCCAGGTGCAGGTAGTGCGCGCCGGGCAGGTGGCCCTCGTCGTAGGCGGCACGGCCGAAGTCGGGGTCGGCAACGGGGCTGGACAGCTTGAAGCGGCAGTCGAGAATGATCAGCTGGTGTTGCGGGATTTGTTGTAATTCGCTGGCGGAAATCAGGGTAGTAAACATCAACGCTCCTCGGTCAGTGGCTGACGGAGCCGCTTCAGAGCCGGTCTGGGTGGCGGGCAAGACCGGCTGGGAAGTGGTTCCTGTTTGAAATCTTAAACGCGGTTCACCTTACCACCCGCCTGCCATGGCGGCAATGCCGCCGCGGCATTCAGCCGGCCTGCAGCGCGTGGCGCAGCTGTGCGGCCAACGTTGGCGTGCTGTGCGCCACGCCGTCGCGCATCGCCGCACCCCACAGCGGATTGGGGAAGTGTTTGTCGTCGGCAAAGCGCGGGATCACGTGCCAGTGCAGGTGCGGCACCATGTTGCCGAAGCTGGCGAGGTTGATCTTGTCCGGGTTCAAGACATCGCGCAGTGCCCGCTCGGTGCGCAGCACCCAGTCCAGCACGTGGGCGCGGTCGGCGGGGGCAAGGTCGGTCATCTCCTTGACGTGTGCGTGCCAGATCACGCGGCAGAACGCCGGGTAGTCGGCATCGGCCACCAGAATCACCCGCAGCTTGTCGTCGCGGTACAGGATGTCGCCACCGTCCTGGTGGCACAGTTCACAGTTCATGGGCTGGTTCCAAGCGTGGCAGGGGGCGGGCGGCCGTCCTGCCTGTGGTTGAGGGAGGGGGTGCCCGATTGTGCCCAAGCCGCGCGCGGCTGTTAAGCGCGGGCGGCGGCCGGTGTCGTCGATGTGCCGCGCCGGCGGCGCAAGGTTGGCCGCAGTGTCAGGTGCGGAAGCCCTGGGTCAGCGTGTCCAGCTGGTCGGAGCGCGCCTCCAGCGAGCGCACCGCGTGCCGGCATTCCGATACCGCGTGGTCGGTCTGTTGCGCCATCTGGCTGATCTGTTCGACATGGCTGGCGATGTTCTGCATCGCCGCCGACTGCTGCTGGGTGGCAGACGAGATGCTGTGCATCCGCGTCATCACGCTGGACAGGCCGCCGTTGATCTGCTCGATCTCGCTGGCGGCGGACTGTGCCAGCGCGACGCCGGATTCGACGCGGGCGATGGCGTCGCCCATGCCATCCAGAGCCTTGCGTGTTTCCTGGTGCATGGAGGTGATCATCTGGCCGATTTCCACCGTCGAGTTGCCGGTGCGCTCGGCCAGCTTGCGCACCTCGTCGGCGACTACCGCGAAGCCGCGCCCCATCTCGCCGGCGCGTGCCGCCTCGATCGCCGCATTCAGTGCCAGCAGGTTGGTCTGGTCGGCGATGTCGTGGATCACGCGGACGATGCCGTTGATGTCATCGGAGCGCCGCCCCAGCACGTCCAGTGTCGATCCCAGTAGCCGGACTGCGCTGGCGATGCCGTGGATCTCGCTGACGGTGTTGCCGACGGTGCCGGCAGCCTTGTCGGCGTTGTTGCTGGCTTCCTGCATCAGCACTTCGGCATCGCGTGCACTGTCGGCGATCTGGCTGACGTTGGCGGTGAGGTGGTTGACCGAGCCGGCGGTGGCGCTGGCGGCCTTGGCCTGCGCGGCCGAGCCGTCGGCGATGGTGTCGGTGATCTGAGCGAGGCCGTGGGTGCCGTGGCGCAGTTCAGTGGCCTCCTGCTTCACCTGGGCGACCATGGGGCGCAGGATGTCCATGAAGCGGTTGAACGCCGACGAGGCCTCGCCCAGCTCGTCGTGGCGGGCGACCGGCAGCCGCCGGCTGAGGTCGCCGCCGCCGCCGGCCAGCTGCCCCATCGCCTCCCTGAGCGTGAGCAGCGGGCGGGTCAGCCAGCTCAG
Source organism: Vogesella fluminis (assembly GCF_014652335.1). Classification (GTDB taxonomy): domain Bacteria; phylum Pseudomonadota; class Gammaproteobacteria; order Burkholderiales; family Chromobacteriaceae; genus Vogesella; species Vogesella fluminis. The sequence goes on along the minus strand of NZ_BMYP01000002.1, from coordinate 109,760 downwards.
CAGCAGTGCGAGGCCGGCCAGGATGGCGGCGATGGCGATTGCGGCGATCAGCATCGACAGCTTACGGGTGGCATCCACGTCGCGCAGTATGCTGGCCATCGGGATGGTGACGGCCAGCGACCACGGCGCAGCCTCGCCGCTGGCAACCACCGGGGCGAGGAAGTATGCATTGTCGGCGGCGTCGACGAAGTGGTAGGGCTGACCGGCCTTGATTGCCGCCAGTGCTGCGGCGGGCAGCTCGCTGGCGGGCTTGCCGGCGCGCGCCGGGTCCGGGTGGGCAACGTAGTGGCCGGCATTGGACAGCAGCGTCACGTAGCCGTCCGCCATCGGGTGCAGCGGCGCCAGCGCCGCCTGCAGGTCGGCCAGCGCGAAGTCGGCACCGACCACACCGACAAAGCGGCCGTCCACCTTCAGCGGCGCCATCGCCGAGGTCATCAGTACCGGCTTGCCGCCGACCGGGTAGACGTAGGGTTCCATCAGGTAGTCACGGCCGCTCTGCTTGGGGGCGAAGTAGTAGTTGTCGGCGTCGGTCTTCTCGTAATCGACCAGCGGCTCGACCGCCACTTTGTCGCTGCCACGGTTCCAGTACGGGATGTAGCGCCCGGTTTTGTCGTGGGCCGGCTGGTCGACGAATTCGGCGTCGCGGCCGTCCAGCGCGTTGGGCTCCCAGGCGCTGGACAACGCCAGCAGCGTGCGGTTGCGCTCCAGTTCGGTGGCCATAATCGCGTCGTAGGCCTTGCGCTCGGTGACGCCGCTGTGCTTCAGCCCGACGAAGGCGCTGCCGACGCCGTGCACACTGTCGAACGCACTACGGAAAGTGCGCGCGACGTTCTCGGCCTCGGCCCGTGCCAGGTGGGCGGCTGACTGCAGCCCCTGTTCGCGCGCGGCGCTGGCCTGCTGCTGGATGATGATGAACAGGGTGAGGGAAAAACCGACCAGCACGGACAACGCGACAGCGAGCAGGATGCGCGTCCGGATGGACAGGCGGGAAAGGGTGTTCATGATGTCCTCCCATGATATATGGCTATGTTGTGGGGGGAGTCTATCACCGGCCGGCAGGATGAAGGGGGCTGACCGTTCAGGCAGTTGCCGTCACACCCAGTCGCGCACCGGCAGGAAGTCGCTGTACAGCGCCGCCTCCGCGCTGCCGGCCTCCGGCTGGTAGCCGTATTCCCAGCGTACCAGCGGCGGCATCGACATCAGGATGGATTCGGTGCGGCCGCCGCTTTGCAGGCCGAACAGCGTGCCGCGGTCCCACACCAGGTTGAATTCCACGTAACGGCCGCGGCGGTAGAGCTGGAACTGGCGCTCGCGCTCGCCCCACTTTGTCGCCTTGCGGCGTTTGACGATCGGCAGGTAGGCGTCGAGGTAGCCGTTGCCCACCGCCTGCATGAAGGCGAAGCTGGTGTCAAAGTCCGGCTGGTTGAGGTCGTCGAAGAACAGGCCGCCGATGCCGCGCGCCTCGTCGCGGTGCTTGAGATAGAAGTACTCGTCACACCATTGCTTGTATTTCGGGTAGGTGTCGGCGCCGAACGGCGCGCACAGGTCACGCGCCACCGTGTGCCAGTGCACCACGTCGTCGGCGTTGCCGTAATAAGGGGTGAGGTCGAAGCCGCCGCCGAACCACCACACCGGCGCCTCGCCCTCCTTCTCGGCGATGAAGAAGCGCACGTTGGCGTGGCTGGTCGGCACGTAGGGGTTTTCCGGGTGGATCACCAGCGACACGCCCATCGCCTCGAAGCGGCGGCCGGCCAGCTCCGGACGGTGCGCGGTGGCGGAGGCCGGCAGCGCCGGGCCGGTGACGTGCGAGAAATTGACGCCGGCCTGCTCGAACACCGCGCCGCCGCTCAGCACGCGGCTGATGCCACCGCCGCCAAGACCGGTGTCGCCGCGCTGCCAGCTGTCGGCGATGAAGCGGGCGCCACCGTCGGCGCCTTCCAGCCCGGCGCAGATGCGGTTTTGCAAGTCGAGCAGGAAGGCTTTCACTTGGTTGGCGTGGGGGTGGCTCATCGCAATGTCCTGATTGGGTCAACAAGCGCCGATTGTAGCAAAAGCGGCGGCGGTCGCCGCCGTGGTGTGCTCATTGGCCGGGCAGGGCGCGGACAACGAAAAAAAGCCCGCCGGAGCGGCGGGCAAATGCACACGAGGACTAAATGGAGCAGCAGGGAATCAGAAGCGGTAACCCAGGCCGACTTTCAGCGTGCCGACCGGTGCGGTGTCGGTGATGTCTTTGTGGCCGATGTTGCCGATGCCTTCGTACTCGACGCGGGCGGACAGGTTCTTGTCAAAGTTGTAGGCGGCACCGACGCCCAGCCCCATGCCGAAGCTGCTGTCCTTGCTGCTGGCCAGCGCGGGCGAGGCACTGTTGAACTTGCTGCGGATGTGGTTGGCGGACACCTTGCCGTAGACCTCAAGCTGCTGGCTTACCGGGATGATGCCAAGTGCAGCGACACGAAAAGTGTCGTAGTCCAGGCTGCCGGCACCGTTCAGCGCGGTGGCGCCGCCGTGGCGCAGGTAGCTGCCCTCGACCGCAAAGTTGTCGTTGATGCGCTGGCCGATGCCGATCTCGGCCATGCCGGAGGTGGCATCGTCGTCGTTGACCTTGCGGTCGCTGACGCCGGCGCGGTTGGCGGCGCCGTCTTTCAGTGTCCACTGGTTGGCGGAGATGCCGACATTACCGAACACGTAGCTGCCGGTTTCCGCGGCGAAGGCGGTGCTGGCGGCAGCGGCAAACAGGGTAGCGACAAGCAGTTTCTTCATGATGGACTCCGTTTCACGGTGAGTGAGGTTGATGAGTCCATTCTGCGTGCCGCCGCCGCGCAACACTATGGCGCTTGCGTATGCCGACTGTGTGGCAGCGGTGCGTTTATATGACGCTTTGTGACGGCGCCGGCTGCAGCGGCAATGTCAGCCCGAAGCGGGCGCCGCCTTGCGGCGACTGGGCGATCCATGCCTTGCCGCCGTGGTGACGGGCGATCAGGCGCACGAAGGACAGGCCGAGGCCGTAGCCGCCGCTGGCGCGGTCACGCGAGCGATCGAGACGCTGGAACGGGTCGAAGATGCGCTCGCGTTCCTTTTCCGGGATGCCTGGCCCGTCGTCGTCGACGGTAACAACCAGCTGGCCGTGTTCGGCCGCCACCGTCATGGCCACCTGCTGCCGCGCGTACTTGAAGGCGTTCAGCAGCAGGTTGCGGGTGGCGACGTACACCAGGCGGCGGTCGAAGGTGGCCTCGCCGCGCGCGCAGTCCAGCGTCAGCTGCAGCAAGGTTGGCCGCAACGGCTGCACCAGCTCGATCAGGTCTTCGAACCACTCTTCCAGGTCGATGGTGTCGTACTCCAGCGGCACCTCGCCGCGATCGAGCCTGGCGTAGCTGAGGCTGACGTTGATCAGCTCGTCCAGCTCCTGCATGTCGCGCTCCATGCCGTCGCGGTAGCCGCGGCGTTCGTTGTCGGATTCCGCCTCGTCCATCATGGTCAGTCCGAAGCGCAGCCGTGCCACCGGCGTGCGCAGCTCGTGGGCGATGGCGTGTGCCAGCGCCTGCCGCGTCTCCATCTGCGTTTCCAGTTTCTCCGCCATGCTGTTGAGCTGGCGCTGCAGCGGCGAGAACAGCGGGCTGCGCGCCGGCGGCGCCCGCGCGCCGAGATCGCCCTCCGCCAGCCGCAGCGAGGTGTCGCGCAGTGCGGCCAGATCGTGCCAGTGCGGGCGCAGGTTGAGGTAGATCAGCAGCGCCAGCGGCACGCCGAAGAAGGCGAACCACAGCACGAACAGGCCCAGTTCGCTGTGCAGCCAGCCGCCGCCACTGCCCTGGCTGTCCAGCGGGCCGATCACCAGCAGCTGGCTGGTGCCGGGCAGTGGCGCGTACAGGTTCTGCTGGCTGCTGTCGAGCCAGCTCTGGCCGCTGGCCAGCCGTGCGCGCGCCTCTTCGCCGAGGCTGGCCGGCGGCAGCCTGAGCAGCGCCAGCGGATAGGCGAACAGCGGCTGCAGCTCACGCAGGCTGGCGTCACGCCGCGCCGGTGGCTGGCGCAGCAGCTCGCGCTGGATCAGGCGCACGGTGCCGTCCATCTGCTTCTGCAGCCGTTCGCGCTCGCTGTTGGCGGACAGCACGATCAGCAGCAGTACAAAGCCGAGCAGCAGCACGAACTGCAGCAGCATGGTCTGCGCGAAGTAGCGCGCGAACATACGCGCCATGCCCAGCGGCGGTCTCACTCCCAGTCGCTCCGCGAGAACAGGTAGCCCTTGCCGCGCACGGTCTTGATGCGGGTCGGCGTTTCCGGGTTGTCGTCCAGCTTCTTGCGCAGGCGCGAGATGCGGGCGTCGATGGAGCGGTCGAGACCGTCGAAGCCGATGCCGCGCAGCTGGTTCATGATGTCGTCGCGCGACAGGATTTCGCCGGCGTGGCTGGCCAGCAGCCACAGCAGGTCGAATTCGGCGGTGGTCAGCTCCAGCGACTGCGTGTCGAGCACCGCCTCGCGCGTGCTCTGGCAGATGCTGAAGCGGCCGAAGCCGAGCCTGTCCTGGTCGCTGCCGTCGTCACCGTTGTCGCTGCGGCGCAGCAGTGCGCGGATGCGCGCCAGCAGGCGGCGCGGCTCCACCGGCTTGGCCAGATAGTCGTCGGCGCCCAGCTCCAGGCCGAGGATCTCGTCGATCTCCTCGTCGCGGGCAGTCATCATCAGGATGCGCCCCGGATAGCGGTGGCGCACCGCGCGGCAGACTTCGAAGCCGTCCTTGCCGGGCAGCATCACGTCGAGGATCACCAGGTCGGGCATGGTCTCGATGATGCGTTCTGCGGCGCCGTCGCCATGGGCGTGGTGCTGGATGTCGTAGCCGTTCTTGCGCAGGTAGCTGCCGACGAGGTCGGCCAGGCGCTGATCATCCTCGATCAGCAGCAGACGTGGGTTCATGGCAGATCCTTGTGGGGTGACTGGCCGGTTATACCGCAATTCCGCCAGCAGGCAAAACAGCCCGCGACGGGCGGGCTGTGATGTGACGGACGGGCAGCGCTGCGCGCGTTACAGCCAGAAGTCCTGGCGCGCGCGATGTGCTTCCAGCAGGCGCTGGAACACGCCGGGGTCCTTGGTGTAAGTCATCTCGCCGCTGGCCGGCTGGTAGAAATCGAGCAGGCGCGACACCCAGAAGCGCAGCGCTGCGGCGCGCAGCATCACCGGCCACGCGGCGTGTTCTTCCCTGGTCAGCGGCCGCATGCTCCGGTAGCCGGCGATGATGGCGCGCGCAAGTGTTGCGTCGATGTCGCCCTGCGCATCGCGTGCCCAGTCGTTGAGCGCGATGGCGAGGTCGTACAGCAGCACATCGTTGCAGGCGTAATAGAAGTCGATGAAGCCGGCGATCTTGTCGCCGTCCATCAGCACGTTGTCCTTGAACAGGTCGGCGTGGATCACCCCCTGCGGCAGGAAGTCGAAGCGGTGGCTGTCCTGGAACGCGATCTCGCAGCGCAGGCTGGCGGCATCGGCAGCCGGCAGCTGTGCATACAGCGCCGAGGCGGTGCGGCTCCACCAGTCCGGGCCGCGCGGGTTGCGCATGCGGCGCGGAAAGGTGCTGCTGGCCTTGTGCATTTGCGCCAGCATCTCGCCGACGGCATGGCACTGTGCCGCGTTCGGCTGTGCGACATCGTGGCCGGCCAGGCAGCTGACCAGGCAGGCCGGCTTGCCGGCCAGCAACGAGGCGAACTGGTCGTTGTGGTCGGCAATCGGCGCCGGACAGGCAACGCCGTGCCGCGCCAGATGGCTCTTCAGTTCCAGGAAGTAGGGCAGCTCGTCCAGCTGCAGCACCTCGAACAGCGTCAGCACGTAGCGGCCGCGGGTGGTGGTGACAAAGTAGTTGGTATTGGTGATTCCGGCCGCAATGCCTTTCAGCTCGACCAGCTCGCCCAGCGCATAGCGCTGCAGCCACTGTGCCAGCTCTGCGGTCGAGACCGAGGTATAAACCGACATGCCTGCTCCTCAGAAGGTAAGCAGGACCCACTGCGGCACCACCAGGCGCTGCGACGGGTCGATGCGTTTCATCTGGCCGTTACCTTCGTCATCACGCAGGTAGTACGGTGGCGCGTTTTTCGGCGTCACTTTCAGCAGGTAGAGGCGGCCGTTGAGACGGTATTCCTCGATGCTGTTGTCGCCGTCCTGGATGATGCGGACTTCCGGCTCTGCCATGGCGTCGGCGGCAATGGTCGGCGGTGGCGGCAGTACCGCGGCGGGGGTATCGGCCAGTGCCGGCAGGGCGATGGCGGCCAGCACGGCCAGGATCAGGCGGGACATGGTGTTTCCTTGGTTGTCGGCGCTGACGGGCAGCGCCGGTCGGCAAATATTACAGATTGAGCAGCTGTTCGCGTTCTTCCGGCAGGGCCTCGAAGCCGCGGGTTTCGTAAAAGGTGAAGATGGTTTCCACGATCTGCTGCGGGTCGTCGATCAGCTGCAGCAGGTCGAGGTCTTCGGCGTTGATCAGGCCGTCGCCGACCAGGCGCTGGCGCACCCAGTCGAGCAGGCCGTCCCAGAACTCGGCGCCGCACAGGATGATGGGCATCTTGCGCGTCTTGCCGGTCTGGATCAGTGTCAGCGCCTCGAACATTTCGTCCAGTGTACCAAAGCCGCCGGGCATCACCACATAGGCCAGCGCATGTTTGACGAACATCACCTTGCGGCTGAAGAAGTGGTCGAACTTCAGGCTCAGGTCCTGGTATTCGTTGGGGCGCTGCTCGTGCGGCAGCACGATGTTGAGGCCCACCGACGGGCTGTTGCCGTAAAAGGCGCCCTTGTTGGCCGCCTCCATGATGCCGGGGCCGCCGCCGGAGATCACCGCGAAGCCGGCATCGGATAACAGGCGGGCAATGTCCTCGGTCTGCTTATAATAGCGATGATCGCGCGGCGTTCGTGCGCTGCCAAAAATACTTACAGCGGGACTGATCTGTTGCAGTTCTTCTGCCGATTCAACAAATTCCGACAGAATTTTCATCACATGCCAGGCTTCGCGCGAGCGGAAACGCTGCATCATCGCGTAGCGGTCGCTGGTTTGCGGTAATTTATCGGACAAGCTCATATCTGCCCCTTTTCTTATGAAAACCCTGTTATTGATTGATGGCTCTTCTTATTTGTACCGGGCCTTCCATGCGATGCCCGACTTGCGCTCACCCGCCGGCGACCCGACCGGTGCCATCTACGGCATGGTCAACATGCTGCGCCGGCTGGAAAAGGAAGTGCAGTTCGATTATAGCGCCTGCATTTTCGATGCTAAAGGTAAGACTTTCCGCGACGAGCTGTACCCGGAGTACAAGGCCAACCGGCCGTCGATGCCGAGCGACCTCGCCGCGCAGGTGCTCACCGTGCACGAGGTGGTGCGCGCCAGCGGCTGGCCGCTGTTGATGGTGGACGGCGTCGAGGCCGACGACGTGATCGGCACCCTGGCCCGCACGGCCGAGGCCGCCGGCATGAAAGTGATCGTGTCCACCGGCGACAAGGACATGGCGCAGCTGGTGACGCCGGCGGTGACGCTGGTCAACACCATGACCAACGAGCTGCTGGACGAGGCCGGGGTGAAGGAAAAATTCGGCGTGCCGCCGAGCCTGATCATCGACTACCTGACGCTGATCGGCGACAAGGTCGACAACGTGCCCGGCGTCGACAAGTGTGGCCCGAAGACGGCGGTGAAGTGGCTGGAAGAGTACGGCACGCTGGCCGGGGTCATCGCGCAGGCGGACAAGGTCGGCGGCAAGGTCGGCGACAATCTGCGCGCGGCGCTGGAATGGCTGCCCAAAGGGCGCGAGCTGATCACCATCAAGTGCGACGTGCCGCTGCAGGCGGAGCTGCCGCAGGGCATGGACAGCCTGCTGCACGGCAGCAAGGATAAGGCGCGGCTGGCGGAGTTGTTCGCCGAGTGCGGCTTCCGCACCTTCCTGCGCGAAGTCAGCGAAGCGGTTTCCGATACCGCCACCGTCACGCTGGCCGCCCCGCGGGCGCAGCCGGCGCTGCATACCAGCGGCGACCTGTTCGGTGACGACAGCGCGACGGTGCCGGACGTCGTTGCCGCCAGCGAGCCCGTCGCCGCCATCGCGCGCCACTACGACACCATCCTCAGTACTGAGCAGCTGGACGAGTGGCTGCAAAGCTTGGCCGCAGCCGAGGTGGTGTCGCTGGACACCGAGACCACCAGCCTCGACCAGATGCAGGCGCGCCTGGTCGGCATCAGCTTCTCGGTGGCGGCGGGGCAGGCCGCCTACCTGCCGCTGGCGCACCGCGGCCCGGACGCGCCGCAGCAGCTGGACTTCGACGCCACGCTGGCCAGGCTCAAGCCGTGGCTGGAAGACGCCGGCAAGAAAAAGCTGGGGCAGAACCTGAAGTACGACCGCCACGTGTTTGCCAACCACGGCATCACCCTGCGCGGCGTGGTCGACGACACGCTGCTGGCCTCCTACGTGATCGAGAGTCACGAACGCCACGGCATGGACGAGCTGGCGCGCCGTCATCTGAACGAAACCACGGTCAGCTATGAGGAAATCTGCGGCAAGGGCGCCAAGCAGATCGGCTTTGCCGAGGTGGCGGTGGACGTTGCGGCCAACTACGCGGCCGAGGACGCCGACATCACCCTGCGCCTGGCGCAGCACTTCGCGCCGCTGCTGAATGGCAAGCTGGCCGAGGTCTACCGCGACATCGAGCTGCCGGTGGCGGAGGTGCTGTTCGCGATGGAGCGCAACGGCGTGCTGATCGACCGCGAGCAGCTGGCGGCGCAGAGCCACCAGCTGGGTAGCGAGATGCTGCAGCTGGAGCAGCAGGCCTACGCGCTGGCCGGCCAGCCGTTCAACCTCAATTCACCGAAGCAGTTGCAGGAAATCCTGTTCGGCAAGCTCGGCATCCCGACCAAGGGCGTGCGCAAGACGCCGTCCGGCGGCTACTCCACCGACGAGGAAGTGCTGGAGAAGCTGGCGCTGGACCACCCGCTGCCCAAGCTGATTTTGCAGTACCGTGGCCTCACCAAGCTGAAGTCCACCTACACCGACAAGCTGCCGGCGCTGATTAATCCACAGACCGGCCGCGTGCACACCACTTATGCACAGGCGGTGGCGATTACCGGCCGCCTGGCCAGTTCCGACCCCAACCTGCAGAACATCCCGGTGCGCACCGCCGAGGGCCGTCGCGTGCGCGAGGCCTTCATCGCCGCGCCCGGCCACGTGATCGTTTCCGCCGACTACTCGCAGATCGAGCTGCGCATCATGGCGCACCTGTCCGGCGACGCCGGCATGCTGGCGGCGTTTGCCGGCGGCGAGGACATCCACAGGGCCACCGCCGCCGAGGTGTTCTCCACCCCGCTGGCGGAGGTGACGACCGAGCAGCGCCGCGCCGCCAAGGCGATCAACTTCGGCCTGATCTACGGTATGGGCGAATTCGGCCTTGCCTCACAGCTGGACATCAGCCGCGACGCTGCCAAGCTGTACATCGACAGCTACTTCCGCAAATACCCGGGCGTCGCCGAGTACATGCAGCAGACGCGCGATGCGGCGCGCGAGCAGGGCTATGTCGAGACCGTGTTTGGTCGCCGCCTGTACCTGCCGGAGATCCGCGCCGCCAACCAGGCGCGCCGCGCCGGCGCCGAACGCGCCGCGATCAACGCGCCGATGCAGGGCACCGCCGCCGACCTGATCAAGCTGGCGATGATCGCGGTGCAGGACTGGCTGCAGGCCGAGCGGCTGCAGAGCAAGCTGATCATGCAGGTGCACGACGAACTGGTGCTGGAAGTGGCGGACAGCGAACTGGCGCTGGTGCGGGAAAAACTGCCGCAGCTGATGGCCGGCGTCGCCGTGTTGAAGGTGCCGCTGCTGGCAGAAGTCGGCGTCGGTGTCAGCTGGGAGAGCGCGCACTAAGCGCGCACGGCTTCAGCGGCATGGCAAAAGGTTGGCCGCAACGGTGCACGCTGTTGCGGCCAACCTTTTTTGCAATCTCGCCGTTTACAGCGACTCGGCGACGCAGACGCGGTTGCGTCCCTTGGCCTTGGCCTGGTACAGCGCCAGATCGGCACGGCGGATCAGCTCACCCAGTTCGCGGCAGGCCGGCGACAGCGAGGCGATACCGATGCTGACCGTGATCGGGATGGTGTGGTCCTGGTGCGCGATCGGCAGCGCGGCGATGGCGTTGCGCAGCCGTTTCGCCACCACCAGCGCCTCGCCGGCCGGGGTGTCGGGCAGGATGGCGGCAAACTCCTCGCCGCCCATGCGGCACACCAGGTCGCTGGCGCGCAGCGTGCCCTTCACGCACTGGGCGAAGGCCTGCAGCACCACGTCACCGCCATCGTGACCGTGGTTGTCGTTGACGCGCTTGAAGTGGTCGAGATCCATCATCAGCAGGCTGAACGACTTGCCGTGATGGCTGGCTTCGCGCAGGCGCTGCGAGGCAAGGTCGAGAAAATGGCGGCGGTTGGCAAGGCCGGTCAGACCGTCCTGCGTCGCCAGCCGGTACAGTGCGGTGGCACGCTGCTCCTGCTGGATGGCAATCGCCATCAGGTGCGAGGTACGGCGCACGATGTCCAGTACGTGCTGCTTCGGCGTGCAGGGGTGGTCATGGTAAATGGCGAAGGTGCCGAGCACCTTGCCGTCCTGCGCCAGGATCGGTTGCGACCAGCAGGCGGCGAGGTTGTTGCCGGCGGCCAGTTCGCGGTAGTCCTGCCATAGCGGGTCGTGGGCGATGTCGCTGACGATCACCGCTTCGCCGCGCCGCGCGGCGGTGCCGCAGGAGCCGACGCCCTCACCGATCGGCAGGCCGTCGATGGCCTGCTTGTATTCGCTGGCCAGCGACGGTGCCGCTGCCAGGTGCAGCCGTTCGCCGGTCTCGTCCAGCAGCATGATGCTGCACATCGTGCCGCTGAGCTGGTTTTCGATCATCTGGCAGGTCCAGCCCATCACTTCCGGCAGCGGCCGGTCGTTGGCGATCATCTCCAGCAGCCGGTTTTCGTCGGCTTCCCACTGCCGGGTGGCATGCTGCTCGCTGATGTCGCGGTCGATGCAGAGCAGCGACTGCAGCTGGCCGGCGTCGTCGAACTCCGGCAGCAGTCTCGATTCGAACACATAGAGTTGCTGCGGCAGGCTCAGCTCGCTGATGAAGCGCTGCGGCTTGCCGCTGGCGATCACCTGCAGTGCATTGTGGCGGATGGCATCCTTCAGCTGTGCCGGCAGCCGTCGTTCTTCCAGTGTGCGACCGATGTGCTCCGTCGCCGGTGTCGGCGAAAACCGGCGCAGCGTGTTGTTGATGAAGCGGCAGCGCAGGTCGGGGTCGTAGCGGGTAATGATGTCCGGCGAGTTGTCGACCAGGGTGCGGAAGGCATGACGGTCCTCGCGCACGCTGATCAGCCAGCCGTCTTGCAGCGGTGTGACCAGCCATTCCAGCAGCAGACCGTCTGCCGGCAGCGTCAACCCCTTGTCATCGGGCTGATCGAGGCGCTGCAGCACTGCCTGCGGCAGCAAGGTGGCGGGCAACGGGCGGCCGGCGGCGGGCAGCGCTCTGCCGTGGCAGGCAATGCTGAAGCGCTCGCTGACAAAAACGACCTGCCGCGACAGGTCGAGCAGCAGATAGCCGGCCGGCAGCGCGCCGAGGACGGTTTCGAGAGTGGCTTGGGCGAACACGCGGTGCTCCTGCAGGCCATGACCGCATGGCGGGCAATGGCAAATCCGGGTAATGATCCAGCATAGTACCTGAATGCCATGTGCGGAGATATCCGTTGCCGGCGGGCGGGCAGGCATCGCCAAGCTGCGCCGGCTGGAGTATTCTGCCGGGATTGGCTACAGGAGCATTCCGTGGAGTATTTTCCGATTTTCATGCGCCTTGCCGGCGAGCCGTGCCTGCTGGTCGGCGGCGGCGAGGTGGCGGTGCGCAAGGCGCGCCTGTTGCAGTCGGCCGGCGCCCGGCTGACGGTGGTGGCGCCGCAATTGGTGCCGGAGCTGGCGGAGATGGCGGCGGCCGGCGAGGTGTGCCATATCGATGCCTGTTTCCTGCCGGCACAGGTCGGCGGCCAGCGGCTGGTGGTGGCCGCCACCAGCGACCGCGAGGTCAATCGCCTGGTGTCGCAGACGGCGCAGGCGCAGGGCATTCCGGTCAACGTGGTGGATGACCCCGAGCTGTCCAGCTACATCACGCCGGCCATCGTCGACCGCTCGCCGCTGGTGATCGCGGTGTCGACCGGCGGCGGCGTGCCGGTGCTGGCGCGGTTGATCCGCGCACGGCTGGAAAGCCTGATTCCGGCCGGTTTCGGCCGCCTGGCGCAGTTCGCCGCGCGCTTTCGCGACCGGGTCAAGGCGCGCTTCGGCAATGTCGAGGAGCGGCGCGCGTTCTGGGAGGCGGTGCTGGAGGGGCCGCTGGCAGAGCAGGTGATGAACGGCGACGAGCGCGCCGCCGAGGCCGACCTGCTGCAAAGGTTGGCCGCAGGCGACAGCACGCCGTCCGGTGCGGTGTACCTGGTGGGTGCCGGCCCCGGCAACCCCGATCTGCTCACCTTCCGCGCCTTGCGCCTGATGCAGCAGGCCGATGTGGTGCTGTACGACAACCTGGTGGCACCGGAGCTGATGGAGCTGGTGCGCCGCGATGCGCAGCGCATTTTTGTCGGCAAGCAGCGCGCCAACCATGCCATGCCGCAGGAGGAAATCAACACGCTGCTGGTGCGGCTGGCGCAGGAAGGCAAGCGCGTGTTGCGGCTGAAAGGCGGCGATCCGTTCACTTTCGGGCGTGGCGGCGAGGAAATCGAGCTGCTGGCCGGGCACCGCATCCCGTTCGAGGTGGTGCCCGGCATCACCTCGGCCAGCGGTGCCGCAGCCTACGCCGGCATTCCGCTGACCCACCGCGATCACGCACAGTCAGTGGTGTTCGTTACCGGCCATAAAAAAGACGACAGCATTCAACTGGACTGGCCGGCGCTGACGCGCCCGGATCAGACGGTGGTGGTGTACATGGGACTGGCGATGGCGGCCGAAATCTGCGACGCCTTCATCGCGCACGGCAAGGCGGCGACCACGCCGGCGGCGGTGGTGCATCGCGCCACCACCGCGCAGCAGCGTACCGTGGTCGGCACGCTGGCCAGCCTGCCGGCCAAGATCGCGCAGAGCGGCATCGCCTCGCCGGCACTGATCATCGTCGGTGACGTGGTGGCGCTGTCGTCGCGGCTGGGCTGGTTCCGCGATGTCGAGGAGGTCGTGCTGACCCCCGACGCGCAGCAGTGAATCCAGGGCGGTGACGGCGCGGTACCGTCACCAGGTCATAACGCGGGCAATGCCGGCTCGTCCGGAGCAAGACAATCATGGTAGGTGTACTGATCATTTCGCATGGCGAGCTGGGCTTGTGTCTGGCCGACTGTGCGCGGCATGTGCTGGGGCGTGTGCCGGACAATCTGGCCATCCTCGGCGTCGAGAAGCAGGATAGTCCCGACGCACGGTTGCAGGATGCGCAGGCATTGATCGACAGGATCAATGACGGCAGCGGTGTGCTGGTGTTGAGCGACATGCTCGGCGGTACGCCCTGCAATATTGCCAGCCGCTTGCGCCAGCGCGGCGTGGTCGAGGTCGTCGCCGGCGTCAACCTGCCGATGCTGGTGCGGGCACTGAGCTACTGTGCGCAGCCGCTGGAGGTGGTGGTCAGCAAGGCGATTACGGGGGGACTGGAAGGCGTTTACTACGTCATGCCCGAGGGAAAACAATGAAAACACAGCAAATCGAGATCATCAACAAGCTGGGCCTGCATGCACGTGCCTCCAGCAAGTTCACCCAGACCGCCAGCCGTTTCAAGGCCGAAGTCTGGATCGCGCGCAACGGCCGCCGCGTCAACGGCAAGAGCATCATGGGGGTGATGATGCTGGCGGCGGCAAAAGGCTCGCAAATCGAGCTGGAAACCAATGGCGAGGACGAAGATCTCGCCATGGCGGCCCTGGTCGAGCTGATCAGCAACCGCTTTGACGAGGCGGAATAACCGCCCGCAACAAGAACAGGTATCGGATAGGGGAGAGGGCGCAACATGAGCATCGTTTTGCACGGGGTTCCGATCGGTGGCGGCATCGCCATCGGCCGTGCCCGCCTGTTGTCGCAAAGCATGGATGACGTGGTGCATTACAGCATCGACGACCACGAAATCACGGCGGAACAGCAGCGTTTCGATCAGGCGGTGCGGGCCACGCGCAAGCAACTGGAAATGCTGTGGGGCAGCATCCCGGAAAACGCCCCGGCCGAGCTTGGGGCCTTCCTGTCGCTGCACATCATGCTGCTGTCGGACGTGACCCTGACGCGCGAACCGCGTGAGCTGATTGCCAGCCTGCGCTGCAATGCGGAGTGGGCGCTGAAACAGCAGTGCGACACCCTTGTCGAGCAGTTCGACGCCATCGAGGAAGACTACCTGCGCGAACGCAAGCACGACGTGCTGCAGGTGGTGGAGCGCGTGTTCAAGAACCTCGGCGGTCATACCACCGAGCTGCAGTTGTCGGAAGGGCTGGACGGCGACACCATTCTTGTCGCGCACGACCTGTCGCCGGCCGACATGGTCTATTTCAAGGATTCCAGCGTTGCCGCCTTCGTCACCGATGTCGGCGGCGCCACCAGCCACACCGCCATTCTCGGCCGCAGCCTCGATCTGCCGTCGGTGATCGCGCTGCATCACGCGCGCGAGCTGGTGCGCGAGGATGAGCTGATCATCGTCGACGGCCAGCAGGGTGTGCTGCTGATCGACCCGGAGCCGACGGTTCAGGCCGAATACCGCCGCCGGCAGCGGGCCTGCATCGAGGCGCGGCGCAAGCTGTCCAGCATCCGCAAGACCGATGCCATCACCGGGGACGGCACGCCGATCGAGCTGCTGGCCAATATCGAACTGCCGCAGGATGCGGCCAACGTGCTGGACGCCGGTGCCGTCGGTATCGGCCTGTTCCGCAGCGAATTCCTGTTCCTCGGCCGTGACAGCCTGCCGTCGGAGGATGAGCAGTTCGAAGCCTACCGCATGGTGGCAGAGCTGACCGGCGGTGCGCCGGTGACGGTGCGCACCATGGATCTGGGCGCCGACAAGAGCCCGCGCTGGCTCAATCACCAGCTGGCGGAAAACCCGGCGCTGGGGCTGACCGGCATCCGCCTGTGCCTGGCCGAGCCGCTGATGTTCCGCGCCCAGCTGCGCGCGCTGCTGCGCGCCTCGGCCTTCGGCAAGCTGCGCATCCTGTTCCCGATGATCAACAGTCTGAGCGAGCTGAAACAGTCACTCAGCCAGCTGGAGTACGCCAAGGCCGAGCTGCGCGCCGAGGGCATCGCCTTTGCCGAGGCGGTGGAAGTCGGCGCCATGATCGAAATCCCGTCGGCGGCGCTGGTGGTGGGCAGCTTCATCAAGCATGTCGACTTCCTCTCCATCGGCACCAACGACCTGATCCAGTACACGCTGGCGATCGACCGCAACGACGACACCGTCAGCCACCTGTACGATCCGATCCATCCGGCGGTGCTGAAGCTGATCTCCTACACCATCAAGACCGCCAGCAAGGCCGGGGTGCCGGTATCGGTGTGCGGCGAGATGGCCGGCGACGCGCGCCTGACCCGGCTGCTGCTGGGCATGGGCCTGCGCCGCTTCTCGATGCACCCGGCCAACCTGCTGGACGTGAAGCAGAAGGTGCTGTCCAGCCACCTCGACGAGGTGGGGCCGCTCGTCGCGCGCATGCTTCGCAGCGAAGACCCTGATAGAATCGCCGATCTTCTGCAACAACTGAATGCCGGGCCGGACGCCTGATCCGGCTTTTTTCTTTTCATGCTCAAAGACGCTATCGATCTGTCCGCCGTGCGCCGCGTGCTGGTCATCAAGCTGCGCCACCACGGCGACGTGCTGTTGTCGTCGCCGGTGCTGTCGGTGCTGAAGACGCACGCACCGCACGCCGAGATCGACGCGCTGGTGTATCACGACACCCGCGACATGCTGTCCGGCCATCCGGCGCTGTCGCAGCTGTTCACCATCGACCGGCAGTGGAAAAAGCTCGGCCTGCGTGGCCAGCTGGCCGCCGAGTGGCGGCTGCTGGCCGGGCTGAAGGCCCGGCACTACGACCTGGTGATCCAGCTGACCGAACACAAGCGCGGCGCCTGGCTCGCCCGCATGCTGCGGCCGCGCTGGGCGGTGGCGCCGGGCGGCAATTTCGGCAAGTTCTTTGCTCGCAGCTTCAGCCATCGTTACCCGGTGATCGGCGGCAACCGCCGCCATACCGTGGAAATCCATCTCGATGCCTTGCGCCGTCTCGGCATTTATCCGGCGGCAGACGGACGCCGGCTGCAACTGGTGGCCGGTGAGGCGGCGCAGCAGAGCGTGCGCCAGAAGCTGGCGGCGCAGGGCGTCAACGGCTCCTACCTGCTCATCCATCCGACTTCGCGCTGGCTGTTCAAGACCTGGCCTGCCGCACGCATGGCGGCGCTGATCAAGCAGTTGCGCGCGCAGGGCGAAACGGTGGTGCTGTCGGCGGCGCCGGATCCGGCGGAGCTGGCGATGCTGGCCGATATCACCGGCCGGCTGTCGCAACCGGTGGCCTCGCTGGCCGGACAACTGAGCCTGAAGGAGCTGGCGGCGCTCATCGACGGCGCGCGGGCCTTCATCGGCATGGATTCGGTGCCGATGCACATCGCCGCGGCGATGCAGACGCCGTGCGTGGCGCTGTTCGGCCCCTCCGGCGACATCGAGTGGGGGCCGTGGCAGGTGCCGCACCGCCTGCTGCGCACCGAGTTGCCCTGTCGCCCGTGCGGCAAGGACGGCTGTGGCGGCGGCAAGCGCAGCGAATGCCTGGAACTGATTACCGAGGCGCAGGTACTGGCGGCCTTCAACAGCCTGATGGCCGAGGTCGGCGCATGACGCGGCTGGTGATCGTACGGCAGAAGTACAATCCGGCCGGCGGCGCCGAGCGCTTCGTCAGCCGTGCGCTGTCGGCGCTGTCGGCGCAGGGTGGGCTGGAGGTGAACCTGATCGCGCGCAAGTGGGAATCGCTTTCCGGCGTGCGCGCCTTTGCGGCCAACCCTTTCTATCTCGGCAGCGTCTGGCGCGACTGGGGCTTCGCCTGCGCCGCGCGCCGTATCTGGCAGCGCGAAGGCTTCGAGCTGGTGCAGTCGCACGAGCGCATCGCCGGCTGCGACATCTACCGTGCCGGCGACGGCGTGCACCGCCACTGGCTGCAGCTGCGCCGCCGCGTGCTGTCGCGCCGGGGCCGGCTGGCCATGCTGCTGAACCCCTATCACCACTACGTGCAATGGATGGAGCGGCGCATGTTCCTGCATCCGCGCCTGAAAACGGTGATCTGCAATTCGCAGATGGTGAAGCGCGAGATCCAGCACTACTTCGGCCTGCCGGACGAGCGTTTTGCCGTGATCTACAACGGCGTCGATAGCGCGGCGTTTCACCCGTCGCTGCGCGAACACCGTGCCGCGATGCGCGAGCAGTGGCAGATCCCGGCCTCCGCGCCGCTGCTGCTGTACGTCGGCTCCGGTTTCGAGCGCAAGGGCGTGGCACGGGCCTTGCAGGCCATCGTGCCGCATCCGGATGTGCATCTGGTGGTGGTGGGGCACGACAAGCATGCTGCGCAGTACCAAAGGTTGGCCGCAATGCTGGGCATTGCCGCGCGCGTGCGCTTTTGCGGCGCGCAGAACGACGTCAAGCCGTTTTACGGCATGGCCGATGCCTTCATCCTGCCGACCCTGTACGATCCGTTTCCGAACGTCTGTGTCGAGGCGCTGGCCGCCGGTTTGCCGGTATTCACCACGCAGCAGTGCGGTGCCGCCGAGCTGATCCGCAACGGCGACAACGGCTGGGTGGCCGACGCGCTGGATACGCCGGCGCAGCAGGCGCAGATCGCCAGCTGGCTGGCCTGCCGTGCCGAGTGGCCAAGGTTGGCCGCAGCGGCGCGCGACAGTGTGGCCGACCTGACGCTGGACAAGATGGCTGCGCGTCTGCTGGCTTGCTACCGGCGCTTGTTGTGACAGGGCCCGGCTGGCGCCGGGCTGGTTTATAATCGTCTGTTTTATCGTTGGTTTTCCGCATGACAACTACCCCTGCGACCAGCAGTTTCGCGCTTTACAAGCGGGTGCTCGGCTACCTGAAGCCTTACTGGAAGGTTTTTCTGGTGTCGCTGCTGTCGATGAGTATCGCCGCCGCCACCGAGCCGGCCTTTGCCCGGCTGATGAAACCGCTGATCGACGGCGGCTTCGTCAACAAGGACGGCTCGTCGCTGATCTGGGCGCCGCTGGCCATCGTCGGCCTGTTCCTGGTGCGCGGCATTACCAGCTACATCAACGAATACTCCACCAGCTGGCTGACCGGCCATCTGGTGCAGTCGCTGCGCGAGGAGATGTTTGCCAAGCTGGTGCGCCTGCCGGTGAACTACTACGACGACCATCCGTCCGGCCGCCTGCTGTCGCGCATCGCCTTTGACGTCAACCTGGTGACCGAGGCCGGCTTCAACGTGATCACCGTCACCGTCAAGGACGGCATCACCATCATCGGCCTGCTGGGGCTGCTGTTTTATACCGACTGGCAGCTGACGCTGATCTGCCTCGCGGTGCTGCCGGTGGTGTCGCTGTGCGTGCGCCTGGTCAGCAAGCGCTTGCGCGGTCTGTCGCGGCAGAACCAGCAGAACATCGCGCAGCTGACCCAGGTGCTGGGCGAGACCATCGACTGCCACCGCGTGGTCAAGGTCTACGGCGGCGAAGGCTACGAGGCACAGCGCTTCCAGCGCACGGCCGAGGCCATCCGCCACAACGGCGTCAAGCAAAGTGCCACCTCGTCGGCCAATACCGGCGTCACCCAGCTGTTCATCGCCTGCGCGCTGGCGGCGATCCTGTATTTTGCCGCGCTGCGTGCCCACAGCGGCAGCTTTACCGCCGGTGACTTCATGTCCTTCCTGACCGCGATGCTGATGCTGTTCGCACCGGTCAAGCGCATCACCAGCATTTCGCAATCGCTGCAGAAAGGCCTGGCCGCCGCCGAGAGCGTGTTCGGCTTCCTCGACGAGCAGGGCGAGCCGGATAACGGTACCCGCCGCCTGCAGGGCACGCGCGGCGAGCTGCTGTTCGACAATGTGCAGTTCAGCTATCCGGCCGCCGAGCGCCCGGCGTTGCAGGACATCCGCTTTGCCGTCAAACCGGGCGAGACCGTGGCGCTGGTCGGCTCCAGCGGCAGCGGCAAGACCACGCTGGTCAGCCTGATCCCGCGCTTCTACGAGCCATCGGCGGGGCAGATTACGCTGGACGGCATTGCGCTGACCGACATCACCCTCGCCAGCCTGCGCCAGCACATTGCGCTGGTCAGCCAGGACGTGGTGCTGTTCAACGACAGCGTGGCGGCCAACATTGCCTACGGCCGCATCGGCGAAGTCAGCCGTGAGCAGATCGTCGAGGCCGCCCGCGCCGCCAACGCGCTGGAATTCATCGAGGCGATGCCGCAGGGCTTTGACACACTGATCGGCGAAAACGGCGTGCGCCTGTCCGGTGGCCAGCGCCAGCGGCTGGCGATTGCCCGTGCACTGCTGAAAAACGCGCCGATCCTGATCCTGGACGAAGCCACCAGCGCGCTGGACACCCAGTCCGAACGGCTGGTGCAGGCGGCGCTGGAAAACCTGATGCAGAACCGCACCACGCTGGTAATCGCCCACCGCCTGTCCACCATTGAGCATGCCGACCGCATCGTGGTGATGCACCAGGGCCGTATTGCGGAAGTCGGTAACCACGCCGCACTGATCGCGCAGGATGGCCTGTACGCCAACCTGCACCGCCTGCAGTTCAAGGAGCCGGCCCATGACTAAGCCGGCACTGACAATCGTGCATACCGAATCGTCGCTGGGCTGGGGCGGGCAGGAGCACCGCACCTTCAAGGAGATGGTCGGCCTGCGCCAGCTGGGACACCGCATGATCCTGCTGTGCCAGCCCAAGGCCAAATTTGGTGCCCGTGCACGCGAGGCCGGTTTCGAGGTGTTCGAAGTCCGCATGCGCAACGGCATCGACCTGCCGGCGGCCTGGAAAATGGCGGCCATCATCCGCCGCGTGCAGGCCGACGTGGTCAATACCCATAGCGGCCGCGACAGCATTCTCGGCGGTCTGGCCGGTCTGCTGGCCGGCCGTCTGGTGGTGCGTACCCGTCATCTGGCGCTGCCGATTACCTCGCGCTTCACCTACACCACGCTGCCGCACCATGTTGTCAGTGTCAGCGAGCATGTGCGCCGCTACCTGATCAGCGAGGGCGTGCCGGAGTCGCGCGTGTCCACCGTGTATACCGGCATTGATCCGCAGGTGATGCAACTGGACGGGCCGTCCACACTGCGGACCGAGCTGGGCATTGCCGACAGCGCCCGCGTGATCGGCACCGTGGCCATCCTGCGCATGAAAAAAGGCCACCGTTTCATCGTGGAGGCGGCCGACCGCATTCTGGCGGCGCATCCGGACACCCATTTCGTGTTTGCCGGCGACGGTGCGCAAATGGACAACCTCAAGACGCTGATTGCGGCCAAAGGGTTGGCCGCACGCATACACCTGCTCGGCCTGCGCCGCGACATCGCCAACGTGCTGGCCGGCTGCGACCTGTTCCTGCTGCCGACCGAGCAGGAAGCGCTGGGCACCTCCTACATCGAGGCGATGGCGATGGGTCTGCCGGTGGTGGGCACCAATGTCGACGGCGTACCGGAAGTGGTTCGCGACGGCGACAACGGCCTGCTGATCGCACCGGGCGATGCCGCCAGCCTGGCAACAGCGGTCAATCGTCTGCTGGGCGACGACACGCTGCGCCAGCACATGGCCGGGCGCAGCCGCGAGCTGGTGTCGTCGGTGTTCCACGTCGATACCATGTGCCAGTCGATGCTGGAGCTGTACCGTCGCCTGCTGGCACAACGGGGGCAGGGATGAAACAGGCCAAAGCGATTCCGGTACTGATGTACCACCATGTCAGCCCCTGCCCCGGCCTGGTGACGGTCTCGCCGCAGACCTTCGAGCACAATATGCGCTGGCTGGCGGAAAACGGCTGGACCACCCTCCGTTGCGACGACCTGGCCGGGTTTCTGGCCGGCCGGCCGTTGCCGGACAAGAGCGTGCTGGTTACCTTTGACGACGGTTACCTCGACAACTGGGTCTACGCCCATCCGGTGCTGCAGCGTTACGGCCAGCAGGCCACGCTGTTCACCATTACCGGCTGGATCGGCGACGGCGCGGTGCGTCCGCACGACGGTTGCGGCCAACCTTTGCCGGCCACACCGGATCACAATGGCTGCAAGCGGGCGGTTGACGAGGGCCGTGCCGACGAGGTGATGATGCGTTGGAGCGAGATCGAGGCGGCGCGAGCCGCCGGCACCTTCGAGTTTCACAGCCATACCCACAGCCATGCCCGCTGGGACAAGCTGTGCGCCAGCCGCGAGGATAAGCGCGCGCAGCTGGCGGCGGATCTGGCGCAGTCGCGCGCCACGCTGCAGGCACGGTTGGGCACGGTCAGCAATCACCTGTGCTGGCCGCAGGGCTATTTTGACGACGACTACCTGGCCGTGGCCGATGCGGCCGGTTTCCGCCACCTGTACACAGTGGACAAGATGCTCAACACCCGCACTACCTCGCCACGGCACATCGGCCGCATCGTGACCAAGGACCGCAGCGACGGCTGGTTCGGCCGCCGCCTCGGCCTGTATCGCAGCCCGCTGCTGGGCCGCGCCTATCTGGCGCTGCGGGGCAAATAATGGGTACCCGCATCCGCGAAAACCTGCTGGCGTGGGGGCTGGGCCTGGCCCGCCGCTTCGACCGCCGTGCGCCGGACCCGGCCGAGCTGGGCACCGCCGCCATCCGCCATATCCTGGTGATGTCCTGCACCGCCATCGGCGACACGTTGCTGTCCACGCCGGCCATCCGCAGCCTGCGCCAGCGCTACCCGCAGGCGCGCATCGTGCTGTTGGTTAACGCACCGTATCACGGTCTGTTTGCCGATAACCCCGACATCGACGACCTGATCGACTACCACGGCGGCTATCGTCGCTTTGTGCGTCTGGCGCTGGCACTGCGCCGCGAGCGCTTCGATCTGGTCGCCATCCTGCACGCCAACGAGCCGCAAGCCACGCCGCTGGCGTATCTGAGCGGTGCCCGCTGGCGTTTCAAGCTACCCAACAACAGCCGTTTCCGCTTTTTGCTCAGCAACCACCAGCAGGTCAGCAACTGGCGCGATTTCACCCACGGCATCGACCAGCGTCTGGCCGTGGCCGCGCTGGCCGGTGCCGACGGCAGCGACAAGCACATGATCCTGCCGGTGGCGGCACAGAACCGCGACGCGGTGGCCGGCTGGCTGCAACAGCAGTACGGCATCACGCCGCAGCAGCCGGTGATCGGTTTCCAGGTCGGCGCCTCGACCGCCAGCCGGCGCTGGCGGCCGGAGCGCTATGCCGAGCTGGCGCAGCGCCTGATTGCGGCCAACCCTGCGCTGCGCATTGTCGTCACCGGCTCGCCACAGGAGCGGGCGCTGGCCGATGCCGTTGCCGGCGCCGTCAACGACGCGCGACTGGTGGTGACGGCAGGGCAGTTGCCGCTGACGCGGATGCCGGCACTGGTGCAGCGCTTTGCCTGCCTGGTGACGCCGGACACCGGCATCATGCACATGGCGATTGCGGTGGGCACGCCGATAGTCGGCCTGTTCGCCGCCGCGCACTGGCACGGCTCCGGCCCGACCACCGAGCTGCAGCGCCATATCGTGATCCAGAAACACCGCACCTGCGACCCCTGCCTGGGCAAGCGCTGCCAGTATTCGGCACCGCCGTGCATGGACAACATTACGGTTGACGAAGTGCTGGCCGCCTGTAACCGTTATTGCGGCCAGGAGTTTATCCAATGACTTATCCCATCCATGTTCTGCTTCTTGATACTGGCAAAGAGTGGGGGGGCGGTACCAATAGCATGCTGGAGTGGTTGCGCCGGCGCAGTCCCGATAAATTTCATGTGACTTGTGTGTTCTATCGTAACTATGCGCGCGGGGGGGATGCCCTGACTATTGAAGCGGCTGTACGAGCGGCTGGGGCAAATTTTCTGCTGTTGCCGCAAAGGAAACAACCGCTATGGGCCAAACTTGCCAAGGAGTTGCTGAGAGGCGTTTTGCATTTCACTCCCAAGCTGCGGGCAGCTGCAATCCAGAGGATTGAGAGTATCTGGCGTATTCGCCCGGCCGCTCAAGCGCTGACCGGTCTGTTGAAGGAATGCAAGCCGGATATTTTGTATATGAATAATTCCCCGGTATCAAATTATGAAGGTTATCTGGCGGCCAGAGAGATTGGCATGCCGGTAGTCCAGCATTGCCGCACATTGCCAAAATTAGATGGGAAAATAGTCAGGCTTGTTAATGAAACAGCCAGCCGTGTGTTGGCAGTTTCAGATAGCGTAGTAGATGCGCTGCATCAGCAGGGTGTTATTCAAGATAAAATCAATCTTTTATATAATGGAATTGATCTTTCACAGCCACTACCCACTCCTGTGGATATTTCAAAAAAATTAGGAATTCCATGTGGACAGACTGTTATAGTTTGTATAGCCGCACTGTTGCCAAGAAAAGGGGTGGCAGATGTTATTCGCGGATTATCTCTTCTTGATTTTCCGGCACATTTGATCATCCTTGGTGACGGGCCGCAGCGGGGTGAGTTGGAAGCCTTGTCAGTTACATTAGGTTTAAGCGCGAGAGTCCATTTCTTGGGTTTTGTTCCGGAGCCTTTGCCATGGATTGCAGCATCCGATCTGTTGGTCCTGGCATCTGAAAGCGAAGGCTTGGGCAGGGTTTTATTGGAAGCCATGTTTGTACAAAAACCAGTAGTTGCTTCTAATGTTTCCGGGGTGCGGGATGTTGTTGTGCATAAGAAAACCGGTCTTTTGTTTTCTTATGGTCAAGTTGACATGTTAGCGGAGAGTTTGACAGTTTTGCTTGGTAATCCGCGACTTCTCCAGGAATATGGACAGGCAGGTAAGCAGAGAGTGCGTCGAAAATTCAATATTGAAAATTATGCGAATGGTGTTTCTGCAGTCTTGAGTGAAGTTGCTGCGGCACACAAACCATGATCTACGTGCTGCTGACCTATATGCTGGCGCCGTGGTGGTGGCTGGCCAAGCGCCTGCAACGCCGCGACCGGATCGAGCGCATCCTGCTGCTGCAGACCGCCAAGATCGGCGACATGCTGTGCGCCACGCCGGTGATCCTGGCCTTGCGCCAGCACTATCCCGACGCGCAACTGAGCGTGCTGCACGCGCCGGTCACCGGCAGGATCATCGCCGGCCTGAGCGAGGTCGACCACTGCATCGCCATCCGTTCCGACTCGTGGCGCGGCTGGGCGGGAAAATGGCGGCTGGCGCGGCTGATTGCCGGCGGACGCTACGACCTGGCGGTCAACCTGTCGCCGTCGCTGCCGCTACTGTGCGGCCTGATCTGGGCCGGCGTGCCGCGCACGCTGTCCATCATGCCGACCAGGGTTGGCCGCACGCTGGCCGCGCTGCGCCGCTGCATCGATATCACAGAGCAACATCGTCCGGGTGAACTGGTACTGGCCACCAAGCAGCGCCTGCTGCAGCAGCAGGGCATCGCCATGGGCCTGCGCAAGAAAATGGCCATCGCCGCCAGCGGCGAGGCGGTCTGCGACCGGCTGGGCATCGCCGCCGACCATTCCGCTATCGGGCTGGCGATTTCCAGCGCCAACAAGCTGAAGGAGCTGGGCGAAGACTTGCTGTCGGCGCTGGTGGCGCGGCTGTTGCAGGATTATCCGGGGCCGGTGGTGCTGATCGGCGGGCCGGAAGACGGCCCGAGCGCCGCCGAAGTCCTTGGCCGCGTGCAGGGCGGCGAGCGCGTCATCAATGCCGCCGGCGCCTTCCAGCTGGACGAGCTGCCGGCGCTGATGCAGCGGCTGAAATTGTTTATCGGCGTCGACTCCGGGCTGACCTATCTGGCTGACACCTTTGACGTGCCGATGGTCGTGATCGTCGGGCCGGTGGATTTCCGCGAGCAGCGTCCGCTGGGACCACAAGTGCAGTTCGTGTCGCAACGGCCGCCTTGCTATCCATGTGCCTTCGTTTTTAATGCGCCCTATGTCTGCAAGACGGGGAGCCGTGAGTGTATCGCTTCGGTTGGTGTGCAGGATATTATGTCGGCGGCAAACAAGGTGACTCATGCAAAATAGGCATGTTCATATTGTTAACAGCCTGCTGTTTGTGCTGCTGCTGATATTCTCGGTTCCCGGCACGATCGCATTACGCTATATCCTGATGGCAATATTGCTGTTGCTGATGTTCGGCAATAAGGATGGCAGGGCTGATTTCCGGAGCATGGTGAAAGAAAACCGGCCATTGCACGGATTGCTGGCGTTGACGGCCTGGCTGCTCCTGCAACTGCTATGGGCCGGATTTCCCCTGGAGGTTCTGGGCGAGCTGAAAGGCCAGTGGCTGGCGGCGCTGTTATGTTTTGGCATCGGAGCCGGCTTTGCGCTTTCGAAACAGGAGCTGACCGCAAAAACCGGCCTGTTGCATTACGTTTTTCTTTTTGGCCTGCTGGCGATGGTGCTGGATTATGCAAGCCAGTTCCTGCACTGGGGATGGCCTGTTTCATGGTCGGGGATTCCGGTTCTTGCCAATGGCCTTGAGATAAAAAGCCGGATCATGGCCAGCAAGGTGCAAGTGGCCTATTTTTGTACCTTGTCCTTTGTTTTCTACTTGTCCGAGCTGATTTCCCGCCTGCTGTACCGGAAACGTCTGGTGCCCGTGACACTGCCCGTATTATTGCTGGCGCTGCTGCTGGCGGTATTGCTGAATGCTTTTTCCGGTGCCAGGAACGGCTTTGTCGGGTTGAGCATGACTTTCCTGTCCGGCCTGTTCCTGTTATTCCTCTTTGAAAAGAAAACGGCGCCTGTAAAAAAGGCAGCTTTCATGCTGGCCATGTTGCTGTGTTTTGCCGGTGGCGCCTTGCTGAATTACAAGCTGGATTCCCGCTGGGACCGTTTCCTGTCCTCGGCCACGATCGGTGCCCAGTTCGAAGAGAGCCAGGCTTGGGTTGATCCCCATAAATGGCCATACCCATTGCTGGCAGACGGAAAACCGGTCGACGTATCGGCCTATGAGCGAATGGCTTTTCTTGCGGCCGGATTGGATTACGCACTGCAAAACCCGCTGGGAAGCGGTTTTTCCCGTTCGGCTTTCATGCATGAAGTCGAGCAACGATATGGCGGCAAGGCGCGTCATTCGCATAGCGGCATGATCGAATTCATGATCGGGATGGGATTCCCCGGATTGCTGCTCTGGCTGCTGGCCCTGTTCAGGCTGCTGAGCCTGGGAAGCGACCGGTTGCGTCATGGTATCGATATGCCCGGCTTGTGGTCTGTCCTGCTGGTTCTGGGTTTTTCCGGAAGGATGGTGGTAGAAAACATTTCACGGGATCATATGCTGATGATGTTCATGCTGTTTGCCGGTTTCCTGTCAACGGTTTTGTACCGTGAGACGTCTCGTGATTTGTAGGCCCGGATTCTGATGAAAATACTTGTTATCCGCCGCGACAATATCGGCGACCTGGTGCTGACAACGCCGCTGCTGGCCAGTTTACGCCGGGCATATCCGGCAGCCCACATCGCGGCGTTGGTGAATACCTACAATCAGGCCGTGCTGGCGCATTGTCCGGATATCGATGCACTGCATGTGTACGAAAAGGCAAAGCACCTGCCGGGCAGCAAGCTGGCGATCTGGTGGCGTACGCTGAAGCTGGTGCTGGCGCTGAAACGCCAGCGGTTCGATGTGGTCATCCTTGCCGGTAATGGTTATTCACGCCAGGCGGCCAAATTTGCCCGGCTGGTAGGGGCACGCAAGATCGTCGGCTATGCACCGGCACATGGTGCACACGTACTGGACCACGTAGTAACGGCTGATCCTGCCCGGCACCATCATGCCGAAGTAACCCACCGCCTGCTGGGGGCGCTGGGCATCGATTCGGCTCCGGGCGCTGCCTGCGTGCTACCCGCTCCGGCCGAGGCTGCTGCTGCCCGGCAGGCTCTGGCAGGCTTGTCCGGCAGCGGCATGGTGATCGGCGTGCACATCAGCGCGCGCAAGCCGCAGCAACGCTGGCCAGCTGAGGCTTTTGTCGCGCTGATGCAGGCACTGCATGCCCGTTTGGCCTGCCGTTTCATGCTGTTCTGGTCGCCGGGGGACGAGGATCACCCTGCGCATCCGGGGGATGACCGCAAGGCGGCACGCATTGTCGCTGCGGCAGCGCAGTACGGTCTGCCGCTGCTGCCGTATCCGACCGGCGAACTGCCGCAGCTGATCGGCGGGCTGGCCGTGTGCGATGTGCTGCTGTGTTCCGATGGTGGTGCCATGCATCTGGCCGCCGGGTTGGGCAAGCCCATGGTGACCTTTTTTGGTAATACCGATGCCGTACACTGGGGCCCCTGGCATGTGCCGCACCGCCTGCTGCAGCCGGATAGCCGGCAGGTGGCGGACATCAGCGTGGCCGAGGCCGAGTCGGCCTTGCTGTCATTGCTGCAGGAAACAGCCCCTGGCGGCTGAGTGTCGGCCTGCGGCTTGTGCCGCCGCCAGCAAGACATTGCGGCCAACCTTGTCCAAGGTTGGCCGCAATGTTTTTGATGCCTTGTCCGCTGCAAGCAGGGATCAGAAGAAGCGGTTGACCTCGGCCACCACCTCGTCGTCCAGCGTGCCGGCGGCCTGTGCCAGCGCCAGTCGTGCCTGCAGGAAGTTGTAGCGGGCCTGCGCCAGCGCGCGGATGGCGTCCTGGTAGTCCTTTTCCGCGTTGAGCAGGTCGAGGTTGGTGCGCACGCCGACGTCCTTGCCCAGGCGGGTGGCGTCGAGCTTGCTCCTGGCGGAGAGCAGCAGCTGTTCCTGCGCCTTGACCAGCGCCGCGCCGTTGCTGACTCCCAGCCAGCTGCGGCGCACGTTTTGCGCGTTCTGGCGGCGGGCGGCTTCCAGATCCTCGCGTGCCTTGTCGAGGTTGGCCGCGGCTTCGGTCACTTGCGAGTTGATGGCGCCGCCGGCGTATAGCGGCAGCGTCAGGCTGAGGCCGAGACTGCTGCCGCGCGTGGTGTCGCGGCCGCTGGCGACGCTGCCGGCGTCGGTACTGCGGTTGTGGCTGTAGCCGGCGTTGAGGCTGACGGTGGGCAGGTGCTTGCCGCGCGCTTCGTCCAGCTCTTTTTCGGCCAGCACCAGCTGCTGCTGTTGCAGTTGCAGTGCCAGGCTGTTCTGCTGCGCGCGCTGTGTCCATTGCTCCAGCGTGCCAAGGTCGGCGGCGTTCAGTTGCGGCTTGTCGCGCAGGCGGCGGATGCTTTCCGGGTTGAGGCCGGTCAGCTGCGCCAGCGCGTTGCGCTTGAGGTCGAGATCGCTGAGGGCGGCGATTTCCTGGGCGCTGGCGGCGTCGTAGCCGGCCTGTGCCTCGTGGGTGTCGGTGATGGTGGCGGTGCCGACCTCGAACGCCTTGCGTGCCTGTGCCAGCTGGCGCTCGTAGGCGGTCTTGGTGGCGCGGGTGACGGTGAGCACGTCCTCGGCCAGCAGCGCGTCGAAGTAGGCACGGGCGACGTCGATCACCAGTTGCTGGCCGCTGGCGTCGAACTGCAGCTGCGCCACGGTGCTGGCGATCCTGCCCTTCTGGTAGCCGCTGTAGCTGGTGGTGTTGAACAGTGGCTGTGTCAGCTGCACGCCCAGGCTGTCGCTGCGGTAGTTGCCTGCAGCCGGTTGCAGCGGTTCGGTCTGGGTGCTGGCGGCGCTCAGCCCGACGCTGGGCAGCAGCAGCGCGCGGCCCTGGACCGCCTTTTCGGCACCGGCACGGTTGGCGGCGCTGGCGCCGGCGTAGCCGGCATCATACTGGCGCGCGGCCTGCAGCGCCTGCAGCAGGTCGAAGGCGTGGGCCGGGGCGGCCAGGGCGCTGCCGAGCAGGGCGCCCAGGCCGAGGGTGCGGATAAGCTTCATAGTGGGCATTCCGGTTGCATCATTAAAGCGCTGAAGCCTCTACCTTACCCAATTCCGGTAGCGGCTTCACGCAGGATTGATTAATTTGTTTGCGGGCGCTTGACGCCGAACCACTGCGCGTACAGCGCCGGCAGGAACAGCAGCGTCAGCACGGTAGCCACCAGCAGGCCGCCCATGATGGCCACCGCCATCGGCCCCCAGAAGGTGCTGCGCGACAGCGGGATCATCGCCAGGATCGCCGCCAGCGCGGTGAGCATGATCGGGCGGAAGCGGCGCACGGTGGAGCCGACGATGGCCTCGAAGCGGTCGATGCCCTCGCCGATGTCGGTCTCGATCTGGTCGACCAGGATCACCGAGTTGCGCATGATCATGCCGAACAGCGCGATCACCCCCAGCATCGCGACAAAACCGAACGGCGCGCCGAACAGGATCAGCGTCAGCGTGACGCCGATCAGGCCCAGCGGTGCGGTCAGCACCACCAGCAGCGTGCGCTGGAAGCTGCCGAGCTGGATCATCAGCAGCGTCAGCACGACGACCAGCATCAGCGGTGTCACCTTGCCGATCGCCTGCTGCGATTTCTGGCTCGCTTCCAGCGAGCCGCCCAGCTCGATGTGGTAGCCCAGCGGCAGCGTCTTCTCCAACTGCTGCAGCTTGGGCCACAGCGCCTTGGAAATGTCGGCGGCCTGCACGCCGTCGGCGGCATCGGCGCGCACCGTCACCGTCGGCAGCCGGTTGCGGCGCCAGATGATGCTTTCCTCCGGCTGGTAGCTGATACTGCCCAGCTGCGCCACCGGCACGTACTTGCCGCTGGTGGTCTGCACCATCAGGCTGCCCAGTGCGTCCACCTGCTCGCGGCCGGCGTTGTCCAGCCGCGCCACGATGCCGATGCTGCGGTCGCCTTCGCGCCATTCGCTGACGGTGCTGCCGCTGAGCAGCAGCTGCAGCTGGCGGCTGAGCGACTGGCTGGAGACGCCCAGCACGCGCGCCTTGTCCTGGTCGATCTCCACCCGCAGCGCCTTCACCTGCTCGCCCCAGTCGATGTTGACGTGGCGGGCACCGGGATGGGCGCGCAACAGCGTTTCAACGTTGGCCGCAATGCTGCGCACCCTGGCGTGGTCCTCGCCCATCACGCGGAACTGCACCGCGTAGCCGACCGGCGGGCCGTTCTCCAGCCGCGTGACACGGCCGCGCACCATCGGGAAGTCGCGCTCGAACAGCGTTTCCAGCTTGTGCTTGACCTCTTCGCGCACCTTTTCGTCCTGCGTCATCACCATCAGCTGCGCGTAGTTCAGGTGCTGCTGCTGCTGGTCCAGCGGCAGGTAGAAGCGCGGGCTGCCGCCGCCGACGTAGGCGGTGGTGCTGACCACGTGCTGGTCGTCCTTGATCAGCGCCTCCAGCTTGCGCACCTCGGCCTCGGTGGCCTGGTAGCTGGCGCCCTGCGGCAGCCACATGTCCACCATCAGCTCGACGCGGTTGGAGGAGGGGAAGAACTGCTGCTGCACGAACAGCTTGAACGCCACCAGCGACAGGATGAACGCGGCCGCGGTCAGCGCGATCACCGTCTTGCGGTGGTCCAGGCACCACTCCACCGTGGCGCGGAAGCGCAGGTAGAACGGCTTGTGGTAGACGTCTTCATGCGCACTGCCGGCGTGGTGCTCCGGCAGCAGCTTGTAGCCGAGGTAGGGCACGAACACCACCGCCACGATCCACGACAGCAGCAGCGCGATGCTGACCACCGAGAACAGGCTGAACACGTACTCGCCGGCGTTGGATTTGGCCATGCCCACCGGCAGGAAGGTGGCCGCGGTGAGCAGGGTGCCGGTCAGCATCGGGAAGGCGGTGCTGGTGTAGGCAAAGGTGGCGGCCTGGAACTTGTTCCAGCCCTGTTCCAGCTTCAGCGCCATCATTTCCACCGCGATGATGGCGTCGTCGACCAGCAGGCCCAGCGCGATGATCAGCGAGCCCAGCGAGATGCGCTGCAGATCGATGCCCAGCAGGTACATGGCGAGGAAGGTCATCGCCAGCACCAGCGGGATCGACAGCGCCACCACGATGCCGTTGCGCACGCCCAGGCTGAGGAAGCACACCGCCAGCACGATCACCACCGCCTCGATCAGCACCTTCATGAACTCGCCGACCGCGTTCTTCACTACCTGCGGCTGGTCGGATACCGAGTGGATCTGCATGCCGACCGGCAGCTTGTTCTGTACCTCCTGCATCAGCAGTTGCAGGTTGTTACCCAGTTTCAGCACGTCGCCGCCCTGTTTCATGCTGATGGCGAGGCCGAGCGCCGGCTTGCCGTCAAAGCGCATGCCGAACGACGGCGGGGTGACGAACTGGCGCTCGACGGTGGCGATGTCGCCGAGGCGGAAGCTCTTGCCGCCGGCGCTGAGCGGGGTGTCGGCAATGGCCGCCACCGAGCCGTAGCTGCCGGCGACGCGCACCCAGATGCGGTCGCTGGCGGTGTCGTAATTGCCGGCCGGCGTCATCGCGTTCTGCTCCGCCAGCGCGCTCCAGATGGTGCGTGCGTCCAGCTGCAGCGCCGCCAGCTTGGCGTTGGACAGCGTCACGTAGATGCGCTCTTCCTGCTCGCCGATCAGGTCCACCTTGCCGACGTCGGGCAGGCGCAGGATCTCCTGGCGCACGTCATCGACGTAGCGGCGCACTTCTTCATAGCTGAAGCCGTCGCCGGTAAAGGCGTAGATGTTGCCGAAGGTGTCGCCGAACTCGTCGTTGAAGAACGGGCCGCGGATGTCGGCGGGCAGGGTGTGCTTGATGTCGCCGAGTTTCTTGCGCACCGTGTACCACAGCTGCTGCACGTTCTTGGGCGGTACGTCCTCGCGGATCGACAGGATCAGCAGCGCCTCGCCCGGCTTGGTGTAGCTCTTCACGTACTCCAGCTCGCCCATTTCCTGCAGCTTCTTCTCGATCTTGTCGGTGACCTGCTGCTCGGTCTCCAGCGCGGTGGCGCCGGGCCACAGCACGCGCACCATCATCGCCTTGAAGGTGAATTCCGGGTCTTCCTTCTGCCCCAGCTGGGTGTAGGCGAACAGCCCGGCCACCATCAGCACCACCATCAGGTACTGCACCAGCGAGCCGTTGCGCAGCGCCCATTCCGACAGGTTGATTTTTTTCATCGTCGCCGTCCCTTATTGCTGCAGCAGGCTGACGCGCTGGCCGTCGCGCAGCAGGTGGACACCGGCGGTGACCACCTTCTCGCCGCCGGCGAGGCCGGACTGCAGCGTCACACCGTGGCTGTCGAGGCGGGCGACCTGCACCGCCTTGCGGCCAACCTTGTTGCCGCCGCCGATCAGCCACACATAGTGCTTGCCGTTCTCATCGAGAATGGCGCTGTGCGGCAGGCGGATGGCGCGCGGCTGGCCGCCGGCGGCTAGTGCGCTGATGCGCGCGGTCATGCCCAGCCGGACATCGTCGCCGGCGTTCGCCAGCTGCAGCCGCGCGGCGTAGGTGCGGGTGGCCGGGTCGGCGTCGGCGGCCAGCTCGCGCAGGCTGGCGGGGAGTTCGCGACCATCGGCCCACAGCGCCACCTTGAAGCCGCTGGCGCGGCGTACCTGCTCCAGCGCGTTTTCCGGCACCTGGAACAGCACCTCGCGCGCGCCGTCGGCGGCGAGGCGGGCCACCACCTGGCCGGCGGCGACCACCATGCCCGGCTCGGCGCTGATCTCGCTGACTACGCCGTCGCTGTCGGCCAGCAGCGAGGTGTAGCTGCCCTGGTTGCGGCTGGCGGCCAGTGCCGCCTGCGCCTGCTGCAGGCTGGCGCGCGCGCTGCTGACCGCCGCCTGCTGGCGGTCGACCTGCGACTGGCTGATGAAATTCTGTGTCAGCAAGTCGCGAAAGCGCCTGAGATCGGCCTCCTGCTGCTGCAGGCCGGCCTGCGCCGCCGCCAGTTGCGCCGCCTTGGCCTGGCTGTCGAGCTGGTAGTCGCTGGCATCCAGCACCGCCAGCACCTGGCCGCGCCGCACGCGCTCGCCATTGCTGACGCGCTTCTCCACCACCTTGCCGGCGACGCGGAAGGCGAGGCGGCTCTCCTGGCGGGCGCGGACTTCGCCGCTGAATTGCTGGCTGGCGGCAGCGTCGCTGCTGCTGGCGACGGTGTAGCGGACCGGGCGGATTTCCTCGACCGGTTTGACCTCGTCGCGGCAGGCGGACAGGGTCAGCAGGAGCGCGCCGGCCAGGGCCAGGCGGGGGTAGTGCGGTGCCATCGTGATTTCCTCGTTGCGTTTTATTGTTGTGGCTGACGGGACATCAGGCCGTTAAGCATCAGGTCCAGCGACAGTTCCAGGTATTGCAGCGGTGGCATGGAGCGGTGCTGGCTGTCGCTGATCACCTTGCCGAAGGAGCAGCGCCAGGTCATGGTCAGCAGCATCGGTGCCACCAGAGTGTCGACTACCGCGTGCGGATTGATGTCGCGGAACTCGCCGCGCGCCACGCCGCGCTGCAGGATGCGCAGCAGCATGTTGTGGCTGGGCTCGATCACTTCGGCGTGGTAGAAGCGCGCCAGCTCCGGGAAGTTGGTGGCCTCGGCGAACATCAGCTTGCAGATGCCGGCCAGCGGCGATTCGCCGACTTCCAGCCACCAGCGCCGCATTATCAGCCGCAGCAACTCGGCGCTGCTGCCCTCGAACTGCTGCTCCAGTTCGGCAAAGCTGGCCAGCCGCGTCACCAGGTTCTCGCGCAGCACCGCCTTGAAGATGTCTTCCTTGTTCTCGAAGTACAGATAAGGCGTGCCCTTGGTGACGCCGGCCGCCTTGGCGATGTCTTCCATCTTGGTGGACTTGAAGCCGCGCTCGACAAACAGCGCCAGTGCCGCGTCCAGGATCTCCGCCGGACGGACTTCCTTGCGACGGCGCCAGCGGGTGATCGGGCAGCAGGATGGTTTGCTCATGGCTTTTCTGAATGCCTGTTCATTAACATGATGGCCGGACTTTAGTGCAAGCGCTCGGCATCGGCAATTGCTAAATCGGGATTTATTTACTAATGGCGTACCGGTGGCGGTGTCCTGTTGCGGCATTGCCAACAGCCGGGCGCAGCCGGCAGATGCACAAACGCCAGCCGAATCGGCCGTGCTTGGGTAGAATGCAGCGCAGCAATAGCCGTTTCTGATTCCGACTACCGTGGAGATGCCCCGTGAGCGTAGCCCCCATCGACAAGGCCGCCATCCTGGCCGAAGCGCTGCCATATATCCGCAGCTTCAACAACAAGACCATCGTGGTGAAATACGGTGGCAATGCGATGACCGACGACAAGCTGAAGGAAGATTTCGCCAAGGACATCGTGCTGCTGAAACTGGTGGGTCTGAATCCGGTGGTGGTGCACGGCGGCGGCCCGCAGATCAACGAGCTGCTGGAGCGCGTCGGCAAGGAAGGCCAGTTCATCCAGGGCATGCGCGTCACCGACAGCGAAACCATGGACGTGGTGGAGATGGTACTTGGTGGCCTGGTGAACAAGGAAATCGTGTCGCTGCTGAACAAGCACGGCGGCAAGGCGGTCGGCATCACCGGCAAGGACGGCCACTTCATCCGCGCCAGCAAGCTGTTCCTGAAATCGGAATCCGACGAAAACATCGACATCGGCCAGGTCGGCGACATCGAGCACATCGACCCGAGCCTGGTGGCGCTGCTGGACAGCCAGGATTTCATCCCGGTGATCGCACCGATCGGTGTCGGCCAGGACGGCGAGGCCTACAACATCAACGCCGACGTGGTGGCCGGCAAGCTGGCAGAAACGCTGAAGGCGGAAAAGCTGGTGCTGATGACCAACACCCCCGGCGTGCTGGACAAGCAGGGCAAGCTGCTGACCGGCCTGACTGCGGCCAAGGTCGACGAGCTGTTCGCCGACGGCACCATCAGCGGCGGCATGCTGCCCAAGATCAGCTCGGCGCTGGATGCGGCCAAGAGCGGCGTGAACTCGGTGCACATCATCGACGGTCGCGTGCCGCATGCGCTGCTGCTGGAGATCCTGACCGACGAAGGCGTCGGCACCATGATCAAGGCCGGCTGAACCGCGCACAGAGCGGTGCTCCTGCCCGTATACGGGAAGGAGCACCACAAAACAAAACCCCCGAAAAATCGGGGGTTTTTACTGTCCGGAACCTGCCGTAGCGGGCCTGTTCAGACACGGCAGGACATCACAGTGCCTGGATGTTGGTGGCTTGCGGACCTTTTTGGCCCATGCCCGGGGTGTAGCTGACTTTCTGGCCTTCGGTCAGCGATTTGAAGCCTTCCGAGCGCACTTCGGAGAAGTGGGCGAACAGGTCGTTGCCGCCTGCGTCCGGAGTGATGAAGCCAAAGCCTTTTGCATCGTTAAACCATTTAACGGTACCAGTTTCCATTTTTAATTCCTTTAAAACGGGATTGACGGGCAATTGCCCAGGTGCATGACGATCAAGGAATCAAACCGGTAACAATGACGTGCCGCTTTTGAGGTGGATCAACGATGTCGCAAGCAATCTGCTGCTTGAAGGTCCTGCCCGCACCGTTATACGCAGCATTCTTCTTGCGGTCAACGATTAATTGAATTTATTTTTAGCTGACCATTAATAAATCCGGTAAAAGTTGATGCCTTCCTTCCCGTCCGGCCGTCACGATCCGTACATCGTAGCGCATGCCGAGGCCGGCTTGTATTCCGGCGTATCTTTACCTATGCCAAATGCACGGGTTGGCGGCATGGAAACGGCTTGCCGCGCTGAAAGCTAGTTGAAAGCTTGTCCCTCCTATAATTTGCCCACCCCAACCGCGGTGGCGCCATTCGTGCGTCAGGCTGCGGTGGGCACAGGGTGGAGAGCCAGGCTTCCGCCATGCCGCCTTGGCATACACAACAATATGCAACACTCCGGAGATTACACAATGAAACTGTCGAAACTGTTTGTAAGCTGCCTGCTGGCGGTCACCCCATTCGTCGCCCAGGCTCAGGTGGAGCAATTCAAGATCATGGCCCCGGCCAACCCGGGCGGCGGTTTTGATACCGTGGCCCGCACCATGGGCGAGGCGCTGCAGGCTACCGGCTACGCCAAGAACGTAGTGGTGGAAAACAAGGCCGGCGCCGGTGGCGCCATCGGCATGGCGCAGTTCGTCAACAATGAAAAGGGCAACCCCAATGCGCTGCTGGTAGCCGGTGCGGTGACCGTGGGTGCGCTGGAAACCAACAAGTCGCCGGTGAACTTCGGCATGGTGACGCCGATTGCCCGCCTGATGGGCGAGTTCAACGTCATCGTGGTGCCGACTGCCTCGCCGTACAAGTCCATCAAGGACCTGATGGCGGCTTATAAAGCCAATCCGGGTAGCGTGAGCATCGGCGGCGGTTCCGCCGGCGGTATCGACCATATCATGGCCAGCCTGATGTCGGAAAAGGCCGGCGTGGATCCGGACAAACTGAACTACATCCCGTTTGCCGGTGGCGGCGAGGGCAAGGCTGCCATCCTGGGTAACCAGATTGCCGCCTACATCAGCGGTTACGGCGAACTGGCCGACCTGATCAAGGCTAACAAGGTGCGCGCGCTGGGCATCTCCGCCGCCACCCGCAACCCGGACATCCCGGTACCGACCCTGCGCGAGCAAGGCTCTGACGTGGTTGTGTACAACTGGCGCGGCGTGTTCGGCGCCCCGGGCATCAATGCCGCACAGAAAGCCACGCTGATCAAGGCAGTGGAAGCCGCGGTGAAATCGCCGAGCTGGAAAGCCAAGGCCGAAAAGATGGAATGGCTGGACATGCTGCAGACCGGCGACAGCTTCAAGGCCTTCCTGGATGAAGATGTGAAGCGCACTGCCGTTATCGTGAAGAAACTGAAGCTGGGTAACTAAGCCATGATCAAGCGCGTAACCGGCGAGCAGCTGCTCGCCATCGGGATCATCCTGATCGGCCTGGTGATGGCCTGGCAGATCGGCGATATCCCCGAGGAGGCCGGTTATGCCGGCATCGGTCCGCGCTTCTTCCCTTCGCTGGTGGTGGCCGGCCTGATCGTTGCCGGGGGCGCGTTGCTGATGCAGCGTCGTCACCGTAACGGGCCGGACACCATCCTCAGCGATGGCGAAGACGACACGGAACAACTGGAAGCGGAAGAAGCCGCCGAGCGCGGCGAGGCCAACTGGAACATGTTCATCATTGCCAGCGGCAGCTTGCTGGCACACATGGCGCTGATCGGTCT
Source organism: Vogesella fluminis (assembly GCF_014652335.1). Taxonomy (GTDB): domain Bacteria; phylum Pseudomonadota; class Gammaproteobacteria; order Burkholderiales; family Chromobacteriaceae; genus Vogesella; species Vogesella fluminis. The sequence goes on along the minus strand of NZ_BMYP01000002.1, from coordinate 72,683 downwards.
GGTCGGCTTTACCCTGGCCGGCACCTTTCTGTGCTTCGGCATCTGCCGCGCGCTGGAGACACGCCGTCCGGCGCTGGACCTGGTGCTGTCCTTCCTGCTGGCCATCGGCCTGTTTCACCTGTTCAAGGCGCTGGGGCTGAACCTGCCCGCCCTGATGCCAGGAGGATTACTGTAAATGGAATCCCTGAATGCCCTGTTCAGTCTGGGCTTTGCCACCGCGCTGACCCCGGCCAACCTGCTGTGGGCGCTGCTCGGCTGCACCCTCGGCACCGCCATCGGCGTGCTGCCCGGCGTCGGCCCGGCAGTGACCGTGGCGCTGCTGCTGCCGGTCACCCAAAGTGTGGACCCGACTGGTGCGCTGATCATGCTGGCCGGTGTCTATTACGGCGCCATGTTCGGCGGTTCCACCACCTCCATCCTGCTCAACACCCCCGGTGAAGCCGGCTCCATCGTGTCGGCGCTGGAAGGCAACAGGATGGCCAAGGCCGGTCGTGCCGGCCCGGCACTGTCTACCGCCGCCATCGGCTCCTTCGTCGCCGGCTCCATCGCCACCGTGCTGCTGACGCTGCTGGCACCGGTACTGGCCAGCTTCGCGCTGCAGCTGGGCCCGGTGGAAACCTTCTCGCTGATGATGCTGACCTTCGCCGCGGTATCGGCGGTGCTCGGCAATTCGCCGCTGAGGGGCTTCATCGCGCTGCTGCTGGGTCTGGCCATGGGCCTGATCGGCATCGAGGGCCAGTCGGGGCAGTCGCGCTTTACCTTCGGTCTGCTGCCGCTGATCGACGGCATCGACATCGTGGTGGTGGCGATGGGCCTGTTCGCGGTGGGTGAGACGCTGTACACCGCCACCTACGAGAACAAGATCGTTGGCCGCATCGAATCGCTGGCGGGCAGCTTCTGGATGAGCAAGTCCGACTGGAAACGCTCGTGGAAACCATGGCTGCGCGGCACCGCCATCGGCTTCCCGTTCGGCACCATTCCGGCCGGCGGCACCGAGCTGCCGACCTTCCTGTCCTACTCGGCGGAGAAGAAACTGGCCAGCCCGGCGGCGCAGAAGGAATTCGGCAAGGGTGCCATCGAAGGCGTGGCCGGCCCGGAGGCGGCCAACAACGCCGCCGTCACCGGCACGCTGGTGCCGCTGCTGACACTGGGCATCCCGACCTCGGCCACCGCGGCGATCATGCTGTCTGCCTTCCAGCAGTACAACATCGTGCCCGGCCCGCTGCTGTTCGATACCAACCCGGAACTGGTGTGGGGCCTGATCGCCTCGCTGTACATCGGCAACGTGATGCTGCTGGTGCTGAACCTGCCGCTGGTCGGTCTGTGGGTGCAATTCCTGAAAGTGCCGCGCCCGCTGCTCTATGGCGGCATCATCGTACTGGCCACCATGGGCGCCTACGCATTGCGTCAAAGCTGGTTCGACCTGATGCTGCTCTATATAATCGGCGTGCTGGGCTTCCTGATGCGGCGCTTCGACTTCCCGGTTGTGCCGCTGGTGGTCGGCCTGATCGTCGGGCCGATGGCGGAAAAACACTTCCGTCGCGCGATGTCGATCAACGAAGGCGACCTGACAGTATTCCTGACGCACCCGGTCTCGCTCATCATCCTGCTGGTCACTGCCGCCATCCTGCTGCTGCCGCCACTGCTGAAACGCCGTCAGGCACTGCTGGGCTGCACACGTTGAACCCAACCTCCCGGGACACCTGGCTCTTTGCTGGCCAGGTGTCCTTTTTAACTGACACTTTTTCTGCACAAGGACAACACAATGCCGGAAATCCTGTTTGAAAGCACCTTCTGGCTATCGGTGCTGCAGATCATTGCCATCGACATCCTGCTCGGCGGCGACAACGCGGTCGTCATCGCACTGGCCTGCCGCAAACTGCCGGAAGAACAACGCCGCCGCGGCATTTTCTGGGGCGTGGCCGGCGCCATCGGCCTGCGCGTGGTACTGATTTTCTTCGCGCTGCAACTGCTGGCACTGCCGTTCCTGAAAGTGGTCGGCGCGCTGCTGCTGCTATGGATCGGCATCAAGCTGCTGCAACCGGAAGACGACGACGGCCACGGTAATATCGAGGGCAGCACCCACCTGTGGGGCGCCATCAAGACCATCATCATCGCCGATGCGGTGATGAGCCTGGACAACGTGATCGCGGTGGCCGGTGCCGCCAAGGGCAACCTCGGCATGGTGGTGTTCGGCATCGTGATCAGCATCCCGATCATCGTGTGGGGCAGCAAGTTCGTGCTCAAGCTGATGGACCGCTTCCCGATCGTGATTACCTTCGGCGCCGCGCTGCTGGGCTGGATCGCCGGCGACATGGTGACCGGCGACGTGGTGGTGAAGCCGTATCTGGCCGACGCGCCGAGCTGGCTGCACTACGTCAATGCCGCGGTGGGCGCCACCTTCGTGGTGGTAACCGGCAAGTTCCTCGCCAGCCGCAAGACCGCCGCCGCCGCGCCGCTGCACGAGATTCCGCTGGCCGCCAACAAAGACCACAGCTAAGAAAGGGACACCATGAGCACCCGTATCCTGATTCCGGTAGACGGCTCGGCGCACGCGCTGCGCGCGGTAGAACACGCGCTGCAACTGGCCAGGCTCGACCCGGCGCTGGAGCTACACCTGCTGAACGTGCAGATCCCGGTCGAATCCGGCCACGTGCGCCTGTTTGTCGGCCACGAGCAGCTGGAAGACTACTACCGCGAGGAAGGCCTCGCCGCGCTGCAAGCGGCGGCTGCCGTGCTGCAACAGGCCGGTCAGGCCTTCCAGCAGCACATCGCGGTCGGCCACATTGCCGATACCATCGCCCGCTACGCGCAGGAGATGGCATTCAGCCAGATCATCATCGGCTCGCACGGCCGCGGCGGCCTCGGCCAGCTGCTGCTGGGCTCGGTCGCCCGCGACGTGGTAAACCAGTCGCCGGTGCCGGTGACCGTGATCAAGTAAGCCACGCCTCAGTCCGCGACAGCGGCTTTCATCCCGGCCCCGCGCCGGCGGTGAAAGCCGCTTTTGCATGGGCGGTGGCATGGCGGCAGCGGCAGGACATTGCGGCCAACCTTGGCAGGGTTGGCCGCAATGTCTTTCCGTTACCGCAGGATGTGCGGCTCAGGCCAGCGTGAGCAGCACCGGGGTATGGTCCGACGGACGCTCCCACTTGCGCGGGGCCTTGTCGATGACGCAGCCGCTGGCGCGCGCCTTCAGGCTGTCGCTGATCAGGATGTGGTCGATGCGCACCCCCATGTTGCGGCGGAACATCATCGCGCGGTAATCCCACCAGCTGTACTGCTTGTCCTCGTCGTTGAACAGGCGGAAGCTGTCCGCCAGCCCCATGCCCAGCAAGCGGCGGAAGCTGTCGCGCTCCAGCGTGGTGCACAGCACCTGCTCGCGCCAGGCTTCCGGGTCGTACACGTCGCGGTCTTCCGGCGCGATGTTGTAGTCGCCCAGCAGCGCGAAATCGCGGTGCACGGCCAGCTCGCTGGCGACGTAGCGCTCCAGCTCGGCCAGCCACTGCAGCTTGTACTGGTACTTCGGCGAGTCCACCGCTTCGCCGTTGACGAAGTAGGCGCACACCACGCGCACGCCGTCCACCGTGGCGGCGATCACGCGGCGCTGCTCGTCGTCGTAGCCGGGAATGCCGGCCACCACGTCGCCGAGGCTGCAGCCGTTCTTCACCAGGATGGCGACGCCGTTATAGGTCTTCTGCCCCAGCCACGCCGCCTGATAGCCGGCGGCCTCGATCTCGGCCAGCGGGAAGGCCGGCTGGTCCAGCTTCAGTTCCTGCAGGCACAGCACCTCGACCGGGTTGTCGGTCAGCCATTGCAGCACTTGCGGCAGGCGCACTTTCAGTGAGTTGACATTCCAGGTGGCAAGTTGCACGGCGGGCTCCTGATTGGTTGCAGGCCGCCACCTTAGCGCGGCCGGCGCCGGCTGGCAAACCGTGTCCGGCCGCAGCCGCCGGACAGCACGCTAGTGACTAATATTCCGAACACCGCAACGCCAAATACAGCGCCAAGTGGCTGATTTTTGCTGGATGGCGTTTAAACAAATAAACAACAGCCACCGCAAGCCGATTTGCCAAAGCCGTGCGCGGCCGCCTAGAATGGTCCCGTTATCGTAACCGGATGTCCAAATTGTCGTTCAATTCCAAACAACTGCCGCAGTCCGCCGTCGCCATCTGCCCGACGCTGCACCCGCAACGCAACCGCCTGGCGCCGATCGCGCAGAGCTTTGCCATGCGTACCCCGACCTTCCGTCATCGCGATACCCTGCACGCCGCAGCCCAGCCGGACACCCAGTCCGAGCCGCCCCGTTAGCTTCCCGCCGCCGTTCGCCCTACTTCCCGCTGATTTGATGTCGTAAACGCGCAGTACCGGCGCCCCGCGCCCGTACTGTGCCTGTCGCCCGCTGCCGCCCTCGCCGCACGGCGATGCCGTCTGCCGCCTGCCTGCGCCCCTTGTCGTGCGCCGGCCGCGGCAGCCCCGGCGTTGCCGCCGGCCGCGCCGCGGGCCAAGGATGTTGCAATGGAATTCCAGAACTGGTTGATGTACCTCGGCACCATCGTGCTGTTGATGGCGGCGCCCGGCCCGGCGCCCCTCTTGACCCTGTCGCACGGCGCGCAACACGGCGCCCGTGGCGGCATTCCCAATGCGCTGGGCTTTTCCGCCGGTGCGCTGCTGCTGATGGCGCTGTCGGCACTGGGCATCAGCGCGCTGCTGCTGGCCTCGCCCACCGCGTTCAACGTGGTGAAGCTGCTCGGCGCCGGCTATCTGGTGTGGCTGGGGGTGGCGCTGTGGCGCAAGCCGTTCAGCATCGGCACTGGCGGCGGCACGCCGTCCAGTTGCTTGTGGAGCGGTTTTCGCCCCGCCTTCCTGCTGGCGATCAGCAATCCGGAGGACACCGTGTTCTTCAGCGCGCTGCTGCCGCGCTTTCTCGATCCGCAACAGCCGCTGTGGCCGCAGTACGCGGTGATGGCCGTCACTTGGGTGGTGGCCGACCTGGTCATTGCCGTGCTGCTGGCCGCCGCCGGCGGCCGGCTGGGCGTGTGGCTGGCCTGCGGCCAACGTTTGCAGCGCTTCTCGCGTACTTCCGGCGGCCTGTTCGTGGTGGCCGGGGTGACGCTGGCCGCGATGCAGCACTGATGCGCCAAAAAGAATGCCCCCGCTTGCGGCGGGGGCCAACGTCCTGTTTTGTCACTGCATACAGCCATGGCCGGGAGTGCGGCACGCGGCCACAAGTTCCGGGCCAATCAGGTTTTATCCTGAAAACCGCAGTTATAGCCACGGAAACACACGGAAGAACACGGAAAGAAAGGTAAATACAGATATGTGGTCTTTCGCCCAATGGGTGATTCCTTGGCATATCTTTCTTGTGTTGTCTCGTGGATTTTGCCGACAAAACAAAGACATTCATGGGTTTTGTCCGTGTTTTTCTGTGTGGTTCCGTGGCCAATCAAGGTTTTCAGGTTTATTGATGGCAGCGGCGACAGCATTTGCCCGATCGCGCATGTGCGCTCAAAACGGCCATGCCAGCTTGCTCTTGGCCACCGCAATCATGTACAGCGGCATGGCGATGGCCAGCGCCAGCACCACGGCGCGCCACGGCGAACCGTGCAACCGCTTCAGGCCGATGCTGCCCAGCGCGATATAGACCAGCAAGGCCACGATCTTGGCGGCCAGCCACGGCTGTTCATGCGGCGACAACCCCGCCAGCACTGCAAGCGTGATGCCGGCGATCAGCAGCAGGGTGTCGATCACGTGCGGCACAATGCGCAGCAGCCTGGTTTGCAGCAAGGCCGGCCGCACGAAAGACAGCCCCGCACGCAGCGTGAACAGCGTCACCGTCAGGTAGGCGAGGCCGGCGTGGGCGTGTTTCAGCGTCTGGTAATCCATGAATTCGGCATCCTGTGGCAGCGTGTTTTCAAACGGCGTCATGATAACGGTTTTGCCGGTAGCGGCAGTGCTAAACTTGGCCTTCTGATGACCACGCCATCACCGTGCCATGTCCCTGCACCTGTACCAGTCCAACCGCCTCGAAGCCCTCGGCATTCTCTATCGCCACCTGACTGACACGCCGCTGGCCGATCCGTTCGCGCCGGAAGTGGTGATGGTGCAAAGCCGCGGCATGGGGCGCTGGCTGACGCTGCAGCTGGCGCGCGAGCGCGGCCTTGCGGCCAACCTTGAATTCGTGCTGCCGGCCGGCTTCGGCTGGCGGCTGATGAAGACCGTCCTGCCGGCGCTGCCGCCCAAGTCCGCGTTCGCGCCCGAGGTGCTGACCTGGCGGCTGATGGAGGTACTGCCGACGCTCTCCGGCGAGCCGTACACGCCGCTGGTGCGCTACCTGCAGGGCGGGCCGCTGGCCTGCTACGAGCTGGCCGGCAAGATCGCCGACATCTACGACCAGTACCTGGTGTTCCGCCCGGCGTGGATACGCGCCTGGGAGGCGGGCCAGCGCCTGGACCTGGGCGAGGACGAGGCGTGGCAGGCGGCACTATGGCAACAGCTGGCCGCAGACTTGCCCGGCCGCCACCGCGTCACCATGCTCGACGACTTCTTCGCCCGCCTGCGGCCGGAGCACCTGCCGCAGCGGGTGTCGGTGTTCGGCATCGCCACGCTGGCGCCGATGTACCTGGCACTGTTGCTGCGCATGGCGGAGCTGACCGAGGTCAACGTGTTCCTGCTCAACCCGTGCGAGGCCTACTGGGGCGACATCGTCGACGCCCGCGGCCAGCTCAAGCTGTTCGCCCGTGGCGAAAGCGCCGACGGCGGCCACCCGCTGCTGGCCTCGCTGGGGCAGCAGGGGCGCGACTTCTTCGACGACATCGCCGCCGGCGTGCCGGACGCCGAGTCGATGTTCCTGCCCCCGGCCGGCGACAGCCTGCTGGCGAGGCTGCAGCGCGACATCCTGCAGCTCAGCCCGCCTGCGGCCAACGTTGCACCGCCGGCGGTGGACGACCGTTCCATCGTCTGCCACATCACCCACAGCCCGATGCGCGAGCTGGAAGTGCTGAAAGACCGGCTGCTGGCGATGCTGGTGGCCGACACGACGCTGACACCGGCCGACATCGCGGTGCTGACGCCGGACATCAACGCCTACGCGCCCTATATCGACGCGGTGTTCGGTTACCGCAGCGACGCGCCGTCCATCCCCTACAGCATCGCCGACCGCCGCCTGACGCGCGAGGTGCCGCTGTTGGCCACCTTCGGCGCGGTGCTGCAGCTGGCCGACTCGCGCTTTGCCGCCGACGAGGTGCTGGCGCTGCTCGATTGCCGTGAGCTGCTGGCGCGCTTCGGCCTCGCCGACGAGGACGTCACCCTGTTGCGCAGCTGGGTGCGCGGCGCCGGCATCCGCTGGGGGCGCGACGCGGCGCACAAGGCGGCGCTGGGGCTGCCGGCCGAGGCCACGCACAGTTGGCGCTGGGGGCTGGACCGCCTGCTGCTGGGCACGCTGCTGCCGGCCAGCCTCGCCGGCGACGGTGCGCCGCTGTTCGGTGGCCTGCTACCCGACGGCGCGGCGCAGGGCCAGGCCGCCGAGCGCCTGGCGCGGCTGGGCGCGCTGTTCGACACCCTCAGTGCGCTGGCCGAGCTGTGGGCGCAGCCGGCCAGCGTCGCCGACTGGGCCGAGCGCCTGCGCAGCGCCGCCACCAGCCTGTTCCAGGTGGAGGAGGACGGCGAAGCCGCGCTGCAGGTGCTGCACGGCATCGCCGACGAGCTGGCCGCCGACGCTGCGCTGGCCGCTTTCGACGGCAGCGTGCCCTTGCCCGTCGTGCGCGACGCGGTGCTGCGCCAGCTGCAGGTGGCCAGCAGCGGCGGCTTTCTCACCGGCGGGCTGACCTTCTGCGCGATGGTGCCGATGCGCTCCATCCCGTTCCGCGTGCTGTGCCTGATCGGCATGAACGACGGCGCCTACCCGCGCGACGAGCGCCCGGTCAGCTTCGACCTGGTGGCGCGCCATCCGCAAAAGGGCGACCGTTCGCGCCGCTTCGACGACCGCTACCTGTTCCTGGAGGCCATCCTCTCCGCGCGCGACACGCTGTACCTGAGCTGGGTTGGCCGCAGCGTGCGCAGCGACGAGCCGCTGCCGCCGTCGCCGCTGGTGGCCGAGCTGCTGGACACGCTGGCCGCGATGAGCGGTGGCGACATCAGCGACACGATCACCACCCGCCACCCGCTGCAGCCGTTCTCGCGCACCTACTACCGCGCCGCCGACAGCTTCGAGCCGGTGTGGCAGCAGGCACTGGCGGCGCCGCCGGCCGTGCCGCAACCGTTTGCGGCCAACCTTGCGCTGCCGGATGCGCCCATGGTGCGGCTGGCCGACCTGCTGCGCTTCTGGCGCAATCCGGTGCGCGCCTGGCTGGCCGACCGCCTCGGCCTGAAGCTGGAACGCATCGCCGACGAGCTGCCCACCCGCGAGCCGTTCGCCATCGACCGCGACAGCCGCGCCGACATCCGCGACACGCTGGTGCACACCCTGCTCGCGCGCCAGCCGCTGCGCCACGCCGAAGCGCGGCTGCAGGGGCGCGGCCTGCTGCCCGATGCCGCGCTGGGCGAGTCGTGGCTGGCGCTGGAGCGCGCCGCCAGCGCCCGCTTCGCCGCGCGCCTGCCGGCCACGCTGCTGGACGACACCCTGCCGCCACAGCCGGTGCGGCTGCAGCTGGGCGACATCCTGCTCAGCGGCGAGTTGTCCGGCCTGCGCCCGGAAGGCCTGCTGCGCGTGGTGCCGCGCAAGGCCTACGCCGGCGACCTGATCGCGCTGTGGCTGGAACACCTGGTATGCCTCGCCGCCGCCGTGCCCGGCATCGCGCCGCAATCGCAGCTGTTCGCCGAAGACGGCGTGCACAGCTTCGGTGCGGACGACGGCGACGGCGTGGCGCTGGACGCCACCGGCCTGCTGCACGCCTGGCTGCTGCGCTACCGCCAGGGGCAAAGCCAGCCGCTGCCCTTCTTCGCCCGCACCTCGCTGGCCTACGCCCGCGCCAAGCCGGGGCAGGAACTGGACGCCGCGCAAAACGAATGGGCACCCGACTTCACCGGCTCCGGCCGCAGCCCGCAGCGCGACGACGCCGCCAACCTGCTGGTGTTCCGTCACCAGGAACCGCTGTCCGACCCGCTGTTCGCGCAACTGGCGGAAACGCTGCTGCAGCCGATGGTGAGCGCGTTGAAGGCGGGGGAGGGGTGAGGGGTGAAAACGGATAGGCCACGAAACCCACGAAAAGACACGAAAGCAAAGGGTGTAGGTCGGGTTAGCGCAGCGTAACCCGACACGGCTTGCGGCCAACCTTGTCGCGGTAATCGGTTCTGATTTTTGCCACGGAAGCACACTGAAAGACACGGACAAAGGCAAAAGCTTCTTTGGCCACGAAAACACGAAAGCAAAAAGCACCAAGGTTGGCCGCAGGCATGTCGGGTTACGCTGCGCTAACCCGACCTACGATAATCGGACCAGCAATGTCGTCAGCCAGAACCGGAGCGACGCGCCCGATCCCGTTGGTGCAAGCCGTGCAAACTGGCGCCAGCCCGGAAACAAGCCGCCCTCTTTTGAGCGCAGCGTATGGGCGGCGCCGGGATGGTGGCAGTTTTCGCGGGAATTCTTGCACCGTCGGGAGAGCGGGGATTGAAAAGGGGGGTGCGGTATCCCCCTTTCCCGCCGCCGCGCGGAAAGCGGCAGCTAAAAAACATCCGCGCAGCGGATACAAATAAACCAGGCAAGGCTTGCGGCCAACGTTGTCGCGGTAATCGGTTTTGATTTTTGCCACGGAAGCACACGGAAAAAACGGACAAAGGTAAAGGCTTGTTTGGCCACGAAACCCGTGAAAAGACACGAAAATAAAAACGGAAAGGTTGGCCGCAAGCCATTTTCATCGCCAGCCAGAACCAGCCCGACACGCCCGATCCCGTTGGCGCGCGGCAAGCGGCAGATAAAAATACCCGCGCAGCGGATACCCAACCGGTAGATAACAGACATGCACCCCCTCGACCCCCTGAACTGCCCGCTCGCCGGCACCAACCTGATCGAAGCCTCGGCCGGTACCGGCAAGACCTGGACCATTGCCGCGCTGTATACCCGCCTGCTGCTGGAGCACGACGCCGACGGCAATCCGCCGCCGACGCTGGACAAGCTGCTGGTGGTGACCTACACCAAGGCCGCCACCGCCGAGCTGCGCGACCGCCTGCGCCGGCGGCTGACGGAGCTGGCGCGGGTGATGGACGGCGAGGCGGTGGGGGACGCGTTCCTGGCCGCGCTGGCAGCCCGGCTGGCGGCGCAGGACGGCGCGATGGCGCGGGAGCGGCTGCGTACCGCCATCAACGGTTTCGACGCGGCGGCGATCTACACCATTCACGGCTTCTGCCAGCGGGTGCTGACCGATGCGGCGTTTGACAGCGGCCAGACCTTTGCCGCCGAGCTGGCCAGCGACAATCTGGCCGAGCTGCAGCAGCTGGCCGACGATTTCTGGCGCCAGCACATCGTGGCGCTGCCGGCGCTGTCGCAGGTACTGGCCGAAAACGGCGACACGCCGGAAGGCTGGCTGGCCGAGATCCGCCCCTTCCTGTCCAAGCCCTATTTGCGTCACCCCGACATCGACAGCGCCGCGTTGCTGGATGCGCGTGCGGCGGTGGCAGCGGCGTGGCAGCCGCTGCAGGCTGCTGCCGCCACCATCGAGGAGGGCAGCGCCTGCCTGCTGGCAGCCGAAGGCCTCAACCGCACCAGCTACAAGCCGGAACAGCGCCAGCGCTATGTGAAATTGCTGCAGTTGCTGGCGGCGGATGCCAGCCTGCCGCAGCTGTCGTCGGCGCAGGAAAAAGACCTGCAGCGGCTGACGCCGGCGGCGCTGGCCAAGGGCTGCAACAAGGGGGCCACCCCGCCCGAGCATGCGCTGTTCGGCCTGATCGACACTTGGCTTACGGCATGGGCGGCTTACAGCGCCGCGCTGGGGCAGCAGCTGGCCGGGCTGAAGCTGCAGCTGATCGCCTGGATCAACCGGCACGCGGTGGCGCAGCGCCGTGCCACGCGCAGTCGCGGCTTCGACGACCTGCTCACCGATCTGGCCGCCGCGCTGGAGGATGCCGAGCACGGGCCAAGGTTGGCCGCACGCATCGCCGCGGATTTTTCGGTGGCGCTGATCGACGAATTCCAGGATACCGATCCGCTGCAATACCGCATTTTCCGCCACGCCTTCGTGCAGCAACAGCGGCCGGTGTTCATGGTCGGCGATCCGAAGCAGGCGATCTACAGCTTTCGCGGTGCCGACATCTTCGCCTATCTGGCCGCGCGCAACGACGCGCCCGCCGAGCGCCAGTACACGCTGCTGACCAACCGCCGCTCGCAAGCGCCGCTGGTGGCGGCGGTGAACGCGCTGTTCGACCGGCCGCAGCCCTTTTTGCTGGACGGCATCGACTACCCGGCGGTAGACGCGGCGCCGGCCGGCGGCAGCGTGCTGGAAGTGGACGACGGCGATGCCGCCTTCAACCTGCTGAGCTTCCCGGCCAGCGACAGCGCCAAGGGCGTGTCGAAGACCGAGGCCACGCCGTACGCCGCCGACGCCTGCGCGCACGAGATCGCGCGTCTGCTGGCCTTGGCGCGTTGCAATCAGGCGCGGCTGCGCAAGGACGACAAGGTGCGGCCGCTGGCCGGCGGCGACATCGCGGTGCTGGTGGCCACCCACCGCCAGGGCGACGCGGTGCGCGAGGCACTGGCGGCGCGCGGCGTGCCCTCGGTGGCGCTGACGCAGGAAAGCGTGTTCGCCAGCCGCGAGGCGGGCGAGCTGCTGGCGCTGCTGCGCGCGTGGGCGGAGCCGGCGTCGGAAGGGCGGCTGAAGGCGCTGTGCGCCACCGAGCTGTTCGGCCTCGACGCCGCGCGACTGCTGGCGCTGCTGGACGACGAAACGGCGTGGGAAGCACAGCTGGCGGCCAACCTTGACGATCACAAGGCGTGGCAGCAGCGCGGCTTCATGGCCGCGTGGCGGGCGTTCTTCGCGCGGCAGACGGTGGCGCTGCGGCTGCTGCCGCAGCCGGACGGCGAGCGGCGGCTGACCAACCTCGGCCACCTCGCCGAGTTGATCCAGCAGCAGAGCGAGCACATGGCCGGCATCGCGCCGCTGCTGGCGTGGTTCGAGGCGCAGGTGGCCAGCCCGCCGGCGGCGGAAGAGGCGCTGCTGCGGCTGGAAAGCGACGCCGAGCTGGTCAAGATCGTCACCATCCACACCGCCAAGGGGCTGCAGTATCCGCTGGTGTTCTGTCCCTTCCTGTGGGACGGCGCGCTGGAGCGGCGCGACACCACCTTCTGGCGCTACCACGATGGCGACGAGTCGTGGTTGGCGCCGGACGATCTGGTCAGCGCCGGCGCGCGCGATGCGGCGCGCAGTGAAATCCTGGCGGAAAAACTGCGCCTGCTGTACGTGGCGCTGACCCGCGCCGAGCACCGCCAGTACGTGGTGTGGGGCCATGTGCAGAAGATGCACACCGCCGCGCTGTCCTGGCTGCTGCACGGCCGCGCCGCGGCCAACCTTGCGCAGCTGGAGGCTGGCGAGCTGCTGGCGACGCAGCTGGCGGACGACGTGGCCGATCTGGCCGCGCGGCTGCCGCACGCGGTGCGCTGCCGCGAGGTGGACGTCGCGCTCAATGCGCTGCCGCCGGAAGCGGCGCCGGACTTCGTGCCGCAACTGGCCGGCGTCAACCGTTCGCTGTACACGCCGTGGCGGGTCAGCAGTTTTACCGGCCTGACGCGCCACCTGCACGGCACCGCCGGCCCGCGCAGCGAGGCGCCGGATCACGATCACGGCCCGCTGCAAGAGCCGGACGCGGCGGTGGCGGCCGACCGCTTCAGCTTTCCGCGCGGCGCCCGCGCCGGTACCTGTTTGCACGACATGTTCGAGCGCGCCGATTTCACCCGGCCGGAAGGTTGGCCGCAAGTGGTGCAGGAGGCGCTGCACAGGCACGGCTTCGACCCGCTATGGCAGAACGCGGCGCTGGCGATGCTGCACGACACCATTCACTGCGAGATCGCGCCCGGCGTGCGGCTGGCCGGGGTGCCGAACACGCGGCGGCTGGTGGAGATGGAGTTCACGCTGCCGGCCGACGGCCTGAGCCTGCCCGCGCTGAAACGCATCCTCACCAACCCGGCCATGGGCCTCGCCGCGCCGCTGCGCGAGGCGGCGGCCACGCTGACCTTCGACCGCGTGCAGGGCTACCTGAAGGGCTTCATCGATCTGGCCTTCATCCACGGCGACGCGCTGTGGCTGGTGGACTACAAGTCCAACCACCTCGGCGACGGCTTTGCCTGCTACGACGACGACGCGCTGGCGGCGTCAGTGGCGCGCGAGCACTACTACCTGCAGTACCTGATTTACTGCGTGGCGCTGCGCCGCTATATCGCCCAGCGCGCCCCGCAGCTGCATCTGGGCGGCGTGCGCTACCTGTACCTGCGCGGCACCAGCGGCGCGGGCTACGGCGTGTGGCGCGATGTGCCTGGCGAGGCGCTGCTGGATGCGCTGGATGGGGTGTTTGTGGCGAGGTGAGGGCAGGACGTAAGGAGTAGGTCGGGTTAGCGCAGCGTAACCCGACGTCGTTGCCGGGTGCCCGGGAAAGGAAAACGTGCCATGCAATACCGTCGTGCCTTGCTTGCCGGCGCAAGCTACTTTTTTACGGTGGTTACCGAGCAGCGGCGGCCGGTATTTGTCGCGGAAAAAGAGGTGAACCTGTTGCGGGACGTGTTTCGGGAGGTCAGGCAACGCTACCCGTTCCAGATCAATGCGGCGGTGGTGATGCCGGATCATCTGCACTGCATCTGGACCCTGCCGCCCGGCGATGCGGACTATGCGCTGCGCTGGCGCCTGATCAAAACCGGTTTTACCAAGGCGTGCGATCCCTGCTGGCGGGGACAGCCGCAGGCGGTGCGGCAACGCAAGGGGCAGCAGGCGGTATGGCAGAACCGTTACTGGGAACATCTGCTGCGCGATGACGACGACTTTCGCCGTCACGTCGAATATATCCACTACAACCCGGTCAGGCATGGCCTGGTGGCGCATGCGCGGGATTGGCCGTATTCCAGTTTTTTGCGTTATGTGCGTGACGGTGTGTATCCGCTGGAGTGGGGCGCGGACTGGGCGATGACGGACGACCTTGGCGCGGAATGAGCATCGTCGGGTTACGCTGCGCTAACCCGACCTACCCCTGACATCGTGTTCCAATCCGCCGCATTACCACAGCCATGCCGGTACCAACTCCGCCTGTAGGTCGGGTTAGCGCAGCGTAACCCGACGTTGCTGCCGCCTCACCAAGGTTGGCCGCAAGCAGCCACCGCCATGACGAGCGCAAGCCTTGATCCTGGTCGCGATCTTACCGGCCGATCCGTGTTGCAATGGCCGCCCCGGTGCCGCTGACATTGCCGTTACAATCATGTCATTGAGCATCGCCACCTGCGCCGCTTGCGGCCAACCTTGCAAAGGATCGCCCCATGTTTGAATCCGCCGAGATCGGCCACGTCATCGACAAGAGCACTTACAAGGCCGAGGAGGCCGCGCTGCGCGAGGCGCTGCTGGAAGTGCAGTACGAGCTGAAAGAGCGCGGCGAATTCCCGCTCTTGCTGCTGATCCACGGAATGGACGGCGCCGGCCGCGGCGAGACGCTGAGCCAGATCAACGAGTGGCTGGACCCGCGCCTGATCCACACCGCGGCGTTTGACAAGCCCAACGACGACGCGCGCGAGCGGCCGTGGATGTGGCGCTACTGGCGCGAGCTGCCGGCCAAGGGCCGCATCGGCATGTTCTTCGGCTCCTACTATTCCGATGCGCTGTTCGACCGTGTCGACAGCAAGACCAACCGCGACGCCTTCGACAAGCAGCTGTTCGACATCCTGCGCTTCGAGCGCATGCTGGCCAACGACGGCGTGCTGGTGCTGAAGTTCTGGCTGCACCTGGCCGAGGACAAGCAGAAGAAGCGGCTGAAGCTGCTGGAAAAGGACCCGGCCACCGCGTGGCGGGTGACCGAGGCCGACTGGAAGCACCACGGCCAGTACAGCCGCATCAAGAACAATGCCGAGCACATGATGCGGCTGACCAACACCGCCTACGCGCCGTGGCTGGTGGTGGACGGCGAGGATGCCAACTACCGCAGCCTGACCGTCGGCCGCGCGCTGTTGCAGGCGCTGCAGCAGCGGCTGGCGCTGGATCACGTGTGGCAGGCGCGCTCCGACGTGGCGGCGATCACGCCGCCGGCGGACAACAAGCTGCTGCTGGAATCGCTGCAGCTGGATCAGGCGCTGTCCAAGGGCGACTACCAGCGGCAGCTGGAGGCGCTGCAGGGGCGGCTGAACGGGCTGACGCGGCATCCGAAGTTCGCCGAGCACTCGCTGGTGCTGGCCTTCGAGGGCAACGACGCGGCCGGCAAGGGCGGTGCCATCCGCCGCATCACCCAGGCGCTGGATGCCCGCCGCTACCGCGTGGTGCCGATAGCCGCTCCCACCGACGAGGAACGCGCACAGCCGTGGCTGTGGCGCTTCTGGCGTCACGTGCCGGGCAAGGGCAAGGTCGCCATCTTCGACCGCAGCTGGTACGGCCGCGTGCTGGTGGAGCGGGTGGAAGGCTTTGCCGAAACCGCCGACTGGATGCGCGGCTACTACGAGATCAACGACTTCGAGCACCAGCTGCGCGACAACAACGCCATCGTGCTCAAGTTCTGGCTGGCGATCAGCGCCGACGAGCAGCTGGCGCGCTTCAAGTCGCGCGAGGAAACCGGCTTCAAGCGCTTCAAGATCACCGAGGAAGACTGGCGCAACCGCGACAAGTGGGACGACTACAAGGTGGCGGTGTGCGACATGATCGACCGCACCAGCACCAGCGCGGTGCCGTGGACGCTGGTGCCGGCCAACAACAAGTACTACGCGCGCATCAGGATCCTGACCACCATCTGCGAGGCGCTGGAGGCGAAGCTGGGCGCCTGAGCGCACCGTGCGGTATCGTGATGCCGATTCCGCTTACCCGCTGCGGCGGGTAAGCGCCTGTTCACGATCCGCTGTATATCAATGGGGTGACATCACCTTGAAAACGGCTGTGGCCTGCAGGTTTATCTCCGGATAAACGCCGCCTGCGCAGCCGTTTGCGCCCGGTCTCGCGTGAGCGCGCGCGATCGTGAACACCTTCCAACGTCTTTTGCCAGGTTTGCCCATGACTGCCACTGTCAGCGACAGCTTTCTTCCCGACCAGCTCGCGCGCCTGTTCGCGCGGCTGGACCCCGAGCACGGCCCGGCGCTGCAGCCCTTGCTGCAACGGTTGCTGGCGGCGGTGGCCGGCGGCCACGTCTGCCTGGCCGGCCTGTCCGGCGACGACTACGCGCGGCTGCGGCACAGCCCGCTGGCCGGCCGCGCCGGCAATTACACGCCGCTGGTGCTGGACGAGGGCGGGCGGCTGTACCTCGCGCGCCACTGGCAGGACGAGACGCAGCTGGTGGCGGCGCTGACGCGGCTGGCGCGCGACCCGCAGCCGCTGGGCGGCGATATCGAGAGCGTGCTGGACGCGCTGTTCGGGCCAGCCGATGCCGGCGACTGGCAGCGGCTGGCCGCGCGGCTGGCCACCGAGCGCCGCTTCATGGTGATCTCCGGCGGCCCCGGCACCGGCAAGACCACCACCGTGGTGCGGCTGCTGGCGGCGCTGGCGGCATTGTCGCCACGGCCGCTGGTGATGGCGATGGCGGCGCCGACCGGCAAGGCGGCGGCGCGGCTGACCGAATCGGTGCGCGCCGCGCGCGATGCGCTGCCGGTGGCGGACGCGGTACGCGCGCAGCTACCGGACAAGGCGCAGACGCTGCACCGCCTGATCGGGCTGATCCCCGGCACCGCGCGGCCACGGCAGCATGCGGCCAACCCCCTGCCGCTGGACGTGCTGGTGGTGGACGAGGCGTCGATGGTGGACTTGAGCCTGATGGCGCAGACGGTGGCGGCGCTGCCGTCGCACGCGCGGCTGATTCTGCTTGGCGACCGCGACCAGCTGGCCTCGGTGGAAGCCGGTGCGGTGCTGGGCGACATCTGCAGCCGGCAGGCGTGGCGCAGCGACACGGCGCAAAGGTTGGCCGCAGCGGGCGTCAGCCTGCCCGGCGACATCGACGACAGCGCCATCCTCGCCGACAGCGTGGTGGTGCTGCAGAAAAGCCACCGCTTCGGTGCCGACTCCGGCATCGGCCGCCTGGCGCGCGCGGTCAATGCCGCGGCGCTGGACGAGGTGCACGCCTTGCTGGCACAGCCCGAGCTATCCGACATCCAGCTGCAGCCGGCACTGCCCGATGGCGCCGGCCTGCTGGCGCAGCGCGCCGGCTACTGGCAGGCGCTGGCGCAGCTGGATGAGGCCGACAGCGACTGGGCGCCGCTGTTTGCCGCCTTCCACCGCTTCATGCTGCTGGCGGCGGAGCGGCACACGGTGGCGGCCATCAACGCGCAGATCGAGACCGAGCTGGAAAAGCTGGGCCGCAAGGCCGCCGGCAGCGACTGGTACGCCGGCCGCCCGGTGATGGTGACGCGCAACGACTACGGCATCGGGCTGTTCAACGGCGACATCGGCCTCACCGTGGCGCGGGAAGGGCGGCTGCGGGTGGTGTTCCCCACCACCGACGGCGGCTGGCGTGAGGTGGCGCCGGCGCGGTTGCCGGAGCACGACACCGTGTACGCGATGACGGTGCACAAGTCGCAGGGTTCGGAGTTCGCCAGCGTGTGGCTGGCGCTGCCGGCGGCGCCGAGCGCGGTACTGACCCGCGCACTGGTGTATACCGCGATTACCCGCGCCCGCGATATGTTCGTGCTGGCCGGCAACCCGGCGGTGCTGGAGGCCGGCGTGCTCAACGCGCCGCCGCGGCAATCCGGCCTTGCCGGGCGGCTGTGGCCGCAGCCGGGGGCGTACGGCCTGCTGTCGGCCGGGGCGGAGGCCGTTGCGGAGGGTCATTGACCCGCAGCACGATGACTGTAGTCATGGCATTATTTTAATTAATGTCTTGACGCAATAAGGGCTGTTGACTACAATGTGCCCCACTTCTTCGGAAGTAACGGAGTGTAGCACAGCCCGGTAGTGCGCCTGCTTTGGGAGCAGGAGGTCCAAGGTTCGAATCCTTGTACTCCGACCAACATGAAAGCCAGTCATCCGCGTGATGACTGGCTTTTGCGTATCTGCGGCCCACCAGATCATTCTGGCGGGCCGTTGTCGTTTGTGTGCGGCCACTCCCGCCGGCTGGGCGTTCTAAAGAAAACACCCCGCACGCGGCGGGGTGTGACAGGCTGGCCGCAAGCGGCAGGGCCGGTATTACTTTTCGACGAAGGCGCGTTCGATGGCGTAGTGGCCGGGCTCACCCATGCGTGGCGACTCAATGAAGCCGAGGCTGTCCAGCATCTTGCAGGTGTCTTCCAGCATCGCCGGGCTGCCGCACAGCAGTGCGCGGTCGGTTTGCGGGTTCATCTGCGGCAGGCCGATATCGCTGGCCAGCTTGCCGTTCAGGATCAGGTCGGTCAGGCGGCCCTGGTTGCGGAACGGCTCGCGCGTCACGGTCGGGTAGTAGATCAGCTTTTCGCGGATCATCTCGCCCAGGAATTCGTGCTCGGCCAGTTCCTTGGTGATGTAGTCCTGGTAGCCCAGCTCGCTGACCCAGCGTACACCGTGGATCAGCACGATTTTTTCGTAGCGGTCGTACACGTCCGGGTCCTTGATGATGGACATGAACGGGGCGAGGCCGGTACCGGTGGACAGCAGGTACAGGTTCTTGGCGTCCGGCAGCAGGTTGTCCTGCACCAGGGTGCCGGTCGGCTTGCCGGAGATCACCACCTTGTCGCCCGGCTGGATGTTCTGCAGGCGCGAGGTCAGCGGACCGTTCGGCACTTTGATCGAGTAAAATTCAAGATGCTCTTCCCAGTTGGCGCTGGCCACCGAGTAGGCGCGGATCAGCGGTTTGCCGTTCACTTCCAGACCGATCATCACGAACTGGCCGTTGATGAAGCGCAGGCCGGGGTCGCGGGTGCAGGTGAAGCTGAACAGGGTATCGTTCCAGTGGTGAACGGACAGGACGGTTTCGGAGGAAAGAGTGGCCATGAGTGTCGTCTTTATCAAACGGGCAAATTCAACAAGTGCATATTCTAACCCGACTTCCAAATAACTGCTTGGATGTAAATGTTCTGTCTTTATTGCTTTTCTTGTGGGTGTCTGGTGGCAGAATGATACTGGTTCTCGAATGGCCCGCCGTGACGCGCTTGCCGGGGCCTGCGGCGGGGTGACTTGCCCTGCCGCTGGCGGCACGATATGTTGCTGTGCAACAACACGTTGGAGAGATCAGGGCATGAAACTGTGCGTGATAAACGGCGACGGCATCGGTCGCGAGGTGGTGCCGCAGGCGGTGCGGGTGTTGCGCCGGCTGCTGCCGGATCTGCAGACCGTCGACGCCGAGGCCGGCTGGGACACCTTCCGGCAGCAGGGCACGGCACTGCCGGCGGCCACGCTGGCGGCGGCGCGCGATTGTGGCGCGGTGCTGTTCGGCGCGGTCAGCTCGCCGGCCTATCCGGTGGCCGGCTACCGCTCGCCCATCGTGCAGCTACGGCGCGAGCTGGGCTGCCACGCCAATGTGCGGCCAACCCTGAGCCTGCCTGGCTGCGGCGCGGCCGGGGGCATCGACCTGCTGATCGTGCGCGAGAACACCGAAGACCTGTACGTCGGCGAGGAGCAGTCCGACGGCGACACCGCCACCGCCATCAAGCGCATCACCCGTGCCGCCTCGCGCCGCGTCGCCGAGACCGCGTTCCGGCTGGCGCAGGACGGCGGCCGCCGGCGCGTGACCATCGTGCACAAGGCCAACATCATGCCGCTCACCGACGGCCTGTTCCGCGACGCGGCGCGTGCTGTGGCGGCGGATTATCCGCAGATCGCGGTGGACGAGCTGCTGGTCGACACCGCCGCGCTGAAGCTGGCGCAGGCAGCGCAGGGTTTCGACGTGCTGCTGGCACCCAATCTCTACGGCGATATCCTGTCCGATCTGGCGGCGGCGTTCGGTGGCGGGCTGGGCGTGGCGGCGTCGCTGAATCTGGGCGCCGAGGCGGCGATCGCCGAGCCGGTGCACGGCTCGGCGCCGGACATCGCCGGCCGTGGCATCGCCAACCCGGTGGCCAGCTTGCTGTCGCTGGCGCTGCTGCTGCGCCACTGGTGGGCGCGGCCAACGTTGGCCGCAACGCTGGAGCAGGCGGTGCGGCGCACGCTGGGCGACGGCATCGCCACGCCCGACCTCGGCGGGGACGCCGGGACGGCGGCGTTTTGCGATGCGGTGCTGGCACGGCTCTGAGCCGGCCCTGCGGTGGCGACGTGAAAAACAAAAAAGCCCTGACGCGGTGCGCAGGGCCTTGATGAGTCTTGNCCATGGTCCACGTGACCGATGGTACCAACGTTTACGTGCGGCTTGGTCCGCGCAAACTTTTCCTTAGCCATGGCAAATTCCCTGAATACAATAAAATGAGTNCCGGGACGGCGGCGTTTTGCGATGCGGTGCTGGCACGGCTCTGAGCCGGCCCTGCGGTGGCGACGTGAAAAACAAAAAAGCCCTGACGCGGTGCGCAGGGCCTTGATGAGTCTTGTGGTGGGGGGAGAAGGATTCGAACCTTCGAAGGCTGAGCCGTCAGATTTACAGTCTGATCCCTTTGACCGCTCGGGAATCCCCCCCTGCAAGAGCAGGCGCATATTAGTTGTCCGCGGCTGGATTGTCAACCCTGCGATCGGCAAAAGACACGCCCGGCGGCCGCGACAAATCGTCGCAGCCTGCCGCGCAGGGCGACGGCGATGCTAAAGTAGCCGCCATGATGACTTCCACGTTTCCGGCATTGTTTGCGGCCAACCTTGGGCCGGTGGCGCAGGCGGTGCGGCGTCTGCGCTGGCTGATGCTGGGCGCGGCGCTGCTGACCCTGGCACTGGCCGCGCTGCTGGCGCTGCGGCTGCCATGGCTGCTGCTGGCACAGGCGCTGGCGACGCTGGCGCTGCTCAATCTCGTGCTGCGGCACTGGCCGTTGCCGCCACGCTCGCAGCTGGCGCTGGGCCTGTTCGGCGACGTGCTGGTGCTCTCCGAGGTGCTGGCTTTCAGCGGCGGCGCCGCCAACCCGCTGGCCTCGCTGTACCTGCCGCCGGTGCTGCTGGCGGCGCTGCTGCTGCCGCCGCGCCAGGCGTGGCTGCTGGCGCTGCTGAGCCTGGGCGGCTATGCGCTGCTGTTTGGCTGGCACCTGCCGTGGCCGCTGGCCGGTGACGATGCTGCCTACGCCTTCCGCCTGCATCTGGTCGGCATGTGGCTGACCTTTGCCGTGTCGGTGCTGCTGCTGACCGGCTTCGTGTCGTCGCTGGCGCGGCAGCTGGCACAGCGCGAGGCGGCGCTGGCGCAGGCGCGCGAGGCGCAGCTGCGCGACGAGCAGCTGGTGGCGCTGGGCGTGCAGGCGGCGGGCACCGCGCACAGCCTGTCGACGCCGCTCAATACGCTGACCCTGCTGTGCGACGAGCTGTGCGCCGGTACCGCCGGCGATGCCGCGCTGCAGGCCGATCTGCAACTGATGCGGCAGCAGCTGGCGCTGTGCCGCCAGGCGCTGGTGCAGCTGAAGGCCGGCGCCGAGAGGCGGCCGCCGCCGCAGCCCATCGGCGATACGCTGGCGCAGCAGCTGCAGGGCTGGCAGGCGACGCGGCCGGGGGTGCGGCTGCAGCGCGACGGCCTGCTGCACGGCGGGCCGGCGATGGCGCCGGACCCGCGCTTCTGGCCGGCGCTGTTCAACCTGCTCAACAACGCGGCGGAGGCCGGCGGCGGCGAGGTGGAGCTGGATGCCGCCATCGTTGCCGGCCAGCTGCAATTATGTATCCGCAACCGCCGCGGCCGGCTCAGCGCCGCGCAGCTGGCGCGGGCCGGGCTGGCGCCGCTGGACAGCGATAAGCCGGCCGGCCTCGGCCTCGGGGTGATGCTGTCACACGTGACGCTGTCGCACCTGGGCGGCGAATTGCGTCTGGAAAACGATGCTGCCGGCGGCGTGTGCGCCACGCTGCGGCTGCCACTGGAGGGCGACACATGATGGACATCCTGCTGGTAGAGGACGATGCGGCATTTGCCGCGATGCTGGCGCGCAGCCTGCAGCGACGCGGCCATACGGTACGCCATGCGGCCAACGTGGCCGCGGCACTGCAGGAAGCGGCCGCTGCGCCGCAGGCGATCATCCTCGACCTTAACCTCGACGGCGACAGCGGCCTGCGCCTGCTGCCGCAACTGCTGGCGGTGGCGCCGCAGGCCAGGCTGCTGGTGCTGACCGGCTATGCCAGCATTGCCACCGCAGTGGAGGCGGTGAAGCTGGGCGCGGTCAACTATCTGGCCAAACCGGCCGGCGCCGACGAGATTCTCGCCGCGCTCGGTGCGGTGGCGGCAAATCCGGAATGTGCGCTGCCGGCCGCGCCGATGTCACTGAAGCGCATCAGCTGGGAACACCTGCAGCGGGTGCTGGCTGAGAACAACGGCAATGTCTCTGCCACCGCGCGTGCGCTGAACATGCACCGCCGCAGCGTGCAGCGCATGCTGGCCAAGCACCCGGTGCACGATTGACCGGCCCGCTGGCGCAGAACAACGGTACGGCGTCCGGGCCGGCGCTGTGACAAAACAAGTGTTAACAGGCCCTAAACTACTGATAAAGCAGTGGACAAATTAGAGCAATTGCCTTAAATTGTGCGCTGCACTCAAGCCGAAAGGTTTTTGTGGTGTTAGCCCCTCGAAGCATCCGTCGGCCCTGTGCCGGTGTGGTGTTTCTTCCTCGTGTTGGCCCCTGCGGAAACCCTCAGGGGATTTTTTTTGCCTGCCGTTTTTGCCGGCCGGCAGCGGATACGACAATGCGGCCAACCTTGGTTCAAGGTTGGCCGCATCGTTTTGGGGGCGGGACTGGCGCGTTACAGCCACTTGCCCGGGTTCATGATGTGTTGCGGATCGAGCGCCTGTTTCACCGCGCGCATCACCGCCAGCGCCGCCGGGTCCTTGTAGCGTTGCAGCCAGTGGCCCTTGAGCTGGCCGACGCCGTGCTCGGCCGCCAGCGTGCCGCGCAGGCGGTGGACCTGTTCGTAGACGATGGCGTTGACCGCGTCCTCGTCGGCAAACAACTCGGCATTGCCGGGGCGGGTGTGGCTGATGTTGTAGTGCAGGTTGCCGTCGCCGGCGTGGCCGAAGGCGACGATGCGCACACCGGGGAAGGCGGCCTGCAGCGCGGCGCCGCAGGCGTCGAGAAAGGCCGGGATCGCCGAGGTCGGCACGCCGATATCGTGCTTGATGCTGGGGCCGTCGCGCTTTTGCAGCTCCGACATCTGCTCGCGCAGCTGCCACAGCCGCGCGCGTTCGCTGTCGTTCTGCGCCAGCACGCCGTCGCCGAGGCCGCGCGCGGCCAGCCACTGCAGCAGCCGCTCCTGCAGGCTGGTGTTGTCGCCGCTGTCGGACAGCTCGACCAGCAGCGCCCACGGCGCCGTAAACGGCAGCGCGCCCGGCTGGTACTTGTCGAGCAGCTGCTGGCACACCTCGGACATCATCTCGAAGCTGGTCAGCCGGTCGCCGAACGCCGCCTGCAGCGCGTTGAGGGTGGCGATGGCTTCGTCGGCGCCGGCGACGCCGAGCAGCGCGGTGGCGTGCGCGGTGGGCTGCGGGAACAGCTTCAGCGTGGCGGCGGTGATCAGCCCGAGCTGGCCCTCGGCGCCGATGAACAGCTGCTTCACGTCCAGGCCGCTGGTGTCCTTGCGCAGCGCGGTCAGCGCGTCCAGCAGCTGGCCGTCCGGCAGCACCACCTCCAGCCCCAGGGTCAGCTCGCGCATGGTGCCGAAACGCAGCACGGCGAGGCCGCCGGCGTTGGTGGACAGGTTGCCGCCGATCTGGCAGCTGCCCTCGCTCGCCAGCGACAGCGGGAACAGCAGCCCGGCATCGGCCGCCGCCGCCTGCACCGCCGCCAGCGTGCAGCCGGCCTCGACGGTGATGGTCTGGTTGGCCGCGTCGACGGCACGGATGCGGTTCAGGCGCCGAAAGGCGATCAGCAGCTGCCGGCCGCTGCCGTCCGGCGTCGCCGCGCCGCAGGTGGAGGTGTTGCCGCCCTGCGGCACGATGGCGATGCGGTGGGCGGCGCAGAAGCGCACCAGCGCCGCCACCTCGTCGCGGCTGGCCGGCAGCGCCACCGCCAGCGGCGCCCCGTGGTAGCGGCCGCGGTAGTCGGTAATGAAGGGCGCGATGTCGTGCGGTGCGGTCAGCAGGTTGGCGGCGCCGACAATGGCGGCCAGTGGCGCAAGCAGATCGGTCATGACGTGGTTTCCGGTTCGGCGCTGGTGTCGGAGTCGCAGCCGGCGCCGATGGCCAGATAGCGTCGCGCCAGTCGCGCGAACAGCGGCACGGCGACGGCGGGTAGCCAGCGCAGGTAGTGGGTGGGGGCGGTGAGCAGGCCGCAGTGGTAGCGCGCGGCCGTAGCCTGCCACTGCAGCGCCGGGCAGGCGCCGTCACGGTGGCGCAGCAGCAGGCGGGACAACGGGCAGGGCGCCGCGGCGCAGCACACCCCGCAACCGTTGCAGACGGCGCCGGACGCCGGTTTGGCCGGTGCGGCGCGGGCCAGCCAGATGCGCTGCGGCGCGCTCATGTCAGTTCTCCGGCGCCATCAGCGCGTCCGGATGCTGCCAGCCGGGCTGGGCGGCGATGCGCGCCAGCCAGGCGCCAACCTGCGGCCAAGCTTGCAGGTCGATGCCGGCGTCGGCGGCCCACCACAGGTAGGCGCTGGCCGACAGGTCGGCGAGCGACAGGCCGCCGGCGAGCAGGTAGTCCTGCGTCGCCAGTTGCGCGTCCAGCACGTCGAGGTCGGCGCGGCAGCGCTGTTCCAGCCAGGCTTCGACTGCCGCCGGCTGTGGCTCAAAACGGCGCGCGTAGCGCAGATTGGGCAGCGACAGGCCGATGCGGTTGCTCTCCCAGCTCAGCCATTCGCGCAGCACCTGGCGCTCGCCTGGCTGGCCGGCGAGCACGCCCTGGTTCTCCGCCAGCCACTGCAGGATGGCGTTGGATTGCACCATCGCCACGCCGTCGACCACCAGTGCCGGCACCTCGTCCCAGCGGCTGGCGGCGCGGAAGTCGGCCGGGCGCTCTGCGCGCGGCGTGGGCAGCGCAACGTGGCGGTATTGGTGTGCAACCTTGCCCAGCACCAGCGCCAGCCTGATCTTGTAGCTGTGGCCGGAGAGGCAGTTGCCGTAGAGGATGAGACTGCTCATGGGGGAATCCTGTGCCAGACGGGCGCTGCCCGCTCAAGCCCCCGATGATACGCGCAAGTGGCGGCCTGGCGCTGCTGGCAACGCCTCGCCGCGTCCCCGGGCGCGCCGATGCCGATCGTAGCAGGCGCAGGGCAAGGCGGCGCCACGCAGGATTGGGGCGTGGCGCTTAACCGGTCCAGCCGCCGCGCAGCAGGCGGTAGCCCCAGGCCAGGATTTCGGCGCCGGCCCACCACAGCAGCGCGACATAGACCCACGCCAGCACGGTGGCGACGTAGCCGGCCAGCAGCAGCGCGCCGTCGCGCAATCGCAGCCCCCACGCCAGCAGCGCCACCGCGGCGGCGGGCACCATATTGTCGAAGGAGATCACCGGCACTGGCACCATCATCGACAGCCCGGCCAGCGCCAGCATGCCGCCATTGAGGTAGCGGTAGCGCGGCGAGCTGAGCCGCAACAGTCGCGGCCGGCTGCGTGCCAGCAGGTGCTGGTTGAGCCGGGCCAGCAGCCCTTGCAGGCGCTCGCCCAGCGCCGGCGGCAGGCGGCGTTGCGCCAGCCATGCCGGCAGTGCCACCGGTCGCGCCAGCAGCAGGCCGCCGGCCAGCAGCAGGCACAGCGCGCCGACGCTGGTGGCCATGCCGGGTACGGTCAGCGGCAACAGCAGCGGCAGCGCCAGCAGCCCGAGCCAGCGCAACTGCTGGCGCGGGTGGCGGCCGACGGCCTCGCCCAGGGTGGCGTGCGACAGCGGGGGAGGGAGCGCGCGCGCCCGGCGGGTGCGGGCGGGGCGGGAGTGGTGAGGCAGCATGGCGGTCCACGGAATGAAGGCAACAAGCACTATGCGACCGGCGCATGGCGAATTTGTTGCAGGCCGCGGCCGCCACGGGGCTTATTTTTGCCAGTAGGTCTTCACGTTGACGAATTCGTACAGTCCGAATTCGGACAGCTCGCGGCCGTAGCCGGAAGCCTTGACGCCGCCGAAGGGCAGGCGCAGGTCGGAGCTGGTATAGCGGTTGATGAACACCGCGCCGGCCTCGATCTCGCGCCCCAGCCGCCACGCCTGCTCGGTGTCGGCGCTGAAGATGGTGGCGCCGAGGCCGAACGGGGTGTCGTTGGCCAGACGGATGGCGTCGTCGACGTTGGCCGCACGCAGGATGCTGGCCACCGGGCCGAACACCTCCTCGTGGTAGATGCGGCAGGCGCTGTTGACGTGGTCCAGCACCGTGGCCGGGTAGTAGAAGCCGGCGCCGTGCGGCATGAGGCCGCCGGCCAGCAGCTGCGCGCCGTGGCCCTGCGCATCCAGCACCTGCGCGTGCAGCGCCTCGCGCAGGTCGGCACGGGTCAGCGGCGCCAGCGTGGTGGCGGCGTCGGCCGGATGGCCGGGCACCAGCGCGCGGACGTGTTCGAGAAAGGCGGCGACGAAGGCGTCGGCGATCTCCGGCACCACGATCATGCGCTTGGCGGCGTTGCAGCTTTGGCCCGCGTCGCGAAAGCGCGAGTGCGCGGCCTCGCTGGCGGCGGCCTCGACGTCAGCGTCGGCCAGCACGATGAAGGGGTTGCTGCCACCCAGCTCCAGCACGGTTTTCTTCAGGTGGCGGCCGGCCATGGCCGCGATCTGGCGCCCGGTGGTGGTGGAGCCGGTGAAGGCCACCGCGTCGCAGCCGCGGATGGCGTCGTCGACCGCCTCGTGCTCGATCCATGCCATGTCCAGCACGTCCAGTCCGGCCTGACGCACGATGTCCAGCAGCAGCGCGCTGCACTGCGGCACCGACGGCGCCGGCTTCACCAGGCAGGCGTTGCCGGACATCAGCGCCGGCACCGCGAAGCGTAGCACCTGCCAGATCGGGTAGTTCCATGGCATGATCGCCAGCACGATGCCCAGCGGCTCGAAGGCGACGCCGCTCTTGCTGGCGCCGGTGGCGATGTCCTTGCTGGCCAGCAGCGTCGGCGCCAGGTCGGCGTAGTAGCGGATCAGCTGCACCGATTTGTCGATCTCGGCCAGGCATTCGCGCTCCAGCTTGCCCACTTCCAGCGACACCAGGGCCGCCAGCGCATGCCGGCTGGCTGCCAGCTGGTCGGCCAGCAGCAGCAGGCGCGCGGCGCGTTCGGCGGTCGCGAGGTGCGACCACGCGTGCTGTGCGCGGCGCAGTGCGGCCAGTTGTGGCGGCAGGGAATCGGCGGACAGGGCGGGGCGGGTGTACACCACCTCGCCGGAGGCAGGGTTGCAGCTGGTAAAGGCGGTCATGACGCGGCGGCTTGGCTACGGGGAAAGATGGTCACTGTAGCAAAAATCCATCCGCCGCGGCAGGCGGCAAGGTTGGCCGCAACGGTTGCGGCCAACCTTGTGTTGGCTTGGAACGTGTTCACGATCTCGCGCTTACGCGAGACCAAGGCGAAAACGGCTGAGGAAGCGGTGTTTATCCGGCTTTAAACACGCATGCCGAAGCCGTACTCACCGCGCAACGTTTCTCGAAGCACGGCAGAGTGTGAACAGGTTCTCAGCGGCCGGCGGTATCGGTGCCGGGCACGCCGCGCACCCCGGCCAGCAGCGCGTGCAGCGCGGCATCGTCGCCCCAGTAGCCCAGCCGTGCCAGGCAGTCGATGGCGGTCAGCGCGGCATCGCTCATGAACTGGCCGTTGACCAGATGCTGTTCCACTTCCGCCAGCGGCATCAGCACGTGCTCGGCCACTTCACCGTCCTGGTTCTGCGGGATTTCGCCTTCCTTCAGCCACAGGTCGAACACGTACAGCCATTCGCGGTGCAGGCCGCGCGGCACCGGGCGCTCGGCCAGCAAGAGCGCGGTCTGCGGCAGCAGCTCCAGCCGCGTCGGCGGGATGCCGGCTTCTTCCCAGCCCTCGCGCTCCAGCGCGATCTGGATGCTCTCGCCGGCGGCGATGCCGCCGCCCATCAGGTTGTCGAGGCGGTTGGGCGCCACGTCCTTGAACGGGCTGCGGCGGCCGACCCACATGCGGATCTCGCCGTCGGCCATGCGCTGCAGGCCGTTGAGGTGCACCGCGCGGCTGGTCAGCCCCAGCGGACGGAACGCGGCGCGTTCCATCGCGAAGGCCGGTGTGCCGTCGCTGAAATAGGCGGTGAATTTTTCGTCGCGCCAGCCGTTGAGCCAGCCGGCGTCGCGCCAGCGCAGCGCGGCGGCGGCGAGGGTGGCGCTGCGCGCGGTGAAGTCCGGCTCGTCATCCAGCGCCTTCAGCACGCCGTTTTCCTCGCGGAAGATCGCCGCTTCCTGCGCCAGCAGGCGTTCGCGCCAGATGTCGTTGACACAGCCGATACGCTGACCTGCGAGTTCGAGGGGGAAATAACCGGTCTTGTCGTAGCACACAATCTGTTCGAGTGCGCCGGTAACGGCTTGCAGCTGCATGACATCTCCTGCCAGTTTTCGTGAAGGCGACATCTTACGGAGATTTGCCGCGACGGGCAGGAATTTGCGGCAGGATGGCGGCCGCTGCGCGTGCCGGCGTGTGCATGTACAACAGTTGCCGCATGATCTGTCCGCCAGCCGGTATGGCCGGGCAGGGGGCTGGTTGCGGGGAGAACGCCGTAGCGGCGGGCCGGACCGCAGGACACGGTTCCGGGCTGCCGGACAATCCGGCAGACTGGCGCACCCGAGTGGGATCGAACCACTGACCTTCAGCTTCGGAAACTGACACTCTATCCAACTGAGCTACGGGTGCTGTCAGGAAAAGCAGGCGGATAATAGCGCAAGCGACCGGCAGCGTCCAGTCGTGGCCGCCGGTTTGCGCGATGGCAGGGGCGCTTCCGGCTCCTTTGCCTTGTGTGGGGCCTTTCCGTATAATTTGCCCGGATTTTTTGACATTTATGACAGCGAGGCTGGAATGAGTAACGAAACCAAAGCGCCAGGCCGGATCGTCACGATCCTGCTCGGTATCGTCGCACTGGTCGTGGTGGCCATCTGGCTGCTGGCGAGACTGGCCACCAGCGGTTTTGATGTCAATGCGGAAGTGATGAGCAAGGAAGCCGTTGCCGCCCGTCTCAAGCCGATCGGCGAATCGGTAGCCAGCGATGCGCCTCCGGGCATGCGTACCGGCGAGCAGGTCTATACCGGCATCTGCCTTTCCTGTCACGGCGCCGGCCTGGCTGGCGCACCGAAATTCGGCGATGCCGCCGCCTGGGGGCCGCGTGTGGCCCAGGGCTGGGATACCCTGGTCAAGCATGCGCTGGAAGGCTTCAACGCGATGCCGGCCAAGGGCGGTGCGGCCGACCTGTCCGACGACGAGTTGAAGCGCGCAGTGGCCTATATGGGTAATGCTGCGGGTGGCAAGTTCACCGAACCGCCGGTGGGTGGCGCCGAAGGTGCCGCGGCAGCCGACCCTGCGGTCGTCGGCAAGAAGGTGTACGAGAGCGTGTGCATGGCCTGCCATGACAGCGGCGCGGCCGGCGCACCGAAGTTCGGCGACAAGGCTGCCTGGGCACCGCGTCTGGCCAAGGGTGTGGACGGTCTGCTGGCGTCCGCCGCCAAGGGCCTGAATGCGATGCCTCCCAAGGGCGGCTACGGCGGTTCCGATGCCGAGTTCAAGGCGGCCGTGGAATACCTGGCCAATTCTGCCAAGTAAGTTTCCGGCAGTTGCCATCAAAAACGCCGCGCGGTTGCGCGGCGTTTTTCATTGCGGCCAACGTTGGCCGCAAGGCGGCGTTTACTGCTCCGGCTTCTGCACCTTGCTGTCGAGGCTGGCCATCAGGTTGGCAAGCTTGCTCTTGCCCTCGCGCTTGCTGACGATGGGTTCGGCGCCGGGCTTGCCGAAGTGGCGGATGTCGTCGCCGCTGATCTCGGCGATGAAGCGCGACGGTTCCACGAACAGCCACTCGCCGGCGCGGCGGCGCTTGACACAGTAGGTCAGCGTCAGGCTGCGCTGGGCGCGGGTGATGCCGACGTACATCAGGCGCCGTTCTTCCTCCACCATGCCGTTGTCCACCGATTCGCTGTGCGGCAGGATGCCTTCCTCGCAGCCGATCAGGAACACGTGCGGGTATTCCAGCCCTTTGGACGCGTGCAGGGTGGACATCTTCACCGCGTCGACTTCGCCCTCGTCGCGGCCTTCCAGCATGGTGATCAGCGCGATGGTCTGCGACAGCTCGATCAGGTTCTTGCCGTCGGCATCGCCTTTCTTCTGCAGCCAGGCCGCCAGCTCCGTCACGTTTTTCCACTTGATTTCGGCGGCACGCTGGCTGTCCTCGCTGTCGTACAGCCAGGCCTCGAAGCCGATCGCCTTCAGCATTTCCATCACCAGCTCGCCGGCCGGCTCGCGCGTGGCGCGGTATTGCAGGTTGGCGATGAAGCGGCAGAAGTCTTCCAGCGGCCTGAGCTGTGCATCCTGTACCTGTACGCGCAGGCCCGGTTCGTGAGCGGCGGCGAACAGGCTGTTGCCGCGCTGTCCGGCCCAGTTGCCCAGCTTTTCCAGCGTGGTGGCGCCGACGCCGCGCTTGGGGGTGGTGAGTGCGCGGATGAAGGCCGGGTCGTCGTCGGGGTTGGCGATCAGGCGCAGGTAGGCCAGTACGTCCTTGATTTCCGGCTTGTCGAAGAAGCTCTGCCCGCCGGCCATCTGGTACGGGATGCGCTGGTTGCGCAGTGCCTGTTCGAAGATGCGCGCCTGGTAGTTGCCGCGATAGAGGATGGCGTAATCCTTGAACGCCGTGCGGTGCTCGAACTTGTGCGCCAGGAGGCGCTGCACTACCACGTCGGCCTCATGTTCCTCGTCCTTGCACTGCACCACGTGGATGGGGTCGCCCAGGCCCAGCTCGCTCCACAGCTGCTTCTCGAACAGCTTGGGGTTGTTGGCGATCACCGAGTTGGCGGCACGCAGGATGCGTGCGGTGGAGCGGTAGTTCTGCTCCAGCTTGATCACCTTCAGCTTGGGAAAGTCGTGCTGCAGCAGGCGCAGGTTTTCCATGTTGGCGCCGCGCCAGGCGTAGATCGACTGGTCGTCGTCGCCCACCGCGGTAAACATGCCGCGCACACCGGTGAGCAGCTTCACCAGCTGGTACTGGCAGGTGTTGGTGTCCTGGTATTCGTCGATCAGCAGGTAGCGCAGCTTGCCTTGCCACTTGATCAGTATCTCGGGGTGGCTGCGCAGCAGCTCTACCGGGAAGCGGATCAGGTCGTCGAAGTCCATCGCCTGATAGGCGGTGAGCGTTGCCTGGTAGCCGGCGTAGGTCGTTGCGCAGATGCGGTCGAACTCGTTGTCGGCGGCCCGCAGCGCGGCGTCGGGGCCGAGCAGTTCGTTTTTCCACAGCGAGATGCGGCTTTGCACCTTGCGCACTTCGTCCTTGTGCGTGCTTTTCAGGATGTCGGAAATGATCTTGGCGGCGTCGTAGCTGTCGAGAATGGAAAACTGCGGCTTGTAGCCGAGGTGTGGCGCCTCCTGGCGCAGGAAATGCATGCCCAGCGAGTGAAAGGTGGACACGGTGATGCCTTTCAGCAGGCGGCTGTCCATCAGCTTGCCGACGCGCTCCAGCATCTCGCGTGCCGCCTTGTTGGTGAAGGTGATGGCGGCGATGTGGCGCGCGTCGTAACCGCCCTCGCGGATCAGGTACTCGATCTTCTGGGTGATCACCCGCGTCTTGCCGGAGCCGGCGCCGGCAAGTACCAGCAGCGGGCCGTCCAGCGACATGATGGCGGCGCGTTGCGGCGGATTCAGTTGCAGCAGGGACATGGGATGTCGTCAATCTTTCATGGACAACGCGCATTGTAGAGCCCGCGGCACAATACGGCCATGCGCTTTCCTTTATCATTGGCGGCCGGCCCACCGCCGTGGCAATAACGGCGGGCGCGACGGTGCGGCACGGCTCAGGCCAAGGTTGGCCGCATTCATCAACAGGACAACAACACATGGCCACCTACGCGATTGGCGATTTGCAGGGCTGCTTTGCGCCCTTTATGGCGCTCTTGCGCCAGATTGAATTCAACCCCGGCCGCGACACGCTGTGGCTGACCGGTGACCTGGTCAACCGCGGCCCGGAATCGCTGGCGGTGCTGCGCTGGGTGTACGAGCACCAGGACTGCACGCAGATGGTGCTCGGCAACCACGACCTGCACCTGCTGGCGGTGGCCGAGGGCTACGGCAAGATCCACAGCGACGACACCATTAACGACGTGCTGGACGCCGCCGACAGCAAGCTGCTGCTGGACTGGCTGCGCTGCCAGCCGCTGATGATCTACGAACAGGGCTACGCGATGGTGCACGCCGGCCTGCTGCCGGAGTGGAGCATCAACAAGGCGCTGCGACTGGCGGAGGAGGTGGAGGACGAGCTGTCGGGCAAGGACTACCGCAAGCTGTTCGCCAAGCTGTACGGCAACAAGCCCTCGCGCTGGCACGGCGAGCTGAAGGGCATGGATCGCTGGCGGCTGATCATCAACGCGATGACGCGGATGCGCTTCATCAACAGCGACGGCGAGCTGGACCTGTCCTACAAGGGCGAGCTGGACGGCGCGCCGGCGCAGCTGCGGCCGTGGTTTGCGGTGGACGGGCGGCGCAGCATGGACACGCCCATCGTCTGCGGCCACTGGTCGGCGCTGGGGCTGATGCTGAACGAGGATGTGCTGGCCATCGACAGCGGCTGCCTGTGGGGCGGCAGCCTGACCGCGGTGCGGCTGGAAGACCGCGCCTGCTTCTCGCTGCCGTGCCCGCCCTATCGCGAGATCGGCAAGGCCAGGTAAGGCGCGGCGGCTGCGGCCAACATTGGCCGCAAGAAAAAAGCCCCTGTCCTGTGACAGGGGCTTTGCGTTGGTAGTGAGCGGGATCAGCTCAGCTCTTGCGACACTTCGCGGATCAGGTGCGGCGCTTCCACCGGCAGGCCGTGCTGGATCGGGGTCGGGTTGGCCAGCTCGCGCTGCATCTGTGCCACGTCCAGCGAGTTTTCCCACTTCGCCACCACCACGGTGGCCACCGCGTTGCCGACCAGGTTGGTCAGTGCGCGCGCTTCGGACATGAAGCGGTCGATGCCGAGGATCAGCGCCAGGCCGGCGACCGGGATTTCCGGAATCGTCGCCAGGGTGGCGGCGAGGGTGATGAAGCCGGAGCCGGTGACGCCGGCGGCGCCCTTGGAGGTCAGCAGCAGCACGCCGATGATGGTCAGCTCCTGGGTCAGCGTCAGGTCGATGCCGCAGGCCTGGGCGATGAAGATCGCAGCCATGGTCAGGTAGATCGAGGTGCCGTCCAGGTTGAAGGAGTAACCGGTCGGCACTACCAGACCGACCACCGGCTTGGCACAGCCCAGCTGTTCCAGCTTGGCCATCAGCCGCGGCAGCGCCGACTCCGACGACGAAGTGCCCAGCACGATCAGCAGCTCTTCCTTGATGTACTTGATCAGCTTCCACACGCTGAAGCCGTTGGCACGGGCGATGGTGCCCAGCACCAGGCCGATGAACAGCACGCAGGTCAGGTAGAAGCTGCCCATCAATGCCGCCAGCTGCGCCAGGCTGCCGACGCCGTATTTGCCGATGGTGAACGCCATCGCGCCGAAGGCACCGATCGGGGCCAGCTTCATGATGAAGCCGATCACCGAGAACAGCACGTGCGAGACCTTCTCGAACAACTCCACCACCGGCTTGCCCTGCTTGCCCATCAGCGACAGGCCGACGCCGAACAGCACCGAGAACAGCAGTACTTGCAGGATTTCGCCCTCGGCGAAGGCGCCGACCACGCTATGCGGAATGATGTGCAGGATGAAATCGACCGTGCTCTGGCCGGCGGCCTTTTCGGTGTACTTGGCGATGGCGCCGGCATCCAGCGTGGCCGGATCGACGTTCATGCCGGCGCCGGGCTGCAGCACGTTGACTACCACCAGGCCGATGATCAGCGCCAGCGTGGTGACCACTTCGAAGTACAGCAAGGCCTTGCCGCCGACGCGGCCAACCTTTTTCATGTCTTCCATGCCGGCAATGCCGACCACGATGGTGCAGAAGATGATCGGCGCGATCATCATCTTCACCAGCTTGATGAAGCCGTCGCCCAGCGGTTTCATCTTGGCGCCGAGTTCCGGCATCAGGTGCCCGAGGGTCACCCCCAGTACGATGGCGACAATGACCTGAAAATACAGGCTCTTGTAAAAGGGTTTGTTCTGCATGGTGCACTCTCCTGTGTCCGGCGCCGTGATGGTCGCCCACGCTGTGTTGGCGTCTTGGCGAGGATCATGCGGCAGGCGGGCAGGGCGCCAACATTGGGTATTTCCCCATCGCGGAAAACCCTATTGGGGAATCTCCGTATTGGCTTTCGCCGCCTAGCAGGCTGGCATGGTTGCGGTGCAGCATCGGGATGCCCCATGCCGGCGGCGCGAGGGCAGGTGTGGACGGCTATTCGGCGGCGACGACGGGCTCGGCTGGCAGTTGCAGTGCGTCGCGGATGGCGTCGCGCGCGGTTTCCGATAGCTGGAAGCGGCTGGCCAGCGCGGTGTCGTAGGGCGGGATGGCGGCGGTGTAGCTCAGCTCCACCACCATGGCGCGGCTGGCCAGGATCAGGCACAGGCTCTGCCAGAAGCTGGTGTCGCCGGCGTAGGCGGCGGCGGCGCAGTAGTGGCCACCGGGGGTCAGGTAGCGGATCGCCACCGGCTGCACCGTGGCGTGCGCCAGGCGCGAGGCCTCGAACAGCGAGGCCTTGAACGGCAGCAGGCTGCGACCGTCGGAGGTGGTGGCCTCCGGGAACACCGCCATGCAGCCGCCGTCCTGCAAGGCCTTGGCCAGCTGTTCGTTGACGCGGCTGGCGTCGCGGCGGTTGTTGCGGTCGATGAACAGGGTGCCGGCGTTCTTGATCAGGAAGCCGGCCAGCGGCCAGTCGCGCAGCTCCTTCTTGGCCACGAAACGCGACACGGTGACGCTGTTGAGCGCGAAGATGTCCAGCCACGAGATGTGGTTGGCGACCACCAGGGTGTTGGCCGGATACACCGCTGGCGGCGTGCCGTGGACGCGCACCTTGATCGCCAGAATGTGCAGCAGGTGCCGCGACCAGCGCTGGGTGATCACCGCGCGGGCCGGTTGCGACAGGTGCGGATAGCGGGTGGCGATCACCAGCAGGCCGCGCAGCAAGTGCATGCCGAGGCGGCCGAGGCGGAGCAGGCGGGTAGGCCAGGAGGTGGGACGATGCACGATGGGCTTTATCAGTCAGGCGACGCGGCGCAATTTAACACGGCTGGCAATGCGGGCAAAAGCAGGAGCTGCGCTGCCCCTGGCGCAGCTCGCGGATCAGGCTGCCGCAGACGTGGCAGGGCAGGTCGCGGCGGCCGTAGACCATATAGCTTTGCTGGAAGTAGCCCGGCTTGCCGCGGGCGTCGACAAAATCGCGCAGCGTGCTGCCACCGGCGTCGATGGCGCGCGCCAGCACCGCCTTGATCTCGGCGGCCAGCCGCGCGTACTCCACGCCGCTGAGGCCGTTGGCGGCGCGGGCCGGGTGGATGCCGGCGTGGAACAGCGCCTCGTTGGCGTAGATGTTGCCGACGCCGACCACCACGTGGTTGTCCATGATCGCCAGCTTGATGGCGCTGCCGCGGCGCCGGAGCGCCTGCTGCAGCACCGCGCCGTCGAAGGCGTACGACAGCGGCTCCGGCCCCAGTTGCGCCAGCAGCGGATGCGCCAGGGCCGGGCCCTGCTGCCACAGGATGGCGCCAAAACGGCGCGGATCGCGATAACGCAGAACCGTTTGCCCCAGATCGATGTCTACATGGTCATGTTTTTCCGGCGGCGTGCCCGGCGCCACGAAGCGCAGGCTGCCGGACATGCCCAGATGCAGGATCAGCGTGCCGTGTTCGAAGTCGACGAGCAGGTACTTGGCGCGGCGGCTGATGCCGAGCACGCGGCGACCGGCAAGGTTGGCCGCAAGCTCCGGCGGCACCGGCCAGCGCAGACGCGCCTCGCGCACGGTCACGCCACGGATGGTGGCGTGCAGCAGCAGCGGCGCGATGCCGCGACAGGTGGTTTCGACTTCTGGCAATTCCGGCATTGCAGTTTTCCTTGCCGTGATCATGATTAAACGAACGGGCGTGGTATTCTACCCGCCTGAACCGATGTTTAGGCCAAGCATGAACGCACTACTCCGTATCGCCGCAGCACTTGCCCCCCTTGTCCTGGTCGCCTGCGCCAGCATCCCGCCTGCCCCCCCCGCGTCGTCTGCCAGTGCGGAAGCGGCAGCCGATGAGCCCGCCGATGAAACGGCCGGGGAGGCGGTGGCCGACAACCCGCGCATCCCCAGACTGGAGCTGAGCGAGGAGTGGCTGTACGGCCTGCTGGCCGGCGAGATCGTGGTGCAGCGCGGCGGCGCCGGTGTCGCCGCGGAAACCTATCTGCAACTGGCGCGCGAAACCCGCGACCCGCGCGTGGCGCAGCGTGCCTCCGAATTCGCGATGTTCTCCGGCAACGTGCGCCAGGCCTCCGAGGCGTTGGCCCTGTGGATCGAGCTGGACCCGGATGCCGATTCTGCGCGCGAACAGCTGCTGATCGCACTGCTGCGTGCCGGCAAACTGGCGGAAAGCCAGCCGCTGGTGGAAGGCATGCTGGCGCGGCAGCCGGCACGCGCCGGCGCCATCTTCGTGCAGCTGGCACGCCTGCTGGCGCGCCAGCCGGACCGGGTCGCCGCGGCAAAACTGGTCAGCGACCTGGCCGAACGCTATCCGGAGCTGCCGGAAGCACGCTTTGCCCACCTGGCGGTGGCCGCCGAGGCCGGTGAGCAGGCCGAGGTCGACAAGGAGTTCGTCCGTCTCGCCCAAATCGCCCCGAAGTGGGATCTGCCGCTGCTATGGCAGGTCGATCGCCTGCGTCGCCACTCGGTGCCCAATGCCATCGACTTCCTGCAGACGCAGCTGCAACTGCGTCCTGCCGCCAGCCTGGAGCTGAACCTGACCATGGTGCGGCTGCTGGCCGGCGAGAAGCGCTACACCGACGCGCAACGCCACGCCGAAAAGGCGCTGCAACAATACCCGAAACAGGCGGAACTGCTGAACATGGCCGGTCTGCTGGCGTTCCAGAACGGCAACCTGCCGCTGGCGCGCCGCCAGCTGGAGGCCGCGCTGCAGGCCGGTTACACCGATGCCGACACCCTGCGCTACACCCTGGGCCAGCTGGCGGACGAACAGAAACAGCCGCAACAGGCGCGCCACTGGTACCAGCAGGTGGGGCAGGGCGAGAACTACCTGCCGGCACGGTTGCGCCTGGCGCAGCTGGACGCCGCGGACGGCAACTGGCAGCAGGCGATCAACGACCTGCAGCCGCTGGCCGGCGACGGCAGCCAGCTGGTGCGGGTCGTCGCGCTGCAGGCGCAGATCGCCAGGAATGCCGGCGACCGCACGCAGGCGATGGCGCTGCTGAACCAGGGGCTGCAGCGCCAGCCGCGCGCCACCGAACTGCTGTACGACCGCGCACTGCTGGCGGAGCTGGACGGACAGTTCCCGCTGGCGGAAAAAGACCTGCTGCAGGTGCTGGAGCTGGTGCCGGACCACGTGCACGCGCTGAATGCGCTGGGCTACGCGCTCAGCAACCACACCACGCGCTACCGCGAGGCGCTGGCCTACGTGGAGAAGGCACACCAGGCGGCGCCGGGCGCCCCGACGATCCTCGACAGCCTGGGCTGGGTGTACTACAAGCTCGGCAAGCTGGAGCAGGCGCTGCAATACCTGCAGGCCTCCTACGCCAGCATGCCGGACGCTGAAGTGGCCGCCCATCTGGGCGAGGTGCTATGGCAGTCCGGGCGCCTCGACGAGGCGCGCAAGCTGTGGGCCGAGGCGCGCAAGAAAGAACCGGATCACCCGGTACTGAGTGAAACCCTGCAGCGCCTGCAGCCATGATTGCACGCTGGCTGTTACTGTTGCTGCCGCTGTGGCTGCTCACTGGCTGTGCCTCGTTCAAGGATGTGCCGTCCAGCGCGGCACCGTTGCAGCCGCAGGTGCAGGACCAGCCCTTCGACGTCGCCGGCCGCCTGGCGGTGAATCTGGACGGCAAGGGCCACGTCGCCGGCTTTGACTGGCAACACACCGCAAGCGACGACCAGCTGGCGATCAAGACGCCGGTGGGCAACACCGTCGCCAGCCTGCACCGCGACAGTCACGGCGTCACCCTGCTGGCCGACGGCCAGCAGCAGTTTGCCAGCGATGTCGAGACGCTGACCGAACGCCAGCTGGGCTGGCCGCTGCCGCTGGCCAACCTGGTGTGGTGGGTGCGCGGCCACCCGGCACCGCAGTTCCCCTACACCACCACCCCGGAAGGCCACCTGCAGCAGCAGGGCTGGCTGATCCGCATCCACCGCGATGCGGCCAACCTTGCCCAGCCGCGCCGCGTCGAGCTGGAGCGCGAGGGCCTGAGCATCCGCCTGGTGCTGTCCGACTGGCGCCAGTTTGTCCCCCTGCAATCCGATACTGTCGTTCCTGCTCCATGACCGAACCTGTGTTCCATACCTATCCCGCTCCGGCCAAGCTCAACCTCAATCTGCTGATCACCGGCAAGCGTGACGATGGCTACCACCTGCTGGACAGCGATTTCCGCTTCATCGACCTGTGCGACAGCATCGACATCGCACTGCGCGACGACGGCGACATCGTGCTGCTGAACCCGATTCCCGGCGTGCCGGCGGACAGTGATCTGACCGTGCGGGCGGCGCGGCTGTTGCAGCAGGCCAGCGGCAGCACGCAGGGCGCCAGCTTGCGCCTGCACAAGCGTATCCCGATGGGCGGCGGCCTCGGCGGCGGCTCCTCCGATGCGGCGACGGTGTTGCTGGCGCTCAACCGGCTGTGGGGCTGCGGCCTGTCACGCGCGGCGCTGATGCAGCTGGGCGTGAAGCTGGGGGCCGACGTACCGGTATTCATCTTCGGGCGCAATGCGCGCGCTACCGGCATCGGCGAACAGCTGAGCGAAATCAGCCTGCCCGAAGCCTGGTATGTGGTGCTGCAGCCAACAGTACAGGTGCCGACGGCAGCGGTTTTCAAGGAATTTTCACGCCGGGTGTTGACAGGGCAGGCCGGTTTCTCCACAATGCGAACCCTAGCAACGACGCCGCCAAGGCAAAACGATTTGCAAAGCGTTGTCTGCCAAATGTATCCAGCGGTAAATGAAGCCTTGAGCGCATTAAGAGAATGCGGCTCGCCGTTGATGACCGGTTCCGGAGCTTGTGTGTTTCTGGAATGCGGTGACGAAAATCAAGCAAAAACAGTATATCGTTCCCTGTCGTCACGATTCAGCGGTTTTGTTGCCAAGGGGTTGGCAGCGCATCCGATGTTTGACAGGGAATAGCAGTGCTACTGGGGAGTCGCCAAGTTGGTTAAGGCACCGGATTTTGATTCCGGCATGCGAAGGTTCGAATCCTTCCTCCTCAGCCAAAACCCTGCACAATTTAAAGAATACTGGGGAGTCGCCAAGTTGGTTAAGGCACCGGATTTTGATTCCGGCATGCGAAGGTTCGAATCCTTCCTCCTCAGCCAGGCTTACGAGAGTAAACTAAGAAAAAAAGCGTGTAAGGATCCTTACACGCTTTTTCTTTATCTACCGATTTAAGGCAATTCTTTTATTATGGCTGCATACGATAGTTTGATGGTCTTCACCGGGACGGCAAATCCGGAACTGGCGCAAAACGTGGTCAAGCACCTCGACATTTCGCTGGGACGCGCCGATGTCGGCAAATTCAGCGATGGCGAAGTGGCCGTTGAGCTGCTGGAAAACGTGCGCGGTCGCGACGTGTTCATCCTGCAATCGACCTGTGCACCGACCAACGACAATCTGATGGAGATCCTGACCATGGCCGATGCGCTCAAGCGCGCCTCCGCAGGTCGTATCACCGCCGCAATTCCGTACTTCGGCTACGCGCGCCAGGATCGTCGTCCGCGCTCCGCCCGGGTGCCGATTACCGCCAAACTGGTAGCCAACATGCTGACCAGCGCCGGCATCGACCGCGTACTGACCGTTGACCTGCACGCCGACCAGATCCAGGGCTTCTTCGACATGCCGGTGGACAACGTGTACGCCACGCCGGTGCTGCTGAAGGACATCCGTTCACAGCGCATCGAAGACCTGATCGTGGTCAGCCCGGACGTCGGCGGCGTGGTACGTGCCCGTGCCGTGGCCAAGGCGCTGAATACCGATCTCGCGATCATCGACAAGCGTCGTCCGAAAGCCAACGTGGCCGAAGTGATGAACATCATCGGTGACGTGCAGGGCCGGACCTGCCTGATCGTCGACGACATGATCGACACCGCGAACACCCTGTGCAAGGCCGCCTCCGCGCTGAAAGAGCGCGGTGCCGAGCGCGTGCTGGCCTATGCCTCGCACGCCATCTTCTCCGGCCAGGCCGTGGATCGCATCAACAATTCGGACATCGACCAGGTCGTGATCACCGATACCATTCCGCTGTCGGCGCAAGCCAAGCAGAGCAGCCGCATCCGTGTGGTATCGATTGGTGGCCTGATCGCAGAAACCCTGCGTCGTATCAACAACGAAGAATCGGTGTCCTACCTCTTCAATGAGGACCTGGTTTCGTCAGGCGCCTGCCTGCCGTAAGCGTTCAGCCCGCTGGTCGCGGTGGGCTGGAGATTTAAATCAAGCCGCAAGGCTAATCGGAGTTATTCAAATGACAATCGAAGTTATCGCTACCAAGCGCGTTGCTGAAGGTACGGGTGCGAGCCGCCGCCTGCGTCGTGCTGGTCAAACCCCTGCTGTCGTTTACGGCGCCGGCAAGGAAGCCGTGTCCATCACCTTGGACCACAACACCATGTACTACGCGCTGAAAAACGAAGCCTTCCACAATGAAGTGCTGGATCTGGTGATCGACGGTCAGAAAGAGCAAGTTAAAGTTGCTGCTTTCCAGAACCACCCGTTCAAGCAACTGGTGCTGCACATCGACTTCATTCGTGTGTAATGCTTAAGCGCCTCACCGTTTGACGGTGCGGTACGAGGCCCGCTGCTGATACGCTCCGCAGCGGGTTTTTCATTGTTGGGATCAAGAGAATGTCGGCAATCCGTCTGGTGGTGGGACTGGGGAATCCCGGGCCGGAATACGAAAGAACGCGCCATAACGCAGGCTTCTGGCTGGTGGACGAGCTGGCCTGGCAGCACAAGGCGCCGCTGCGTGGCGAGGGCAAGTATTTCGGCGAGGTCTCGCGCGCCACCTTGGCCGCAGGCGACCTGTGGCTGCTCAAGCCGATGACCTACATGAACCTGTCCGGCCAGGCGGTGGGTGCACTGGCGCGCTTCTACAAGATCGCGCCGGAAGAAATCCTGGTGGTGCACGACGAGCTGGACCTGCCGCCGGGCGCGGCACGGCTGAAGCAGGGCGGCGGTCACGGCGGCCACAACGGCCTGAAGGACATCATCGCCAAGCTGGGCTCGCCCAACTTCTGGCGCCTGCGCCTGGGCATCGGTCATCCCGGCGATCGCAACGAGGTCGCCAACTTCGTGCTGAAAAAGGCGCGCGCCGAAGAGCAGCAGGCGATCGACGACGCCATCGCCAAGGCGCTGCAGGTGATGCCGGACGTGCTGGCCGGCAACAGCGCGGCGGCGATGAAGACCCTGCACACCGCCGCCAAGTAAACGTTGGCCGCAGGCTGCGGCCAAGCCAGAGTGCACAAAAAATGATCGGCCAGGTGGTACAATGCCACCGGTCAATGCCTGCGGCGCCAAACGCGCAGGCCGGAAAATTCGAGGAATTCCCATGAGTCTGAAATGCGGTATTGTCGGTCTGCCCAACGTCGGCAAGTCCACCCTGTTCAATGCACTGACCAAGGCCGGTATCGAAGCGGCCAACTATCCGTTCTGGGTCGGCTAATAGGAAGTGCCGCAAAATCAAAGGCTTGGACTGTACTCCTCAGTGTTGATGACAAGAAAAAGCATAGATTTTTATTCGGATTTTGTAAACCTGTTGTGAGCTCTCCCTCACGAAAAGCGCCCGTTACGGGCGCTTTTTTGCTACCAGGAGGCAAGGGCCTGCTGCTTGGTGCCCACTGTTGTCCCGCCTCTCTCCTTACTTACCGCCAGTAGATTGCTCGGCTTCACGGAAGACCTGCGCTACGAGTTAGCAACTTACCTGTGGTCAGTTCCCTGGCGGCTACAGCTACCATGGTAGCGCGTTGTTCAAGGAAGGCTTCGAAGTCCGGTCACAACCGGGCGGCGAGCGCTTCGCCTTCAAGCGGTGTATCGCCTCCATTATGCGGCTTTGGACAGCGTTTCAAAGTCCAAGAGATGGATAAGCCGTATGCTCATTATTCTGCTCCACTCGGCCTTGCAGATACTCTCCTGCCGGTCATTGGCACCACGTCGGCTTACTATAGAAAATTTGAGAAGCAAGCCTTGTAGCCGGCGGGTACGGTCTTCGGCGATGCTTTTTGGGGCTGAAGCGATGGTGCCCATGTATGTGTTCAACGATGAAGTTGCGAAGGAGAAGCGCGCGGAGCTTCATCCGAAGCTGGTACGTATCGTGGACACCATTTGGGTTTGGGCCTACGACGTGGCGCTACAAAGGCAGCAACTTGCTGCACAACGTCATGCTGTAGCACAATTGAAAATTGTGCAGAACAGGCTGTAATTGTTTCTATGAAACCAAAAAATCCATTCACGCTCGTCGGCGGCACTGATTTTTCCACGAAGAGCGCTAATACGACTACAGCCACAACAAAGCCACGCCATTTTTGTGGGTATTCTGGGAGGGCGTCAATGGGAACCCTTGACCCGGATTGGCTGGACGCTGTAAAGGTGGGCAGAACTCTCCTTGACGCTCAGATATATGCGCAACCGCCAGAGGTAACTCCTCACAAAGGCCGCAGGCCTGGACGTCGAACCCGGGGTGCCATAAAAATCACATCAGCAGAGAAAGAGTTGGTCGTTAAATACGCTCCAGCACTGATTCGAATAATCTGGCACACCCCTTTAGTTGGGACGGACAAGGGCGACCCAGATACTGTAGGCGAGCTGCTGGTCGAACTCGAAAAACGTAACATGGGGTTGCTTG
Organism: Vogesella fluminis; assembly: GCF_014652335.1. Classification (GTDB taxonomy): domain Bacteria; phylum Pseudomonadota; class Gammaproteobacteria; order Burkholderiales; family Chromobacteriaceae; genus Vogesella; species Vogesella fluminis. The sequence goes on along the minus strand of NZ_BMYP01000002.1, from coordinate 29,520 downwards.
CGCTGACGTTAAGTGCCCCAATCGAAGACCTGTCCAAAGTCCTTGAGGATGAGAAAGCGGTCATCAAGCGCTATGAAGCAATTGCTTGTAGTCACGCGTTGCGTCCTTTGGGCGGATGTAGAGCACGGCTTACGGACCCTCATGGCCTAGAAGTGCTCGCACGTTGGCCCCATCTAGAAAGATTCTCCCAGTTGTTCTCGCTGCACAGCTATTGGGAGGTGATGCCGCCAGAGTTGATTGCTGAGTCACTGTGGAGTTGACCACGATTCCGCGGAGAGTTCGCGTAATAGTTTTCGCGTGCTGCAACCGGGCAAAGCCGGCCTCCGCGATTAAATAAGCAATAACAGGCCTAGACGTCATAAGGCAAAAGACGATTCAAATCGTGCTCTGAGAGCATGTACATCGGCGTACTTAATGAAAACCCTATCAGACTGTTGATGATGTAAATAGCGCTGAAGACTGGACAGCTACCTGTCGGCGTGTCGAAGTCATCTTCGCTCTTCAAGTTATTCTCGCAAAGACCACCTGCTAGTCGAACTTCATTCAATAGTTCGATGAGCTGTGGCTTGGCCGTTGACGCAGGCAAGCCAACACGTTTGCAGAACTCCTCAATGTTATGAATATGAAGTGAGCGAGTGCGGTTTTGTAGAGCAATCAGAATTGCGCCGTAGAGTACGTGCTTTGCAGCTGAAGACAGCCCCTCAGTATCTAAGGCATTCGGCAGGAAGTTTGGCATGGTGGCTCATAAAAATGGTCGAACGGCCAAAGCTACCTATCTGGGACTGGAAAGGAAAAATTATTACCTTCTGCAATAGATTATTGCTTTCAGCAATGACATTCAGGATGGCACTACCGGTTTGCCTATACGAGGTTGGGCATGTGCCCGACCATTGAGGCAATAATCATGCAAGCGGCAAACAAAAAAGGTAAACGATTGCGCGTGGCGTTAAAAAATACCCTGCGTAATAAAGGAGAAAGTATTTCTGGCCTAGCGGCTCAACTGGGTATCAGTCAGAGCTATCTGTCGCAATTGTTGAACGGCGACAAACCGATTGATGGCATTGACGACGACCTGATGCGCAAGTTTGCGGCCTACTTGGAAGTGCCCGGCGTAGCTGGATTCATCATGGCAGAGCGATTGTCAGCGGCAGATTTTCTGGCCCCATTTCCTTCGATGGCGGAGCGGCTCAGAGAGGCAATGACTCCTGTAAGTCAATCACCGGCTGCTATTGAATCTGGGGTGGATGAGGGGGCGTTGGAGGCACTCCCCGAAAAGATGAAGTTGTTGCTGGTTCTTCTTTGCCAGAAGGCGTACGGAGTCGAACTGCTTAATAACCCGAAGGGCTGGTGGTTCGGTGGTGGACGATATGTGTAAGACAACGTACTGATTTCTCACACTCCCTCAAAGAGGGAGTGTTTTTTTGTGTGTACAGTCTAGTTAGGGTGAAGGCCTGTCCTGCATTACCATCACCTGATGGCGCGGCAGGTGTGCTGTCATGTTCCCGCGAAATCGATTCACACATCAGAGAATGAAGGAGCATGAAATGTAAACCCAAGAGCGCTGTGTGGAAGAGGCTGGAGTAGCAATGGACCGCATCGTGCCGATGTAGCGATGTATTTCTGGATGCTGCTTACGCTCCGTGTCGAACTTCGTTAACAAGCATGGGGCTGGCGATGTGTTCCAGCTCGCGGAAGGCTCCCTCAACTTGAGCCAGGAGTTTGTCATCCGCCCCGTGGTTTGCGAAGGTCGTTTTCCACTCGCGTACCTCGCCCCAGACGCGTCGGATGATGTCGACGGCGCGTGCGCGCGCTGAGACAAAAGCAGAAAAATAACTCAGCGCGTTGTCCAGGGTGGCGAGTTTCCCCCTTTCCCCCACCTCCAGATGCAGCATGCGTTCGTAGGCCACGCCCGGGCGGGGCACTACGTCGTATAGCGGACTCAAGACCCAACCGTCTAGTCGCGGGTCGCGCACAAAGGCATGGTTGCGCAGATGGTCATCGTCATTGCTCACGAAGATGTTGAAGACCAGGCGTGCGAAGAGCTCCTCGCAATTGGCCTTGATGAGCGGCGGGTGAACGTACCGGCGGATGGCTTGCGCCAAATCGTGGTATCCCTTGGTCCGGGACTCAAACTCGGAGCAAGCCACCAGCGTCAAACCGCTGACCAAGGGTAGGCGTCCTTCGACCAAGGCAGCTCCAGGTCGGGTGTCATGCAAGGCCGTGTTTTCAGTCGGCAGTTCGCCAGGCGCAGCCCAATAGCGGTCAAAGCGGCGAATTAGCATCACGGGCTTGTTCCCCACCAGGAGGTAGCGCACTTCGGGAACCGTCAAACCGCAGCGCCGCGCCAACTCCAAGGTGCAGCTTTCTGCTCGTGCAACATCGAAGGTGTCGCCTTTGGCCGGAAACTTAGCCAACCACAAGGCGCCCTGTTCATCCCGCACTGACGCTTTTGGGCGTGCGCCGCCGGCAGAGGGTCCTGCCCCGAGGAATGCTTCCAAATTGGCAGGAACGGGAACACCTTGCTCGACCGCCTCGGCCGCCTGCAGCACGTATGTCAACGAGTGCATGTCACTGGCTGAAGGTGAGTCGGGGCTCCGGATGTCAGGTCGAACGTCCAATGCGCCCACACGGTCTCCCCCCGCTTCCAGGAGGTATTCGGCTTCGGATAGCGTATTGGCCGGGACTTTGCGTCTGGCTTCAATGACGCGGCGGCCCCAGGCATCTGGCGCGGCATCCCGAATGCCTCCAAATTCATCCAGACCATTGACTGGAAACAGTTCTTGGCCCCGCACGGCTTCTTTGTCGGCCAGCCCCAAACTCACCGGGTCGACCTCAAAAGACGTGGGGCGGTTGAGGTAGCCGAGGCCGTAGGCGAAGCGCGAGGTGAGCTCACGGCTCCGGACGTTGGCGCCAACGGTCTCCGAAAGGTTCAGCAGCCCCGCGGGGACAAACCGGCCTTCAGGCTTGTCTGGCAACCAGGCAAAAACAGCCAGTTTGAAGTGCTGGGTCGCCATCAGAAGTCCAACTCGTCCAGCTCAGATTTGCTCAGGGGCCGCACGCGTTTCGTGATTTCTTTGGCCCTGAGCGCCTTGAGCGATGGGTCGATTTCCTGCAGTAGACCCAGGAGGGTGAGCCCCGGTGCGATTGCCTCCAGGTAGCGCAGGATTTGTGCTTGCGTACGGCTGAGGTCGCCCTTTTCAATCAGCGCGGCCGTCGAGCGTGCCAAGCCTGCCCGGGCTGCGGCATCGGCTTGTCGCAGGCGGCGGGCCACGCGCAAGCGCGCCAGCTTTTCACCCAGCTCGTGCGCCTCCTGTATTCTGGCGGGCGTCAGTAACGGCGTCTCATCTCGTTTCATGTCTGCAATTACGGTCGCAATGAGATTAATGTCCTTGATTGCGGACAATGTAGGCTTTCTGGCCTAGAAAGTAAAGTCCGCAATCAAGGACGCAACAACGATAATGTCCGTGATTACGACAACCTGCTGATGTCAGCATGGTGTTGCCAAAGCCGCTGACGTTACCGCGGCCCTTGTGAATCAGTTTTGCCAAAATAGCAGACAGATGGTCCTCAGAACGCTATCGACACCGTTGCAGCTTCGCCAGTCGAGGGGGCTCAGCTGGCTGCCTTGCTGGAGGATAATGGCATTGACTGGAAAGAACAGCAGCTATTAGACAAGCCCAAGGGCTGTCCTGTATGACCATCTCCTGGTGGCACTGCAGGTGCTCTGACATGTAGCCGCGGAATCAATTCACTTCAGAGAATGGCGGGGTATGAAACGTAAACCCAAGTACGATGTATGGGGGGAGCACCAGTGGGTCACACGTATCACCCTCTCGCAATAACCGGCAAAAAATATCCTTTTATTGGTGATTTTAAGCAGTAAGGGGAATAATATTGCCGGTTGATGCGGGCGGTTTTCTGGAGGCATGTATGGCGATAAGCAGCACACAAAGGCATCAAACGGTGGGCGAAATAGAGGTGGAGTTGGGCGAGCGGTTGAAGACCCTTCGCATACATCAGAACCTCGACCAAGCAACGCTTGCCGAACGTGCGGCTATTAGCGTCCGTACTTTACGGAATTTGGAAGCCGGTTATGGTTCGTCGCTAGGAACGCTCATCCGTGTTGTTCGCATTTTGGGGCGGGAGTCATGGTTCGAAACGATTGCTCCCGTCACAAGTATCAATCCGCTGATGTTGACACGGACGGCTGCTCCTCGTAAGCGGGCCAGCAAAACTAAAAAGACAAGGTGACCATCTCGTACAGAGTAGACATCTCAATCGAGGTGTTCTGTTTTATAGGGGGTTCTGAGAAAATTTTTCTAAAAATATTTACTTGGCATTAAGTTTGTCACCCCACGCTTTGCGAATGACCATAAGTGTGTTGCCATCTTTCGAAAAGTGATAAGTGCTAACTTGACTACAGCTCGGCGTTTTCTCATGTTTCAGCTTATTCAGAGCACGGACAAGGCTGGCCTTGAAGTTGCGCATGTGCGATTCGTAGCCTGACAGCTTGTATAAACCTTCAACTGGTAGCCATTTGGGACCGAGGTGACTGGCGTAGAAACTGGCCAGCCAGCCCACTAGCCCGCCATAGCCCAATGTTTCTTTGTCAACGGCAGTCCACGCGCCAGGACCAAATAGCTCAGCAACGGATTCTGTGATTTGCAGTAGCAGTATATCGCTGCCCTTGAAGTCTCCCTCCCCGGCTTTTCCGTGGGCAAAGCTCACTGTCAGTAGCTTTGGTACCTCAATATTTCGCTGATTGAAGCGTAGTTGCATCTGGGCGAAGCTCAAGCGAAGCAGGCTAGCCCGGATGGCGTTGTGTGAGTCCAGGCTGTAGCTTCCGTCCATGCGCTTGGCGAACTCGTAAAATGAGGTGGGGATGTGATGGGTGGATTCTTCAGGAGCGAGTGGTCTCTCACGATAATAGTCCAAGCAGGTAGCATATACTTGGCGGTCGAATTGGCAGAGTTCATACCCGCTGAAAATCAGAGTCACATTCTGAAATGTTGCAATCTCTTTCCCGGCTACTAGAGGGCTCTGGTCACCTGCCAGCACTTTTGCATTCTGAGCTTGAGCACTGCGGCTGGCGGAGAAGAGTGCGGACCGCAGAAAGGCACTTGGTAGAGCCCGGTACATGGCGTCCCAACTGGGGAGGTAAACATCGGTGCCGCGGCAAGTTGCCTGACGGCGACGTGCTGTTTGCACTTCTTGTACGGTGGCATTCGGAGGGAGCATGGCGATTGCGGGTTCGACAGCCTCCCTTTTCGCCTTACGCTCAATATTGCCAGCAATGCGGTCAAGACACTCTGCCGCATCTAGGACGGTCAATTGCTGGTCTGGGGCTGCGGTAAGAGCGGCATCAGCAGCTCGGCGTGCCAGCGCTCGCAGTTCGTCAACATGGTCCTGGATTTTCTTTGGCGAAGTCAGCTTATTCACTTTTTTGTTTTGCCTCCTGGACAAAGTGTTCCATCAAAGCACGTATCATCTTGGAACCGGTTGTCCCTCGATTTTTGCAGACATCGTAAAACTGCGCGTGAAGCGAGTGAGGGATGCGGACAGCGAGTTGGAGCGTACTGGCAGAGTGGCGGGAAGTTGTTTGGCGGTTCATACCGTACACAGGGTGATTGAGACCTATGTGTATATACAAAATTGACCTGAATGATTTTGCCAAAGGCCGGGTTGGGTGTCCATCTCAGGGAAAAGGAGAACTAAAAGCGGCTGGATTTTTTCTGGAGAGGAATGGTACTTGTGGTCTACATCGATTTTGCTTGTGGTCTGCATCGTATCGACTTGTGGTTTGCATCGTTTTTGCTTGGGGTTGGCATCTCCTTTTGGTTAGAAAAGAAGAAAAAGCCATCTGAATACTGGGTGTTTTCGTATGTATGTACGCCCGCTTAGTATTTATAGACTTTGTAGCATAGTTAGCCCAGTTAGCCAGCCTTGGAGGCTGGTGAGGTGCTGCGTAATTGAAGAGCTTCTGGAGGCGTGGAACGGGAGGCTGCTGGCTTGTGCTCACAGACCGGAAAAAGCAACCGTCCCCACAAGGTGATTTCAGTCTGCCGGCCGCTGGTAATCTAATAATCTCTTAATCCTCACCATTGCTATCCCCCTGGCTCTGCGCCTCATCTTGTAAAAAGGAAACGCCTGTGGCAAACATCGATTCGCTGGCCAGGACGAGCATCATGCAACGCACACACCACGCATTTGGCAATGCTGACAGACCTGAATGCCGGGCCGATACCGGCCCGCCTGGCTGCCAGGTCTGCATGAGAGGGAATACGCAAAACACGCTTCGGGAGGAGCAGTGGGGGCATGGCGGCAGGCGTCATCGAGAAGAGCACCTTGAGCGAAGCTATGTTGGCTTAACCTCGGTCTTCACCACGATTGGCATGCCGGTTAAGCCATATGTTCGCAACCAAATTGAAACAAGGGAGAATGCGTAAGCAAAACGGCCACCGCTACAGCGAAGAGATGGCCGTTTGGTCTGGAGGCTGGGTTTGGTACAACGGTCAGGTTCCTGCGGCAGAAGTACCCACGTTGGCGCGTAGTGCCTCATACAGCTGCGCCGAACCAAGCAGTATGTCCATCCGCCCATCATAGAAACGTTCGGAACCCAGCGCCTGGCTGCTCATCGGGATGGGAACCAAACGCCAGCTGATGTGGGGCATGCCGGATTGGGGGGCAAAGGAACGTAGGCCTGATGCCCGAGGTGGTCGCAGTTTGCATCTGTTCGGTTTCGCTAAGCATTTTGCATCTGTAAAATACAGTTAGACAAAACCAAGTCGATGCCCATTTCTGGTATCGAAATAAGCGGCGCAACCGCGGCATAGGGAGGCCCACTTACAATGGATGTTTTTGAATTTCGAGGGAAGTTGGTTTCTGACTACGCGGCGTTTACCCGCAGTTTTACTCGCATCCACGCGCAAGACATCCAGACCTTTGTCGATGAAGCCTATGACTCGAGTCGTTACTGGCCAGCGCCTCTCGTGCAAGTCAACCCCAATTTCAAGACAGGGAGCACGGTAGAGTCCTTGGTTGAGCAAGGCGGTTTGCATGCCGAATGTGCCCGCATCTTCCGTGCAGGCAAGAATGCCGCTAGTGCCGGCGTGTCGCTGACCCTATTCAAGCATCAGGAAGAAGCCATCAGCTTTGCCCAGAGTGGCGAAAGCTATGTGCTGACCACCGGCACCGGTTCTGGCAAGTCGTTGGCTTACTTTATCCCGGTCATTGACGCCATCCTTAAGGCGAAAGCTGTCGACCCGACGCCGCGTACTCGGGCCATCGTTATTTACCCGATGAACGCCCTGGCCAACAGCCAGCTGGAAGAGTTGGGCAAGTTCCTGGCGGACTACGGTGACCATCCACCGGTCAGCTACGGTCGCTACACTGGTCAGGAAGACGAGGAAGAGCGCCAGCGTCTCGCGTCCAATCCACCAGACATCCTGCTCACCAACTTCATGATGCTTGAACTCCTGATGACCCGTCAGGACGACAAGGACAAGGCCGTCATTCGCAACGCCAAAGGGTTGCGCTTCCTGGTTCTCGATGAACTGCATACCTATCGGGGGCGGCAAGGCGCCGATGTGGCCTTGCTCGTCCGTCGCGTACGTGAGGCGCTGGCCGACCAGCTCCAGTGCATCGGCACCTCGGCCACCATGGCCACCGAAGGAACTGAACAGGAAAAAAACGCCAAGGTCGCCGAAGTCGCCAGCCGCCTGTTTGGTGTTCAGCTGACTGCCGCCAACGTCATCACGGAAACTTTGCAGCGGGTCACGCCTGAAGACCTCCTGGTCGAACACATTCGGCCGCAACTGGGCGCTGTAATTCGTGCCGGCCTGCCATTGGACGCTACGTTTCAGGAACTAGCTCACCACCCGCTAGCTATCTGGGTGGAACTGACGCTGGGGCTGACCCGCAACGAAGGCAAGTGGCGACGGGCTCAGCCCATGACCCTGGAAGCTGCTGCTGCCCGCCTTGCTGAGGACAGTGGCGTGGACGTTGAAAACGCCGGCCAAGTGCTGGCTGACTTCCTGCTGCTTGCCTACCGCACTACCGACAAGCCGACTGAGGCTGGTGGACGCAGCCTCTTTGCCTTCAAGCTGCACCAGTTTATCTCCGGGGGGAGCAAGGTGTATGGCACCCTGGAACCGGAAGATAAGCGTTACCTCTCGCTGGAGGGCAGCCAGTTCGTGCCAGGGGACCGAGCGCGGCGGCTTTACTCCCTGCACTTCTGTCGCGAATGCGGACAGGAATACGTTCCGGTATGGGACGAGAATACATCCGGCGGCCGTATCTTCAGTCCGCGTAGCATCGAAGAGCGTAACCATGACGACGAGGACATCAAGAGCGGTTACTTCATGCCTGACACCACCGGTGTTTGGGAAGACACTCTGGACCGCTACCCGGAGACCTGGCTTGAACGACGCCAGAATGGCGACTTCAAGCTCAAATCGAACTATAAGAAGCGCCAACCTTATCATGTCCGGGTCAATGCTGAGGGGACGCATACGGCGGATGGAACGCCAGGCTGGTACATCCCAGGCAGCTTTGGTTTCTGCCTGCGCTGCGGCGTTGTCCATCACACTGCCGGGAAGGAATCCCTGCGCTTGACTGGGCTTTCTGGCGAAGGCCGGAGCTCGGCAACGACCATGCTGACCCTGTCCGCCCTGCGCTATCTCTACGAAGAAGACGAGCAGCTTAAAGCGGAAGCCAAGAAAGTGCTCGGTTTTACCGACAACCGTCAAGATGCCGCCCTGCAGGTCGGGCATTTCAATGACTTCCTACAGGTGTTGCTGCAACGGGCTGCCCTGCTGACCGCAGTGCAAAAGGGCGGTGGTAGCCTCACCGAGGCCGAAGTGTCAGATGCCGTCTTCAAGGCCTTGGGCTTTGACCGCGACGACCCTGGTGTGCGCGCCGAGTATATGCAGGACCCCGATGTGAAGGGAAACGCCCGGCGTCAGGTGCAAGACATCATGCGGGCGATACTCGGTTATCGGGTTTATTACGACCTGCGGCGTGGCTGGCGTTTCAACAACCCAAACCTTGAGCAGCTCGGTCTCGTCCATATCGAGTACCAGGACCTCGATGAGCTGGTGGCTGACAAGGACTCCTGGGCCGATGCGCCGCTTATCCTACTGGCGGCGTCGCCAGAGGTACGTAAGCGTCTGCTCATCAAGCTCTTCGATGCCATGCGTCAAGGGTTGTGCCTGGCCTCGCGCTACCTCGACCGCACCGAGCTCGACCGCCTCAAGACTTCCAGTTACGCCAACCTGCGTGAACCCTGGGGGTTTACGGAGGATGAAACGCCTATCGCATCGAACTGGTTCATCACTATCGGCAAGCCACGGGACGAAGACCGACGCAACATTGACTACCTCGTGTCGGGCAGCGCTCGCTCCAAGCTGGGTAAAGACATCAAAAAGGCCAGCACCTGGCGGGAAGCCGATGGCAGCGATAACCCCCATGCAGACAAAATCAAGGACGAGCATTACGAGGAAATCGTCCGTGCCTTGCTTAGGGCTGCCAAGTCCTATGGTCTGGTCGTGGCCGAAGAAACCGAATTCGGCATGACCGGTTTCCAGCTAAACGGTACCAGCCTGCTCTGGACTTTGGGTGATGGGCAAAGCAAGAAGGGCTCGGACGACAATGCGTTCTTCCGTAGTCTCTATGGCAACATCGCGGGCCTTTTGGCCAACCCTGCGCATCGCCTCTACGACTTCGAAGCCCGGGAGCACACCGCCCAAGTCGAGCAGGATGACCGCCTGGAACGGGAGGCCCGATTCCGTTTCACCGAGAAGGACAAAGCCGATTGGCTGACCGCCAAAGGCAAGCAGCTGGAATGGCTGCCGGTGCTGTTCTGCTCACCCACGATGGAGCTAGGCGTCGACATCTCGTCGCTCAACACGGTCTACCTGCGCAACGTCCCGCCAACCCCCGCCAACTACGCGCAACGCAGCGGTCGGGCTGGACGGGCGGGACAGCCGGCGCTGGTCATTACCTACTGCGCCGCACAGTCGCCACATGACCAGTATTTCTTCCGCGACCCAGTGCGCATGGTACATGGACAGGTCAACCCACCAACCTTGGACCTCGCCAACCGGGAGCTCATTCAGAGCCACCTCCATGCGGTCTGGCTGGCTGAGACTGGCAAGAAGCTCGACAACAGCGTGCGTGGTCTGCTCGACATGAATGACCCACAGGCGCCACTGACCGACGAGTACAAACAGCAGATGGACGCGGACGCTCCACAGAAGCGAGCACATGTCCGAGGGTTGCGCATCCTGTCCATGCTGGCGGGCGAACTCACCCCGGAAAAGGCACCGTGGTACACAGAGCACTTTGCCGACCAGGTCTTCCGCCAGGCCTTCATTTCCTTCGACAAGGCGCTCAACCGGTGGCGGGACCTCTTCGCCGCCACCAAGCGCCAGATGGAAATCAATCAGAAGGTCATGAATAACCCGGCAGCCGGCGAACGCGACCGGCGTGATGCCAAGCAACGTCATGACGAAGCCTTTCGCCAGCAATCTCTCCTGCTACAGGAGTCCGGTTCGGCGAACTCGGACTTCTATACCTATCGCTACTTGGCAAGCCAGGGTTTCCTACCCGGTTACAACTTCCCGCGCCTGCCACTCATGGCCTACATTCCGGCGCGGAAAGGCAAGATTGGTCGGGAGAATTTCCTCTCCCGCCCGCGCTTCCTCGCATTGTCGGAGTTTGGCCCCTATAGCCTCATCTACCACGAAGGCAGCCAATACCGGGTGACTCGCGCCATGCTTTCAGTGGGGGCGGAAGACCAGGTATCGGTCGGTGCCAAGCTCACCACCGACGTGGCCCGCATTTGCCCGGCCTGTGGCTACGGTCACTTCCGCAACCAGCGTGATGCCGACCGTTGCGTATCCTGCAACGCGCCGCTTGCCGATGCCGTGGCCGTACAAAATCTCTACCGCATCGAGAACGTGTCGACCAAGCGGGCCGAGCGCATCACGGCCAATGAAGAAGAGCGGGTGCGTCAGGGCTACGAGATGCAGACCACCATCCAGTTCGGCGAGCAGGACGGAAAGCTGCAGGTCATGCATGCTGTGCTCAAGGCTGGCGATATCCCGGTGCTCGAACTGCAGTATGGTTCGGCGGCCACCGTCTGGCGCATGAACCTCGGCTGGCGCCGCCGCAAGGAAAAGAGCCTGCTCGGCTTCATGATTAACCCGGTCACCGGCCATTGGATGGGCGGGGCCGAGGAAGCCGGCGAGCCCGACCCTGAGACTCCACCCGACAAGACGCCGCCGCAACGTATCGTTCCCTACGTCGAAGACCGACGCAACGTGCTCATCGTCCGTCCGCTCGAAGAGCTGGACATCAAAACCATGGCAACGTTGCAGTTCGCCCTGAAGCGCGGTATCGAGGCCGTCTACCAGCTCGAGGAGAGCGAACTGATGGCCGAGCCGTTACCCAAGGCTGACCTGCGCCGGTCCATCCTGTTCTACGAATCGGCCGAAGGCGGAGCTGGCGTACTCACCCGCATCGCCACTGAACCGGATGCGCTGGCTCAGGTGGCTGACGAGGCACTGGCAATCATGCACTATCAACGCCCGGCCAACGGGTATTGGGACCGGACTGCACTCACTGAGGAGCTCGACTCACAAGGCCAGCCTATCTGCGAAGCGGGCTGCTACAAGTGCCTACTGTCCTATTACAACCAGCCGGACCACATTCATATCGACCGCCAGGACGCTGACAATGAAGGCAAGGCGCTGGACATCCTCTGCCAGCTGACCCGCTCCCGGGGTGAGGTCGGCAGCTTTGGCCGCAGTCCAGAGCAACAACAGGGTGAGCTAGAGCGCATCGCTGGCAGTTCTCTGGAGCAAGCCTGGTTGGAGCACGTCAAGGCCTATGGCTACCGCTTGCCCGATGCAGGCCAACACACCATCGAGCGCTGCCAGACTACCGCCGATTTCTTCTACGCCGACTGGAAGGCCGCCATCTTCATTGACGGTCCCCATCATGAAGCCGCTGCTCAAGCCGGTAAGGGCCAGGCCATCAATGCTTGCCTGGAAGCAGCTGGCTACTATGTCGTGCGCTTCCCCAAGGAAGCCAGCGCCTGGTCCGACATCTTCAAGGTGCATGCAGACCTCTTCGGCGCAGGGAATAATTCAGGAAATAACTAATAATGATGCAGCAAACCTCGTTTCAACCCGGCAGTCTGGTCTCGGCTCGTGGCCGAGAGTGGATTGTCCTGCCGCAATCCTCCGACGACACCCTACACTTGCGCCCGCTGGGTGCCGCCGAGGATGATGCGACGCTCATCTATCTGCCCATCGAACCCGGCCCAGTCGGTCCGGCGACCTTCCCGAAACCGACCGTGCAGCAGGCCGCCAATTTCGCCGCCGGCCAACTGTTGCGCGATGCACTGCAGCTAAAGCTGCGCACCGGTGCTGGGCCGTTCCGCAGCTTCGGAAACATTGCCGTCGAGCCGCGGGCCTATCAGCTCGTACCGCTACTGATGGCCTTGAAACAGGAGGTGGTGCGCCTGCTGATTGCCGACGACGTTGGTATCGGCAAAACCATTGAGGCGGCGCTCATCGTCCGCGAACTGCTTGACCGCGGGGAAATTTCCCGCATGGCCGTGCTCTGTCCGCCGCATCTGTGCGAGCAGTGGCAACGTGAACTGAAAGAGCGTTTCCACATCAATGCCGTGGTCGTGCGCAATACTACTGCCAACCGGCTGGAACGGGGGTTGCCGGCCAACCAGTCGGTGTTCGAGGCCTATCCGTTCACCGTGGTCAGTCTCGACTACATCAAGTCCGACCGCCGGCGGGACGAATTTCAGCGCGCCTGTCCGGAATGCGTGATTGTCGATGAGGCCCACACTTGCACGGTCAGCGGCCAAGGTAAACAGCAGCGCTACACCCTGCTCAAGGGGCTCGCCGAGAACCCTGAACGCCACATGGTGCTGCTCACGGCCACCCCGCACTCTGGCGATGAAGAAGCCTTCTACAACCTGCTAGGTCTGCTCAAACCCGAGTTCAAGGAGTTGAAGGACATCCCCTCGGATAGCCGCGGTCCCTTGCGCGAACAACTGGCCAATCATTTCGTTCAGCGCCGGCGCCCCAATATTGCTGAGTGGCAGGACAGCAGCGTTTTCCCTGAACGGTTCTCGGCTGAAATCACCTACAAGCTCACGGGCGATTGGGGCCGGCTCTTTGATGACGTGCTCGAGTACGCCCGCGAGCTCGTCATTCGTACCGAGGGCCAAGGCCTCCTGCAGCAGCGCATGAGCTGGTGGGCTGCGTTGGCTCTGCTACGCTGCATTTCCTCCTCGCCAGCCGCCGCCGTCAATGCGCTGCGTACGCGTCTGAACGGTAGTGGATTTTCCGGAGGCTCCGGCGAAGAAATGACTCTGACCCTGGAAGAAGCCGAAGAGCAAGGCCGCGAACGTATTCTCGACGGCTTGGAGGACAACCTCTCCATTCAGGACATCGAGCCAGGCGCCCGTACAGAGGACAGCGAGTGGCTGACGGACCTAATCGCCCGTACTGAAGGACTGACGGGCAGTGCCAAGGACCCCAAGCTCAAGCGCCTCATCGAGCACTTGAGGGAGCTCGTTGCTGCCGGCTTTCAGCCGGTCGTGTTCTGTCGCTATATTGCCACCGCTCACTACGTTGCCGAGCAACTGCGTTCAGTTTTCCGCAACCATCAGGTCACCGCGGTCACAGGCGAATTTGCCCCCTCGGAGCGCGAGGCCACGGTAGAGGCGATGGGCGAGGCCGAGCAGCGCATCCTGGTGGCTACCGACTGCCTTTCCGAAGGTATCAACCTGCAGAATCTCTTTACCGCTGTCGTGCACTACGACTTGTCCTGGAACCCCACCCGCCACGAACAGCGGGAAGGCCGGGTCGACCGCTTTGGCCAGAAGGCCCGCGAAGTGCGCACGATCATGCTCTACGGTCAGGACAATCCAGTAGACGGAGCCGTGCTGCAGGTTATCCTGCGCAAGGCCGAGAGCATCCGTAAGGAACTCGGCGTACTCGTCCCTATACCTGACGATGAAGGCAAGCTTACTCAGGCGCTGGTGGGCGCCGTTCTGCTGCGCAAAGGTAGCACGACGAGCAAAATGCCCCAGATGGGCCTCGATTTCGGCGAACCTGAAGCTGCTTTCGACACTGCCTGGCAATCAGCCCGAGACAAGGCTTCCAAGAGCCGTACGTTGTTCAATCAAGGTCGTTTGAAGCCTGAAAATGTTTTGCCTGAGTGGAATAAGACATTAGCCGTCCTTGGTGGAGAAGAAGACGTCGAACGCTTCGTCAAACGCGCCGCTATTCAGCTTGGCGCGCCACTGGAGGCCACCAACCAGGCAGGCTCCAGTCACTGGAAATTGTATACCGGTAGCCTGCCCGCGGCCGTTCGAGAACGATTGGAAGGCGAGGGCCTGGTCGGGACATTGCGCATTGATTTCCATCAGCCGGCAGCACCTAGGGCACAATTTATTCACCGTACCCATCCACTGGTATCGGTGCTGGCCGACCATCTGCTCGAATCCGCGCTTGAAGGTACAACGACCAGCGACGAGCCACTCGATGCGGTTGCGCGGGCTGGAGCCATCTTTACCGAGTCGGTTCAGGTCAAGACGACCGTTCTCCTGGTCCGCCTGCGCCACCAGCTGACCGTCACCCACCGGGGGCAGTCCCGCCTGTTGCTGTGCGAGGAAACCCTGACCATTGGATTGCCCGCCGAGGAAGGCCTGCCCCTACTGGAGGATGAATCAGCCCGCGTCCTGATGGCGGCCGAGCCTGCCCGCAATATGCCAATGCCGCTGCGTGACCAGCACATCCAGCGCACGCTCGACCAACTGGACGCGCACCAGCCAACTCTGGAAGCCTTGGCCCGCAAACGGGCGCAATTGCTACTGGAAGACCACCGGCGCGTCCGTGAGGCCGCCCAGGGGCGAGGCGAATACCGCGTTACTCCCAGTCTGCCCGTCGATGTGATGGGTGTCTTCGTCCTTATTCCGGCCTAAAACAGGAGTTCAGAACAATATGGCTCGCCGTAACAACCACGAACTCGCTTTCCCTGCTCTGAGCATCGAAGGCGGTCTGCTTGCCCCAGACTTCCTTAACAAGGTTGCTCATCTTGAGGCCGCTGAGCAGACCGAGGCCGAGTACGACACCCCCCGTGGCCTCAAGCTGCGCGATGAAATCGGCCGCTATTGGAAGATTGCCCAGAACCTCTGGCAGGACTTCGCCGCCAAGCGAGAGCGAACGGACGTCAATACCAACGCCGTGACTGTTAGGGACTTTCTGGAGCCACTGATGCGTCATGTACTCTGCTTTGGTGACCTCAAGGCCGTCGGGCAGATTACGCTGGATGAGCGGCTGTTTCCCATCGGCTTTGTCGCCGGTGAGGGCCGAGTGCCCGTGGTGTTTGCCGCGCACGACCAAGGCCTCGACAGACCCAGCACCCTGCATGGTGATGGTACCCGCCGCCGCTCGCCCTTCCTGCTTGCTCAGGAATACCTCAATGCCAGCGAGGGTGTCCTCTGGGCGGTGGTCAGCAATGGCCTGAAAATCCGAATCCTGCGCGACAACCCCAGTCTCACCCGTCCGGCCTACATCGAAGCCGACCTCGAGGCCATCTTCGGCGAAGGCCTTTACCCGGATTTCACGGCCCTCTGGCTGTTGGCTCATGCCTCCCGCTTCGGCAAGGCCGGTAGTGAATCTGTTGATTGCCCGCTGGAACGCTGGCGTAACACAGCGCAGGAAGACGGCATCCGTGCCCGCGACCGCTTGCGCATCGGCGTTACTGAAGCCCTGCGTGCGCTCGGCACAGGTTTCCTTGCTCATTCAGCCAACACGGAACTGCGCCACCGCCTCGAAGCCGGAGAACTCACCACCCAGGCTTATTTCGAGCAGTTGTTGCGGCTCGTTTATCGCTTCATCTTTCTTGCCACCATAGAGGACCGGGAACTGGTGTTTGCCCCCGATGCAAGCGCCGAGGCCAAGGCGCGCTACCTCACCGGCTACAGTCTCACCCGTCTACGCCAGCTCGCAGCACGTCGCCGTAGCTATGACCGCCACGCTGACCTCTGGCAGGCATTGACTATCACCTTCTCCAGTCTCGGCAAAGGGCAGCCCGCCCTGGGGTTGCCGGCCCTCGGTGGCTTGTTCACCGCAGGCCAGTGCCCGGACCTCGATGCGGCTCAACTCGACAATGCCGCGCTGCTGTCAGCCCTGTTCAGCCTCTGCTTCTTCCGCGATGGAGCGGCGCTTTCTCGCGTCAATTACCGCGATATGGATTCCGAGGAACTGGGCAGCGTCTATGAAAGCCTGCTGGAATTAGTGCCGCAGGTAACGTTGACCGCAGGCGCTCGCCGCTTCGGCTTTATCGGCGATGAGGAAGAAGGCTCCACCAAAGGCAACGCCCGCAAGCTCACCGGTTCCTACTACACCCCGGACAGCCTGGTACAGGAACTCATCAAGAGCGCGCTGGAGCCGGTCATCGAACGCACCCTCGCTGAAAACCCGCAGGAGCCGGTCAAGGCGCTGCTCTCGCTGTCGGTCTGCGACCCAGCCTGCGGTTCCGGCCACTTTCTGCTCGCCGCGGCCCGTCGTATCGCCGAAGAGGTGGCACGGCTTAATGTTGCCGACGGCAACCCGTTGCCCGCCGACTTCCGCCGGGCGCTACGCGACGTGGTGGCCCACTGCATTTATGGTGTAGACAAGAATTCGATGGCGGTGGAACTGGCCCGTACCGCCCTGTGGCTGGAGGCCTATACACCGGAACGTCCACTCACCTTCCTCGATGCCCACCTGCGTTGTGGTGACGCGCTGCTCGGGGTGCTCGACCCGGCCATCCTCACGACTGGAATCCCCGACAAAGCCTTCAACGCTCTCTCCGGTGATGACAAGGAAGTCGTCAAGCGCCTCAAGAAAGCCAACCGTGACGCCTTGAAAGCGATTGCTAAGGCACAGGTTCCGTCCGGTCAGTTCAGCCTCGGTCTGCAAACTGAAGCTGACGCAGCCGCTTTCGAAAGTCTGCCTGACGACACGTTGGAAGCCGTTGAGGCTAAGCGCGCCGCCTATGCCACCATACTAGCACGCATGGCCGACTCACATGCCCGGCTGGCGGCTGACCTGTTCGTGGCCACCTTTGTGCAGCCCAAGACGCCGGAAAACGAACCGCACGTGCCGACCAGCCAGGACTTGTGGCTAGTGCAGAACGGCAGTAGCCCACGCCCTGGCGTGGCGGACGCTGCCCATCGGGCGGCCGAAGCGGCCCAGGCATTCCACTGGTGGCAGGCCTTCCCACAGATTCAAGCCAAGGGCGGTTTTGACGTGTTGCTTGGCAACCCGCCGTGGGAGCGCATCAAGTTGCAGGAAGAAGAATTCTTCGCCAGCCGTAGTCCGCTCATAGCAGAAGCTCCACACAAAGCCGAGCGCGGCCGGCGCATTGCCCTGCTTGCAGAGGGCATGCTGCTGCACTCCTTATATCCGGAAGTCGAAGCCGCCCAGGGATTGGTGCCGCCTAATGCCGCCGAGCACGCGCTCTACGCCGAGTTTCTCGATGCCAAGCGTGGGGCCGAAGCGGCCAGTCTGTTCGCACACGACGCCGGCCGTTACCCGCTTACCGGCGTGGGTGACGTGAACACCTATGCGCTCTTTGCCGAAACCTTTGCGCAATTGGTCAGCGCTCAGGGGCGGGCCGGTTTCATTGTTCCGACCGGCATTGCCACCGATGACAGCACCAAGGCCTACTTTGCAGCCCTGACGCAGAATAGCCGGCTGGTTAGTCTCTATGATATTGAAAACCGGGACCGCCTATTCCCTGCGGTGGATAGCCGCATGAAGTTCTGTCTGATTACCTTGGGTATCGCACCGGAGGCGGAGTTCGTTTGCTTTGCCACCCAGGTGACTCAACTCACCGACCAACGCCGTCGTTTCCGGCTGGTGCCGGAAGAGTTCGCTCTCGTCAACCCCAATACGCTCACCTGCCCGGTGTTCCGCTCTGAGCGCGACGCTGAGCTGACCAAGAAGCTCTACCGGAACAGTATCGTTTTAAAGTCAAGAGAGGGTTCCTTTGAACTTGGCAGAATTGGTTGGAACATTACGTTACGAACAATGTTCCATAAGTCAGGAGATTCTGCGCTATTTGTTGAAAGCGAAGTCAGCAAGGAGGAAATGCCGCACTTACCACTCTTCGAAGGTGGTCTTGGGCACCAATTCAATTGCCGTTACTCCGAATTTCGAGATGGGCATGAGATTGAGTCCGACTATTCGCAGCTTGCAGACCCTGGCTATTTTCCGCTAACTGAATGGTCGGTTCAGCGTTCTGACTTTGAAAAGAAATGCGAATCTATGCGCTTGAGTGAGCTTGCTCGGTGTCGAAGTGCATTTCTAGGGTTTCGTCGAGTAGCCCGTAATACAGACGAACGTACAGTAATTGCCTGTATCTTCCCTTGGATGCCGTCGACCTACGGTTGGATTCTCACCTTCGGTGTTGACGCCAAACAGATGGCCGTTCTTTGTGGCGTCTACAACAGCTTGGTATTTGATTACCTACTCAGAACATCTTTGAGTCAGCCGAGTATTCCGCAAGGTACTTTTGAGCAAGTAGCGTTACCTCCCCCGGACCGCTACACCGATGCCGACCTCACCTTCATTGTTCCTCGTGTGCTGGAACTCACCTACACCGCCCACGATTTAAAGCCTTGGGCAGAAGACCTTGGTCACAATGGCGAACCCTTCCCATGGAATCCCGAACGACGTGCCCAACTCCGTGCCGAACTGGACGCCTACTACGCCCTCCTGTATGGCCTGACCCGTGATGAGCTGCGCTATATCCTCGACCCAGCGGACGTGATGGGGGAGGACTACCCATCCGAGACCTTCCGGGTACTCAAGAACAACGAGTTGCGCGAGTTTGGCGAGTACCGCACCCGACGGTTGGTTTTGGAGGCTTGGGACAGGCTTGCCGCTGAACAGAGCGATGTATCGGCCAGTACGGCAGTATTTAGCGAACAAGGGTTAATTCGGAATGCTGATGAGGCCGATTTTGCTGGCATTGTTATTGAGGTCATCAGGCAGCTTTCGGAGGGAATTTCTGCTGGCGACCTCCAGACACTGGTTGCTTGTGCGATGCAGCCAACTATCGTCTCTCAATTTGTCGACCAAGCGTCTGCAGCAAGGCTAAATGAACTAATGAGTATGATTTGCCGGGTTGATTTTGGCATGGCCATCCAACTGATACCGAATGTTCTGCATCGACTTCAGACGACTGGAGCCTGCCGCTCGGCGAAGCGCGGTGACACGGTCGTGTATGTGGTTGGCACAGGCGTACCTCCTGTCGACGTACGCTGCACCCAAGAGCATGCAGAACTGGGGGGCTTGTTATTGGAACTGGATACGAAACGCAGGGCCAATGCTCAAGCAGAACAGACTGGGCAGCAAAGTACAGATTCCCAAAGAGGGGTTGCCTAAGGGGGCGATATGACAAGTTGGTTGTCTGAGTATAAGGCGACTCGGCAGTCGCCAAGACTTTGGGTTGAGGATGTTTGGTTGCTCGACTCGGTCGAGCCGCTCTCCATTACTCGCAATCTGAAACTTCGCCAAGGGTTGAACGTTGTTTGGGCGCGTGAGCCGGAAACAGACCTCGCCTCTGGATTGGCCAGCGCTGGGCATGGTGTAGGAAAGACATCGCTGTGCTACCTATTGAGACACTGCCTTGGTGACGAGGCGTCTTCGATTACGGTCCTTTGCGATAAGGCATCCGGAGCCTTCCCAAAAGGAGGTGTGGCGGCCAAGGTGCACCTGGATGACACGACTTGGGTTGTATTCAGACCTTATGCCCGTTTTGGGCGCTCGCTTGCCGGGATAGGTGAAAGCCTGAGCGAATTGTTGGCCGGGCAGTTGGCAGGTAGTTTCGCCGAATATCAGGACGAACTACAGGCTGCGTTTATCGGGAAGCTCCCCAATTCAACTTTGCCGGGTAGTGCTCAAGTCCTTGAGTGGCGCCATCTGCTCGCATGGTGTATCAGGGACCAGAAGACGCGATTTGATGCCTTTTTCCATTGGCGAGATGGCGATGGGTTAGGTTTCCGACGCTCACGTCAGGACCCTCCATTATTCGTTCGTTCCGTGTTGGGACTGCACGATGCAAATGTCGACCGGCTAATGCGTGAAGTAGATATGCGGCAATCCAGCTTATCCAAGCTGGAAGCCGAAATTCCGGAGCTGGAGCGCTTGCCAGCATTAGAGGTGACTCTTGCTGAACGCCGTCTGAGGGCACGGCTGGGAGCTTCCGATGATGAGCCCGCTTTCAAGGATTTGGTAAGTACCTCACTGGAGCAACTGCTGGAACGTCGGATTGAGCACTTGGAGATGCAGTGTCGGAAAGCAGAACCTGCTGCTGAAAGGGCTGAGCTGGCACTTGGGCGAGCATTGGCTACCCACAGTGACCTGGACCAGAAAGCCCGTGTACTCGAACTTGAAGCGGAGATTGCGCAGTCGGTGCTGGAGAACAACGAGATTGCGTTCAATCGGCTTTCCGAAGAGGTAAGAGAACTTGAGCTATTAGCTGGACAGTGCAGGCACGGAGACATTGATTTTTCCCACTGTTCGCATGTTATCCAGCGACGCTCCACTCAGAGCCTGTCTTGGCACTTCAGAAAGCAAGCCGCAGCTGCAAATTTAGCGAACCAATCGAAGGCGCTACGCGAGGCAAAATTGAAAGCAGATGCAGCCAGAAGTGATGTCGTAGCCCAAGATGCAGTGGTGGACCAGTTTCGGCAGGCTGCTCGAAAAATTCAATTGCAGTTGGCCTCCAACCTGAACGATGCCGAATCCCTTCGTAACCAGTGGGACGAATTTGTCAGGATTTGGAAACGTTTACAAAACGGGGTTAGCTCAACGGAGTTGGAAACGGCGAGAAATCGCAAAGATTGGCTTGAAGAGGACCTGCAAAAGAAGCAAACCGAGCTCTTTGTTATCCGACAGCAGAGTTCTGCACGTAGCAATTTTCTGAAGGCACTTACCAAAACGGTAGCCTACCGAATGTTGGGAGAAGACGGATTCGGCATTTTTAAGCCGGAATCAGACACGCAACCATTCGAGCTCAGTGTAGGGGGAGAGGCCTACCAAGTTCTTGAAGTTCTCCTCGGGGATATTACAACCCTGCTGGACTCCGCCCTGTCGGATGCCACTCTGCATCCGGGCCTGATAGTCCACGACTGTCCTCGTGAGGCCGACATGAGCGAACGGCTCTACCGAGAATTTCTCCTGCTAGTCAGTGAGGCGGAGGCACAGTTGAGTATTGGCAGCATAGTTCCTTTTCAATACATTGTGACCACAACTTCACCGCCGCCCGAGACCCTTGGCAAAGAACCATACCTAGTCCTTGAATTACGCCCAGGTGACGAAAACTACTCCTTATTTAAGAAACAGCTTGAACCAAGGTTGCCCAGCATAGCTTGATTGGAATAAGAAAAATGGATAGCACGCTTTTCAAAAAGGTCGATTACAGCCTTGGCAAGCTTATGCAGGGCATCGCCATCGGGAGTCTTGGCTTGCCCGACATCCAGCGCCCGTTTGTATGGCCCAATGCCAAGGTACGCGACCTCTTTGACAAAGGCTACCGCACGCAGCGACACGTATTGAGACGCGAGGGATACCATGGAGCATAACTGGACAGCACGAGCCACAGCATGAGCATCGTTCGAGACAAGTACCGATTTCTCGCTCCACGTGTCAGTTTGTTGAGCGATGTCGTTGTGCTCGCTCAAGCCTGGAAGAAGGCTCACACCTATATCCGTCGACACAACTGGTATGCTGATACCTTGGAGTTGGATTGCTCGGCGGTCGACCTAGACCAGAGGCTTCGCCAGTGGTCCGAGGAACTTAAGGACGGAGGGTTTCGGCCGAGCCCGGCTTTGCTTGTTCCTGCGCCAAAAAATGGCTCGTGGGGATTTGGGGAGGCGTTTACTGGCGGGTGGGGCGCCGTGCTTGGCGACGAAGGGGCGCGCCCTGTTCTTCGTCCACTCGCTCATCTCGGTATCCGCGAGCAAACCGTTCTGACTGCTGCGATGCTTTGCCTTGCTGACTGTATCGAAACCGCTCAGGGCAACACTTCCTTGCCAGCTGAAGAGGCCCTCGCCGGTGGAGTGTTTAGTTATGGCAACCGGCTCTACTGCAGGTGGTCGGGTGACAACTCTCGAGCCCATTTCTCTTGGGGTAATGCGACGTCCTACAGTCGTTATTTCCAGGACTATCAGCAGTTTGTGGAACGCCCCAATGTACTTGCCCGCAAGGTTGAAAATGAAAACCCTGATGTGGATGTTTTCATTGTCAAACTGGACCTCAGTGCGTTCTATGACAACGTTGACGTCAAAACACTGGTCAGCAAACTGAGAACGACTTACTCGGCGTTTAAACGACGTTATGCAGAGGTGCCAGCAGCCGACCCTCAGTTCTGGCCCCTCCTGCGGAAGATACTGACCTTCGCCTGGAGGGAAGAAGACTGCGAATTGAGAGGGCTCTTCAGGGATAAGGTCCTCCCACGAGGGTTGCCTCAGGGGTTATTGGCGAGTGGATTCCTCGCGAATGCCTACATGCTGGCGTTCGACAAGGCGCTTGGAGCGGTTGCTCAAGCGGGCGGCTCTGTTGGTGAACATGAACCCGTCACGGTTCACGACTATTGCCGGTATGTGGATGACTTGCGCTTGGTTGTGTCCGTGCGTGATTGGCCAAATCCCGAGGCGCTGATTAGAGAGGCCATTCCCCAGTGGGTACAAGAGCAACTGGATGCGACGACCGGAGCGGGGCGCCTGCGTATCAATCAAGACAAGACGGAGGTTGAGCCGTACCGAGCCGTTGGTGGGGATGCAGGGACCGCAGCTCGCATGAAGCTGCTGCAGCATCAGCTGAGCGGCCCGTTCGATGTAGCCACATTGCAGCAAGTTGAAGCTGGCCTGAATGGTTTGCTGGCCTTGGCCGAACTTGGTGCAGCGACCGCGAGCTCAGGTTCCGACCTCTCCTCAATTCCACTCTTGGCCTCTGTGGCGCGGCCCAAGCTTGAAGTCCGGGACGACACTCTGACCCGGTTCTCCGCCTACCGCCTCACTCGGTCGCTTCGCATGCGTCGCAGCATGACCAACCTCACGGAAGAACTGCCGGAGGGCGGAACAGCCAAGGAAGCGCTGCTGCACGACTTCGAAGTCACGGCGCGAAGACTGGTTGCCGCTTGGTCCGTTAATCCTTCGCTCGTTCAGGTGTTGCGATATGCCCTGGACCTTTTCCCGAGTCCGGATTTGCTCAAGCCGGTGCTTGAGGCTTTGAAGACCAAGCTTCGGGAGGAGGAGACACCTGATGATGAGAAGCGAGTCGCCTACTATGTGCTTGCCGAACTGTTCAAGGCAGGAGCGATGGAAACCGG
This sequence comes from Vogesella fluminis, assembly GCF_014652335.1. GTDB lineage: Bacteria > Pseudomonadota > Gammaproteobacteria > Burkholderiales > Chromobacteriaceae > Vogesella > Vogesella fluminis. Next base: position 6,102 of record NZ_BMYP01000002.1, on the reverse strand, counting down.
CCGGCAGGCTTCCCGCGATGTCGCTTTCGCTGTTGGCGACCAGGAAGCCTATCGGAATGAACTTGTCGTCCTAGCGACCGAGGTTCTTGAAGCATGGCCATGTGTGCCTTGGTATGTCCAGCAGCAGGCCTCTCTCCTTCTCTCCTCCTCGCGTACTCCTTTGGATGCTCTGCCAACGACGCCTGAGCTCTCCTACCACCGGGCGCTCAATGATTACATGAAGGGTGAGAGCCGCTGTCGAGAGTTGCCCGCTTGTGATGAGGTCGCGGTTTCACTGGTAGGCATGCAGCTTGATTCAGACGAAAAGCACTATGTTGGCTGGTTCCGCGATTTTTCGAAGGGGCGCCCGAAGAAGGATGTTTCCGAAGTGGTTCGATTGATTGGGCACACAAACCACGACCTCCTTGCTGCAGTGGTCGGAAGGGGCAAGAAGTTCCGACCTCCAGAATACCTTCGCGTGTATCTCGATTGCCGTTTGCGGTCACCAGCTTCGCAACTTGAGACAAACGTCTTGATTCCGTTTCTCAAGGTGATTTCGCATCCGCAGGCCGTTTTCTCTGAAGAGAACGCGCTGTTGCACCTCGCTCAGTGTTTTACGACCGATTTGCCAAAAAGGGTGCTGAAGCATCCGCACGGGCTTACACCGGCAAGTTTGAGCCTGAGTTGTACCGATTGGAACAAACTCAAGGACCCGACAGCTAAAGTTCTTGAGGTTAGCTGGCGTGCTGATGTCGAAACTGACCCGACATACGAAACCCCTACCTGGTGCGGGAAAGGCTGGGGATGGATGTATGCCTTCGGACGACTCCTAAGGGCCGCTGCGACAGGACAGCCGGATTTCACTGCACGGAACTGGCTTCTCACTGAAGACGGTACGGGTTGGTATCGCGGAATAAGGAGCACTTGGCAAAGTCGACGAACGGGGATGGTCCATACATCGACTGCACTGGTTGGAACCACGTCGGCCATTACGCCTTGGATGTCGGCGTTGCTCCTGGAGTTACTGCAATGGCCAGGTATCGCAAATGGAAATGGAGAGTCACTGCTCGCGGACATCGACAGTGTCGAGGAGTTCTCCGAGTTGATAGCGGAGCGTTTGCGGGAACAGTCCGAAATCTATGGATATGGTTCCGACATGCCGATGTATCGCTATCCCGTGCAGTGGCCGTTACGCGAAAGCCGTTCCTTGAGAGTTGTTCAAGTTCAGGGGCTGATGCCTGCCTGCTCCGATTTTGTCGATGGACTTGAAGGCCTCGATGCTCTCGGTTACAGGGAGCGACATCGGAATCACACCGCGGCGCTCCTGCATCTGGCGCACAGACACATCAAAGTGCGTGATGAAGTTCTCGGGCGGCAAGAGAAACCTGAAGTCGACTTGGTCATCTTCCCTGAGTTCGCGATTCATGTAGACGACCAAGACTTGATGAGGGCGTTTTCAGATGCTACCGGCGCGATGCTCTTCTATGGCCTTGTTGGCGCCACCGCTCCCGGTGTTTCTGGTCCCGTCAATGCGGCACGTTGGCTTGTTCCTCAGCGAAGAGGTGGTAGGCGTTCCTGGGTGGAGGTGGACCAGGGAAAGTGGCATTTGACTGCTGATGAAGAGAACATCCTTGGTATTTCCCCATGGCGCCCATACCAGGTTGTTATTGAGCTTCAAAATGGGAGCGAGCGTCCGTACCGTATAGCCGGCGCCATCTGTTACGACGCGACGGATTTGGCGCTTGCGGCGGACTTGCGAGACGAAGCGCACATGTTTGTCATCGCGGCCATGAACAAGGACGTCAAGACCTTTGACAGTATGGTTTCCGCGCTGCGCTACCACATGTACCAACACGTGCTGGTCGTTAATTGTGGCGAGTATGGTGGTTCGACGGCTCAGGCTCCCTATGATGCCGAACATAAGCGGTTGATTTCGCATGCGCATGGCGGAAACCAGCTCTCGATAGCCATCTTTGATATTGAACTGGATGATTTTGGGCCATTGCTCAGGGCTGCAGCGCCACCAGTGGCAGTGATGAAGGAGGTTCGAGAAAGAATTGGAAAGACGCGACCAGCTGGTTTGAATAGACGGTAGCGCTTAGTCCTCCCTGATTGTGGGTCCGTAGCGCCTATGCAATTGACGTGTTGAGGTGATTGGCTTGGCGAAGCTGTCTTGGCTACTCGACGACTTCCTCTTCGCACTAGACGATTACGCGTCGAACGGTATGAACAGTTGACTGGAGCTAAAGGCACATGAGCCAGGCGTCAAAGTTATCAGCAGGTAATCTCCTCAGGCTCGAGCGGATTCGGGTGAAAAAGGCAGCCCAGGATGCAGGGTTTGACCTCAGTCCAATCCAAGAGGGTGATTTGCTTGTCTTCCGGTCAACACTGCTTCCAGGACGCGTTGGCGTTGCCATCAAACACGCCGGTGTCTACCGGGTCGTTATATCGGACGAAAGCGTGGGGAGCAAGGCGGCCAAGGATTGCGACAACATAACAGCACAAGCTGACCCACCATGGCCGGTGCAAGTGGATGCAATACAAGGCTTCGAGGCGCTGCACCGCTTGCTCTTACGTACTGTAACGTTGGAGCACGTGATGGGGGAGGCGCCGGCTGCCGTCTTTCGTGCCCGCACAAGCAGCCTGCCGACGTCCCCCCGGTATTGAGTAGCACGTGACTTTAGAGTCCAATCAACCACACATGGAGATTGGACATGAAGAAACGCTTCACCGAAGAACAGATCATCGGCTTCCTGCGAGAAGCCGAAACCGGCATCCCGGTGGCAGAACTCTGCCGCAAGCACGCCTTCTCCGAGGCCAGCTACTACCTCTGGCGCAGCAAGTTTGGCGGCATGAACGTCTCGGAGGCCAAGCGCCTTAAGGAACTGGAAACCGAGAACGCACGGCTGAAGAAGCTCCTGGCCGAAACGATGCTCGAGAACGAGATTGCCAAAGAGGCCCTGCGAAAAAAGTGGTGAGCGCACCGTCACGGCGGGAGCTGGTGCGCCATCTGGTGGGCAATGGGCTCAGCGAGCGTCGATCGCTGCGTCTAGCCGGCATGAGCCCCAGTTCATTCCGTTACCAGCCCGCCACCGACCGCAATGTCGCCTTGAAAGCGAAGATCATCGCGCTCGCGCAACGTCACCGACGCTACGGGGCCGGCATGATCTACCTGAAGCTGCGGCAGGAAGGCATGCGGGTCAATCACAAGCGGGTGGATCGGCTCTATGCCGAGGCGGGTCTGCAAATTCGCCGGCGTAAGCGCAAGAAGGTGCCGGTGGCAGCTCGTCACCCGCTGGCTCGCCCCTTGGCCGCCAACCAAGTCTGGTCGATGGACTTCGTGTTCGACCGGACGGCAGAGGGCCGTGTCATCAAGAGCCTGACCGTTGTCGATGATGCAACACACGAGGCCGTCGCCATTGTGCCGGAACGGGCGATGAGCGGCCTGCACCTGACCCGAGTCCTCGACCAGTTGGCGAAAACACGCGGCTTGCCCAAAGCGATCAGGACCGATAACGGCAAGGAGTTCTGCAGCCGCGCCATGCTTACCTGGGCGCATGCTCGTGGCGTTCAGCTCTTCCTCATCGAGCCCGGCAAGCCCAATCAGAACGCCTACATCGAATCGTTTAACGGGCGTTTCCGGGATGAGTGCCTGAACGAGCACTGGTTCACCAGCCTGCGCCATGCACAGGTGGTGATCGAAGCGTGGCGAAAGGAGTACAACCATGAAAGACCGAAGAGAGCACTGGGTGGTTTGACGCCAGCGGCCTACGCCAAATCACTCGCAGAGAAATCAGGTAAATTAGCCTCGGACTCTAATGCTCAGTGCTACTGAGAACGGGGGGACGTCGCTGCCTACATCCACTGAGGCAGAGCGCTTGGTCGTCCAGCGTGTTGGTCAGGATATTTTCCGGCAAGCGCTCATCGACTATTGGCAGGGGCGCTGTGCTGTCACCGGGTTGGATGTCGTGCCGTTGCTGCGCGCCTCCCACATCAAACCCTGGGCCGACTGCGTATCTGATGCAGAACGACTCGATGTGTTCAACGGCCTGCTGCTAGCACCGCACCTTGATGCATTGTTTGATGGGGGCTGGGTGACGTTCCTGGACTCGGGCGGTATTCAGATTTCTGAGCGACTGGATGTCGACCGCCGAGCTCTCATGGGTCTCTCGGGGGCAGAGGTTATTTCTGGTCTGACTGAGCAGCACAGGGCCTATCTCGAGTGGCATCGTGAGCATTGCTTTCGCTGATAACTATCGTCCATCTAATCATGTGAGAAGGCACCATGGGCAGCGATGGAGAAACAGGCTTGCTGGCCCCTTGTGTTTTCTCAAATTTTGAATTCAAGCTATTGAGCAGACACTGTTTTTCTGCATTTTCTACATCTGACCTGCAACGGGCTGGCGGGTGCCATTTTGTGAGAGGACAACAAAATGGAGAAACCCCAGCGGGAACGTTTGCTGGCGCATTTGGGGCCTAGGGTGAGGCGTAATCTGATGATGGTGGTCGAACGGCTGCATCAAGTGCCGCTCTCACAGTAAGCCCAACACATGGTGTTGGGCTTTGATGGGAGGGTGAGACTGAAAATGCGGCTGCTCTGAATCGTAGCGACTTACATACGGCTGAACTGAGGCCCGAGCAAGCGTCCCATTTCCATGGCTCCGTCGTTGCTGGTAAGCCCATCGTAATGCTTCTCAATGGTCTCTACCCGGTCGTTCAGTACCCGTGCTGCCGTTTTATGTGTGCCGCCATCGGCTTTCAAAATGGACGTAGCGACGATGTGTCGGAAGGCGTGAGCCCTGAAGCCAGAACACTGGGGAATGTACTTGGCCGTCAGTTCATATATTTTTGCACTCAACTCCGCCCATGGTTGATGGGAGGTCGTCCCGCACTCGAGCCTGGTCAGAAAGACCAAGTCGGTAGGGAAGCGCAGCAGTTTGGGCCGATAGATGAACAGGTAGCGTTCAAGGTCTGCCCAAGCAGAAGATTGCACTTCGCAATCATAGATGGAGTTCCCCGCGGCACCGTTGCGGTTTTTGAACTTGGTTTTGGAGATGCGAATCCACCATGACCCATCAGCACGCTGATAGAGCTCACCCGTATTGTCGGGGCGCCACGTCAAGTGCGCCAGGTTCCTGCGGCGAAGCGGGTTCGAGATGATGAGCTTGATAAGGGCCAGGTCTCTGGCCCAGATAGCCTCCAGGGATGGGGAGCCTACTGGGCGGTTGGCACGCATGCGTTGAACCATATCCACGATAGCTTCCATTGGCTGACGTAATTCGACAAGCTTGCGAATGGGCGCAAACGAGTCTCGTGAGACTTCGATTTCCCCTTGGTAAGCCGATACCAGTTGCTCGGTCAAGTCAAATTGCCGCTCGCAGAGCGCCGTCCATTCTTCAGTGGCATATTCAGCAGGCAAGGTCGCCAGCATGTCAGGTTGCTGCCACAGGTAGCCAAAGCGTGGGCGAACCAGTGATGCAACGAATGCCAAAAACTGAGTGGTACCCCGGTTGCGCGTTCCGACCCTTTCCTTGCACCAATCCAGGTATTCTTCCAGAAAGTCGGGGACGGCCAGCCAAGCCAGCGTCTGTACGCTATCTATAGGCAATCCCTTGCCACCGCGTTCCTGAGGAAGTGACAGCCATCCAAGGTAGGAAGACGTCTTGTGCCAGGCAATCCGTGCTGAGGCGACTTCTTTGCCATCATGGAATGCCCACCAGTTCGCATCAGTGCTTGGGGATAGCGGACATGGAGAGAATCGCCATTTGCCGCGCTTGGTCCGCTTTAAGATGGGAACGGCTGCAGTCTTGTACGCCACGTATTCGTACCATTGCTGACGCAAGGGAGAATCCGGTTCCGGCTTACAGCAATATTGCTGCTGGGTAAGCGCTAGGACCGTTTGATTGTATTGAATCTGGGCAGGCTGCCCGCCGAGTTGGGCTTTGTAACCCCGTGGCTTCACGCCAGCTAAGTTGATGAGACTGCTTCGCTCCAGGCCAAAGAACGCTTCGATACGCATGAGATACTTGGCACTCGATGGGCGTGGTTGCTTGCCGAGCAGCCATCCTCTCAGCATGTCTTGAGGGACGCCGGCTTGCCTTGCAACCCGTTTCACGGGAGTGA
>NZ_BMYP01000001.1 GCF_014652335.1 Vogesella fluminis | reverse complement strand
CCTCCGGTTTGCGGCCAACCTTGTTTCCAGGCCCGGCATGCCGGCCCCGGTGCGTGGTGCGGCGCCTCTTGATTAAAATCAAATGCGAATCAGTCTCATATTCATATAATATCGGGTGTCAGCGGTTTGCCCGCTGCGTGACGCCGCTACGGCCTGGTCACGTCCGGGGCAATACTCTCCAATCCTCACCCAAGAGACGTAGCATGCGACTGAATCCCTCCCCGATTGCCCTGGCATTGATGTGTGTCTTTCCCCTGGCTCAGGCCGCCGACGGGGAGTTTGCCCTCCCTTCCGTCTCGGTGACGGCCAAGGGTTATGCTGCCGAAGATGTCGAAACCCCGGTTTCCACGGCCACGCTGGGTCGCGAGCGCCTGCCGCAGAAACAGGCACAGAACCTGGGTGAAGCGCTGCGCGGCGAGCCCGGCCTTGCGGTGGCCAGTGACGGTGCCCAGGGCCAGAACCCGGTGATCCGCGGCCTGAAGAAAGAAAGCGTAGTCTTGCTGCTGGACGGCATGCGCGTGAACTCGGCCCAGCCCGCCGGGGCCATCGCCTCGTTCCTGCCGCTGGGGCTGGCCGAAAGTGTCGAGGTGGTCAAGGGGCCGGCTTCGGTGCTCTACGGCTCTGGCGCGCTCGGCGGCGCCATCAACCTGAGAACGCCGCAGGCGCGCTTCGTGCCGGGTGTCTCGCTTGAAACCGCCGCCAGCTTCGACAGTGCCAGCAACGGCCTGCGCGGCAGTGGCGTGCTCAATGCTTCGGGTGGCGATCATGCGCTGATGCTGGGGGTATCGGTGGCAAACAGCGATGACTACGACACGCCATCGGGCACGGCTGCGCTGACCGGCTACGACAGCGAAGCCCTGATTTCCCAGTACCGTTACCGTATCGACGGCAGGCAGCAGCTGCGTGTTTCGGTGCAACAGCAGACCGACAAGGACGCATGGTATCCGGGCTCGAAGCGGCCGCATCCCAATGCGGCGCTGGTGGGCAACACCATCGTGCATTCGCCTGACCAGCAGCGCCAGCTGGTGGAATTCGGCTACGGCTACCATGGCGTGGGCACGCAGCCGCTGAATGTGGATGTGCGCGTTTATCGCCAGGAAGTGGAGCGCACCATCTGGTCGTACAGCGACAAGCTGCAGCGCGATATCGGCAAGACCAGGGTGACGTTCGCCACCGACGGCATGGATGCCAAGGCCGACTGGCTGCTGAACGAGCAGCATCAGCTTGCCTTCGGCGTCAACGCCTGGCGCATGGAAGCGTCGCCCGAGCGCTACCTGGCCAACCCGACACCGCTGTCGGCGCTGGTGCGCAACGATCCGTTCAGCGATGCCAGCCTCAGTTCGCTGGGCTTCTTCGTGCAGGACGACATGCGCTTCGGCAAGCTGAACGTGCTGGCCGGGCTGCGGCATGACACGGTGAAAGGCAAGGCGGCATCCATGAACAACGGTACCGTGACGAGCGGGCTCAACCGCAGCGACGATGCCGCCAGCGGTAGCCTGGGCGTGATTTACGAGGCGGCACCGCTGTTGCGTCCGTTTGCCAACCTTGCGCGCGGCTTCCGCGCCGGCGAGATGCGCGAGCGCTACGAAGCCTCGCCGCGTGGCGACGGCTACCACTACATCGGCAATCCCCAGATCAAGCCGGAATTCGCAACCCAGTTCGAGCTGGGCCTCAAGGGAGCAAGCGATGAGCTGACTTACAGCGCGTCGCTCTTCCACAACCGCATCTCCGATTACATCACCGGACAGCCTACCGGGGCCGTTGTCAACGGCTTGCCGGTCAAGCAAACGGTGAACCTGAGCGAGGCGGTGATCAAGGGCGTGGAGGCCAGCGTGCGCTGGCAGGTGCAGCGCGAGCAGTGGCTGAGCGCCCGCTATTCGCGCGTGCGCGGCGACAACAAGGAGCTGAACGAGCCGCTGTTCCAGATGCCGGCTGACGAGGTCTCGCTGGGCTGGGAAGGCCGTGTGGCGGCAGGCTGGACGGCGGATGCCACGTTGCGCTTGGTGGCGAAGCAGGAGCGCGTGGCGACGGCCTTTACCCGCGGCAGCGAGAACGCCACCGCCGGTTTCGGCACGCTGGACCTGGGTGTCACCTGGCGCTATGCCCCCAGGCAGTCGCTGCGTGTTGCCGTCAAGAACCTGGCCGACAAGGCCTACCACGAGCATCTGACCGAGGGCGTGTCGGGGCAGGAAATCCAGGCCGCCGGACGCAGCCTGCAGATGACATGGCGCGGAGCGTTCTGATGCGGCGCCAATTCCTGAAGGCAAGCGCCGCCCTCGCGGTGACCGCCTGCCTGCCCGGGCTGAGCTACGGCAAGGCCGGCAAGTTGCCGCGCCTGATCCTGTCCGGCCCCCATGCGGCGGTGTCCAATCCCTTTTACCGCATGGTCGAGACCGGTGCGCTCAGGGACGTGGCCGAGGTGGTGGAGATCAGGCCCTGGAAGGATCCGGACCAGCTGCGTGCACTGGTCCTGGATCCGAAGTCGCCGGCACACTTTGTGGCCATGCCCACCAATGTTGCGGCCAACCTTTACAACCGCGGCGTGCGGCTGAAACTGGCCAATGTCGCGACCTGGGGCGTGCTGTTCATGGTGTCGCGCCAGGCGGGGCTGCGGACGCTGGCCGATTTCAGGGGCAAGGAAATCGTGCTGCCGTTCCGCGGCGACATGCCGGATATCGTGTTCCAGATGCTGGCACGCCGGCAGGGGCTGGACCCGGCCAGGGATTTCCGGCTGCGCTATGTGGGCAGTCCGCTGGATGCAATGCAGCTGCTCGTTACGCGCCGGGCGGATCATGCCTTGCTGGCGGAGCCGGCAGCCTCGGTGGCCCTGCGCAAGACCAAGTCCTTCCCCGTCAGCATCATCGCACCGGAGCTGTATCGCAGCGTGGATCTGCAGGCCGAATGGGGGCGGGTGCTCAAGCGCCCGCCGCGCATTCCGCAGGCGGGCATCGTGGCCATGGGCGCGGCGCTGGACCAGCCCGGCCTGGTGCAGCAGGTACAGCAGGCCTATGCCGGTGCGTTGCAATGGTGTGAACAGAATCCCGAAGCCTGCGGCAAGCTGGTTGCCGGGCAGGTGGGCATGCTCACCCCCGAGGGCGTTGCCGACTCGGTGCGCGTGGACAACGCCACTTTCGTGACCGCCGCCGATGCCCGCACCGAGCTGGATTTCTTCTTCAGACTGCTGGCCGGGCAGCAGCCGGGGCTGATCGGGGGCAAACTGCCCGATGCCGGCTTTTATCTGGGGAGTAGCTGATGGTCTTGCTGTGGCGCTGGGTGAGCGGCATCCCGGCCTACTTGTGGAGCGGCTGGGGAGCCGTCGCCAGCCTGTGCCTGTTGCTGGCGGTCTGGGAGGCCGTCAGCATTACCCTGGGACCGCTGATCCTGCCTGATCCCGGCGCCACTTTCGGTGCGTTGTGGCAACTGCTGGCCGGCGGCGTGGCCGCACGCGAGCTGCTGCTTACCGGGCAGCGGGCAATGACCGGCCTGCTGCTGGCCATGGTGCTTGGCAGTAGCGCCGGCCTGCTTGCCGGTCTGTCCATGACCGCTGCCATGATGGCGCGGCCGCTGGTGACGGTATTGCTGGGCACGCCGCCCATCGCCTGGCTGGTGCTGGCCATGCTGTGGTTTGGCGCCAATGACGGCACCCCGGTATTCACCGCCTTCATTGCCTGTTTCCCCGTCATTTTTGTCGGCGCGCTGCAGGGCACGCGCACCCTGGATCATCATCTGAAAGACATGGCGGCGATGTTCCGCTTGCCCTGGCACATGCGGCTGACCGACCTGTACGGGCCGCATGTGCTGTCCTATCTTTTTCCCGCCTGGATCAATGCGCTGGGCACTGCCTGGAAAGTGGCCGTGATGGCCGAACTGCTGGCCTCGGCCGACGGGGTCGGGGCGGCACTGGCGATCGCGCGCAGCCAGCTGGACATGCCCGTCACCCTGGCGTGGGTCGGTGCCGTGGTGCTGACCCTGCTGCTGGTGGAATACTTGCTGCTCGAACCGCTCAAGCGCGAAGTGGAGCGCTGGCGGGAGGTGCAGGCATGACAACAGGAACACCTGTCCCAAGGCTCGCCGTGCATGGCGTAAGCCATGCCTACGGGCTACATACCGTGCTGGAGAACATCGAGCTGACACTGGATGCCGGCCGTACCCTGGCCCTGGTGGGGCCGTCCGGCTGCGGCAAGACCACGCTGCTACATCTGTGTGCCGGGCTGCTGACGCTGCAAGGCGGCCATTTGCATAATGATTTCGGACGCCCGGCCATGATGTTCCAGCAGCCCAGGCTGCTGCCCTGGAAAACCGCCGGCGAGAACATTGCGCTGGGGCTGAAGGCCATGGGCATACCGGCCCGCGAGCGCCGGCAGCGGGCCGAACGGGCCGGCATGGCGGTGGAACTGGATGCCGGGGCGCTGGCGCAGTTTCCGCACCAGCTGTCGGGGGGCATGCAAAGCCGGGTGGCGCTGGCCCGCGCCCTGGTGCTCGAACCCGACCTGCTGCTGCTCGACGAGCCGTTCTCGGCGCTGGATATCGGCCTCAAGGCCCAGCTGCACCAGTGGCTGCTGCAAGAGCAGGCCCGCCGTGGCCTGGCGATGCTGATGATCACGCATGACCTGATGGAGGCCGTGCGCCTGGCCGATACGGTGCTGGTCATGGACAGCGGACCGGGCCGTATCGCTCACCGGCTCGATCTTCCCCGCCCTGCCCTGCAGCGTGACGATGCCTGGGTGCACCGCAGTACCGCGCACTTGCTGCATTCCCCCGGCGTCCGGCGCTGCTTCGGCTTGCCGCCGCTGGCCACCGGCCCACACCCGTCCCCCGATGCGGGCGATGCCGGGATGGCGCAAGTCATCACGCTGTCCCCGGTGCAGTACAAAAGGAGTCTTGCATGTTGACCATGCTGCGCGAGGCGGCCCGCCCCACGGCCGCACACCCGCTGTGGCTGTGCGGCATGCGCCCGTTCTTTATCGCCACCGCCGCCGCGGCCGTGCTGCTGATGGTGCCATGGCTGGCATTTCTTGCTGCCGGCTGGCCGTTGCCGCCGGTGGCCGGGGGACCGTTTGCCTGGCATGCCCACGAACTGCTGTACGGTTTTGCACTGGCATCGGTGCTGGGTTTTCTGCTTACCGCCGTCCCCGAGTTTACCGGCACGGCCGATTTCGCCCCGGTCACGGTGCGCCGGCTGCTGCTGCTCTGGCTGGCCGCGCGCATGGCTTTCTGGCTTGGCGGCTGGGGCGGTGCGCCGCTGATCGTGCTGTCTGGCCTGCTGCATCTGGCATTGATCGGGGCGTTGGCCGCGCTGGCTGCGCCACGGCTGTGGGCCGATCCGCAACGCCAGCATCTGTCCTTCCTGTGGACGCTGCTGGCACTGGGCATCTGCGAGGCGGGCTTCCATGTCGAGCTGCTGGCCGGCACGGCTACCCCGCTGCGCTGGCTGTACGTGAGCGTGGGCGTCTACATGGTGCTCGTCGTGGTGGCACTCAGCCGCATCTCGATGCGCATCGTCAATCAGGCGCTCTCGGATGCCGGCCAGGCTACCGATTATCTGGCCCGCCCGCCGCGCCGCAACCTGCTTATCGTCTGCATCATGCTCTACACCGGCGCCGAGTTGCTGCTGCCGGGCTCCCGGCTGTCCGGCTGGCTGGCGCTGGCCACAGGGGCGGCGGTGTTTCAGCTGATGAACGACTGGCATGTCGGCCGTGTCCTGCTCACGCGCTGGCCGCTGATGCTCTATGCCATCTATGTGTGCATGGGCCTGGGCTATGTCTGCATGGGGTTGGGCCTGCTGACGCCGCTGGGTTCGTTCCCGGGCGGGCGTCACCTGCTGACGGCAGGCGCGCTCGGCCTGGCCATGCTGGGGGCGATGAGCATTGCCGGGCGCGCGCACTGCGGCCGGACGCCGGATGAGCGCGCCTGGTTGCCGCTGGCCGCACTCGGTCTGTTCCTGGCTGCCGGTGTGCGCGCTGCTGCCGGCTGGCTGCTGACCGACACCATGGAGGCGTGGCTGCTGGCCGGCGTCCTGTGGTGTGGCGTGTTTGCGCTGTACCTGCGGCACCTGGCCCCGGTGCTGCTGACCCGCCGCCGTGACGGCCGCCACGGCTGCCACGGCGTGCAGGAGGCATGAGCCCGTTGCCTCCGGCCATGAGCAAGGTTGGCCGCAATGCGGCGGCACTGCGGCCAACCTTGGCTGCGGTGTGGGGTAAAGGCAGCCATGCGTGCAGCATTGTAATGCGGCGGCACTGCGGCTAAGCTTGCCGCTTCGATCCTGTGCCCGGAAGCCGTCATGGTCCTTATCCAACTATTCACCTATCCGCTGAGATCCTGCCGCCTGGCGGAGGGCGTGTGCTGCGGCGTGAACGTGATCGCGCGCAATTGTGGCACGCTGCAACCGGGCGACGCGGCGGAGGTGCCGGACAGTGCGCTGGTCTTTGCTTAAAGCCGCCGCCCTGGCGCTCGGCCTGTTGCTGGGCGGCAGCGGTGCCTGCGTCGCGCGTACCCTGCACGTCGGCTTCCCGGAGGCTATTCCACCGTGGGTACAGGCCGGCGGCCGCACCGGCATCGCCATCGAGCTGCTGCGCAGCGCACTGCAGGCCGAGGGTCTGCAGCTGCACACCGTACAGCAGCCCTACGCGCGGCGGCTGCAGGCTTACCGTCGCGGCCAGCTGGATGCGCTGTACGACATCGGCCAACAACAGCAACAAGACGAACAGCTCAATGGCAGCATCAGCCAGCCCCTGCACAGCTTCGACAACATCGCGGTCGCGCTCGGCCGCCGCCAGCTGGAAATCGACCACCTGCGCGATCTGGTGCGCTGGCGGGTGATGGCCTGGGATGGTGCCGGCAGTTCGCTGCCGGCCGGCTATGACCGCCTGCTGGCACTGGCCGACGGCAACTATCTGGAAATCGGCAACCAGGGTCACCAGCTGGGCAACCTGCTGGCCGGCCGCGTCGACGTCATCCTCTGTGACCGGCTGATCTTCGAATGGCAGCGCCGGCAGCTGTACCCGGCGGCACAGGATCATGTTCCGCCGCTGCGCATCTACCCGCTGCTGCCACCCAAGGAAGCCGGGATACTGTTCCGCGACAGCGGCCTGCGCGCGCGGGTGGACGCCCGCATCCGCGCGCTGAGGGCCAGCCCGCAGTACCAGGCGATCTTCACCCGCTACGGCAGCGCGGTGCAGCCATGAGCCTGTTTGCCGCTCACCAGTACTGGCGGCAGCGGCGCAGCACCTCGTCGGCCAGCGACAGGCAGGCGGTGAGGCCGGGCGATTCGATGCCGAACAGGTTGATCAGGCCGCAGATGCCGTGGCCCTCCTGGCCCTGGATCAGGAAGTCGCCCTCCGGTTTATCCTCGTTGAGCACCTTGGGGCGGATGCCGCTGTAGCTGGGCGACAGCGCGCCCTGCGGCAGCTGCGGCCACCAGCGGTGGATGCTGTGGTAGAAGCCGTCGACGCGCTCGGGATCGACGCGGTAGTCGATGTGGTTGATCCACTCCACATCCGGGCCGAAGCGCGCCTGGCCGGCCAGATCCAGCGTCAGGTGGGTGCCGAGGCCGCCCGGCTCCGGCAGCGGGTAGATCAGGTGCGAGAACGGATGCCGCCCGCACAGCGTGAAGTACACGCCGCGCGCGTAGCGCACGCGCGGGATGGTTTCATGTGGAACACCGCGCATCTTCGCCGCCAGCACGTGCGCGGTGAGGCCGGCGGCATTGACCACGGTGCCGGCCAGCAGCTCCATGCCGTCGACGAACAGCAGCATGCCGTCCTTGGTCTCCTGCCCGCCGCTGACGCGCGACTGCACCGCCAGCACCGCGCCGGCGGCCTCGGCGTCGGCCAGCAGCGACAGCATCAGCGCATGGCTGTCGACAATGCCGGTACTGGGCGAATACAGCGCCGCATGTGCCTGCAGCGCCGGTTCGACCTCGGCCAGCACGCGGCGATCCATCCAGGTCAGATCGGTCACGCCGTTGACCAGCGCCTTTTCCTGCAGCGCCACCAGCCGCGGCATCTCGCTTTCGTCCACCGCCACGATCAGCTTGCCGGTCTGGCGATGGCCGATGTCGCGCTCGCGGCAGTACCGGTACAGCAGCTGCTTGCCGCGCAGGCAATGCAGCGCCTTCAGGCTGCCGGCCGGGTAGTACATGCCGGCGTGGATCACCTCGCTGTTGCGGCTGGAGGTGTGCTGGCCGAAGGCGGATTCCGCCTCCAGCACGATCACCTCGCGGCCTTCCTGCGCCAGCGCGCGCGCCACCGCCAGCCCCACCACCCCGGCGCCTATCACTACGCAATCGACTTTTTCCATCGCTGTCTCCGTTGTTGTGGCGCTGTTTTACCCCGATGCCGGGCGGGGGTAAAGCCGGGCTGCAGCCGGTGTGCGGATTTCCGCACTCATGACAGGCGAAAATGCGGAACCCCAGAATGCGCCGCCTGCGGCAAAACTGCGCCACGATTGTTTTGCCTTGCAAATCAACGCATTGCACGAAAATATCGTTGCTGACGGCCGCTGGCACGCGGCGTGCATAGTCTGTCGCGCTTTCGCACAACACAACCCGAAAACGGAGAGAGACATGAAACCATCCCGCAAACTGGCCATCGCCGCCGGCTCGCTGCTGCTGACCCTGACCCCGCTGGCGCAGGCCAAGGAATTCATCAACGTGCTGACCGGCGGCACCAGCGGCGTGTACTACCCGGTCGGCGTCGCCATGTCGCAGCTGTACGGCAAGGCGCTGCCGGACGCCAAGGTCTCGGTGCAGTCGACCAAGGCCTCGGCCGAGAACCTCAACCTGCTGCAGACCGGTCGCGGCGAGATCGCCTTCACCCTCGCCGATGCCGCCGCCGACGCGTGGAAGGGCGACGCCGAGGCCGGCTTCCCGCAGCCGCTGAAAAAGCTGCGCGCGGTGGCCTCGATCTACCCCAACTACATCCAGATCGTGGCCAGCAGCGAATCCGGCATCAAAACGCTGGCCGACCTCAAGGGCAAGCGCATCTCCGTCGGCGCGCCCAAGTCCGGCACCGAGCTGAACGCACGTACCATCCTCAAGGCCGCCGGCCTCAGCTACAAGGATTTCGCCAAGGTGGAATTCCTGCCCTTCGGCGAGTCGGTGGAACTGATGAAGAACCGCCAGCTGGATGCCACTTTGCAGTCGGCCGGCCTCGGCGTGGCCTCGATCCGCGACCTGTCCAACGCGCTGAAGGTGAACTTCGTCGCGGTGCCGGCCGATATCGTGGCCAGAATCGGCGACCCGGCCTACCAGGCGGTGCACATCCCTGCCAAGACCTATGACGACCAGCCGGCCGCGCTGCCGACGGTGGCGATCAACAACCTGCTGGTCACCCATGACAAGGTGCCTGGCGAGGTGGTGTACATGATGACCAAACAGCTGTTCGCCAACCTGCCGGTGCTGGCCAACGCCCATGCCGCAATCAAGGCCTTCAATCCGGCCAATGCGCTGAAGGGCCTGCCGATGCCGCTGCATCCGGGTGCCGAGAAGTACTACCGCGAGGCGGGCTTGCTGAAGTAAGTCCCAAGGTTGGCCGCAAGGCGGGTGCGGCAGGGCGGGGGTAATGCAACGGGGGTTGCCTGCCCTGCCGTGCCCGCGCCTTGTGGCCGCCATTTCCAGCGTTTTGCAGGAGTATTGTCATGTCAGAAACATCGAGCGCGGCCAGCCTGCCGCGCAGCGTGATGTGGGCCGCGCTGGCCTTTTCCAGCTTCCAGATCATCACCGCGGCGTTCAGCCCGCTCTCCAGCAGCGTGGTCCGCGCGCTGCACGTCGGCTTCCTGCTGTTGCTGGTCTTCCAGCTCTACAACGTGCGCGGCGAACGCGGCGGCAAGACCGGTGCCGTCAGCCTGCTGCTGGCGCTGGGCAGCTTCGCGCTGGCGTTCTACCACTGGCTGTTCGAGGCCGAGCTGATCCTGCGCGCCGGCGAGATGACCGGTGCCGACATGGCGATCGGCATCGCCAGCATCGTACTGGTGTTCGAGGGCGCGCGGCGGGTGATGGGCGCCGCGCTGCCGCTGATCTGCCTCGCCTTCCTCGGCTACGCGCTGTTCGGCGAGTACCTGCCCGGCGATCTGGCGCACCGCGGCTACGGCCTCGACCAGGTGATCGGCCAGATGGCGATCGGCACCGAGGGCATCTACGGCACGCCGACCTATGTCTCCTCCGGCTACATCTTCCTGTTCATCCTGTTCGGCGCCTTCCTGGAGCAGGCCGGCATGATCCGCCTGTTCAACGACTTCGCGCTGGGCACCGTCGGCCACACCAGGGGCGGCCCGGCCAAGGTGGCGGTGATCTCCTCCGGCCTGATGGGCACCATCAACGGCTCCGGCGTCGCCAACGTGGTCACCACCGGCCAGTTCACCATCCCGCTGATGAAGAAGTTCGGCTACAAGGCCGACTTTGCCGGCGCGGTGGAGGCTACCAGCTCGATGGGCGGCCAGATCATGCCGCCGGTGATGGGCGCGGTGGCCTTCATCATGGCCGAAACCATCAACGTGCCGTATCTGGAAATCTGCAAGGCGGCACTGGTGCCGGCCATCCTCTACTTCTTCACCACCTTCCTGATGGTGCACCTGGAGGCCGGCCGCGCCGGGCTGAAGGGCCTGCCCAAGGCCGAGTGCCCCGACCCGTGGCGCGCGGTGAAGGAGCAGTGGTACCTGCTGCTGCCGCTGGCCGGGCTGGTCTACCTGCTGTTCTCCGGCTTCACGCCACTGTTCTCCGGCATGATGGGGCTGGTACTGACCGTGCTGCTGATCTTCGGCTCGGCGCTGGCGCTGCGTATCAAGGGCACGCCGCTGCGCGTGCTGTTCTGGCTCGGACTCGGCCTGCTCGCCGCCGGCTTCGTCAAGGCCGGCATCGTGGTGCCGATGGCGCTGATCGCCGTGCTGGCGGTGCTGCTGTGGCTGCGCCGCAGCGACCGTACGGTGCTGCACACCGCCCACGCGGCGCTGGTCGACGGCGCCATGCACGCGCTGCCGGTCGGCATCGCCTGCGCGCTGGTCGGCATCATCATCGGCAGCATCACCCTCACCGGCATCGCCACCACCTTCGCCGGTTACGTGGTGCAGCTGGGCAGCCACAGCCTGTTCCTGTCGCTGGTGCTGACCATGCTCACCTGCCTGGTGCTGGGCATGGGTATCCCCACCATTCCCAACTACATCATCACCAGCGCCATCGCCGCGCCGGCGCTGCTGGAGTTGGGCGTGCCGCTGATCGTGTCGCACATGTTCGTGTTCTACTTCGGCATCATGGCCGACCTCACCCCGCCGGTGGCGCTGGCGGCCTTCGCCGCGGCGCCGATCGCGCGTGAATCCGGACTCAAGATCGGCATCCGCGCGGTGCAGATCGCCATCGCCGGCTTCATCGTGCCCTATATGGCGGTGTACTCGCCGGCGCTGATGCTGCAGTTCGGCGGTGAGGCGGACTGGCTGGCTGCCGGCTACGCCTTCTTCAAGGCGCTGCTGGCGGTGAGCCTGTGGGGTGTGGTCACCATCGACTACTGGCTGCAACCGCTGACGCTGGCCGAGCGCGCGCTGGCCTTTGCCGCCGCCTGCGCGCTGGTGCTGGCGCTGCCGGTGACCGACGAGGCCGGCTTCGCGCTGGCGGCGGTGTTCGCGCTGTGGCACCGCTACCGCCACCGCCAGCACGCCGTGCTGCAGGGCGCCTGAGGTGGCACTGTGCCTGAGCGCCGGTGGCGCCAGCATCAAGCTGGCGGTATCGGCTTTTTCGCTGGTCTGGCTGCACAGCATCGAGAAGATAGACTGGCAGGAGGACTGGCAGGTCGGCAGCGACACGCTGACCCTCGCCACCGCCTGGGTCAAGGGCAGCGGTGCCGGCATGGAAATCCCGGACGGCGCGGTACACGAAGGCGGGCGCTGGCGCTATCATCCCCGGCTGCAGGTGGCACAGCTGAGCCTGGTGCGCAGCGCCTACAGCCCCGACTACCGGCTGTGCCTGCCCGGCCAGCCGTGCCGGCCACTGGCCGACTGGCTGCCGGCCGCCGCCACCCCCACCGAGATCCGCGCCTGTCGCGAGGAGGATGCCGCCCGATGACCCCGCCACCGCGCCCGCCCGGCGCCGGCCGCCGATGAGCGCGGCCCCGCTGCCGCCGCTGCCCGTGCCGCGCCCGCTGATGCGGCTGCTGGCGGCCGCGGCTGCCATCGTCATGATCGGCGCGCTGGCCGGCTATCTCAGCTGGCAGAACAGCATCGCCGCGCAACGCGAGGCGCTGTCGCAGCGGCTGGCGCTGTACAGCGCCACGCTCAACGCCGAGCTGGAGCGCTTCGAGGCACTGCCCTTTGTGGTGGCGCTGGAACCCAAGCTGGCACGCATGCTGGCCGATGCGGCCAACCCGCAGCTACGCGACGAGCTGAACCGCTACCTGGCGACGGTCAACGCCGAGGCCGGCAGTGCGCAGATATTCCTGCTGGACGCGCGCGGTACCACGCTGGCGTCCAGCAACTGGCTGAGCAGTGACAGCCTGATCGGCAATAATTATGCTTTCCGTCCCTACTTTCGTGCCGCACTGGCCGGCAACACCGGCCGTTTCTATGGCGTTGGCGCCACCACCCGCCTGCCCGGCATGTTCATCGCGCGGCCGGTGCGGCTGGGCGGCCGCGTTGCCGGCGTGGTCGTCACCAAGATCGATCTGGTGCCGCTGGAAGCGGCGTGGACCGACAGTGGCGAAAAAATGCTGGTTACCGATCAACATGGCGTGGTGACCCTGGCCGCGCGCCGCACCTGGAAATTCGCCACCCTCGGTCCCTTGTCCCAGGCCACCCGCACGCGGCTGGAAGCTACCCGCCAGTACTACACCTCGCCGCTGCTGCCGCTGCCCTTTGCCTGGCGCAGCCGCGAGCAGGTCGCCATCGGCGAGCACGACTACCTGGTGGTATCGCGCGCGATCGGGCGCCTGAACTGGCAGATGCGGCTGATGGGCGACCTCGCCGAGGCGCGCAGCCGCGCCTGGCTCAGCGCCGCCGTCACCGGTCTCGCGCTGCTGGCGCTGACGCTGGCGGCGCTGTACGCGCGGCTGCGACTGAAACGGCTGCGCGAAAGGTTGGCCGCACAGCTGACACTGGAGCGCACCGTGGCGGAACGTACCGCCGAGCTGGCCAGCGCCAACCTGCGGCTGCAGGCCGAGATCAACGACAAGCGCCAGGCGGAGACCGCGCTGCGCACGGCGCAGGCGGAGCTGATCCAGAGCAGCAAGCTGGCGGCGCTGGGGCGCATGGCCACCGGCATCGCCCACGAGCTGAACCAGCCGCTGGCGGCACTGCGCAGCTTTGCCGACAACACCCGCCAGTTCCTGACGCTGGGGCGCACGCAGCAGGCCGACGCCAACCTGGAGCGCATCATCGGGCAAACCGACAAGCTGGGCGCGATGACCGCCGAGCTGAAGCTGTTCGCCACCCGCCGCCCGGTGCGCGGCCACTGCGACCTGGCCAGCCTGCGGCCAACGCTGGACGCGGCGCTGGCGCCACGGTTGGCCGCCGCCCGCGCCCGGCTGTGCTGGGACATGCCGCAACCGTGCCCGCTGCCGCTGGAGGCGCTGGCCGCCGAGCAGATCATCGGCAACCTGGTCAGCAACGCCGCCGACGCACTGGGCGACGCCGCACAGCGCGATATCCTGCTGCAGGTGCGCCTGTACGCCGACGAAGTTCAGTTGCAGATCAGCGACGGCGGCCCCGGCCTGCCGCCGGACAATCCGGCGCGGGTGTTCGAGCCTTTCTATTCCACCAAGTCCTATGGCAGCGGCCTCGGACTCGGCCTTGCCATCGTCGCCGGCATCGTGCGCGACGCCGGCGGCGACATCGACGCGGCCAACCTTGCCGGTGGCGGCGCCTGCTTCAGCGTGCGCCTGCCCCTGACCGTGACGGACACCCGATGAGTCAACCCTATATCCTGCTGGTCGAAGACGACGACGCGGTGCGCGACGCCACCAGCCAGACGCTGGAACTGGCCGGCTGCCGCGTGCACGCCTGCGCCAGCGCCGAAGCCGCGCTGCCACAGTTTGCCGCCGACCCGGCCGCCATCGTGATCAGCGACATCCGCCTGCCCGGCAGCGACGGCCGCGCGCTGCTCGCCGCGCTGCGCCAGCGCGACGCCGACCTGCCGGTAATCCTGGTTACCGGCCACGGCGACATCGGCATGGCGGTACAGGCGATGCAGGGCGGTGCCTGGGACTTCATCGAGAAACCGTGGAGCCGCGAGCGGCTGCTGGACGCGGTGCACCGCGCACTGGCGCAGCGCAGCCTGCAGCTGGAAAACCGCCGCCTGCGCCAGTCGCTGGCCAGCCACGACGGCGGCCAGCTGCTGCTGGGCGACGCGCCGGCGATGCGCCGTTTCAAGAGCACGCTGGCCGCCATTGCCGACACCGATGCCGACGTGCTGATCCTCGGCGAGACCGGCAGCGGCAAGGAGCTGGTGGCGCGCGCGCTGCACCAGGCCAAGCCGCAGGCGCGCGGCCACTTTGTCGCCATCAACTGCGCGGCGCTGCCGGAAAGCGTATTCGAGAGCGAGATGTTCGGCGCCGAGGCCGGCGCCTACACCGGCGCCAGCCGCCGCCGCATCGGCAAGATCGAGTACGCCGACGGCGGCACCCTGTTCCTGGACGAGATCGAGGGCATGCCGCTGCCGCTGCAGGCCAAGCTGCTGCGGGTGCTGGAAACGCGCAGCGTGGAGCGGCTGGGCGCCAACACCGCCATCCCGGTGCGCTGCCGCGTGGTGGCCGCCACCAAGATCGACCTCAAGGCCGCCAGCGACGCCGGCCAGTTCCGCGCCGATCTCTACTACCGCCTCAACGTGGTGACGCTGCACCTGCCGCCGCTGCGCGAGCGCGCCGACGACATCCCGCTGCTGTTCGCCCACTTCTGCGCCCGCGCCGCCGAGCGCTTCAAGCGCGCGGTGCCGCCGCTGCCGCCGGCGCGGCTGGCCAGCCTGATGGCGGCGCGCTGGCCGGGCAATGTGCGCGAACTGGCGCACGCCGCCGAACGCTTCGTGCTGGGGCTGGACGACGGCGCTGCCGACGACTGCCACAGCCTGCCGCAGCGGGTGGAGCAGTTCGAGGCACAGGCCATCCGCGAGGCGCTGCGCGCGCAGCAGGGCGACGTCGCCGCCGCCGCCGCCGCGCTCGGCATCGCGCGCAAGACGCTGTACGACAAGCTGGCGCGCTACCACATCGTGCCCGCCAGCTTCCGCTGAGGCCTGCGGCCAACCCTGGCCGCCACCGTTACGCCGCCTCAGCCCGCCAGCGCCAGCTGCCCCAGCCGCGCGATCGCCGCCGCCAGCGCCGGGGTGAAAGGTTGGCCGCAATTGATGCGCAGGCAGTGGCCGAAACGCGGGGTTGCCGAGAACGCCACCCCGGGCGCAAAGCTGATGCCCTCCGCCAGCGCGCGCTGCAACAGGCGCGTGCTGTCCACCGTCTCCGGACACTCCACCCACAGCACCACGCCGCCCTGCGGCCGCCGCACGCGGGTGCCGCGCGGAAAGTACCGCAACACCGCATCGGCGGTGGCCGTCATCTGGCCGGCCAGCTGCAACCGCAGGCGCTGGCTGATGCGCGCGTAGTCGCCGCTGTCGAGCACGTCGGCCAGCACCACCTGCAGCAAGGGCGACGACACCAGCGTGCTGCTGGCGCACAGCCTTGAGAGCGCGTCGTGGTGGCGGCCGGCGGCCAGCCAGCCGAGGCGGAACGACGGCGCGAAGCTCTTGGTGAACGACGCGCAGTAGATCACCTCGCCGTCGCGGTCCCACGCCTTCAGCGGCGTCGGCCGCTGGTTGCCGTAGTGCAGGTCGCCGAACACGTCGTCCTCGATGATGGTGACGCCGTGCTTGCGCGCCAGCGCCAGCAGCCGCTTCTTGCTGTCGTCCGGCATCAGCGCGCCGGTCGGGTTCTGGAAGTTGGGCACGCACACCAGGCACTTCACCGCCGGGCCGTGGTGCAGCGCGAATTCCAGCGCCTCCAGCGACAGGCCGGCCTGCGGCGTGCACGGGATCTCCAGCGCCTTCAGCCCCAGCCCTTCCAGCGTCTGCAACAGGCCGAAGTAGACCGGCGTTTCCACCGCCACGGTGTCGCCGGGGCGGGTCAGGTGGCGCAGCGCCAGGCTGATGCCCTCGGTAATACCATGCGTCAGCAGGATGCCGCCCTCGTCCAGCGCCAGGCCGCGCTCGGCGCCGAGGCGCACCAGCGCCGCCAGCAGCCGGCGCTGTTCGCCGGCCGGCAGATGGGCGCCGATCAGCTCTGGCTGCCGCGTCAGCGTCAGTTGCAGGCGCCGCGCCAGCTCGGCGGCCGGATACAGGCTGGCGGCGGCTTCGGCCATGTGCAGCTGGGTGTGGATGCGCTCGTCGCCCAGCTGCAGCAGGGTGGACATGCGGCTGCTGACATCGACCAGTGCCGCGGCGCTGGGCAGCGGCGCGGCGGCTCCGGGCGATGACGGCGCCGCCGGCAGCGCGGCAAAGTAGCCGGCGCGCGGCCGCGCCAGCACCCGCTGCTGCTGTTCCAGATAGCGGTAGGCGGCCAGCGCGGTGAGGGTGTTGACGCCGAATTCGGCGGCCAGCGCGCGCACCGCCGGCAGGCGGCTGCCGGGCGGGAATTCGCCGCTGTCCAGCCTGGCGGTCAGGGTATTGGCGATGTGGCGGTAAACGGGGAGGATGGTCGGGTCCATTCCGCTGTTATATAGAACAGCGGCGCGCTGCGCCAGCCTGTTGTAGCCGGCTGTGGCAGGTTGGCCGCAACGACACGCCGTACAGTGGCAACACCACGGCAGTCCGGTTGCCGCGCTACCCGCACCGGCAGCGTCCACCGACGCCGGATGCCGCCCACCGCACCACCCATGCGCGGCTGGCGGCGGCCTCTGACCTAGGGTCTGTTGACGTTTCGTTTGCGGTCGCGCCGGAGCGGGTTTTTCGCCCCGGCAAGGCGTCGAGCGCGACGCGTAGTCGGCTACGCGAGCGCTCGGCAACGCCGCCGGGGCGGAAAAATCGCCCGGCCCTGTGGGTTTGGGCCAAAACCGGCCTGGCCCGGCGTTGCAGCCCGCTGGTGCAGAACAACTGCACGGCGCGTGCTGCGCCTTGTTCCAGACTGGTTTTGACCCAAACGCGATCCACAAACGAAACGTCAACAGACCCTGAGGACTACCATGTTCAAACACCTACCCCCGTCGACCCTGATCACCGGTGTGCTGACCATCGCCGTCGGCTACACCGGCCCCTTTCTCATCATCGTGCACGCCGCGCAGCAGGCCGGCCTGAGCCCGGCGCAGCTGGCCTCGTGGCTGTGGGCGGTGTCGCTCGGCTCCGGCGTCGCCGGGCTGTGGCTGTCGTGGCGCTGGAAGATGCCGGTGATCACCGCGTGGTCGACGCCCGGCGCCGCGGTGCTGCTGGCGTCCCTGCCCGGCGTGTCCTACCCAGAGGCCGTCGGCGGCTTCGTGCTGGCCGGCCTCGCGGTGTGGCTGGTCGGCGTCAGCGGCGCCTTCGACGCGCTGATGAAGCGCTTCCCGCCGGCGCTGGCCGCCGCGCTGCTGGCCGGCATCCTGTTCCGCTTCGTGGTGGAGCTGGTGCCGGCGGCGCGCGATCACGCCGCGCTGGTGCTGCCGATGGCGCTGGCCTTCTTCGCCGGCCGGCGGCTGTGGCCGCGTTACGCGCTGATGGCGGCGCTGCTGCTCGGTTGCGTGCTGCTGGCGCTGCAGGGCGGTTTTGCCGCCACGCCGACCTTGGCCGCCACCGCCAGCGGCCCGCTGTGGACCACGCCGCAGTTCAGCGTCGCCGGCCTGAGCAATATCGCGCTGCCGCTGGCGCTGGTGGCGCTGACCGGCCAGTTCCTGCCCGGCATGGCGGTGCTGAAGAACGACGGCTACGCGCTGCCGGCGCGGGTGCCGGTCAGCCTGCTGGGCGGCGTGTCGCTGCTCTTGGCGCCGTTCGGTGGCCACGGCGTGGTGCTGGCGGCGATCACCGCGGCGATGTGCACCGGCCCCGAGTGCCATCCCGATCCGCAACAACGCTGGAAGGCCGGCGTGGTCGCCGCGCTGAGCTACCTGCTGGTGGCGGCGGTAGGCGGCTCGCTGGTGGCCTTGCTGCTGGTGCTGCCCAAGGCGCTGGTGATGGCGGCGGCGGCGCTGGCGCTGTTCGGCACCCTGGCCTCGTCGCTGAGCGCGGCGCTGGGTAACGACAGCCAGCGCGAGGCGGCCTTGCTGACCTTCGTGGTGGCCGCCTCCGGCGTCAGCATCGCCGGCATCGGCGCACCGCTGTGGGCGCTGCTGGCCGGCGTCGCCGCCAGCGCGGTGTTGCGCTGGCAGCCGCGGCTGGTGCTGCGCGGCGCCTGAGTGGGGTGTCGTGACACGAAGCAATGGATCGGCAAGGCTTGCGGCCAACCTTGCGCCGGAAACAGCGTCTCAGCGCCGCTGCCACAGCCGGATCAGGTAGGCCGGCTTGACGCCGGTGCTGCCGCGGCCGACCGCCTTGCAGATGCGGAATGACAGCTGGCGGGTATCGCGCAGCAGCGGCTCGGCGTAGGGCGGGCCGTCGCGGCGGCGCAGCGCCGCCACCCGCGGCGTGTTGGCGCTGTCGCCACGGTAGGTGACCACCGCGATCTCGCCGCTGGCCAGCTCGACGAAGCTGCCCGGCGGGTACACGCCCAGCTCCTTCACCAGCGCCGCCAGCTGCGCCGGATCGTGGCCGCCGGCCGGATCGCGGAACAGCGTCGCCAGCGCCTGCGACGGCAATAGCCGTCCGCTCTCCACCTGTTCGCCGATCTGGTCCAAGAGCGCCAGCAGGCGCGCCAGCGGCGGCACCTCGTCGCCGCAGAGCGCCTGCGGGTAGCCGCTGCCGTCCGGCTTTTCGTGGTGACGCTGCACCAGGCTGTGCCACAGCTCGTCGTCGATGCCGGCCTCGCGCAGGATGGCGGAGCCGGTCACCGGGTGGGTGAGCAGGGCCGCGCTCTGCGCCTCGCTCAGCGGCTCGTCCTGCTGCCGCAGCTTGCCCAGCAGGCCGACGATGGCGATGTTCATGGTCAGCGCCGCGCCGCAGGCGCTGTAGAGCGTCGCCGCGTCCAGCCCCAGACGGCGGCCGAGTACCGCCAGCGTGGTCGCCACCCGCAGCCCGTGCGCGGCGGCGGGCAGGCGGCTGTCCAGCAGCAGGCTGGCCGCCAGCATGCCGTCCGGCAGGCGCTGGCTCAGCTCCAGCAGGCAGCCGAGCACCTCGTGCAGCGCACTGCCCAGGCCGCGCACCGCCAGGCCGTGGCAGAGCAGGCCCTCGGTGCGGTGCAGCAGGAATTCGAACTCCACCAGCGGATTGCACGGCTGCACCAGGCTGTCCTGCTGCCGCCGCACCGCGCGTTCCTGCTGCTCGCGTTCCAGCCGTGCCGCCACCGCCTCGCTGTCGCCGTGGCCGGCGGCGAGCAGGCGCTCGCGCTGCTCCGGGGTCAGCACGTAGTGGCCCTTCTTCAGCAGCAGGATGCCGCTCTCGTGGTAGACATCGACCGGCAGCGGCTGGCCGAGGCGGACGAAGGAGGACGGCAGTCGGGTCTTGGCGGGATCGGCCATGGCGATGGCACCGGCAAACGGGATTATTCAGTAATGGCTCAAATTCCTGAAAAGAACACCACTAAATTCAGGCTGCCGCCCGGCCGCGCCGGCCGCTATAGTGGCGGCTGTCCCTTGTCACCCGCCCGCGAGCCGCCATGAGCATCTGCATCCTGTTTCCCACCGCCACCGAGGCGCGCCAGTTCCAGCACCCCGGCGTCGACACCGTGATCAGCGGCGTCGGCCTCACCGCCACCGCCTACGCCACGCTGAAGGTGATCCGCGAGCAGCGGCCGGCGCTGCTGATCCTGGCCGGCATCGCCGGCATGTATCCGCAGGCCGGGCTGGCCATCGGCGAGGTGGTGCTGGTCAGTTCGGAAGTGGAGGGCGATCTCGGCTTTTTCACGCCGCAGGGCTTTACCCATCTGGCGCAGCTGCCGCTGGAGATGGCGTTCGAGCGCCGCCATACGCTGCACTGCCCGCACCTGCCGGCGGCAAGCACGCTGCGCCGCGCGCGCAGCCTGTCGCTGAACGCGGCGCTGGCGCCGTTCGTGGACAGCAGCGAGGTGGAGATCGAGAACATGGAGGGCGCCGCCTTCTTCCATGTCTGCCAGCAGGAAAACGTGCCCTTCATCGAGCTGCGCGCCATCTCCAACGTGGTGCAGCCGGGGCACGACGACTGGGACATGGACGGCGCGGTGAGCGCGCTGCACGCGGCGCTGCAGCAGCTGCTGGCGCAGTTGCCGGCGGAGAACGCGTAATCCCCGTTCCTGATGCGGCCGGCCGTGTGCCGGTACGCACGCAAAAACGGCCCGCCGCAGGGGAACCCCTGCCCGGGCCGTTCGACACGATGATGCTGTTTACAGGAACTGCAGCAGCGCGCCGTCGCGGTTGAACGCGAGGTAACGCGCCACGTCGCCGCCGGTCTGGATGGTCTGCACCATGCGTTTCAGCGGGCCGTCGGCATCGGCGCTGCTGTTGCTGTCGATGGCGGCGACGAATACCAGCTGCCAGCGCTTGTCCAGCGCATCGGCATCTTGCGCCAGCTGCGCGAAATCGCCCAGCTCGGCCGGGGTCTTGTCGACGCACAGGATGGGCTGCAGGATGCCGCCCTCGCCGGCGGCGAAGCGCTCTGCTTCCTGCGGAGTGTGATCGTCATGCAGGCGGCGTTCGCAAAAGGCGAACAGCAGGCGCTGCGGGGTGGGTTGGGCACGGGCGGCGGCCAGCAGGCTGGCGAAATCGGTAATGGCGGTCATGGCGGGTGATCCTGAAATACACGGGGCGGGAATCTGCAATCCTCGGCCGGGCTGCGCAGCACCGGCATGAGGACCACAGCCTGTTACGGCCACGGGCGGCGGCAGCAGGCGGTAACGGATTCTAGCAGTATACGGGCGGCAACGACTGTTGCCGATACGCCAAAAGACGGAAACAAGCCGCGGCGAAGACCGGAAAAAGCACGCCGGCTGCCGGCAAAGCATGCTTAGATAAAGACACCGGGGCGCCAATGGGGAGGCGTGATCATGTCGTCCCGGTATCGTGCCCCGCCGCCGGCATGCCGTAGCCGGCGTGCGGCAAAACCAGAATCCCGACGAGGAGCACCCGCCATGGACACCCAGTACCAAGCCCTGAGCACCCTTTCCCTGCCGCAAACCACCGACCTGATCCACGTCGAGCAGCGTCCGCAGCGCGCGCTGACGCTGAAAAGCCCGGCGCTGGAGGTGATGACCGACCTGAAGGTGATCGACCCGGTCAGCATCTGCGAGGACGCACTGCTGCACGACGCGCACGAGCGCATGGTCAGCCACGGCATCCGCCTGCTGTTCGTCACCGACCGCGAAGGCGCACTGACCGGCCTGCTTACCGCCTCCGACGTGCTCGGCGAGCGGCCACTGAAATGCACGCAGGAGCGCGGCAAGCAGCGCAAGGAGCTGCTGGTTTCCGACGTGATGACGCCGCGCCGCGAGCTGGAGGCGCTGGACATGGCCGAGGTGGCGCATGCCAGCATCGGCCAGCTGATCGCCACCATGAAACATACCGGCCGCCAGCACGCGCTGGTGGTGGAGCTGAACGGCAGCAGCAAGCACCTGGAAGTGTGCGGCCTGTTTTCCACCTCGCACATCGCGCGCCGGCTCGGCATCTCGCTGAACTTCATCCGCGTGCCGCAGGCCTTCTCCGAGATCGAGCACGCGCTGCTGCACGAAGACTGAGCCGCGGCGCGACCTTGAACAGGGCCCGGGCGCGGCCCGGCACCATTGCGGCCAACCTTGAAGGTTGGCCGCATTCATTGCCGGCCGCCGTTCAGAGCCGCTAACAAAACCTCGCAGCGCACCTGAGCCAAGGCGCGCCGACGCAGACAGTACACGTAGTACGGCAAGGAGGCGCAACGCAGGATCAGGGGTTTTGTTAGCGGCGTTCAGCCCGGATCGGTCGGTACCGCGGTGCGATACTTGCAGGTATTGATCACCACCAGCGATTCGAACTCGCGCACATGCGGGTTGTTCATCAGGTGGGCGCGGGCGAAGCGTTCGTAGTCGCCCATGTCGCGCACCAGCACCATCAGCACGAAATCCGGCCGCCCGGTCACGTTGTAGCACTCCATCACCTCCGGCGCCGCCTCCATCGCCGCCTTGAATGCGTCCACCAGCGGCGCCTGCGCGCGCTGCAGCATCACGTTCACCACCAGGCGCAGGCTGCGCCCGAACAGCGCCGGGTCCACCAGCGCCACCTCGCGCTGGATGACGCCCTCGCCGCGCAGCCGCTTCAGGCGGCGGGTGACGGCGGTGGGCGACAGGCTGACCGCCTCGGCCAGCGTATCGTGGGTCTGGCGTGCGTCTTCCTGCAGCAGTGCCAGCAGTTTGCGGTCGTAAGCATCCAGCATGTCAGGATTCCTGCGTTGAAGTGCATTGAAAAGCAGCCTGGCTGCGCTGTGGTGCATGATAACGCAGCAGGCGGCAGCGGCGGGCTTTCTACACTGTGGGCATCGCATCGGGCACATGCCCGCTACCGGAGCCGCCACATGAGCACCCTCAATCCCGCCCGCCGCCTTGCGGCCAACCTTTCCGCCAGTCTGACCGCCAGCCGCTGGCTGCCGTATGCGCTGTTCGCCGGGCTGGTGACCATGTGGGCATACAACTACGTGGTGATGAAGGTAACGCTGCAGGCCGCCACGCCGATCACCCACCTGATCATCCGCACCGCCATCGGCAGCGTGACGCTATTCGGCGTACTGCTGGCGCGCGGCCACGGCATCCGCCCGCAGCGGCTGCGCGACGCCTGCCAGGTGGGGCTGTCCAGCAACTTCCTGTACGGGCTGGCGGTGACGCTGGCGCTGGTGGCCGGCGCCGCCGGGCGCACCTCGGTGCTGGTGTTCACCATGCCGTTCTGGGTGGCGCTGCTGTCGCGCTGGCTGCTGGCCGAGCCGTTCTCGCGCAATGCGCGCCGGGCGATGGCGGCCGGCTTTGCCGGGCTGATGCTGATCGTGGCGCCGTGGCAGCTGCACGGCGGCGTGCTGCCGATGCTGTGCGCGGTGCTGGCCGGCCTGTTCTGGGCACTGGGCTCGGTGCTGTCCAAGCGTGCTACCCAGCGCGGCCAGCTGGACAGCCTGAATTTTTCCGGCTGGCAGGCGCTGATCGCCCTGTTGCCGATGGCCCTGCTGCTGCCGTTTGCCGATTTTGCCGCCATCCGCTGGTCGCCGGCCTTCGTGCTGGGCATGGTGTACTCCGGCGTGTTCTCCAGCGCGGTCGGCTGGCTGGCCTGGCTGTGGCTGCTGCGCCGCCTGCCGGCGTCCACCCTCAGCTTCAATGCGCTGGTGATCCCGGTGCTGGCGGTGGCGATGGCCGCCTGCAGCCTGGGCGAATGGCCGCGCCCCGACGAGCTGCTGGGCATGCTGCTGATCGGCGCCGGCATCGTGCTGATCGCGCGGCGCTGATCCTGTCCCGCTTGCCGCGTTATGGGCCTCCGTGCCGCCAGTGCCGCAGCAGCGAGCGGACAAAGCCCGTGAACACCGTCATCCACGCCGCGAGTGCGATGTAGACGAAGGTATCCGGCAGGAAGCGCAGAAACCCGAAGCCCATCGCTTCTATCATCTGGTGCGTGCAGACCGTATACATGCCCAGGGGGAACACCGCCCCCCAGTACAGCGGGTCGTAGGTCAGCGGAAAACGCCGGTAGCCGTGGCGCCATATCACCAGGATCAGCAGCATGGGTATCCACCACGTGCCCGTCGCCCAGTAAAAAATGGTGAAGCCCTTGATGAAGGGCTGCAGCGACAGCAGAAAAGGCGCATCGCGCGAGTTCAGCAGCAGCAGCGATCCTGCCAGCGTCGAGATCGCCATCGCACCCATGTTGATCCAGTACGGCGGCGACAGATCCGCCGGAGAAAACTGGAAGAACACATAGCGGTAGAAGATCAGCGACATCATCCAGATGTAGAGCATGCCGCCCCACAGCCACATCGACAGCACCAGGAAGTTCATCTCCAGCCTGCCGGGCTGCCCCAGCCGCGCCGCCAGCAAGGCACCCAGCACCGCGATCGACTGCGTGGCCACTACCGCCAGCAGCCAGCCGCCGCTGATGCCCTGCTGCAGCGGCGGCTTGTTCTCCTTGATCGTGAAACCGGTGAAGATCGAGTAGGTCAGCCCGATCCACAGCAGCACCGCGCCGGCCCACAGCACCGTGGCGATACGATACTGCCCCGCCAGCAGCACGAACTGGCTGCCGAGCACCGACGTGCCCGCCACCGTGGTGAAAAACCCCGGCCCGCGCAAGTGATCGATCAAGTCCTCGAAAACCCGGCGCGGATAGCGGACGATACGCAGCAGCGTAAGCGCCCACAGCACGACATAGACGACGCCATTGAGCAGGAACAGCGCCTTTGCCACCCCGGGCATGTGCATCACGTGCGCGGCAAGCGAGACGATGCCCGTAGCCATCGTCATGCCGAAATACGCCGGGGACATTTCGGACAGGCCTGCCACCTCAACGCGACGGGGAACGGCCGGGGCGGCGCTCCCGGCTTCATCCGCGGGGTTCTTCATCATATACGGGCGCCTTTGCGTGACACGGCAGGAACCGCATGCCGTGCTCTCAGCATAGGCGATGCGCCGGGACCATGGCCGGCGCATGGAAAGACGGCACCCCGATCGCATGCGGCCAAGACTCGCCCCGGCAGGTGGCGGATCCGGCGTGCCGCGTTATGCCGGCACACCCATGAGCGGCACGATGGCGATACCCGCCCGCCCGCCCTGTCCGGGCCGGCCGAAAATGCGGGCAAAGGTGCTATAACGGTGGTGCCAACAAGAAAAAACAGCCTCCCGGACGACAGCGCCCTTGCCTGTTAACGACAAGCCCGACGGCCCTGGCGAGGCAGCACGGCGCCTGTGATGCAGGATCGCCCCTGACTGCACATCAAGGGAACAGGAGACCATCATGGCCAGGAAATACATCGACTGCCGGACCTTTCCCGGCTCGCAATGCACCGTGTCGATTGCTGCCGACAGCAGCGACGAACTGCTGACGGCCGCCGTGCAGCACGCCATCGCCGCACACGGCTACGAAGACACCCCGCAACTGCGCGAGCAGCTGCGCCAGATGTTCCAGGAGGAAAAAAACGAGGACGGCTGACCGCGGGCGCAGCGGCAATCGGCCGGTCCGCACGCATGACGGAAGCCCGCAGGGGCATTCCGCCACATCGCAAGGAAAACAGGCCGGAGCCGGCACGGAAAAGGTTGGCCGCAGGCCCCTTACCGATAACGTTGGCCGCAAGTCGTGTCGGGTTACGCTGCGCTAACCCGACCTACGATTGGCCCACGCTATGTGTTGGGCTTCGCTGCACTCAGCGCCAACCGGCCAACCCGAACATCATACATCGCACCCATGACAAAAGGGCAAGCCCTCATCAGGCTTGCCCTTGTTCACATCATGTTGCGGCCAACGTTGGCCGCAAGCTAGTGTAGTGTTTCACGCTATTTGAAACATATGAAAACCAATATCCATGCGGGTTTCAAGCTGATTTCAAGTTCCATCAAGAACGCAGCACTACACTAGCCCACCCTTACAGCGACGGCAGCAGGCCGTCGATGGCGAAGCGGTTGTACTCGGCACGCTGGATCAGCGCGCAGGCTTTTTCGATGTCCGGCGCGAAGTAGCGGTCCTTGTCGTAGAACGACACTTCGGCGCGCAGCATGGCCTTGGCGCTTTCCAGCGCGTCGGCGGCCTTGTTCGGGGCGCGGAAGTCCACGCCCTGGCAGGCGGCCAGCAGCTCGACGGCCAGGATGCCGGCGGTGTTGTCGGCCATGTCGCGCAGGCGGCGGCCGGCGAAGGTCGCCATCGACACGTGGTCTTCCTGGTTGGCGGAAGTCGGCAGGCTGTCGACGGACGCCGGGTGCGCCAGCGACTTGTTCTCGGAGGCCAGTGCCGCGCCGGTCACCTGGGCGATCATGAAGCCGGAGTTCACGCCGCCGTTGTTCACCAGGAACGGTGGCAGCTTGGACAGGTTGCTGTCGATCAGCAGCGCCATGCGGCGTTCGGACAGCGAGCCGATTTCGGCAATCGCCAGCGCCAGGTTGTCGGCGGCGAAGGCCACCGGTTCGGCGTGGAAGTTGCCGCCGGACAGGATGTCGTTGTCGTCGGCGAAGACCAGCGGGTTGTCGGAAACGGAGTTGGCTTCCACCAGCAGCACGTCGGACGACTGGCGGATCTGGGTCAGGCAGGCGCCCATCACTTGCGGCTGGCAGCGCAGGCTGTACGGGTCCTGCACCTTGCCGCAGTTGGCGTGCGAGTCGGCGATCTGCGAGCCGGCGCCCAGCAGCGCGCGGTATTGCGCGGCGGCGTCGATCTGGCCCTTATGGCCGCGAACCTGGTGGATGCGGTCGTCGAACGGGGTGCGGCTGCCCTGGGCGGCTTCCACCGACATGGCGCCAGCGACGGAGGCGGCCACGTACAGGTCTTCGGCGGCGAACAGGCCTTCCAGCGCGAAGGCGGTGGACGCCTGGGTGCCGTTCAGCAGCGCGAGGCCTTCTTTCGGGGCCAGCACGATCGGCTCCAGACCGGCGGCGCGCATCGCGTCGCCACCGTGTACGCGGTCGCCATTCACGAAGGCTTCGCCTTCGCCGATCAGCACCGCGCTCATGTGCGACAGCGGGGCCAGGTCGCCGGAGGCGCCGACGGAACCCTTCTGCGGAATCACCGGGTAGATGCCCTTGTTGAACAGGGTGATCATCGCTTCCAGCACCAGACGGCGGATGCCGGAGAAGCCGCGCGACAGCGAGTTGATCTTCAGCGCCATGATCAGGCGCACGGTGGCATCCTTCATCGGCTGGCCGATGCCGGCGGCGTGCGACAGCACGATGGAGCGCTGCAGCAGTTCCAGCTCGTCCGGGGCGATCTTGGTGTTGGCCAGCAGGCCGAAACCGGTGTTGATGCCGTACACGGTGCGGTTTTCGGCCAGCACGCGCGCCACGGTGGCGGCGGAGGCGTCGATGGCGGCGTGGGCGGCCGGGTCCAGTGCCAGTTGCACGGAGGCGTCACGGGCGATCAGGCGCAGTTGGGCCAGTGTCAGCTTGCCCGGGGTGATGGTGATGGTGGTCATGATGAATACCTTATTTGTCGGCCACGAAAACCACGAAATAACACGAACAAAACCTTTTTTTAGCCACGGAATCCACGGAAAACACGGAAGAAAAACAAAACCATCTGCGGTCGATGGCGGGTTTCCGTATTTTTCTGTGCCTTCTGTGGATTCTGTGGCTAAAAAAGGTTTTCCATGTCCTTTCGTGGTTTTCGTGGCAAAAAATCTGGCCCCTGCGGCCAACGTTGGCCGCAGGGTACGGCTTTACTTGATCATCGGCAGCTTGAGGCCGAAGCGCTTGGCGGCGGCAATGGCCTGCTCGTAGCCGGCGTCGGCGTGGCGCATCACGCCGGAGCCGCAGTCGTTGACCAGCACGCGCGCCAGGCGCTCGGCGGCGGCGTCGGTGCCGTCAGCCACGATCACCATGCCGGAGTGCTGCGAGTAGCCCATGCCGACGCCGCCACCGTGGTGCAGCGATACCCAGCTGGCGCCGCCGGCGGTGTTCAAGAGCGCGTTCAAGAGCGGCCAGTCGGAGACGGCGTCGGTGCCGTCCTTCATGGCTTCGGTTTCGCGGTTCGGGCTGGCGACCGAACCGGTGTCCAGGTGGTCGCGGCCGATCACGATCGGGGCCTTCAGCTCGCCGTTCTTCACCATCTCGTTGAAGGCCAGGCCGGCGATGTGACGCTCGCCGAGGCCCAGCCAGCAGATGCGTGCCGGCAGGCCCTGGAAGCTGATGCGCTCGCGCGCCATGTCCAGCCAGCGGTGGGTGTGCTTGTTGTCCGGGAACAGTTCCTTGATCTTGGCGTCGGTCTTGTAGATGTCTTCCGGATCGCCGGACAGCGCCACCCAGCGGAACGGGCCCTTGCCTTCGCAGAACAGCGGACGGATGTAGGCCGGCACGAAGCCCGGGAAATCAAACGCGTTCTTCACGCCCTTGTCGAAGGCGACCTGACGGATGTTGTTGCCGTAGTCCACGGTCGGGATGCCCATGGCCTGGAAGTCCAGCATCGCCTGCACGTGCACCGCGCAGCTCTGCGCCGCTTCGTCGGTCAGGCGGGCGTGCAGTTCCGGCTTGGTCTGCGCGTCTTTCCACTGTTCCACGGTCCAGCCGATCGGCAGGTAGCCGTTGATCAGGTCGTGGGCGGAGGTCTGGTCGGTCACCAGGTCCGGCTTGATACTGCCGGCCTTGGCGCGTTTCACCAGCTCCGGCAGGATGTCGGCGGCGTTGCCCAACAGTGCGATGGAGACCGCTTCCTTGCGGGACGTGTGTTCCTTGATCAGTTCCAGCGCGTGGTCGATGTCGCGCGCCTGCTTGTCGACGTAGCGGGTGCGCAGGCGGAAGTCGATGCTGCTCTGCTGGCATTCGATGTTCAGCGAGCAGGCACCGGCCAGCGTCGCGGCCAGCGGCTGTGCGCCACCCATGCCGCCCAGGCCGGCGGTGAGGATCCACTTGCCGGACAGGTCGTTGTTGTAGTGCTGACGGCCGGCTTCAACAAACGTTTCAAAAGTACCCTGCACGATGCCCTGCGAGCCGATGTAGATCCAGCTGCCGGCGGTCATCTGGCCGTACATGAACAGGCCCTTGCGGTCCAGCTCGTTGAAGTGTTCCCAGTTGGCCCACTTCGGCACCAGGTTGGAGTTGGCCAGCAGCACGCGCGGGGCGCCCGCGTGGGTCTTGAACACGCCGACCGGCTTGCCGGACTGCACCAGCAGGGTTTCGTCTTCGTTCAGGTCTTTTAGCGACGCCAGGATCTGGTCGTAGCACTCCCAGTTGCGCGCGGCACGACCGATGCCACCGTACACCACCAGCGCCTGCGGGTTCTCGGCGACGTCCGGGTCGAGGTTGTTCTGGATCATGCGGTAGGCCGCTTCGGCGATCCAGTTCTTGCAGTGCAGTTCGGTGCCGTGCGGGGCACGGATCACGCGGGAGGGGTCAAAACGCGGGTCGGTCATGGGAGTCTCTCCTCTAAAAATCGTTGTCGGCCACCAAACAAAAATCTATTTGCCACAGAATCCACAGAAAACACGGAAGAAAAACCACTGTACTTTTGAATTTATTTCTGTGTCTTTCCGTGGATTCTGTGGCTAAAAAAGGTTTTTCGTGTCTTTCGTGGCAAAAATGTTTTTGCCGTTTCGTGGCCGATAAAAACTATCGGCGCAGGTTGCGGGCGATGCTCCACGCCAGCCGCGCCGCCGCCTTGGCGCCGTGGCTGTCGATGTCGTATCCCGGGTTGAATTCCACCAGATCGGCGCCCACCAGCTTGCCGCTCTTGGCGATCTTGCCGACCAGCGCTTCCACCACGCTGATGTCGACGCCGTAGCCGGCCGGGGCCGATACCGCCGGCATCTGCGCCGCCGGCAATACGTCGAGGTCGATGGTCAGGTACACCGCGTCCACGCTGTCGATGAACTCGGCCAGCTGGTGGCGGGCGTCGGCCAGCTGCCAGGCGGTCATGTCGCTGTCCAGCCGCCACTCGGCGCCAAGGTTGGCCGCAGCGTCGAACAGCGCGCGGGTGTTGGCGGTTTCGGCGACGCCCAGGCACAGGTAGCGGAAGTGCTGGCCACGGCGGGCGCACTCGGCGGCGATCTGCGCGAACGGCGTGCCGCTGGTGGCTTCGTCCGCGGTGCGCAGGTCGAAGTGGGCGTCGAAGTTGACGACGCCGATACGCTTGTCCTGATGCGCGTCGGCGAGGCCCAGCCAGTGGCCGTAGGCGGTCTCGTGGCCGCCGCCGAGCACCAGCGGCAGGTGGCCGGCGTAGACGATGGCGCTGACGCGTGCGGCCAACCTTTGGTGCGCGGCGTCCAGATCGCCGTCGTCGCAGCTGATGGTGCCGGCGTCGTACAGCGGCAGCGTCGGGTGATACGCCAGATTGGCCAGTGCGCGGCGCAAGGCCTGCGGGCCGGCGGCGGCGCCGGTGCGGCCCTGGTTGCGGCGCACGCCTTCGTCGCAGGCAAAGCCGAGGATGGCGATGCCGGGCGCGGCACCGGCGGCCAGCGGCTGCACTACCTGGTGCCAGCGACGGGCGGCGTCGCCTTCGGCGGCGTCGATGCGGCCAGTCCACATGCTCATGTCGATAGTCATGGTTTATCCCTCGTGCTGCACCACGCCACGGAACACGCGGCGGGTCAGCGGGTTGGTGCCGAGGCCGTACACGATCTCGGCCGGATGGTCGATGTCCCACAGCAGCAGGTCGGCGACATAGCCGGCGGCCAGCTGGCCGTGCGTGGCGCCGCGACCCAGCGCCTGCGCCGCGTGGCGGGTGGTGCCCAGCAGCGCTTCTTCCGGCGTCAGGCCGAACAGCACGCAGGCCTGGTTCATCGCGAGGCGAATGGAAGCGAACGGGCTGGTGCCCGGGTTCAGGTCGGTGGACACCGCCATCGGCACCTTGGCCGCACGCAGCTTGTCCACCGGCGGTTTCTGCGTTTCGCGCAGGAAGTAGTAGGCGCCGGGCAGCAGCACCGCCACGGTGCCGGCCTCGGCCAGCGCGTCCACGCCGGCGTCGTCCAGGTATTCGATATGGTCGGCGGACAGGCCGCCGAATTCGGCCACCAGCGCGGCGCCATGCAGGTTGGACAGCTGCTCGACGTGACCCTTCACTTTCAGACCATGCGCCTGTGCCGCTTCGAACACCTGGCGGGTCTGCGCCGGCGAAAAGCCGACGCCTTCGCAGAACACGTCCACCGCCTCGGCCAGCCCTTCCTGCGCCGCGGCGGGAATGATGACCTCGCACACGTGGCGGATGTAGCCGTCGGCGTCACCGGCGAATTCCGGCGGCAGCGCGTGGGCGGACAGCAAGGTGGTGGCCACTTCCACCGGCAGCGCCGCTTCCAGCCGGCGCGCGGCGCGCAGCTGCTTCAGCTCGTCGGCCAGCGTCAGGCCGTAGCCGGACTTCATCTCGATGGTGGTGACGCCTTCCTTCATCAGCGCCTTCAGGCGCGGCAGGCTGGTGAGTGCCAGCTCGTCCTCGTCCAGGCCACGGGTGGCGCGCACGGTGGAGATGATGCCGCCGCCTTCGGCCGCGATCTGCTGGTAGGGCACGCCGGTGAGGCGCTTTTCCCATTCCGCGGCGCGGTTGCCGCCGTACACCAGGTGGGTGTGGCAGTCGATGAAGCCGGGGGTGATCCACGCGCCCTTGGCGTCGCGCACCTCGCCGCTGCCGGCGAAGGCGGCCAGCGCCTGCGTTTGCGGCAGCACGGCGTGGATGCGGCCGTCACGCAGCCACAGTGCGTGGCCGTCCAGCGCGCCGTACGGCGCAAGGTTGGCCGCGTCGAAGGTGGCGAGACGGGCGTTGATCCACAGGGTGTCGGTGCTGCTGCTCATGGTGGTGTCCGCTGTTTTGCGATGAATTGTATATACATTTAGTTGATCGCAAGGCGGGCGTCAAGATTTTTCTGCGGCGGGATTGTTGGCGGCGCGAGGTGCTCCGGGTCGTCAGGCTGGCAAAAAAGCCAATAAAAACAAAAGGCCACGCGCTGGCGTGGCCTGTTTCCGGGTGTTGCGTAAATGTATATACATTTACTATTTGCGTACCCGCGTCTGCGAGCGCAGTTTGTAGCCGGCTCCGGGGTGCAGCAGCCGCGCGAAGCTGACCAGGTGCTTGCCGGACCAGGTGCGGCGCAGCACGCGCAGGCAGGGTTCGCTGGCCTGCAGCCCGAGCAGGCTCTGCGCCTCTACGTCCGGCAGCACCGCCTCGACGGTGTGCTCGACATCGGTCAGCGGACAGGCGCGCATCAGGTAGGCGTTGGGCGTGTCGCGGCCGAAGTCCTGCGCCAGGTAGTCCGGCGCCCACTGCGGATTGATGTAGCGGTCTTCGAGCTGGATCGGGGTGTCGTCCTCGAAGTGCACGATCAGCGAGTGGAACACCGGCATGCCGACGCCCAGCGTCAGTCGCAGCGCCACCTCCTCGCTGGCGGCCTCCTCGCGTACGAAGTGCACCTCCGCGCGGTAGGCGTGGCCGCGCAGCGCGATCTCCTCGGCGATGTTGTTGACGTCCAGCAGCGGCGATTCCGCCTTGCGCTCGGCGACGTAGGTGCCGTCGCCGGCGTAGCGCAGCAGCACGCCGGCCTCGGCCAGATCGCGGATCGCCTTGTTGACGGTCATGCGCGACACGCCGAACTGCTTCGCCAGCTCCACCTCGGGCGGAATCTTGGCGCCGGGGGCGAAGCTGCGGCTCCTGATACCGTCTAGAATGAAATCGCGGATGCGCAGATAGTGCGGCTTGGAGGCGGGTTTGGGCGTGTTCATGCCGGCATTGTAAGGGAAAGTCGGACTACAGGCGTCAGGCTTGGCCGCAAGCGCGCGGCCAACCCTGTGCGCCCGCTCAGCCCAGCGCGTCGGCCAGGAACTGCAGGCTGCGGCCGTGCGCCAGCGCCGCGGCGCGCTGGTCGTACATCGGCCGGCCCCAGCAGTTGAAGCCGTGGTCGACGCCGGCGTAGTCGTGGAACTGCGCGTTCGGCTTGCCGGCAAAGGCCGCCTTCACCGCCGCCACCATGTCCTGGCTGATGTGGCCGTCCTGCGCCGCGTAGTGGAACAGGATGGGCATGGTGATGTCGGCGGTCACGTCCAGGTGCTGCTGGATGCCGCCGCCGTAGTAGCACACCGCGGCGTCGGCCCGGCTCAGCGCCGCGGCGCGGTAGGCCAGCTGGCCACCGAGGCAGAAGCCCAGCGTCGCCACCTTGCCCGTGACCTGCGGCAGCTGGCGCAGCGTGGCCACCGCCGCCGCCACGTCGCTGGCGGCCAGCGCGGTGTCCACCGACTGGTAGTAGCCGAAGGCCTGCTGCGTGCCGGCGTCGTCGTAGGGGAGGTCCACGCGCGGGCTCAGGCGCCAGAACACGTCCGGCGCCAGCACCACGTAGCCGTCCAGCG
Organism: Vogesella fluminis; assembly: GCF_014652335.1. GTDB lineage: Bacteria > Pseudomonadota > Gammaproteobacteria > Burkholderiales > Chromobacteriaceae > Vogesella > Vogesella fluminis. The sequence continues at coordinate 154,760 of NZ_BMYP01000001.1, read as the reverse complement.
CGTACTGCTCGGCCACGGCGCGAATGTGTTCGTTGACGCCCCAGATCTCCTGCACCAGCACGATGCCGGGGCCGCTACCGGTCGGCGGCAGCGTCAGGTAACCGGAGAAGGTTTCGCCTTGTGCGGTTTGAATGTCGATCCAGCGTGAATTCACGGCATCACTCCTTAAACGGGGGTTGGAACGCGGAACGCCGGCGGCATAACGCGCTTGGCAAGCCGGCAGAAACTGTTGCATTGTAGCCCTCACCCCGCTACTACGCCTGCAAGGATGTCATCATGACCCACCCTGTCCATCCCGACCTGCTGCCCGCCGGCGTGCGTGCCATCGAACTGGCCCCCGGCATGCCCGGCCTCGCCTTCAGCCACCCGGATTTCAGCGCCGTGCTCAGCCTGTATGGTGGCCAGCTGCTCGATTTCATTCCCGCCGGCGGCCAGCCGCTGCTGTACCTGTCGCCGCAGGCGCAGCTGCAGCCGGGCAAGGCCATCCGCGGCGGCATCCCGCTGTGCTGGCCGTGGTTCGGCCCCCACCCGACCGACGGCAGCCGGCCGCAGCACGGCGTGGCGCGCACCGCGCTGTGGACGGTGAACGCGGTGGCGCGCAGCGACGACGGCTTCCATGTCAGCCTCAACGGCCCGCGCGAGGGCGAGCTGCAGGCGTCGCTGACGCTGCTGCTGGCCCCGCAGCAGCTGTCGCTGACGCTGACCACGCGCAACCTCGGCAAGACGCCGCAGCCGCTGAGCCAGGCGCTGCACAGCTATGTCGCGGTCAGCGATATCCGCCGGCTGCGCCTGCTGGGTCTGGCGCAGGCGCCGTACCACGACAAGCTCGACGGCCAGTTCAAGCGCTGGCCGGACGGCGACTGGATGCCGCAGGCGGCCACCGATGCGGTAGTGGCCAGCGCCGCGCCGCTGCAGCTGCACGATGCCGGCTGGCAGCGCCGGCTGCAGCTCGCGAGCAGCGGCAGCGCCAGCACCGTCGTGTGGACACCGTGGCAGCAGGGCGCGGCCAAGCTTGCCGATCTGTCCGCCGACGGCTGGCAGCACTTCCTGTGCCTGGAGGCGGCCAATGCCGGCGCCGACGCGCGGGTGCTGGCCGCCGGTGAGGCGCACAGTCTGACGCAGCAGCTGCGCGTCGCGGCGTTATAATCGCGCTTTACCTGATACACCGGAGCGTGACGAGTATGCTCAAGCCCGATCGACTAGATCGATTCCTGCCGCAGGTCTTCCCCAGCGGCGTCAAGGTCAGCAGCTTTGCCAAGCACTGCCCGCACTGCAAGAAGCTGGTCAAGTCCGCGGCCATGCACGGCGTGGCGCTGATGGTGGTCGACCGCGTGTTCATCCTGGCGCGCGCCGAATGCCCGCAATGCGGCAGCCGCTTCGAAGTGAAGTGCATGTTCGACGACAGCAAGCAGGTGCACCCGGTGCTGCTGCCGACGCTGATGGTGCGCTGGCTGATGCAGTGGCACGCGTACCAGCTGCGCCGGCGCGGCATCCCGCTGAAACCGCTGGTGACGGTGGTCGGCGACGAGCAGCAGGACGCGGTGACGACGCAGGAGCGCGTCGGCCTGCTGCTGGCCGACAGCGAGGTGACCAAGTCGCCGGAAATGGTGGGCAGCTATCTGGGCCTGCCGATCGTGGCGTGGATCGAATACCAGGGCCTGCGCTACAACTACGACCGCGCGGTGCCGGAAGAAGGCCAGTTCCGCCTCGGCCAGTACGAGGCGCTGTTCGACCGCCGCCTGATCTACCGCCGCAGCGGGCACTGAGCGGCGCGCGACGGGCAAGCAAAACGGTGGCATGCAGCCACCGTTTTTCATTTGGCCGGGAGTCCGGCGAGGGCGTTGCGGCCAACGTTGGCCGCATCGTTTTAGCGCAGCGAACAAAACCTCGCAGAGCACCTGAGACTAGGCGTACCGACGCAGACAGTACAAGTAGTACGGCAAGGCGGCGCAACGCAGGATCAGGGGTTTTGTTCGCTGCGCTTAACGGCCAAGCGCGGTCTCAGGCGCCGTAGTCGCCCCACACCGTCTGCATCGCCGCCGCCGCCGCCAGCGCCGCGGTTTCGGTGCGCAGGATGCGCGGGCCGAGCTTGAGCGGCGTCCAGCCGCCAGCGATCGCCGCCGCCTCTTCCGCCGCCGACAGCCCGCCCTCCGGCCCCGCCATCAGCCACGCGCGTACCGGTGCGGTGGCGATGTCGGCCAGCCGCTGCGTGCCCAGCGGCGACAGCACCAGGTGCGCGTCGCCGTCTGGCTTCGCCGACAGCCACTGCTTCAGCGTCAGGATGGGCAGCACCTCGGGGATGGTGTTGCGTCCGCACTGCTCGCAGGCGGAGACGATGATCTCCTGCCAGCGCGCCAGGCGCTTGTCGGCGCGGTCGCCGGCCAGCTTGACGATGCTGCGCTCGGTCATCAGCGGCTGGAACACGCTGACACCCATCTCCACCCCCTTCTGCAGCGTGAACTCCATGCGGTCGCCACTGGAGATCGCCTGCGCCAGCCCCAGCCACAGCGGCGACTCGCGGCCAACGTTGTCAAAGCGGCTTATGTCGCAGTCGACATCGCGCTTGGCGATGGCGGTGAGCGTGGCCTGGTACTCGCCGCCGCGGCCGTCGAACAGGGTGATGGCGTCGCCTTCTTTCAGCCGCAATACCTGCACATGGCGCACGACATGATCGGGAAGGGACAGCAAACGCAGGCCGGCGAGGGGCGTGGCAACAAAAAACCTGGGCATGGTGTGTTGAAAGTCTGTGGTGATGGCGGTATTTTGCTTGTTTTGCTGCAATTGCAACAACCACTGTTTTCGGTTCGCCCCCGCAGGGACGGATCGGGCGGCGGGCCGCCGGCCTGCTAACCGTGTCAACCCGTCCGCTTGCCGGCGGACGCCCAGGAGAAGTGCATGCAGGTGGTCGACGAGGTCATCCGTACCGTCCGTAACGTGGCCCAGACCGAGGTCATGCCGCGCTTTCTGCGCGTCGGCAAGACGCGCAAGGACGACGGTTCGCTGTTTACCGAGGCCGATCTTGGCTGCCAGCAGGCGCTGCAGCGCGACCTGCCACAGATCCTGCCGCACCCGGTGCTGGGCGAGGAGATGACGCGCGAGGAGCAGGACGCGCTGTGGGCGGCCAATCCGGACGGGCTGTGGGTGGTCGATCCCATCGACGGCACCACCAATTTCGTCAACGGCCTGCCCTACTTCGCCATCTCGGTGGCGCTGATGGTGAACGGCATCAGCGAGCTGGGCGTGATCTACAACCCGGTGGCCGACGAGATGTTCTACGCGCGGCGCGGCAAGGGCGCCTACCTCAACGGCAACCGCCTGCCGCTGAAGACCACGCGCAACAGCATGGGCGACGCCATCGCCGCGGTGGAGATCAAGTACCTGCGCTCCGGCAAGCTGGCGGCGCGCATGAGCAGCGTGGCACCGTTCGGCAGCCAGCGCAGCATGGGCTCCAGCACGCTGGACTGGTGCTTCCTCGCCGCCGGCCGTTACGACCTGTATCTGCACGGCGGCCAGCGGCTGTGGGACTACGCCGCCGGCGCGGTGATCCTGGAAGAAGCCGGCGGCCGCATCGCCAGCCTCAATACCGATGACTACTGGACGGACACGCTGTGGAAGCGCTCGGTGATCGCGGCGCTGGACCCGGAGCTGTTCGGCCACTGGCACCGCTGGGTGCGCGCCAACCAGTAGGGTCTGTTGACGTTTCGTTTGCGATCCACAAACGAAACGTCAACAGACCCCAAGAACCTGTTCAAAAAAAGGGCGGGCCGCCGGCCCGCCCGAACACCCTCAACTGTCATGACGCTTGTTTTGTCGCGGCACGGGCCCTGACTGTCATTTACGCCACGGCATCCTTGCCGCCGTGCGGTAACGCGGTGAGCGCCTGGCGCAGTTCCGCCAGTCTGGCGCGGGCGCTGGCAAGGCCGGCTGCCTTGACATGGCCGAAGCCGCGAATGCCTTCGTACAGCTTCACCATCTCCGTTGCGGTGGCAAGGTTGGCCGCCGTCAGCTGGCCGCACAGCCCGGTTACCAGTGTCTCGAACTCGCTGATCAGCACGCGCTCCAGCTTGCGGTCGGCCTGGTAGCCGAACGGGTCGAGCGCGCTGCCACGCAGCCTCTTGAACCTGGCCAGCACGCCCATCGCCTTCAGCGCCCACGGGCCGATGTCGATCTTCTTCGGCTGGTGGCCAGTCATCCAGCTGGCACCGAAGTGGAAGGTGAGCTTCAGGTCGCCGTCGAACTGTGTGGCCAACTCGCGCCGGAACACGCCGTCACTGTACAGGCGCGCCACTTCGTACTCATCCTTGTAGGCCAGCAGGTGGTAGTAGTTCTTCGCCACTGCCAGTGTCAGCGTGCTGCTGCCGGGCTTGGCCTGTTCTTCCGCCGCCTGCACGCTGGCCACCAGCGCCTTGTAACGCTCGGCCAGTTTTTCGTCCTGATAGGCCACCAGCTCCTTGCTGCGGTGATGCAGTACGCCGTCCACGGTTTCACGTGGAACGAATTGCACCACTGCCGACGGCGACACCAGCGTCTCCACCTTGAGCAGATCGTGCGCGGCATGGCGGCCCCAGCTGAAGGCGTCCTGGTTGAACCGGACCGCGGCACCATTCAGCTCGATGGCTTTCATGATCGCTTCCAGCGATACCGGCACCAGCCCCTGCTGCCAGGCGTGACCGAGCATGAACATGTTGGCGGCAATGGCGTCGCCCATCAGCGCGGTGGCGATGCGGGTGGCGTTGACTTCGGCAAAGTTGGCCGCACCCACCGCTTCGATGATCGCGTCCTTCATCGCCCGCGCCGGGAAGCGCACGTCCGGGTTCTTCAGGAAGGCGCTGGTCGGCGATTCGTAGCTGTTGACCACCACGTGGCTGAAGCCGTCGCGCATCTTGGCCAGCGCCTCCTCGGCGGCGGTGACCACCAGGTCGCAGCCCAGCACCAGGTTGGCGTCGCCGGCGGCGATGCGTACTGCGTGCAGCTTGTCCTGGCGGTCGGCGATGCGCACGTGCGACCACACCGAGCCGCCCTTCTGCGCGAGGCCCGCCATGTCCAGCACGGTGATGCCCTTGTTGTCGAGGTGGGCGGCCATCGCCAGTACCTGGCCGATGGTGACCACGCCGGTACCGCCGACGCCGGTAATCATGATGCCGTACGGCTCGTGCAGCGCCGGCAGCCGCGGCGCCGGCAGCGCGCCCATATTGTCGAGGCCGGCCTTGTTGGCGCCGGACTTTTTCAGCCTGGCGCCGGCGACGCTGACGAAGCTGGGGCAGAAGCCCTCGACGCAGCTGTAGTCCTTGTTGCAGCTGGACTGGTCGATCTTGCGCTTGCGGCCCAGTGGCGTTTCCACCGGCAGTACCGACAGGCAGCCGGACTTCTTGCTGCAGTCGCCGCAGCCCTCGCACACGCGTTCGTTGATGAAGATACGGCGGTCCGGGTCCGGGAATTCGCCGCGCTTGCGGCGGCGGCGCTTCTCGGCGGCACAGGTCTGGTCGTGGATCAGTATCGTGGTGCCTTCCACCTCGCGCAGCTCGCGCTGGATGCGGTCCAGCTCGCGGCGGTGGAATACCTCGACCCCCGGTGCCAGCCCTTCCTTCAGCCCGTGCGCGGTGCGGTACTTGTCCGGGTCGTCGCTGGTGATCACGATGCGCGCGACGCCCTCGGCCGCCACCTGGCGGGTGATCATCGGCACGTCCAGGTAGCCGTCCACGTGCTGGCCGCCGGTCATCGCCACCGCGTCGTTGTACAGGATCTTGTAGGTAATATTCACCTTGCCGGCCACCGCGGCGCGGATCGCCAAGAGGCCGGAGTGGAAGTAGGTGCCGTCGCCCAGGTTGGTGAAGATGTGGCGGGTGGTGGTGAACGGCGCCTGGCCCAGCCAGGTAATGCCCTCGCCGCCCATCTGGGTGAAGGTCTTGGTGCTGTCGGCCTCGATCCAGTGCGCCATGTAGTGGCAGCCGATGCCGGCCACCGCGCGGCTGCCTTCCGGCACCTTGGTGGAGGTGTTGTGCGGACAGCCGGAGCAGTAGTGCGGCACGCGGGCGATGGATTCGCGCGGCTTGACCAGCTGCGCCTCCTTGTCGTCGTAGAACTTCAGGCGGTCGTGGATCACCGGGCTGTCGAAGATATTGGCCAGCCGGCTGGCGATGGCGCGCGCGATCATCGCCGGGGTCAGCTCGCCGGCGGCCGGCAGCAGCCAGTCGCCGTGCGGCAGCGCCCATTCGCCTTTTTCGGCGAACTTGCCCACCACGCGCGGACGCACGTCGTCGCGCCAGTTGTACAGCTGTTCCTTGAGCTGGTACTCGATGATCTGGCGCTTTTCCTCGATCACCAGGATCTCGTCCAGCCCCTCGGCAAAGTGGCGCACGCCTTCCGGCTCCAGCGGCCACACCATGCCCACCTTGAAGATGCGCAGGCCGATGTCGGCGGCCAACGTTTCGTCGATGCCGAGGTCGTCCAGTGCCTGCATCACGTCGAGATACGATTTGCCACAGGTGATGATGCCGAGGCGCGCCTTGGGCGAATCCAGCGTCACGTGGTTGAGCTTGTTGACGCGGGCGTAGGCCAGCGCCGCGTACAGGCGGTGGTGCAGCACGCGCTTTTCCTGCGCCAGCGGGCTGTCCGGCCAGCGGATGGACAGCCCGTCCTCCGGCAGCGGAAAGTCGTCGGGGATCACGCAGTTGACGCGATCCGGGCTGATGTCGACCACCGCCGAGCTTTCGATGGTGTCGGTGATCGCCTTGATCGACACCCAGCAGCCGGAGTAGCGGCTCATCGCCCAGCCGTGCAGGCCGTAGTCGATCACCTCCTGCACGCCGGATGGCGACAGCACCGGGATCATGCTGGCGGCCAGGATGTGGTCGGACTGGTGCGGGAAGGTGGAGGATTTAGCGGCGTGGTCGTCGCCGCAGATCAGCAGCACGCCGCCGTGGCGGCTGGTGCCGGCCACGTTGCCGTGCTTGATCACGTCGCCGGAGCGGTCCACGCCCGGGCCCTTGCCGTACCACAGCGCGTACACGCCGTCGTACTTGGCGCCGTCGAACAGGTTGACCTGCTGCGTGCCCCACACCGCGGTGGCGGCCAGATCCTCGTTGAGGCCGGGGTGGAACACCACGTTGTGCGCCTTGAGGTATTTCTCCGCCTTCTGCATGGTCAGGTCGACGTTGCCCAGCGGCGAGCCGCGGTAGCCGGTGACGTAGCCGGCGGTGTTCAGCCCGGCGGCGCGGTCGCGGTCCTGCTGCATCATCGGCAGGCGCACCAGCGCCTGGATGCCGTTCAGCAGCACCTGTCCGCTAGCGGCCGTGTACTTGTCTTCCAGTTCGACGTGGCGTATCGACATGGTTTCTCCTCCATCATTCTGTGCTTGTGGCAACGGGGCGAGGCCGGCCTTGTGAGCGGCGCTTGCTGGCAATCCCTATTTCTAGTTGTAGCGCCTGTGGCGTCTTTTTGTGGCGATGGCCGGCGGGTACGGCATCGGGCGCAGACTAGGTGACGTAAACGTAAACGTCAATATAATTGTCGTTTTGCCACGGCCGGTGCGGCTTATGTGCCAGTGCAGCATGCATGGCCGGCGGCGGCAGGCAGAACACAGCGTTCCGTCCCCGCCATTGAGCCGTGCAGCAGCGGGCGGTAGAGTGCACCATCGACCCCGGCCGCCAGCCGGCTTGTGGCCAACCTTTCTTTGCGGTGCCTTCCATGCCTACCTCCCGTCAGGAAACCTCGCGCGGCGTGCTCTATGCCGTCGGCGCCTTTTTCATCTGGGGCCTGTTCCCGCTGTACTGGAAGCCGCTGCACGACGTGCCGGCGTTGCAGATCCTGTGCCACCGCATCGTGTGGTCGGCCGTGTTCGTGGCGCTGATCCTGCTGCTGCAGCGCAACTGGGGCTGGCTGGCCGATAGCGTGCGCGACACCCGCCGCCTCGGCATCTTCGCGCTGTCCTCCTTGCTGTTGTCGCTGAACTGGCTGATCTATATCTGGGCGGTCAACGACGGCCGCGTGGTGGAGGCCAGCCTCGGCTACTTCATCAACCCGCTGGTCAACGTGCTGCTGGGGCGCTTCTTCCTCGGCGAACGGCTGACGCGGCCGCAGGCCGGCGCCGTCGGCCTCGCCACCCTCGGCGTGGCGTTAATCACCATCGGCGTCGGCAGCCTGCCGTGGGTGGCGCTGGGGCTGGCCGGCACCTTCGGCGTCTACGGCCTGCTGCGCAAGCAGGCGTCGTTGCCATCGCTGGAGGGGCTGGCGCTGGAAACCTTCCTGATGCTGCCGCTGGCGGCGGCGGCGCTGCTGTGGTTCGAGGCCAATGGCAGCGGCGGCTTCGGCCACCTCGGCCTCGCGACCGACCTGCTGCTGGTCGGCGGCGGCATCGTCACCGCCATCCCGCTGCTGCTGTTCGCCAGCGGCGCGCGGCGGCTGAAGCTGGCCACCGTCGGCCTGATCCAGTACCTCGGCCCGACCATCCAGCTGCTGCTGGGCGTGCTGCTGTACCAGGAGCCGTTCGGCCCGGAACGCGCCATCGGTTTCGCACTGATCTGGAGCGGGCTGGCGCTGTACTCCGGCGCCGGGCTGCTGGGCTACTGGAAGCAACGCCGCCTGCAGCAGGTCCGGCCGGCAGCCGCGGCAGAATGAACAGGTACCGGCCCTGCGCCGGAACATGCACAAACATTGCGGCCAACCGGTAAAGGTTGGCCGCATTGCCTTGAGCAGCCCCCCGGATTACCGCACGGGCCGGCGAGGTCGTTGTTGCCATGCAAAACATTGACGGGAAATGACCGGCGCAAGCCTTGCCAGTACGGCCTGTACCGCGATATTGCAGCGCGGCAGGTGCAGGACAGTGCCGGTTCCGGTGCCGGCGCGGCTCGATAAGCACCTTGTATTTGTATCGCAATGCGATATATTTCAGGACAGGATGTGCCCTGTCGTGCCCATCCGCAACGTCAGCAAGGAGTGCTACCATGACCCCGCTTACCCCGCTTCGCATGTTGCTGTCTTCTCACCACGGCTGGGACGAAGTTGCCGGCCACCACCTTTCGGTCTCGCGATCCTTCTTCAGCATTGTGTTGCCGGCATCACTGTTTGCCGCCGGCATGCTGTGGTATGCCGCCTACTTCAATGGCAAGGTGTACGCGCCACAGGTACCGTTGGCGCAGTGGGAGGCGGTGATCATGCTGTTCCTGCTGCTGAACTGGTTCAGCGTGCACCTGATGGCCGGCTTCATCCGCCTGGCGGTACATGCCGAGGCGCGGCCGCCGTATGCCGATTGCTACCACCTGGCGGCGCTGGCACCGCTGCCGATCTGGCTGTCGGCACTGTCGCTGCTGCTGCCGTTGCCGTTCTTCAACATGGCGATCGGCCTGCTCGGGTTGCTGGCTTCCGGCCTGCTCATCTATCACGGCCTGGACGCCATGTTCGAGCATGATGATTCGGTGCGTACCGAATCGCTGGCCTACACCGTGTTTACCGTCGGGGCCCTGTTGTGGGCATTGCTGGTAGCGCTGATTGCGGTGCCCCTGCTATGACGACAGCGGCAACGACCTCTGCCATCCGGCTGTTGCCGGCCAGCCAGTGTCCGCAGCAATGCGACAACGTGTTCCTGCTCGCCGCCCGCTGGCCGGCAGCCCTGCCTCGCGGCAGTCTGCCGCGCGCGCACTGGCTGCCGCGGACACTGCCGGCGCCGGGGCTGCTGGCCTGGCTGCAGCGTGACCCGCTGCGTTATCCGCTGTTCTGTGAAACCTACTGGTCCGATCTGGCTGCCAACCCTCCACGCTGGCAGGCGCTGCTCGAGGCGGCGGCGGCTGGCGAAGTGGTGCTGCTGTACGATGGTGAGGATGGCCAGTTTAATCCGGTGCGGGCCCTGGCGAGCTTTCTTGAGGCGCGCCTGGCCGCACGGAGTTACTGGCAGGATGCCACCCTGCGCAGTTCACCGGTCTGCTACGCCGGCTTGCAGCATTGAGCATGGCGGCGTAGCACCGGCCGGCGGCGCTGCCGGCGGTGCGGAAATCTGTTACGCTGACGGGCCTGTTGCCTGGTGTTGCCGCCATGATGCTTTCTTCCCCTCCCTCCCTGTCCAAGGACGACTTCGAGCGTCTGGCCGATTTCCGCTACCGGCTGCGCCTGTTCCTGCGTTTCAGCGAGGAACTGGCCCAGAACAACGGTATTACCCCGCTGCAATACCAGTTGTTGCTGCAATTGCGCGGCTATCCGGGACGTAACTGGGCGACGGTGGCAGAGCTGGCGCAGCGGCTGCAGTCCCACCACCACAGCGTGGTCGGGCTGGTCAGCCGCTGCGAGGCGCAGCAGCTGATCGTGCGCAATCCGGGACGTGGCGACCGCCGTTGTGTCGAGATCAGCCTGTCATCAAAGGGCGAGGAGCTGGTGCAGCGTCTGGCGCGTGCGCACCGCGACGAGTTGCTGGCATTGCGCCAGACCAGCGGTGGCCTGTCACTGGATCTGCTGCTGCAGGCGGCACAGAGCCTGGTGCCGGGCTGAATCGAGGCCGACGGCCATTCCACGCCACCGCCGCGCCCCTGCTCCCGGGGATGATCCGGCACTCCCCAGGTTCTTCATGTTGCCGTTGGCTGCCTGCCGATGCGGCCAACCTTCCGTCCTGCTCCGGCTACGGCGACACGGATGCCGGCCGGCGGCGGAGAATGGCAGTCTGTCACGAAGCGGCCTGTTGCTGGCCGGCCGGGGCCGGCAGATACAGCGGACCCTTGAAGCCGCAGGCGGTGACAACGGTGGCGACAAGGACAAACATCAGCGCAGTACGCATACGGAATCCGGTAGCTATGGCAAAATCGCAGTCTAACAGGCGCGAGCCTCCCACCCCAAGCCATGCGGCCAACCTTTAGGACTTTCCCATGACTGAAAGCGAATTCCTGACCCTCACCGACGGTATTTTCACGCGCATCGAAGCGGCACTGGACGAGGCGGAGCTGGATCTGGATTGCCTGAAGATGGGGAATGTGCTGGAAATCGAGTTCGACAGCGGCGAGAAGGTGGTGATCAACCGCCACGTGCCGAACCGGGAGCTGTGGATCGCGGCCAGGAGCGGCGGTTTCCACTTCGCGCTGCGCGACGGGCAGTGGCTGGCGGCGCGCGACGGCAAGGAGTTCGGCGCCACGCTGTCGGCGGTGGTCGGTCACGCCGCCGGCTGCGACTTCGTGTTTGCCGTCTGAGTGAGCAGCTGGCTGCTGCTGGGCGGCCTGGCGGCGTCGGCGTTCCTGTCCGCCACCGTGCTGCCGGGCAATTCCGAGCTGGCGCTGGGCGCCTTGCTGCTGCAGCGTCCGGAGCTGCTGTGGCCGGCGCTGCTGGTCGCCACCGCCGCCAATGCGCTGGGCAGCGTCAGCAGTCTGTGGCTGGGGCGCTGTGTGCCGCCCGGGCCGCTGCCGCCGCGGGCGGCGGCGTGGTTCGGGCGTTTCGGCCCGGCGGCGCTGTGGCTGAGCTGGGTGCCGCTGGCCGGCGACGCGCTGCCGCTGGCCGCCGGCTGGTTGCGGCTGGCGTTCTGGCCCTGCGTGCTGTGGATTACGCTGGGCAAGGCCAGCCGTTACGCCCTGCTGGCGTGGGGAATGCAGGGCCTTATCCGGTGAGGCGTACGTGCCGGCCGGCCGCTGTCCGGATTTCCGGACACCATGCCGGCGGTAGCCGTGTCATGGCGTTGTACTGGCGCGCGGCACGATCGCCGCTATGCTTGAGTCAGGACTTTATCTTTGTGCGACAGTATTCGCCCGCCAGCGCCGGCCGGGCCTGTCGCCGTTTTTCATCCAGAAAGTAGCAATGAGCAAACACATTCCGCGCAAGCGTTTCGGCCAGAACTTCCTGCAGGACAGCAAGGTGATCGAGGACATCGTCAGCGCCGTCGGCGCCCGGCCTGGCGATGTGGTGATCGAGATCGGCCCCGGCCTCGGCGCGCTGACCAGGCCGCTGCTGCAGCGGCTAGACCACCTGCATGTGGTGGAGATCGACCGCGACATCATCAGCCGCCTGCGCGGCGAGATCCCGCCCAAGCGGCTGACCATCCACGAGGGCGATGCGCTGGCCTTCGATTTCGGCAGCGTCTGCGACGGCCCGTTCAAGCTGGTCGGCAACCTGCCGTACAACATCTCTACCCCGCTGCTGTTCCACCTTGCCCGCTACGGCAACCGCGTCACCGACATGCATTTCATGCTGCAAAAAGAGGTGGTCGACCGCATGGTGGCGGCGCCGTCGACGCCGGATTACGGCCGTCTGACGGTGATGTTGCAGTACCGTTTCGACATGGAACAGATCTTGCTGGTACCGCCGGGTGCATTCTACCCGCCACCGAAAGTGGATTCCGCGGTGGTAAGGATGATTCCTGATGCCGGTCGCTGCGGTGTGGCAAGCGACGAGGCGCTGCTGGAAGAGATCGTGGCGCAGGCCTTTGCCCAGCGGCGCAAGACCTTGCGCAACAACCTCAAGGGCGTGATCGGCGACGAGGCCCTGCAGTCGCTGGGCATCGACCCGGCGGCCCGTGCCGAGACGCTGAGCGTGCAGCAGTATGTGGCGCTGGCCAACCATCTGGCCGCCGCGCGCGGCTGACCATGTTGCGTTGCGGCTTGCTGTACCAGGTTGGCCGCAGCACAATCCGTTTGCAATGATGCGGACCGTGCCGCACCGTGAGGCTGGCTGTCACAGGAATTAAAGGAAAAGCGATGATTCGTTTCAACAATGTCCACAAGTGGTTCAAGGACTTGCACGTACTGAACGGGATAGACCTGCAGGTGGCGCAGGGTGAAGTGGTGGTGGTGTGCGGGCCGTCCGGCTCCGGCAAGTCGACCATGATCCGCACCGTGAACCAGCTGGAGAGCATCAACGAGGGCGAGATTTGGGTCGACGGCAAGAACGTCGCCGATCCGAAAACCGATCTCAACGCGCTGCGCGCCGAAGTCGGTTTCGTGTTCCAGCACTTCAACCTCTACCCGCACCTGTCGGTGGTGGACAACATCACGCTGTCGCCGATCAAGGTCAAGGGTATGGACAAGGCTGCCGCCGACAAGCAGGCGGTGGCGCTGCTGGAGCGGGTCGGCCTCGCCCACAAGAAGGATGCCTTCCCGGCGCAGCTGTCCGGTGGCCAGCAGCAGCGCGTGGCCATCGCCCGCGGCCTGGCGATGGAACCGCGGGTGATGCTGTTCGACGAACCGACCTCCGCGCTGGACCCGGAGATGATCGGCGAAGTGCTGAAGGTGATGAAGGATCTGGCCGAATCCGGCATGACCATGATGGTGGTCACCCACGAAATGGGCTTTGCCCGCGAAGTGGCCGACCGGGTGGTGTTCATCGACCACGGCAAGATCGTGGAACAGGCGCCGCCGGAAGCATTTTTCAAGAACCCGCAACACGAACGGGCACAACAGTTTTTACGGCAATTGCTCACCCCGATGAGCTGATTGCCTGCCGGCACCGCCGCACCGGCGGTGCCAGGTTTCCGGGCCATACCTGGTCGGTACGGCTTGATAAAAGCAGCAAAACCCAAGAGAAAATGGAGAAACCAATGCGTCTTACGACTCGTCTGCTGACTACCGCTGTCATCGCTTCCGCCTTTGCCGCTCCGGCCATGGCCGAAGGTACCCTGGACAAGATCAAGAGCTCCGGCGTGATCGTGCTCGGCCACCGTGATGCCTCTATCCCGTTCTCCTACCTGGCGAACGACCCGAGCAAGCCGATCGGCTACTCGCACGACCTGCAGCTGAAGGTGGTCGAGGCGGTCAAGAAACAGCTGAAGATGCCCAACCTGCAGGTGCGCTACAACCTGGTGACCTCGCAGACCCGCATCCCGCTGGTACAGAACGGCACCGTGGACCTGGAGTGCGGTTCCACCACCAACAACCTGGAGCGCCAGAAGCAGGTTACCTTCTCCGTCGGCATTTTCGAGATCGGCACCCGCCTGATGGCCGCCAAGACTTCCGGTGTCAAGGACTTCCCGGACCTGAAGGGCAAGAACGTGGTGACCACCGCCGGTACCACTTCCGAGCGTCTGCTCAAGGCGATGAACGCCGAGAAGCAGATGGGCATGAACATCATCTCCGCCAAGGATCACGGCGAGTCGTTCCTGATGCTGGAATCGGGCCGTGCCGTTGCCTTCATGATGGACGATGCGCTGCTGTACGGTGAAATGGCCAAGGCCAAGAATCCGGGCAACTGGGTGGTGACCGGCAAGCCGCAGTCCTTCGAAATCTACGGCTGCATGCTGCGCAAGGAAGACCCGGCCTTCAAGAAAGTGGTGGACGACGCAATCAAGGCCACCTACAAATCCGGTGAGATCAACAAGATCTACAGCAAGTGGTTCATGAGCCCGGTACCGCCAAAAGGCCTGAACCTGAATTTCCCGATGTCCGACGAGTTCAAGGAACTGGTTGCCAAGCCGAACGACAAGTCTGCCGAGCAGATGTAATTACTGCATGAACACCCAAGCGGGTCTGTTCAGGTTGCGGCCAACGTAACCGGGCCGGGGCATGTCCCCACCCGCTTGCGAAGGGGCGCGGCTTGCGCCCCTTTTTCTTTGGAGACAATGTATGAATTACAACTGGGACTGGAACATCTTCTTCAAGTCCACAGGCATCGGCAGCGAAATCTACCTCGACTGGTTTATTTCCGGTCTGGGCTGGACCATCGCGGTGGCGCTGGTGGCCTGGATCGCGGCGCTGGCCATCGGCTCGGTGCTGGGCGTGATGCGCACCCTGCCGGGCAAGGTGCTACCGGCGATTGCCACCGCCTATGTCGAGCTGTTCCGCAACGTGCCGCTGCTGGTGCAGCTGTTCATGTGGTATTTCGTGGTGCCGGACTACCTGCCGGAAGCGACGCAGATCTGGTTCAAGCAAGAGCTGAACCCGGCGACCTCGGCCTATATCTCGGTAGTGGTGTGCCTGGCGCTGTTTACCGCGGCGCGGGTGTGCGAGCAGGTGCGCACCGGCATCCAGGCGCTGCCCCGTGGCCAGAGTGCCGCCGCGCTGGCGGTCGGTTTCAGCATCGGGCAGACCTACCGCTACGTGCTGCTGCCGCAGGCGTTCCGTGTCATCATCCCGCCGCTCACCAGCGAGTTCCTCAACATCTTTAAGAACTCCTCGGTGGCATCGCTGATCGGCCTGATGGAGCTGCTGGCGCAGACCAAGCAGACTGCGGAATTCAGCGCCAATATCTTTGAGGCGTTTACCCTGGCCACGGTGATCTACTTCGTGCTCAACATGAGCCTGATGACGCTGATGAACCTGATCGAGAAGAAAGTGCGCATTCCCGGCATGATGGGAGGAGCCAAATAATGGATTTCAGCCAGATTATCCCGTCGTTGCCCAGCCTGTGGGACGGCATG
The DNA here is from genome assembly GCF_014652335.1 of Vogesella fluminis. Lineage (GTDB taxonomy): Bacteria > Pseudomonadota > Gammaproteobacteria > Burkholderiales > Chromobacteriaceae > Vogesella > Vogesella fluminis. The sequence continues at coordinate 139,447 of NZ_BMYP01000001.1, read as the reverse complement.
AAGCTGACGCTGCAGCTGCTGGCACTGGCGGTGCTGGGCGGCATCGTCCTCGGCACCGTGCTGGCGCTGGCGCGCATGTCCAGCAATACCGTGCTGTCCGGCTTGGCCAAGGCCTACGTCAACTACTTCCGCTCCATTCCGCTGCTGCTGGTGATCACCTGGTTCTACCTGGCGGTGCCGATGATCCTGAACTGGATCACCGGCGAGTTTATCGCCGTCGGCGCCTTCACTTCCTGCCTGGTGGCGTTCGTGATGTTCGAGGCTGCCTACTACTGCGAGATCGTGCGTGCCGGTATCCAGTCGATCTCCAAGGGGCAGCTCAATGCCGCTTACGCCCTGGGCATGAACTACGGTCAGGCGATGCGCCTGATCATGCTGCCGCAGGCCTTCCGCAAGATGACGCCGCTGCTTTTGCAGCAGTCCATCATCCTGTTCCAGGATACCTCGCTGGTCTATGCCGTCGGTTTGATCGACTTCCTCAATGCCGCGCGCGCGCGCGGCGACATCATGGGGCAATCGCACGAGTTCCTGATTTTTGCCGGTGCGGTGTACTTTGTTATCAGTTTCGGCGCGTCCACTGTGGTGAAGCGTCTGCAGAAGAGGTTGGCAGTATGAGCATGATTGCGATCAAGAACGTCAGCAAATGGTACGGTGACTTCCAGGTGCTCACCGATTGCACCACCGACGTCAAGAAAGGCGAAGTGGTGGTGGTGTGCGGTCCGTCCGGCTCCGGCAAGTCCACGCTGATCAAGACCGTCAACGCGCTGGAGCCGTTCCAGAAGGGCGAGATCTTCGTCGACGGCGTGTCGGTCGGCGACCCGAAGACCGACCTGCCCAAGCTGCGCGCCCGCATCGGCATGGTGTTCCAGAACTTCGAGCTGTTCCCGCACCTGTCGATCACCGAGAACCTGACCATCGCGCAGCAGCGCGTGCTCGGCCGCAGCCAGGACGAGGCGATGCAGAAGGGCATGCACTACCTCGACCGCGTCGGCCTGAAGGCACAGGCCGGCAAGTTCCCCGGTCAGCTGTCCGGCGGCCAGCAGCAGCGCGTGGCGATCGCCCGTGCGCTGGCGATGGACCCGATTGCGATGCTGTTCGACGAACCGACCTCGGCACTGGACCCGGAAATGGTCAATGAGGTGCTGGACGTGATGGTGGAGCTGGCGCACGAAGGCATGACCATGATGTGCGTGACCCACGAGATGGGCTTTGCACGCAAGGTCGCGGATCGCGTGATCTTCATGGACCGCGGCGCCATCGTCGAGGACTGCGAGAAGGAAGAATTCTTCGGCGATATCGACGCCCGCTCCGAGCGCGCACGTCACTTCCTGTCGAAGATTCTGCAGCACTGAGCACAAGGTTGGCCGCAAGTGTCGCGGCCAACCTTGCGCAGGCAACGCCACGCAGGTCGTGGCGTTTTTTGCGCCTGCGGCTGCGGGTGTGGTTTTTTCCCCCGTCATGCTTGCGCCCGGCCATGCCCGGCATCAGCCGGTCATGATTACGGTTTTGTTTGACGATGGCATCCTTTAATATCGCTGACATGTACACTACCATCTATCTTGGTCGCCAACCGATTGTCGATGCCCGGCAGCAGCGTGTCGCCTACGAACTGCTGTTTCGCTCCGGGCCGGAAAACCGTGCGCAGATCCTGGATGACGTCAATGCCACCGCCTCGGTGATCCGGCATACCTTCATCGACCTGGGCATGGCGCGGGTGCTGGAGGGCTGTCCCGGCTTCATCAATGTCAGTGAATGGCTGCTGAAAAGCCCGGTGCTGGACCTGCTGCCGCCGGAGAGCATCATCCTCGAAATCCTGGAAAGCGTGCCGCTGGACGACACGGTGCGTGAGCGCTGCCGTGAGCTGCAGGCGCGCGGCTACCGGCTGGCACTGGATGACGTCAGCGACATCACTCCGCAAATCCAGGCGATGCTGCCGCTGGTGTCCTATCTGAAGATCGACCTGCAGCAGGTGTCGCTGGCGCGGCTGCCGGTACTGCTGCAGCGGCTGCAGGGTTACCGCGGCCAGCTGCTGGCGGAAAAGGTGGACAATTACGAGCAGTTCGAGCGCTGCCGCGAGCTGGGCATCCGCCTGTTCCAGGGCTATTTCTTCGCCAAGCCGACCGTCATGCAGCAGCAGCGCGCCCATCCGCACCGCGCGCTGCTGCTGCGCCTGCTGGGGCTGGTGATGCAGGATGCCGGGCTGCTGGAGCTGGAAGAAGTGTTCAAGGGTGCGCCGGACATGGTGGTCAGCCTGCTGAAGCTGGTCAACGCGGCGGAAAATTACGGTCGGCCGGTGCGCTCCATTCGCGAGGCGTTGACCATGCTCGGCTCGTCGCGGCTGAAGCGCTGGGCGCTGGTCATCCTGTTTGCCGCCGATTGCCGGCCGGGCGACGGGCCCAGCCCGCTGCTGGAAATGGCGGCCGTGCGCGGCCGCATGATGGAGCTGCTGGCACCGCCTGCCGAGCGTGACGAGGCGTTCATGATCGGCGTCCTGTCGCTGGCCGACAGCCTGCTGGGCATGAGCATGCAGTCGCTGGTGGCATCGCTGTCGCTGCACGACAAGGTGCTGCAGGCGCTGCTGTATCGCGAGGGCATGCTCGGCAACCTGCTGGCACAGGCCGAGCTGGCCGAATGCCGCGATATCCAGGCGCCGCTGCCGTCGCTGGCGGCGGACAGTTTCAACCAGGTGCAGCTGGAGGCGCTGGAGTGGGTGCGCCGGATGTGGCAAGACAGTCTTCCTGCCTGAACGGCCGCCCTGGGGCATGCCGGGAGACCTTGAACAGGCTCTAAGGTTGGCCGCAAGCCGGTGCGGCCAACCTTTTGCCTACACGATGTCGAGGTGATCGAGCCCGCCCAGCGGATCGCTGTGCTTGCCCTCTTCGCCGTAGAGCTTGATCTGCAGGCGCAGGTCGTTGACCGAGTCGGCATTGCGCAGCGCATCCTCGAAGCTGATCTGGCCGCTTTCATACAGTTCGAACAGTGCCTGGTCGAAGGTCTGCATGCCGATTTCGCGCGAGCGCGACATCACCTCCTTGATGCCGGATACATCCCCCTTGAAAATCAGGTCGGCGATCAGCGGGCTGTTGAGCAGTATCTCCACCGCCGCGATGCGGCCCTTTACCTGCTTCAGCGGGATCAACCGCTGCGATACGATGGCGCGCATGTTCAGCGACAGGTCCATCAGCACCTGCTGGTGGCGCTCTTCCGGGAAGAAATTGAGAATGCGGTCCAGTGCCTGGTTGGCGTTGTTGGCATGCAGCGTGGCCAGGCACAGGTGGCCGGTCTCGGCGAACTGCAGGCCGTACATCATCGACTCACGGTCGCGGATCTCGCCCATCAGGATCACGTCCGGCGCCTGGCGCAGCGTGTTTTTCAGTGCCACCTCCCAGCTCTCGGTATCCACCCCGATCTCGCGCTGGGTGACGATGCTCTTCTTGTGCTGGTGCACATATTCGATCGGGTCTTCCAGGGTGATGATGTGATCGGCGGAAGTACTGTTGCGCCAGTCCACCAGCCCGGCCAGCGTGGTCGACTTGCCGGAGCCGGTGCCGCCGACGAAGATCACCAGCCCGCGCTTGATCATGGCGATGTCCTTCATCACCTCCGGCATGTCCAGCTGGTCCAGTGTCGGGATTTCGGTGTTGATCTTGCGCAGCACCATGCCGGCCTTGCCTTGCTGCATGTAGGCGCTGACGCGGAAACGGCCGATGCCGGGCGGACTGATGGCGAAGTTGGCCTCGGAGCTGGATTCGAACTCCTCGGTCTGGCGATCGTTCATCACCGAGCGCACCAGTTCCTTGCAATGCTGTGCCGTCAGCGCTTGCGGCGCCACCGGCACGATCCGGCCGTCGATCTTCATCGCCGGCGGAAAATCGGCGGTGATGAAGATATCGGAAGCGTTCTTGCTGGCGGCGTGCTTGAGCAGATCGTGGATGAATCTTGATGCCTGGTCCTTTTCCATGTGCGGCTTCCTCGCTTAGAACGCGTCCTTGCTGGACGCTTTTTGCCGGGCTTCCTGAACCGATACCACATTGCGCCGCACCAGCTCCTGCAGGCACATGTCCATGGTCTGCATGCCGTGCTGCTGGCCGGTCTGGATCATCGAGTTGATCTGCGCGATCTTGTTTTCGCGGATCAGGTTGCGGATCGCCGGGGTGCCGATCATGATTTCATGGGCGGCGATGCGGCCGCTCTCGTCCCGGGTCTTCAGCAGCGTTTGCGAAATCACCGCGCGCAGGCTTTCCGACAGCATGGCGCGTACCATTTCCTTTTCGCCGGCCGGGAACACGTCGACAATCCGGTCTATCGTCTTGGCGGCACTGCTGGTGTGCAGGGTGCCGAACACCAGATGGCCGGTTTCGGCAGCGGTCAGCGCCAGGCGGATGGTTTCCAGGTCACGCATCTCGCCGACCAGGATCACATCCGGGTCCTCGCGCAGCGCACTCTTCAGCGCATTGGCAAAGCTCTGCGTCTGCGAACCCAGTTCGCGCTGGTTGATCAGCCCCTTCTTGCTTTCATGCACGAATTCGATCGGGTCTTCCACCGTCAGGATGTGCGAATACTGGTTTTCGTTGATGTAATCGATCATCGCCGCCAGCGTGGTGGACTTGCCGGAGCCGGTCGGCCCGGTGGCCAGTACGATGCCGCGCGGCAAGTCGGCGATGTCGCGGAAGATCTTCGGCGCACCCAGCTCTTCCAGTGACAGCACCTTGGACGGAATCACGCGGAACACCGCGGCAATGCCGCGATTCTGCAAAAACACGTTGACGCGGAAGCGGGCAATGGCGGGCAGCTCGAAGGAGAAGTCGCACTCGAAATGCTCTTCGAACACCTTGCGCTGGTGGTCGTTCATGATGTCGTACACCATGTCGTGCACATCATGGTGCGCCATCGGCGGCAGGTTGATGCGGCGGATGTCGCCATGTACCCGTATGATCGGTGGCAGACCGGACGACAGATGCAGGTCCGATGCCTTGTTTTTGACCGTGAAGGCCAGAAGTTCGGAAATTTCCATATAATTCTCCGCGTCCGCAACAGCCGGGTTCATCAAGCGATGCGGACGATTGTAACGCCGCCGGATGTCGCTGCCCACTGAGGCGGCCGCCCCCGGCGGGCGAGAAAGCGAGCAGATGATGACAGATATCAGCAGCGCCCTGCAGCGGGTGCGCGCGGCGATCGGCAGTGCGGCGCAGGCTGCCGGCCGCGACGCCGACGGCGTGATCCTGCTGGCGGTGAGCAAGACCTTCCCGGCGGCGGCGGTGCGCGAAGCCTGTGCCGCCGGCCAGCGCCGCTTCGGCGAGAACTACGTGCAGGAGCTGCAGGCCAAGGCCGTCGAGTTGCAGGATCTGGCGCCGGAGTGGCATTTCATCGGCCCGCTGCAGTCGAACAAGACGCGGCCGGTGGCGGAGCTGGCGCACTGGGTGCACTCGGTGGAGCGGCTGAAGATCGCCCAGCGGCTGTCGGCGCAGCGCCCGGCAGCCTTGCCGCCGCTGAATGTCTGCATCCAGGTCAACGTCTCCGGCGAGGACAGCAAGAGCGGCTGCGCACCGGACCAGGTGCTGCCGCTGGCGCAGGCCATCGCCGCCCTGCCCGGCCTGCGCCTGCGCGGGCTGATGTGCATCCCGGAGCCGACGCAGGATGCGGCAACGTTGGCCGCACGCTTCGGCGTGCTGGCAACGCTGCAGCAGCGGCTGGCGGCGGCCGGCATCGCCATCGACACGCTGTCGATGGGCATGTCCGGCGACATGGCGGCGGCGATCGCCGCCGGCAGCACCATGGTGCGCGTCGGCACCGCGATCTTCGGCTCGCGCCACTACGGCTAACCGTCCAACCAGGCTTCGCCAGCGGGCGAAGCCACAAGAACCAGGGGAAAACCATGCGTATCACGTTCATCGGTGGCGGCAATATGGCCTCCGCCATCATTTCCGGCCTCTGCAAACAGCCCGGCCAGCAGATCTGCGTGGTGGAGCTGCAAGAAGACAAGCGCGCCAGCCTGCAGGCCGAGTTCGGCGTCACCGTGCTGGCGGCGCTGCCGGACCGCTTTGCCGCCGACGAGGTGGTGCTGCTGGCGGTGAAGCCGCAGGCGCTGCAGGCGGTGTGCCAGCAACTGGCGCCGCGCCTGCACGGCGCGCTGGTGGTGTCGATCGCCGCCGGAGTGCGGCTGGAGGCGCTGAACCGCTGGCTGGGCAGCTCGCGCATCGTGCGGGTGATGCCCAACACCCCGGCCATGGTCGGCAAGGGCGTGTCCGGGCTGTACGCCGCCGCCGACATCGGCGAGGCGGATCGCCGCACCGCGGAGAGCATCATGCAGGCGGTCGGCATCACCAGCTGGCTGGAGACCGAGGGCGGCATCGACGACATCACCAGCGTCTCCGGCAGCGGCCCGGCCTACGTGTTCTACTTTATCGAGAGCATGATCGAGGGCGCCTGCCAGGTCGGCTTCAGCGAGCAGGAAGCGCGGGCGCTGGTGCTGGGCACCTTCGAGGGCGCGGTGGAGCTGGCCAGGCAAAGCCCGCTGCCGGTGGCAACCTTGCGCGACAACGTGATGTCCAAGGGCGGCACCACCGAGCGCGCCATCGCCCGTTTCGAGGCCGAGGGCGTCAAGGCGGCGATCATCGCCGGGGCGCTGGACTGCCGCGCCCGCTCGGTGGAGCTGGGTGACCTGTTGAGCAAGGATGGCGAATGATGCTGCTGGAAACACTGCAATTCCTGATCAAGACCATCAGCGAGCTGTTCGTGCTGGTGCTGCTGATGCGCTTCTACCTGCAGGTGGCGCGGGCGCCGTTCAAGCACCCGCTGACCCAGTTCGTGATCGCGGTCAGCAATTTTGCGGTATTGCCGTTGCGGCGCTGGATTCCGGCGTGGCGCAGTTATGACACTGCCACCATGGTGCTGGCGTGGGCGGTATCGCTGCTGGCACTGATCTGCATCCTGCTGCTCAATCCGCTACCCTACGACCTGCTGCACCCGCAAAGCTGGCTGGCGTTGACGCTGCTGGCGCTGCTTGACGTGTTCCGCCTGTCGCTGTACCTGTTGATGGGTGCAGTATTCGTGCTGGCGATCCTCAGCTGGGTCAACCCCTACAATGGCCTGCGGCCGGTGCTGGAGGCGTTGACCCGCCCTTACCTGCGACCATTCCAGAAGGCGGTGATCGGCGGCGTCGACCTGTCGCCGCTGGTACTGTTGCTGCTGATCCAGGTGATCCTGATGCTGCCGGTGCGGATGCTGGAAATGTCTTTCTTGATGCAACTCAAGATGGCAGTCTGAGTATTCGGTTATCAACCAGAATCGCCTGCCAGGCTATGGCGCCGGGGCAGGCATTCGATCCTGTGGAGAACTTTGCATGAAAAAAATGCTACTGGCCGCGGTGGCCATGGGCGTGCTGACCGCACCCGCTTTCGCCAACCTGCAGCTGGCACAGAAATACGCCTGTGTTGCCTGTCATGCCGTAGACAAGAAGATCGTCGGTCCAGCCTACAAGGACGTTGCCAAGAAGTATGCGGGCAACAAGGCGGCCGAAGCCAAGCTGATCGCCAAGATCAAGGCCGGCGGTTCCGGCGTCTGGGGCCCGGTTCCGATGCCGGCCCACCCGCAGGTCAGCGATGCCGACCTGAAAACACTGGTGAAGTGGGTATTGAGCCAGAAGTAACCGTGTTCAATGCAACAAAAGCGCCGCGTGGCGCTTTTGTTGCATTGGCATGGCGCCAGATTGCCACCGCTGTTCCCGGCCTGCCTTGCCAATGTCCTGAACCGGGCCATAATCGCCCCGTCCTCTTGAGTTCACCCCCGTTCGGCACTATATACACAAAATAAAAGACAGTTGTGACGGAGATGGCGTACGGATTGTGTTGCACTTTCCTTATGCCGTCGGTAATCTTCCACGCCTGTTGCCACAACTTTATAGCTGGAAGCATCAAACTATGGCCAAGCTGACTGAACAAGACATCATCAACTGGTCCGGCGATGACTACATGAACGCCGACCATCTTGAGTTCTTCAAGGAGCGCTTGTTGAACATGCAACAAGAGCTGTTGAGCAACGCCAGTGCTACGGCTAGCCACCTGCAGGAGCAGGAAGCCACGCCCGATCCGGCGGATCGCGCCACACTGGAAGAAGAGTATGCGCTGGAGCTGCGCACCCGCGACCGCGAGCGCAAGCTGCTGCAGAAGATCCAGTCCACCCTGCGTTTGATCGACGACGGCAGCTACGGCTATTGCGAGGACACCGGCGAGCCGATCGGCCTCAAGCGCCTGCTGGCCCGTCCGACGGCATCATTGTCGGTGGAAGCGCAGGAGCGCCGCGAACGCATGAAGCGCCAGTACGCCGACTGAGCACCAGGTTGGCCGCATTATCCAACGAAAGCACCCTTCTGGGTGCTTTTTTCTTTTTTTAATCACCATCATGGCAAATACTGCCGTCAGCACTGTTTTCTGGCAGGCTGATTGGCAGGTCATGCCACAGTGATGGCGCGGAGGAATACCAAAAAATCGCCGGCCGCGATGTGGTTTGGGGCTTGGCATGGCAGGGTGAAGCGGGTAATGTTGCTATGCGAACAAAAGAGACCAAGGACATAGCAATGCACCGCCAGACCGACGACGTCAGAATCCGCGACATCAAAGAACTGCTCCCGCCGATTGCTCACCTGTACGAGCTGCCGATCAACGAATCCGCTGCCGAGCTGATCTTCAACACCCGTCGGGACATTGCCCGTCTGCTGCGTGCCGAGGACGACCGCCTGCTGGTGGTGATTGGCCCCTGTTCCATCCACGATCCGGCCGCGGCGGAAGAATACGCCCGCCACCTGCTGCCGCTGCGCCAAAAGTATGCCAACGAGCTGCAGATCGTGATGCGCGTCTACTTCGAAAAACCGCGCACCACCGTTGGCTGGAAGGGCCTGATCAACGATCCGCACCTGGACGAGTCCTACGACATCAATACCGGCCTGCGCCTGGCGCGCCGCCTGCTGCTGGGCCTCAACAGCATGGGCATGCCGGCCGCCACCGAATTCCTCGACATGATCACGCCGCAGTACCTGGCCGACCTGATCAGCTGGGGTGCCATCGGCGCGCGCACCACCGAATCGCAGGTGCACCGCGAGCTGGCCTCCGGCCTGTCCTGCCCGGTCGGGTTCAAGAACGGCACCGACGGCAACCTGAAGATCGCGGTCGACGCCATCCGCTCTGCCAGCGTGTCGCACCATTTCCTGTCGGTGACCAAGACCGGCCACTCCGCCATCGTCGAGACCGGTGGCAACCCGGACTGCCACGTGATCCTGCGTGGCGGCAAGGAGCCGAATTACGAGGCACGCTTTGTTACGGCTGCCGCTGCCGAGCTGGCCGCCGTCGGCCTGCCGCAGAAGCTGATGGTCGACTTCAGTCACGCCAACAGCCGCAAGGACTACCGTCGCCAGATGGAAGTGTGCGACGACGTCGCCGCGCAACTGGCGGCCGGTGACCAGCACATCTTCGGCGTGATGGTGGAAAGCCATCTGGTGGCAGGCCGCCAGGACCTGAAACCGGGCTGCGAACTGACCTACGGCCAGAGCATCACCGATGCCTGCATCGGCTGGGACGATACCGAAGCGCTGCTGCAGACGCTGGCCGACTCGGTTCAGGCACGCCGCGTCAAGGTCGGTGTGCCGTCCGGCAAGTAAGCCGGCCAAAGGGCAAAAGGTTGGCCGCAATGCTGCGGCCAACCTTGAAGTACCGGCCGGGGCGGTGGCCGGCCGACCCTGGAATGACCAAGGCCTGCGCCGTCCGCCTTGCATCTAGCCATTTGCCGGGCCAGCGCAGCTGCAAATAAGACCTTGAACAGGCCCTAAGTCAGCAGTCCTTGGGCATTTTTCAGGATCAGGTACAACTCGTCTTTCAGCTGCAGTTTTTCCTTCTTCAGGGTTTCGATTTCCAGCGGCATGGCCGGCGCGATACGTGCCTCCATGTTCTTGATCTGCTGGTCCAGCTCGTTGTGCTTGTCGAACAGCCGGCTGAAGTGGCTGTCTTCGGTTTTCAGCCGGGAAATCAGGTCGCGGTATTCCGGGAACATGGGCAGACTCCTTGTGAGCGGGTAATCACCTGAAACAGGTTGTCGCATTCATGCTACGCCGGCGGCCATATCCCGAATTGATCCAGCGCAAGTAACGTCGATGCCTGATGTACAATGCATGATGGCTGTGCTCAGGAGCCCTTGAGCAGCGCCAGCAGCGCCTCCGCATCCAGCCGCGCGCTGACGTCGCCGCCTTCCAGCAGGCTGTCGGCAAGGTCGCGCTTGGCCGTGTGCAGCGCCACGATCTGCTCCTCGATGGTGTGCTCCGCCACCAGTCGGTAGATGGTCACCGGCCGCTGCTGGCCCATGCGGTAGGCGCGGTCGGAGGCCTGGTCTTCCACCGCCGGGTTCCACCACGGGTCGAGGTGGATCACGTAGTCGGCGGCGGTCAGGTTGAGGCCGGTGCCGCCGGCTTTCAGGCTGATCAGGAAGATGTCGCCCTCGCCGCGCTGGAAGGCGTCGACGCGCTCCTTGCGCGCCTTGGCCGGGGTGGTGCCGTCCAGATACTGGTAGGCGACGCCGCGCGCGTCCAGATGCTGGCGCACCAGCGACAGGTGGTCGACAAACTGGCTGAACACCAGCGCCTTGTGGCCGTTTTCCAGCAGTTCGTCGGCGATGTCGGCAAACGCCGCCAGCTTGCTGCCGGCGATGGTGCTGTCCTTCAGCACCAGCTGCGGATGGCAACAGAAACGGCGCAGCTTGGTGATCTCGGCCAGCACCTGCATCTGCTTGCCGTCGGCGCCCTTCAGCTCGTCCAGCTTGGTCACCGCCTGCTGGCGCATCGCCTCGTACAGGTGCAGCTCGTCGGCCGACAGCGGCACCTTGCGCGTGATCTCGGTGCGCGGCGGCAGCTCGTCCAGCACCTGGGTCTTGGTGCGGCGCAGGATGAAGGGCTGGATCAGCGCCTTGAGCGCCTTTTTCGCGCCCTTGTCGCCGCGCTCGATCGGGTTGCCGAAGCGCTGCGCGAAGCGTTCCTGGCTGCCGAGCAGGCCGGGGTTGAGGAAGCGGAACAGGCTCCACAGCTCGCCGAGGTGGTTTTCCACCGGCGTGCCGCTGGCCGCCAGGCGGAAGCCGGCCTGCAGGTCCATCACCGCCTGCGCGCGCTTGGTGCCGGCGTTCTTGATCGCCTGCGCCTCGTCCAGCACCACGCTTTGCCACTCGATGGCGGCAAAGGCGGCGGCGTCCTGCTGCAGCAGGCCGTAGCTGACCACCACCAGATCCAGCGGCCCGAGATCGACCAGCGAGCGGAACTGGTGATACGGGCGCACCTTCAGCGTCGGCGCGAAGCGCGCAGCCTCCGACAGCCAGTTCAGCGCCACCGAGGTCGGCGCCACCACCAGCTGCGGCCCGCCCGGCGCGCGCGCCAGCAGCAGCGCCAGCGTCTGCACCGTCTTGCCCAGGCCCATGTCGTCGGCGAGACAGGCGCCGACGCCCCAGTGCGCCAGCCGCGCCATCCAGTCGTAGCCCTCGCGCTGGTAGTCGCGCAGCTCGGCCTGCAGCGTGGACGGCAGCTGCGGCTGGAACGCCTGCAGCGACTGCAGGCGCTCGGCCTGCGCCAGCCACGCGTCGTCGGCGTCGAAGTCGCCGACCTCGCCGGCCAGCTCCGCCAGCTGCGCGGCGGCCAGCGCCGACACGTGCAGGCCGTCGCGGCCAACGTGGTCGGCCAGCAGCGCCAGCTCTTCCAGCCGCTTCTTCATCGCCTCGGTCAGCGCCAGCCAGTCGTCGTCGCCGAGTTTGAGGAAGCGCCCCGGCGCCTCGCGCATCAGTTCCAGCAGCTCGCGCAGCTGCAGCACGCGGCCGTCGTCCAGCTGCAACGCGCCGTTCAGCACGAACCAGTCGCCCTGCTGCTTGATGCCCAGGCTCAGCTGCGTCAGGCCGCGGCGCGACTTGATGCGCAGGCGCTCGCCCTCCGGCCACACGCACTCCAGCAGCGCGCTGTCCAGCGTCTGCAGCTCGGACAGCACTTCCAGCGCCGCCTGCGGCTCGGCCAGCAGCCACTCCTGGCCGTCGTTGTCGCTGGCGGCCAAGAGCGGACAGGCGGCCAGCACGCTCTTGAGCGCCTTCTGTTCCTTCTTCAGGTTGCGACGGGTCTGCACCGCCTTGCCGTCGATGTCGCCGACGATGTTCTCCAGCCCGGCGCCGGGCTTGCACCAGTTGCCGCCCGGCAGCGGCCGCACCAGGAGCTGTAGGCGCAACCCCTCGCTCAGCGGCAGCAGGTGGGCGTAGATGCGGCCGTCGGCCGGCACGCTGTCGATGTGCGCCGCCAGCTCCGGCATGTCGGTGTGCACCGGCACCAGCGGCGCGATGTCGCGCACCGCCTCCAGCAATTGCGCCTTGGCCGCGCGCGGCACGGTCAGCTCCTTGCCGAGGATGGTGGCGATCTGGCGCACCTCCTTGCTGATGCTGTACACCGCCAGCCGCGTCGGCGTCGCCTTGTCCCACACGATCTCGCTGTCCGGCGCGATCTTGCCCGGCACCAGCTTGATGCGGATCTGCTCGCCGCTCTCCTGCAGCTGCAGCGCCACGCTGCCGGCGACGATGTCGATGCCGACATCCGGCGCGTCGCTCCAGTACACCGCCGGGTGGCTGATCAGCTGCGGCAGCGCCTTCTCGGCGTCGATCTCGTAGATGCTGCTGGCGTGGTAGTGGTGCTCGTGCTGCGCGCGCAGCACCTTGATGATCTGCTGGTCCTGCGGCAGCAGGTAGTCGAGGCTGTCGTCGCCGTCGAACAGGCGGCGCCACGACACGGTGCGGCCGCGGCTCCACTGGTTCTTGGCCGAGCGCTTCTGCTCGCGCGCTTCCAGCATCACGCCGTGGGCGCCGGCGCTGAGCAGCCACGCCAGCCGCGTCTGGCCCTGCGCCGCCGCGCTGCGGCTCTCGCTCTTGTTGGGGCCGAGCTGGCGCAGTGCGTGCAGCGCCTGCTGCCACGCCTCCTGGCGCTGGAACGCCTCCAGCAGCGGCTTCAGCCGGTACTGCTTGTGCCAGTCTGCTTGCTGCCGCGGCAGGCCGAACTGCGCCGCCAGCAGCGCGTCCAGCTCGGCGGCCACCCACAGGTAGCCCTCGTCCTGCATCTGCTCGCGGAAGTTCTGCAGCGCCGCCTGCCACTGCGGCGTGCGCGCCTGTTTCACGTCCAGCCAGTACATCGCCAGCGCCAGCAGCAGGCCGTCGAGGCCGGCCAGCGTCGAGGCGTCCGGCAGGGTCAGGTTGTTGCTGATGGCGCCGCCCTCGTGCTGCAGCACCAGATGCTGCAACACGTAGTAGCTGTGGCCGAAGTGCTGGCGGATGCCGCTGCTGATCGCCTGCTTCAGCGCGCTGCTGCGCTGCGGGCTGTCCGGGCTGCCCAACAGCGCGATGCAGTGGAAGGCGTTGAGGTCGGCCGGCAGATCGATCTTGCGCTTCTGCGTCTGCGCCTTCAGCTCGTCCAGCCACTGCTGCAGCGTGGCCAGAGCCTCGCCGTAGCGGCCGGACACGGTGTGCAGGAAGAACAGGCTGCTGATGGCGAAGCCCTCGCCGGCGGCGGCCTCCTGCAGCAGGCGCTGGATGTCGCCGCGCCACAGGAACTGCAGCATCAAGAGGCTGGTGAGCTGGTCCCAGTCGCGGTAGCCGTCGTCCAGTCGCGACAGCGCGTAGCGGTAGCCCTCGCGGAAGGTGTCGAAGCGGTAGTTGGCCTCCGGCAGGTAGTCCAGCAGCAGCAGCACCTGGATGTCGTCGACCAGCTGGTCGAACAGCTGGCGCCCGGCGGCGTTGGCGAACAGGCGCTTGAACGGTGCCTGCGGCAGGCTGCTGCTGTGCAGGGCCGCCGCCTGCTGGTAGCGCTGCAGCCAGTCCTGCGCCGCGCCGACCTGGCCGTGCAGGATCGCCAGCCACAGCCGCAGCTGGATCTGCGCCAGATCAGGCTTGCCGCGCGCCGCCGGCGACATCGACAGGTGCTCGGTGAGCAGCTCGTCCCACGCGGTGCGCTCCTGCCGGTCGTGCAGCAGCTGCAGCAGCACGGTATTGCGCGCGCCCGCCGCGATGCGGTACGGCAGGCCGGCGGTGCGCACGATCCAGCCCTGGTGCTCCAGATCGCCGAGGATCTCGCCGAGCTTGTCATTGTTCACCGCCTTGCCCTGCTCGTCGCGGATCAGGTTCAGCTGCAGCAGCGTCAGCAGGTTGGGCCTGGATTCGCCGGCCGGCAGCAAGGCCAGCGCGTGCAGTACGGCCAGATGCGCCGGTGCGAGTTGATCAATGGTGTGGGCGGCAAACAAATCGGTCATTGGCGGCGATCGGGAAATACAAAAACAAAAAAGCCGCACACCCGGTCAAGGGCATGCGGCCAACCTTGGGCAGGGCAAGATTATACGCGGCTCAGTGCACGGCGTGCGGCGGAGATGGTCTGCTCGACCAGCTCGTCGGTGTGGGCGATGGAGATGAAACCGGCCTCGTAGGCCGACGGCGCCAGGTACACGCCCTCGTCCAGCATCGCGTGGAAGAAGGCCTTGAAGCGGGTGATGTCGCAGCGGGTGGCCTCGGCGTAGCTGGCCGGCACCGTGTCGCTGAAGTAGAAGCCGAACATGCCGCCGACGCTGTCGGTGCTCATCGCGATACCGGCGTCGCGCGCGGCGTCGGCGAGGCCGGCGGCCAGACGGGCGCTGCGGCGGCCCAGGGTGTCGTGGAAGCCCGGCTGCTGGATCAGGCGCAGCGTCGCGAGACCGGCGGCCACCGATAGCGGATTACCGGACAGCGTGCCGGCCTGGTACACATTCCCCAGCGGCGCGATCCTGCCCATGATGTCGGCGCGACCGCCGAAGGCCGCCAGCGGCATGCCGCCGCCGACCACCTTGCCCAGCGTGGTCAGGTCCGGCGTGATGCCGTGCAGGCCCTGCGCACAGCCCAGCGCCACGCGGAAGCCGGTCATCACCTCGTCGTAGATCAGCACCGCGCCGTACTGCTCGGTCAGCGCGCGCAACGCCTGCACGAACTCGGCCGACGGCTTGATCAGGTTCATGTTGCCGGCGATCGGCTCCAGGATCACGCCGGCGATCTGGTCGCCCAGCTCCTTGAAGGTGTCGGCCAGCTGCTGCACGTCGTTGTACTGCAGCACCAGCGTGTGCTTGGTGCAGTCGGCCGGCACGCCGCCGGAGGACGGGTTGCCGAAGGTCAAGAGGCCGGAGCCGGCCTTCACCAGCAGGCTGTCGGAGTGGCCGTGGTAGCAGCCCTCGAACTTCACGATCAGGTCGCGGCCGGTAAAGCCGCGCGCCAGACGGATCGCCGTCATCGTCGCCTCGGTGCCGGAGGACACCAGCCGCACCTGCTCCACCGACGGCAGCAGCTTGCAGATTTCCTCGGCGATCTCGACCTCGCCCTCGGTCGGCGCGCCGAAGGACAGGCCGCCAACGGCCGCGTCCTGCACCGCCTTCACCACCTCCGGATGGGCGTGGCCCAGGATGGCCGGGCCCCAGCTGCCGACGTAGTCCAGGTACGGCTTGTCGTCGGCATCCCAGAAATAGGCGCCCTCGGCGCGCTTGACGAAGCGCGGCGTACCGCCGACCTGGCCAAAGGCACGCACCGGCGAATTGACGCCGCCGGGGATCACCTGCTTGCCACGTTCAAACAGTTCGAGATTGCGGGACATCGTTTTCCTTTCTGGCGGCGTCGCACGCCGCACGGGCTAATGGGCAACGGGCCGCCCGTGGCAGCCCGGCAAAATCCTGTCGGTCACGATACGGCAGCGCACGCGGCGCGGCGTTGACCTGTATCCAGAAGCGTGCGCCCTACGCGGGCGTCTGTTATCGAGGCAGGATTGTCCGGCAAATCGCCGCGCAAGGCCACCACCGGACGGGAACGCAGCGTTCGGCCAGCGCGATGGCGCCGGGCGGCCGGGCTTGTCACGGTAGGCGGGCTTGGTTTTTGGCTACGGAAAAACAGGGACAAAGGCAAAGGCTTCTTTGGCCACGACACCCGCGAAAGAACACGAGAATAAGGTTGGCCGCAAACCATTTCAATCGCCAGCCAGGGCGTAGGTCGGGTTAGCGCAGCGTAACCCGACACGGCTTGCGGCCAACCTTGTCGCGGTAAACGGTTCTGGTTTTTGCCACGGAAGCACACGGAAAAACACGGACAAAGGCAAAAGCTTCTTTGGCCACGAAACCCACGAAAAGACACGAAAATGAAAACGGAAAGGTTGGCCGCAAGCCGTCACGGCAGGGTGCGTCACCCGCAGGGCGACGCACCGTCAACCGTGGCAAGAGACAAGGTCACAGCGCCAGCAGCGGCGCCACCTCGTCCACCGTCAGCGGCCGCACCACGCGGCCGGCCTCCACCCCGTCGCGCAGCAGGATCAGCGTCGGCCACAGCTTGACGCGGAAACTGCGCCCCAGCTGCCGCCCGGCGCCGTCTTCTACCTTGATGTGCGTCAGCGCCGGCTGCGCCGCCAGCGCCTGCTCGATGGCCGGCTGTGCCGCCTGGCAGTGCGGGCACCAGTCGACGCCGAATTCCAGCAGCAATGTGCCGGTGCTGGCGTCAAGCGCGGCGCGTTCCGGCGCGGCGGCGGTGTAAGTGGCAAGGTAAGGCATCGCGGGATTCCTTCAGGTACATGCCGGTGCGGCGTCACCAGCCAGGGTTGGCCGCCGGCGCGGTGCCGGAACGGCAGACAAGGCGAGCAGTCAAAGGTAACCCGCCATCCGCTGCGCAACAAGCACGGCCGTCTGCCGTCGCCCGGCTTGCGGCCAACCTTGGCGGGCCTGATGGTGAATGCCATATCCGTATATTGGAAAATAATTTATATATGTATATAATGAACCATCGACAACCAAAGGAGCAGGCGATGAAACAGAATATCGGCAATATCGAACGCGCAATCCGTATCGTGGCAGGACTGGCAATCGCCAGCCTCGCCTTTGTCGGCCCGGCCTCGCCGTGGGCGCTGCTGGGACTGGTGCTGGTCGTGACCGGCATCTTGGGCTGGTGCCCGCCATATGCATTGCTGGGGATCAATACCTGCAAGTGCAAGTCGTGATCGCGGCATAGCCGCCATGGAAAACCGGCCGTCGTGGCCGGTTTCTGCTTGCGGGCTCAGCCGGTAGCGGCCGGCAGCGGCAGCGTGATCGCCACCGTGAAGCCGCCGTCCGGCGGATAGTCGAAGCGCAGGCTGCCGCCGTGCTGCGCCACCACGCGGCTGACGATGGCAAGGCCGAGGCCGCTGCCGCCGTCGCTGCCGCGGTGCGCGGCCAACCTTTCGAACGGTATCAGCGCCGCCTGCTGCAGTTCCGGCGCGATGCCGTCGCCGCTGTCGTGCACGCGCAGCTCGCAGTGGCTATCGCCGGGCTGCAGGCTGACGCAAAACGGCGCGCGGCCGTAGCGGCGCGCGTTTTCCAGCAGGTTGGACAGCAGGCGCTGCAGTGCCAGCGCATCGCCGTTGACGGTGGCGTCGCGGCGCTGCCAGGCGATCTCCATGCCGTCACGGCGGAACCCGGCGAGTACGCTGTCGACCAGCTCGCCCAGCGCCAGCGGCGTCAGCGGCCGTGTTTCCTCGCTGCGCGCGAAGTCGATGAACTGGCCGACGATGCGCGACAGCTCGTCGATGTCGTTGAGCATGCCCTGCTTGTCGTGGTGGTCATCCTGCAGCGCCACTGCCAGCTTCAGCCGCGTCAGCGGCGTGCGCAGGTCGTGCGACAGCCCGGCCAGCATCAGCCGCCGCTCGCTGGCGGCCTTGTCCAGCGCCAGTGCCATGGTGTTGAAGCGCTCGATCACGTCGCGCACCTCACGCGGGCCGCTGACCGGCACCGCCTGCGGCATGCGTCCGGCTTCGAGATGGCGCGCGGCATTGGCCAGCCGGCTCAGCGGCCGCGTGGTGCGCCATGCCAGCGCGAAGGCGGCCAGCACCGACAGCAGTGCCACCAGCCCGGCGGCCTGCAAGGTTGGCCGCAGCGCCGGCGGCAAATAGCGGCGCAGCGGCATCACCAGCCAGTAGTGGCTGTCCAGCACCGGTACCTTGATCCACAGCTCGCGCCGCTGGGCGCGGCTCATGCGCACGCTGACCGGCTCGCCGACGGCATTGCTCAGCCACTGTTGCAGCGATCTGGCGACGGCGGGGGCGGGAAAGGTCTCTGCCGGCGCCTGCGCCAGCGGCAGCAGCCGCGGCAGGCCGGGCAGGTTGTTGCGCAGCAGGAAGGCGTCGCGCTCCACCGCCGGCATCCGGTCGAGTGTTTCCTCGTAGTCGGCCAGCGTGTCCAGCACCTGCGCATACAGCTGCCGCGCCAGCAGCGCGCTTTTCTGCTGCTCGCTCAGCCACAGCGTGAACACCTGGCTGGCCAGTACCGCCAGCACCACCAGTGCCGCCAGGCGCAGGAACAGGGTGCCGCCGAAGCGCGCCAGCAGGCTCATGTCGTGTCCCTTGCCTTGCCGTCGGGCACGAACACGTAGCCGTAGCCCCACACCGTCTGCAGGTAGCGCGGCGCACCGTCGCCGTCCTCGATCAGCTTGCGCAGCCGCGAGATGTGCACGTCGATGCTGCGGTCCTGCGATTCGCCGCCGCCCTTGCCCAGCGCCAGCTCCATCAGCTGTTCGCGCGTCAGCGGCCGCCGCGGGTGGCTGGCCAGCGCCAGCAGCACCGCGTACTCGGCGGTGGTCAGTGTCACCGGCTGGCCGCCGCGCAGCAGCTCGCGCCGTGCCGGGTGCAGCTCGCAGTTGCCGAAGCCCAGCACCTCGTCGGCGTCGTGCTGCGCCATCACCACCGGCGTCTGCGCGTGGCGGCGCAGCACCGCGTGGATGCGCGCGGCCAGCTCGCGCGGGTTGAAGGGCTTGGCCAGATAGTCGTCGGCGCCCATTTCCAGGCCGAGGATGCGGTCGATGTCCTCGCCGCGCGCGGTGAGCATGATCACCGGGATCGGCTCGCCCTGTGCGCGCAGGCGGCGCACCACCGCCAGCCCGTCGTCGCCGGGCATCATCACGTCCAGCACCAGCAGGTCCGGGCGGTTGCGCGCCAGCTTGCGGTCGAGGTCGCGCGCGTCCGGCAGCGTGTCGACGCTGAAGCCCTGCTGCGCCAGGTAGCGCTGCAGCAGCTCGCGCAGGCGCACATCGTCGTCGACGACCAGTATCTTGTGGTTTTCCATCCGTTACACCCCGTCTCTTTATCTGCCAAGCGTAACGCGCCTGCCGCGCCAAGTCAGCCCGGATATGAACAGCCGTTAACGCGGCGGCGGCAGTTAACACCTGTTAACACTTGCCGCCGCCGCGGCAATACCCGGGCAAAACCTGCCGCGTACAGTCAGCTCATCCCCTTTTGATGTCGTAACCGAGGAGTCTGACCATGAATGCCAAACGTACCGTTGCCGTGACCCTGCTCGCCAGCCTGCTGGCCGGCGTATCGCTGACTGCTTTCGCCTTTGGTGGCGACGGCAAGCCGCAGCGCGAGGAAATGCGCCAGCACATGCGCGCCTACCACGAGGCGGTGATGTCCGGCGCGCTGACCGACGCCGAGCTGAGCCAGCTGAAGAAGGAGCGCGACGCCGTACACGCGCAGATGCAGAAGCTGCACCAGCAGCTGCAGGCCAAGACCAAGGCTTTGATCGCCAACAACGATCGCAGCGCCAAGCGCGAGACGTGGCCGGAAGCGGCGGCCGGCAAGCAGTACCGGGGCGACAGGATGCGTCACCATCACGGTGACGGGCATTGCGGCGCGCCAGCGACCCCGCCTGCCGCCAAAAGCAACTGAAACTGAGCACCGCGCGGCAGCCGTGGCAGCCGTGCGCGCTGCGGGATAAAATGCACGCATGAAAGCCCTTTTCCTGCTCCTGCTGGCGCTGCTGGCCGGCAACAGCGCGCTGGCGGCCCCGCCCTGGCGTGCCGACAACGGCCCGCCCGCGTGGCAGGCCGGGGCGGCGCCACCGCATCGCCTGCGCGACCTGCGCCTGCGCGAGGCGGTGGAGCGCGGTGAGCTGACGCGGGAAGAGGCGCACGCGCTGAAACAGCTGCGCCGCTGGCACTACCTGCCGCCGGATGGCGATGCTGCCGGGCCCGGTCCGCGCCATGAACGGGGCGACAGGCCGCCGCATCACCAGCGCTGGCGCCAGCAGCAGGATGCCGAGCGCGATTAGGCCGGAACAGTGATACAAGGAAAAGGTTGGCCGCAACACCGTGACGGTGTTGCGGCCAACCTTTTGTCGTCCGGAAGCGTCGCGCTCAGGGCAGCAGAATGAGGGAGCCGGTGGTGCGCCGCGCTTCCAGGTCGGCGTGCGCCTGTGCCGCGTCGGCCAGCGCGTAGCGCGCCGACGGCTGCACCTTCACCGCGCCGGCGCCGATGCGCTCGAACAGCGCCGCGGCGCTGGCCTCCAGCTCGGCGCGGGTGGCCACGTAGTCGCCCAGCCGCGGGCGGGTGAAGTACAGCGAGCCCTTCTGCGACAGCAGCAGCGGCGCGAACGGCGGCACCGCGCCGGAGGCGTTGCCGAAGCTGACGAACATGCCGCGCGGCGCGAGGCAGTCCAGCGAGATGTCGAAGGTATCCTTGCCCACCGAGTCGTACACCACCGGCACGCCGCGGTCGCCGGTCAGCTCGCGCACCCGCGCCACCACGTCTTCCTCGCGGTAGTTGATGACGTGCGCGCAGCCGAGCGCGCGCGCCAGCGCCGCCTTGGCGTCGGAGCCGGCGGTGCCGATCACCTTGACGCCCAGCGAACTGAGCCACTGCACCGCGATCTGGCCGACGCCGCCGGCGGCGGCGTGCCACAGCACGGTCTGGCCGGGCTGCACCGCATAGGTGCGGCGGATCAGGTACTCCACGGTCATGCCCTGCAGCATCACGCAGGCGGCGCTCTCGTCGCCGATGTCGTCCGGCAGCTTCACCAGCAGCGCCGCCGGCAGCGTGCGCCACTGGCTGTAGGCGCCCTGCGCACCGCCGGCGTAGGCGACGCGGTCGCCGACCTGCAGGTGGCTGACACCGTCGCCGAGCGCCTCCACCACGGCGGCGGCCTCGGAGCCCAGCCCGGACGGCAGCGGCAGCGGATACAGCCCGCTGCGGTAGTAGGTGTCGATGAAGTTGACGCCGATGGCGGTGTGGCGCAGCAGCACTTCACCGGCGGCCGGCACGGGGATGGCGGCGTCTTCGGCGCGCAGGACATCGGGGCCGCCGCAGTGCGGCAGGCGGATGGTCAGGTTCATGGTGCCTCCGGAGCGTGGGGTCGGTAACAGCGGCAGTGTGCCGCAAAGCGCGCGCCACGCGGGGGAACACAGTGTTCGTTAGCGCGCGGTCTGGCGGCGGTCTCGCGCGCCTTCAGCGATTGCGGGCCGGACTGGAAACCGTGCAGATAGAGGTAGCGCTGGTTCATGGCACCTGGCAAGGCTTGAGGCGGGCGGCCAGCCGTTGCGGCCAAGGTTTAGCGGTTGTTCCATTCATAGCGGTCAAGGATACGGCGGATGCTGCCGTTTTGTTCCATCTCGCCGATGGCCTGGTCCAGCCGGCTCTCGCTGTAGCGGCTGGCCGGCGACACCGCGCAGCGCGTCGGCATCGACGACACCACCAGCGGATGCAGGCGCAGATTGGCCGCCTGCGCCGGGTTGGCGCGCGCCCAGGCGCTCATTTCCAGCTCGGAGTTGATCACCACGTCGACCATGCCGGTCTGCAGCGCGCGCATCAACAGCGGCAGCCGCGGCTGGTTGACGCGGGTGGCGCGCTGGCCCTGCCACAGCGGCTCCACCGTGTTGTAGTGGTAGCCGCCGATCACGCCGATGCGCTGCCCGGCCAGCTCGTCGATGCTGGCTATGGTGCGCGGGTGCGGCTTCAGCGACATCACCCGCTCGATCTGCGGGTAGAACTCGCGCGTCCAGCCGACGCGCGAGGCGCCGACATACCACGCCGGATTGGTGTTGCACACGATGTCGATGCTGCCGTTGTCGATGGCCAGCTCCACCCGCTTACGTGACACCACGATGAACTCCACCGGCGCCTTCAGCGTGCGTCCCAGCTCTTCGCCCAGCTCCTTCGACAGCCCGCCGACCAGCCGGTCGCCGGCCAGCACCACGATGGGGGCGGAGTCGGAATCGGCGATGCCGATGCGCAGCGCCGGCGCCGCCTGGGCGCCACCGGCCAGCAGGGCGGCCGCGGCCATGGTTAGCACCGGAAGTGTGGTTTTCATATGAATCACCAGCCAGATGGTTATAAATGCTCGATCTAAGGATTCGATCTCGCAGCCGCGTGCGCGATGTTAAGATAACCGGCTCCGCATCTACCTAGTTTTACTTAAAAAAAGCCGCCTTTGCCATGTCGAAAAATGCCCAGCACGCCGTCCACGATTTGCTCGCCCGCCGCATCCTGATCCTGGACGGCGGCATGGGCACCATGATCCAGCGCCACCGGCTGGAAGAGGCGGACTACCGTGGCGAGCGTTTCCGCAACTGGCCGCGCGACGTGAAGGGCAATAACGACCTGCTGGTGCTGACCCAGCCGCAGATCATCGCCGGAATCCACCAGGCCTATCTCGACGCCGGTGCCGACATCATCGAGACCAACAGCTTCAACGCCACCGCCATCGCCATGGCCGACTACGGCATGGAGTCGCTGGTGCGCGAGCTGAACTACGAAGCCGCCCGACTGGTGAAGGAGCTGTGCGTGGCGGCCACTGCGGCCAACCCCGACAAGCCGCGCTTCTGCGCCGGCGTGCTCGGCCCCACCAGCCGTACCTGTAGCATCAGCCCGGACGTGAACGATCCGGGCTACCGCAACGTGAGCTTCGACGAGCTGGTGGACACCTACAGCGAGGCCATCGACGGCCTGGTAGACGGTGGCGCGGACTTCCTGCTGGTGGAAACCATTTTCGACACCCTGAACGCCAAGGCGGCGGTGTTCGCGATCCACCAGTATTTCGACTTGCGGCCAACCCTGGCGCGGCTGCCGGTCATGATTTCCGGCACCATTACCGACCAGTCCGGCCGCACCCTGACCGGGCAGACCACCGAGGCGTTCTACAACAGCCTGTCGCACGCCGACGCGCTGAGCTTCGGCCTCAACTGTGCGCTGGGCCCGGATCTGCTGCGCCCGTACGTGGAAGAGATGTCGCGCATTTCCGCCACCTATGTGTCGGTGCACGCCAACGCCGGCCTGCCCAACCCGCTGGCGCCCACCGGCTACGACCTGACGCCGGAAGACATGGCGCCGCAGGTGCGCGAGTGGGCGGAGGCCGGGCTGGTGAACATCATCGGCGGCTGTTGCGGCACCACGCCGGAGCACATCGCCGCCATCTACCAGGCGGTGAAGGACCTGCCGCCGCGGCCGCTGCCGCAGATCGAACCCAAGTGCCGGCTGTCCGGGCTGGAGCCGTTCAACATCGGCGACCACGACCTGTTCGTCAACGTCGGCGAGCGCACCAACGTCACCGGCTCCAAGGCCTTTGCCAAGCTGATTCTCAACGGCGACTACGCGACTGCTTTAGATGTTGCGCGGCAGCAGGTGGAAAACGGCGCCCAGATCATCGACATCAATATGGACGAGGGCATGCTGGACGCCCACGCCGCCATGGTGCGCTTCCTCAACCTGATCGCCGCCGAGCCGGACATCAGCCGCGTGCCGATCATGATCGACTCGTCGAAATGGGAGGTGATCGAGGCCGGCCTCAAGTGCATCCAGGGCAAGGGCATCGTCAACTCCATCTCGATGAAGGAGGGCAAGGAGAAATTCGTGGCGCAGGCGCGCCTGCTGCGCCGCTACGGCGCGGCGGTGATCGTGATGGCCTTCGACGAGGCCGGCCAGGCCGACACCTACGCCCGCAAGATCGAAATCTGCGAGAAGAGCTACCGCATCCTGGTGGACGAAGTCGGCTTCCCGCCGGAAGACATCATCTTCGACCCCAACATCTTCGCCGTCGCCACCGGCATCGACGAGCACGCCCGCTATGGCCTGGACTTCATCGAGGCCACCG
Organism: Vogesella fluminis; assembly: GCF_014652335.1. GTDB lineage: Bacteria > Pseudomonadota > Gammaproteobacteria > Burkholderiales > Chromobacteriaceae > Vogesella > Vogesella fluminis. Next base: position 115,517 of record NZ_BMYP01000001.1, on the reverse strand, counting down.
GCTGGATCAAGCAGCAGCTGCCGCACGCCAAGATTTCCGGCGGCGTGTCCAACGTGTCGTTCTCCTTCCGCGGCAACAACAAGGTGCGCGAGGCGATTCACGCCGTGTTCCTGTACCACGCCATCCAGCGCGGCATGACCATGGGCATCGTCAACGCCGGCGCGCTGGAGGTGTACGACGAAGTCGACGCCGAGCTGCGCGAGCGCATCGAGGACGTGGTGCTGATGCGGCCAACCTTGGACGGCTCCGACGTCACCGAGAACCTGATCGCGCTGGCGGAGAAGTTCAAGGGCGACGCGGTGGCCGGCAAGCAGGGCGAAGACCTGGCCTGGCGCGAACTGCCGGTGGCCAAGCGGCTGGAACATGCGCTGGTGAAAGGCATCACCACCTTCATCGAGCAGGATACCGAGGAAGTGCGTGCCGGCTGCGCCCGCCCGATCCACGTGATCGAAGGCCCGCTGATGGACGGCATGAACGTGGTCGGCGACCTGTTCGGCGCCGGCAAGATGTTCCTGCCGCAGGTGGTGAAGTCGGCACGGGTGATGAAGGCGGCGGTGGCCTACCTGGAGCCGTACATCGAGGAGGAGAAGATCCGCCTCGGCCTGCAGGACGCGCCGGCCAAGGGCGTGATCATCATGGCCACGGTGAAGGGCGATGTGCACGACATCGGCAAGAACATCGTCGCCGTGGTGCTGCGCTGCAACAACTACAAGGTGATCGATCTGGGCGTGATGGTGCCGTGCCAGACCATCCTGGACGCCGCGCGCGAGCACAAGGCCGACATCATCGGCCTGTCCGGCCTGATCACCCCGTCGCTGGAGGAAATGGGCCACGTCGCCAAGGAGATGCAGCGCCAGGGCTTCGACATTCCGCTGTTGATCGGCGGCGCCACCACCAGCCGCGTGCATACCGCGGTCAAGATTGCGCCGCACTACCACGGCCCGGTGATCTATGTGGCGGACGCCAGCCGCGCGGTGGGGGTGTGCTCCAACCTGCTGTCGGACACGCTGCGCGATCCGTTCGTCGCGGAGGTGGCCGATGATTACGCCCGCGCGCGCGCCATCTTCGAGGGCCGCGGCGAGGCCCGCCTGCTGCCGCTGGCCGAGGCGCGCGCGCAGCGCCACCAGATCGACTGGGCCGGCTACACCCCGCCGGCGCCGCAATGGCTGGGCGTGCGCCGCTTCGAGCACTACGACCTGGCCGAGATCGCCGCGGTCATCGACTGGACGCCGTTCTTCCAGAGCTGGGAGCTGGCTGGCCGCTTCCCGGCCATTCTCGACGACGACATCGTCGGCGAATCGGCGCGCGGTCTGTATGCCGATGCCCAGGCGATGCTGCAGCAGATCATCGACCAGCAGTGGCTGACCGCCAACGCGGTGATCGGCCTGTTCCCGGCGCGCAGTGTGGATTGCGACGACATCGAAATCCTGCAGCCGGGCACCCGCGCACCGCTGCTGACCTGGGTCGGCCTGCGCCAGCAACTGGCCAAGGCGACCAAGGACGGCTCGGCAGCCAACCCTGACTGGGCGCTGGCCGACTTCATCGCGCCGCGCGACAGTGGCGTGGCGGACTACATCGGCGCCTTCGCCGTCACCGCCGGCCTCGGCATCGAGCCGCACGTGGCGCGCTTCGAGGCGGCGAACGACGACTACTCGGCGATCCTGCTGAAGGCGCTGGCCGACCGTCTGGCCGAGGCCTTTGCCGAGCTGATGCACCGCCGCGTGCGCACCGAGTTCTGGGGCTACGCGCCGGACGAGCAGCTCGACAACGAGGCGCTGATCGCCGAACAGTATGCCGGCATCCGCCCGGCACCAGGTTACCCGGCCTGCCCGGACCATACCGTCAAGCGCGAGCTGTTCCAGCTCTTGAACGCGCCGGCCATCGGCATGACGCTGACCGAAGGCTACGCCATGCTGCCCACCGCGGCGGTATCCGGCTTCTACTTCAGCCACCCGGATTCGCGCTACTTCGGTATCGGCAAGATCAGCCGCGACCAGGTGGAAAGCTACGCCCAGCGCCGCGGCGTCAGCATGGAACAGGCGGAGCGCGATCTGGCGGCCAACCTCGGCTACAACACCTGATCATGGCGCGCTACCCGGCCCAAGGTTGGCCGCGCCGGCTGCTGACGGCGGCACTGCTGTGGCTGGCGCTGCCGGCGCAGGCGCTGGAGTCGCCGCCGCTGCCGGTGCTGAAGGTGGCGCTGGGCGAAAACAAGCCGCCGTACATCATCGCCGACGGGGCGCGCGGCATCGAGTACGAGCTGGTCGGCAGCGTGCTGCGCGCCGCCGGCTACCAGCCCAGGATCGTGCTGCTGCCCAACCAGCGCGCGCAACAGGCGCTGGCCGACGGCCGCATCGACGCCGCCATCTCCAACAATGGTCCGTTCGTGTCCGAGCCCTACATCGCCTACCGCAATATGGCGATCACGCTGTGCCAGCGCCACCTGCAGCCCAAGCACATCACCGAGCTGGGGCAGTACCGGGTGGCGGCCTTCCACAACGCGCAGCGTTTTCTCGGCGCCGAATTTGCGGCGATGGCCAGGGCCAATGCCGAGTACGTCGAGTCGTCGCCGCAGCCGATACTGAACAACCTGCTGTTCACCGGCCGCACCGATGTCGTGATCTCCGACCTGTTCATCTTCCTGCACTTCTCGATGCAGCCGGACGTGCCGCTGAACAACCGCCAGGCGCTGTGCACCCACGCACTGTTCCCGCCGACGCAGTACGCGCTGTCGTTCCGCGATGCGCGCGCGCGCGACCGCTTCAACAAGGCGCTGCAGCAGCAGGCGCAGGCCGGGCTGTACCAGACGCTGGCGCAGCGCTACCGCCTGCCGGGGGCGGAGCAGCCGCTGTTCCGCCCATAGCCGCCCGGCAGCGGCACGTTGCGGCCAACCTTGCGTACCGGCTGAGCGCCACCCGTGGCGACAAGTGACTGTTTTTGTGGAATAATCGCCGGTTTTTCCGACCTGCCAGAGCCAGACCGATGTAGCACTGCGTCCCTTCCCAGGCTGTTCCGCACTTCTCTCCGGGCGTTTCCGCCCGCTTCCGTATCGAGCTTGGCGCCGTATGCGCTGCCGCCCTGTGCGGCCGTGCGCGCTGCGCGCGCGCTGTTTTTCTGGAGAACCGTTTTGAGCAATTCAGGCCCTGCGGCATTGAAAACCGAATTTTTTAGTGGTCTTACCGTGGCGCTGGCACTGGTGCCGGAGGCGATCGCCTTCGCGCTGATCGCCCACGTCAGCCCGCTGACCGGGCTGTATGCCGCCTTTTTCCTGTGCCTGATCACGGCGCTGTTCGGCGGCCGTCCGGGCATGATCTCCGGCGCCACCGGCGCGCTGGCGGTGGTGATGGTCAGCATCGTCACCCGGCACGGCGTCGAATACCTGTTCGCCAGCGTGGTGCTGATGGGGATATTCCAGCTGCTGTTCGGCGTGCTGAAACTGGGCAAATTCATCCGCATGGTGCCGCATCCGGTGATGCTGGGCTTCGTCAACGGCCTGGCGATCGTGATCTTCCTGGCACAGTTCGGTCATTTCAGGCTGGATGGCGCGTGGATGGACGGCCGGCAGCTGCTGACCATGGGCGGGCTGATCGCGCTGACCATGGCCATCATCTACCTGTTGCCCAGGCTGACGACGGCGATTCCGTCGGCACTGGCCGCGATCCTGATCGTGGCCGCGCTGGTGGCCGGTCTCGGCATCGACACCAAGACTGTCGGCGACATGGGCTCCATTGCCGGCGGCCTGCCGCAGTTCCACCTGCCGCAGGTGCCGCTGACGCTGGACACGCTCTACATCATCCTGCCGTATTCGCTGATTCTGGCCGCCATCGGCCTGATCGAATCGCTGCTGACGCTGAACCTGATCGACGACATTACCGACAGCCGCGGCCAGCCCAACCGCGAATCGCTGGCGCAAGGTGCGGCCAACGTGGTGGCCGGCTTTTTTGCCACCATGGGCGGCTGCGCCATGATCGGCCAGAGCATGATCAACATCAACAACGGCGCCCGTCAGCGTGCATCCGGCATCGTCGCCGCGCTGTTCCTGCTCGGCTTCATCCTGTTCCTGGCACCGTGGATCGAGATGATTCCGCTGGCGGCGCTGGTGGGGCTGATGTTCGTGGTGGCCGAGAAGACCTTCGAGTGGGGCAGCCTGCAGGCGCTGCGCAAGATCCCGCGCCAGGACGCGATCATCGTCGTCGGCGTGACGGTCATTACCGTGCTGACCGATCTGGCCATCGCCGTACTGGCTGGCGTGATGTTTGCCGCGCTGGTGTTCGCCTGGCAGCACGCCAAGACCATCCGTGTCACGACCCGCACCGACGCGCAGGGCTGGAAGGTGTACGAGCTGGAAGGCAGCCTGTTCTTCGCCTCTGCGGCCAACTTCAGCGAGCTGTTCGCGCCCAGGAGCGACCCGGAGCACGTGGTGATCGAGTTCCGCCGCGCGCGGGTGGTCGACCACTCCGCCATCGAGGCCATTGATGCGCTGGCCGCGCGCTACCAGCAGGAAGGCAAGACCTTGCACCTGCGCCACCTGAGCCCGGACTGCCTGGAGCTGCTGGACAAGGCCAAGGGCATGGTGGAGGTGAACCGCTTCGAAGACCCGCACTACCACATCGCCGACAACAAGCTGGGCTGAGCCGCGCCTTTCGAGTCCAGACCGCCACGCCCCACGTGGCGGTTTTTTTGCGGCCAACGTTGGCCGCGCCGTGTTGCCGCCTTGTAACGGGACGGATACAAAACCGCAGCATGGACAAGTTGCAGTAACGCTAGGCTACAAATCGTCAGGCCGCAGGGGCGGCGACAGCACAGCAAAGGACAGCAACATGAGTCTCTCCGGCATCGCGGCAGCGGGGTCCTCCGTGGTCTATGGTCTTGGCAATATGGGTAGCGGAGCGGTGAAGATCGCCTCCGGCATCGGCGACATCGGCTCCGGCACGCTGCAGGTGGTCCGTGGCGTGGCCAGCGGCATCGAGGAGGGCAGCGACGCGCTGTATGGCGGCTTTTCCGCCACCGGTGCGGTGCTGGCCGGCGGCCTGCAGGCGGTGGGCAGCATCATCGACGCGGTGGCCTGACGCCGGCTTACGCTCGCGCGCGCACGCGAGTTCAGGCGAAAACGACGGCGGCAGGCGGGTCTATCTCCGGATAAACACTGCTGCCGCAGCCGTTTTTAATGCCGTCTCGCCCGGTTTTAGAGAGCCGGGCGCGAAGCGCCGCTCAACGGTACAGCGCCGCCAGCGTGCGCGCCGCGGCGCAGGGGTCGGCCTGTCCGAACAGGCCGCCGATCACCGCGATGGCGTCGGCGCCGGCGGCGACCACCGTGCCGGCATTGGCGGCGGTGATGCCGCCGATGGCGACGCGCGGCACGCCCAGATCGGCGCTGTCGGCGAACAGCGACAGCGGCGCCGCCACGGCGCCGGGTTTGGTGGCGGACGGGTACACCGCGCCGAAGGCGACGTAGCTGGCGCCGGCGGCCACCGCCGCGTGCGCCAGCGCCAGGCTGTCGTAGCAGCTGGCGCCGACGATGGCGTCGGGGCCGAGCGCGGCGCGGGCGGCGGCGATGCCGGCATCGTTGCGGCCAACGTGCACGCCGTCGGCGCCGATGGCGCGTGCCAGCTCGACATCGTCATTGATGATGAACAGCGCGTTGCGGCTGCGTGCCAGGCTGGCCAGGATATTGGCCTGCCACAGCCGGCGCACGGTGTCGCTGCCCTTGTTGCGGTACTGCAGGATACGCGCGCCGCCGTCGAGCACGGCGCCGACCTGTTCGATCAGGCGCTCGCTGTCGTCGGTGTCCGGGGTGATGGCGTACAGGCCGTTAAACGTTTGCATCTTGTTCCTTGTCGCTATCGTCGTCGCCGGCGTCGTCGTTGGCCCAGAACAGGCGGTCGGGAATGTACTGCCCCATGCCGGGGCGGAAGCCGTGGCGCAGCGCCTGCCAGGTGTAGTCCTGCGCCTCCTTCACCGCCTCCGGCACCGCCAGCCCGCGCGCCACCAGCCCGGCGATGGCGGCGGCGAGGGTGCAGCCGGAACCATGGAAGCTGCCGTTGAGTCTGGGCCAGGTGTCGACGCGGATTTCGCCGCCCAGGTCGTAGAGCCGGTTTTCCACGTCGCGCGTCGGCTCGTGGGTGCCGGTGATGAACACGTAGTCGCAGCCCAGCCGCGTCAGGCGGCGGGCGCAGTCGGCCACCGACAGCTCTTCCTCGTCGTCGGCGTCGTTGGCCGCCAGCCGCCGTGCCTCGATGCTGTTGGGGGTCAGCACCGTCACCTGCGGCAGCAGCATGTCGCGCAGCACGTGGATCATGTCCTCGCGCGCGAGCTCGTCGCCGGCGCCGCTGGCCAGCACCGGGTCGTAGATCAGCGGGATGTCCGGGTAGTCGGCGACCAGTTCGGCGATGGCGACCACGTTGTCGATGCTGCCGATCATGCCGACCTTGAACGCGGCCACCGGCATGTCTTCCAGCACCGCGCGCGCCTGGTCGAGCACCCATTCGTCGTCGATGACCATGAAGCCCTGCACGCCGCGGGTGTCCTGCACCGTGATGGCGGTGATCACCGACAGCGGATGGCAGCCCATGCTGGCCAGGGTCAGGATGTCGGCCTGGATGCCGGCGCCGCCGGTGGGGTCGGCTCCCGCCAGCGTCAGCACGATGGGCGGGAGAATGATGTCTTGGCTCAAGGCTTAACCTCTCGGGTCTTACAGGATTTACAATACGATTTTAACCGAGCGAAGGTTTTATCATTATGCAAACCTGGATGTGTCTGATCTGCGGCTTCATCTACGACGAAGCGGCAGGCCGTCCGGAAGACGGCATCCCGCCCGGCACCAGGTGGGAAGACGTGCCGATGAACTGGACCTGCCCGGATTGCGGTGCCCGCAAGGACGATTTCGAGATGATGGCGTTCTGAGCGGCGCCACGGCAAGAGGAAACATGAAATGACTAACTGGCTGACCCGTACCGGATGTGTGCTGATGCTTTCCGCGGCTGTTGCCGGCTGTGTCAACACCACCGCCACCGGCGCCGTGGGCGCCAGCCGCAAGCAGCTGATGCTGCTGTCGCCGCAGGAAGTGGAGCAGGCCTCCGCGCAGTCCTACGTGCAGGAGGTGGGCAAGGCGCGCAGCGCCGGCAAGCTCAATACCGATGCCGCGTTGACCCGCCGCGTACGCGCGGTGTCGCAGCGCCTGATCGCGCAGGTGCCGGTGTTCCGCGCCGACGCGCGCAACTGGAAGTGGGAGGTGAATGTCACCCAGTCCGACGAGCTGAACGCCTACGCGATGGCCGGCGGCAAGATCATGGTCTACAGCGGCATCGTCAACCGCCTGCGCCTGAGCGACGACGAAATGGCGGCCATCATCGGCCACGAGATCTCGCACGCGCTGCGCGAACACTCGCGCGAAAGCATGAGCCAGGCCTACGCGCAGCAGATGGGCCTCGGCATCGTCGGCCAGCTGGCCGGCCTGTCGCAAGGCTCGATGGAACTGGCGGCGATCGCCGCCGACGTGGCACTGACCAAGCCCAACAGCCGCACCATGGAATCCGAGGCCGACGTCATCGGTCTGGAGCTGATGGCGCGCGCCGGCTACAACCCGAACGCGGCGGTGACGCTGTGGCAGAAGATGATGCAGGCCGGAGCCGGCAGCGGGCCGAGCTTCCTGTCCACCCACCCGTCCGGCCCGGCGCGCATCGACGAGCTGCAACGGCTGATCCCGCGCCTGATGCCGCTGTACGACGCCGCCCGCAAGGCGCGCTGACGCATGCCGCCGGCGCCCGGCATGGTGCAACATGGATCAAGGCAAGGTTGGCCGCAGCACGTATCATCGTGCGTTCCCGGCGGCACCAGGCCGGCCGTACACAATAACGGACCCTGAATGACCTATCTCTACATCAAGGCTTTTCACCTGTTTTTTGTCATTTCCTGGTTCGCCGGCCTGTTCTACCTGCCGCGGCTGTACGTCAACCTGGCACAGGCCGGGCCGGGCAAGGAATACGATCGCCTGCTGCTGATGGCCGGCAAGCTGTACCGCTTCATGACACCGCTGGCGGTGCTGGCGCTGGCGCTCGGTCTGGTGCTGTGGCTGGGCTACGGCGTCAGCGGCGGCTGGCTGCACGCCAAGCTGGTGCTGGTGACGGTGCTCGCCGGCTACCACGGCTACTGCTACCGGCTGCTGCAGGACTTCGTGCGGCAGCGCAACCGCCGCAGCCACGTCTGGTTCCGTTTCTTCAACGAATTACCGGTGCTGCTGCTGCTGGCAGTGCTGATCCTGGTGGTGGTGAAACCGTTTTGATCAAGCTCCTGCTCCCCCTCGCGCTGGCGGCGCTGCTCACCGGCTGCCGGCAAGACTGCGACGGCCACGTCTACATCCTGGCCCAGGGCCTGGCCGCCGGCGCCAGCGTGCCCGGCAAGATGGCACCGGCCGCCCTGCCGGCCGGCTTCCCGCACGGCCAGCTGTCGGCCGACGGCTCCTACGCCGGCCGCAAGGCCTACTGCAACGTCACCGCCGCGCGCAGCGACTATGTCGACAGCGCCCGCGCCGGCCGCATCGCCGTGCCCGGCGCCTGGTCGGTGTGGCAGACCGACGCGCGCTGGCCGGACGACGTGCACCCCTATCGCCCCGCGGACTGGCGCCTGAAAGCGCCGGCCCGCCTCGTCAAGGAAATGGAAAAACACAATGGCAGTGGAAATTGAACGCCGCTTCAGGGTAAACGGTGACGCCTGGCGCGGTCTGGCCGAAGGCGTGCGCTACCGTCAGGGCTATCTGTCGGTAGAAAAGGAACGCACCGTGCGCGTGCGCGTGGTCGGCGACCAGGCGTGGCTGACGCTCAAGGGCCAGATCAGCGACATCAGCCGCCACGAGTTCGAATACGCGATCCCGGTGGCGGAGGCGCAGACCATCATGGATGCGATGTGCCCGATGATGGTCGACAAGCTGCGCTACCGCATTAGCTTCGGCGGCTTCGTGTGGGAGGTGGACGAGTTCTTCGGCGCCAACGCCGGGCTGGTGCTGGCCGAGATCGAGCTGCCGTCGGAAGACACCGCCTTCGACAAGCCGGACTGGATAGGCGAGGAAGTGACCTTTGACGGGCGCTTTACCAATGCTTATCTGTCGAAAAACCCGTTCGGGTCGTGGTGAGCGGCTGAGGTTGCGGCCGAGGTTGGCCGCAGACCGGTATGAACAAGGGCAAGCCGGCTGGCTTGCCTTTTTTATGCATTATTGATAGTTTGTCCCGGATTTGCAGGCCGGGCAGAGCGTGGCGAGGCCCGGCATTTATCGGGCAATAGTACGGTATGGTGGGTGTCGGGCTTTGCAGGCCCGGCGCCAACCTGCAGGCTCAGGAGGAATTCAGTATGGCCGTCCCACAGACCAGGCAAGAACTGCTGCATGCCATCCGGACCACGTACCAGAAACTGGCGGCGGATCTTGCCGGTGTGCCTCCGCAGCGAGCCCAAGTCGCCACGCTGGAGGGGCATATGCAGGGTTCGCGAATGAGCGTGATCGATCTGGTGGCCTACCTGATCGGTTGGAACCTCCTGGTGCTGAAATGGCACGATGCCAAGTCACACGGACGGCCAGTCGATTTTCCCGAAACCGGGTACAAGTGGAACGAATTGGGACGCTTGGCACAGAAGTTCTATGCCGATCATCGGGATGAAAACTACCCACGCTTGCTCGAACGGCTTGAGCAGGTCCACGCTCGTATCGTCGAGCTGGTTGAAGGGGAGGACGATGCGTCGCTGTACGGGAAACCCTGGTACGAAAAATACACGTTGGGGCGCATGATCCAGTTCAATACATCCTCGCCCTATGCCAACGCACGGTCGCGCCTGCGCAAGTGGAAGAAGGAAAGCGGCATCAATTGACAGCGCTGCAGGGCGCGTTACCCGCAGGACGACGTACCACGATGGCGGCTTGCGGCCAACCTTGTTTGGGTCTGCTGAATCCGCGGCGCGGATGATGGTTTATCTTGCCGCTTGCCGCTTGCCGCTTGCCGCTTGCCGCTTGCCGCTTGCCGCTTGCCGCTTGCCGCGCGGCGGACGGGAAAGGGGGATACCGCATCCCCCTTTTCACATCGCTGAGCGAATCAGAGATTCGCACGCAGACCGTTCTTCCCGACGGCGCAAGAATTCCCGTGATAGCTGCCGCCATCCCGGCGCCGCCCATACGCTGCGCTCAAAAGAGGGCGGCTTGTTCCCGGGCTGGCGACAGTTGTCACGGCCGGCACCAACGGGAGCGGGTGCATCGATTGGGTGCCGGTTGGCGATTGAAGTGCCTTGCGGCCAACCTTTCCGTTTTTATTTTCGTGTCTTTCCGCGGGTTTCGTGGCCAAAAACGACTTTGCCTTGGTCCGTGTCTTTCCGTGTGCTTCTGTGGCAAAAACCAAAACCGCTTACCGCGACAAGGTTGGCCGCAAGCCATGTCGGCTTACGCTGCGCTAACCCGACCTGTTGCCACTTGCGGCCAACGTTGGCCGCACAAGCTGCGTCAACTCCCCTCCGACAGCTGCGCCAGCAGCTCCGCCTGGCGCTCGGCCACCAGCGCGTCGGTCAGCTCGTACAGGTCGCCGTCCATCGCCTGGTCCAGCTTGTACAGGGTGAGGTTGATGCGGTGGTCGGTGATGCGGCCCTGCGGGTAGTTGTAGGTGCGGATGCGCTCGGAGCGGTCGCCGGAGCCGATCAGGCTCTTGCGCTCGGCCGCTTCCTTCTGGTTCTTCTCGCGCAGCTGGATGTCGTAGATGCGCGCCGCCAGCACCTGCATGGCGCTGGCCTTGTTGGCGTGCTGCGAGCGGCCATCCTGGCATTCGGCGACGATGCCGGTGGGCAGGTGGGTGATGCGCACCGCGGAGTCGGTCTTGTTGATGTGCTGGCCGCCGGCGCCGCTGGCGCGATAGGTGTCGATGCGCAGGTCGGCGGGGTTGAGCACTACCTCGGCGATCTCGTCGGCCTCGGCCATCACCGCCACGGTGCAGGCGGAGGTGTGGATGCGGCCCTGGGTCTCGGTGGCCGGCACGCGCTGCACGCGGTGGCCGCCGGATTCGAATTTCAGCCTGGAATAGGCGCCCTGGCCGACCAGGCGCACGATGACTTCCTTATAGCCGCCGAGGTCGGATTCGCTGGCGGAGACGATCTCGGCCTGCCAGCGGTTGCGTTCGGCAAAGCGGGTGTACATGCGCAACAGGTCGGCGGCGAACAGCGCCGCCTCGTCGCCGCCGGTGCCGGCGCGGATTTCAAGAAAGATGTTCTTGTCGTCGTTGGGGTCTTTCGGCAGCAGCAGTTTCTGCAGCTCGACATCCAGCGCGGCGAGCCGGTTTTTGGCGTCGCCGATTTCTTCCTGCGCGAATTCCTTCATGTCCGGGTCGTCCAGCAGTTCGCTGGCGGTGGCGATGTCGGCTTCGCACTGGCGGTAGGCGTTGAACGCCTCGACCACCGGGGTCAGTTCGGCGTGTTCGCGGGTGAGCTTGCGGAAGGTGTCCATGTTGGCGGTGGCCTGTTCGGACATCAGCAGTTGCGTGACTTCTTCCAGCCGGTCGTCGAGCTGGGCCAGTTTCGCGGCAATCGAGGGTTTCATTACGACTCCGGGTGCAAACGATACAGGCTGGCGATCAGCGCCACCTGCGCGTCGTGCGCCGCGCCGCTGCCGGAAGACAGCGCCTGCGTCGGCGGATGCATCAGTTTGTTGGTCAGTTGTACCGACAGGACTTCCAGCACTTTTTCCGGCGCTGCGCCGCGGGCCAGCTGTTTCATGGCGGCCTCCAGCGCGTTGCGGCGGGTGCGTTCGGCTTCGTCGCGCAGCGCGCGGATCAGCGGCACGCTTTCGCGGCGCTTGAGCCAGTCGCTGAATTCGCCGACGCGGTGGGCGATGATGGTTTCGGCTTCTTCCGCCGCCTGGCTGCGCGCCTGCTGGCCGACTTCGACGATGCCGGCGATGTCGTCGACGGTGTAGAGGTAGACGTCGGACAGCTCGCCGACCTCGGCCTCGATGTCGCGCGGCACCGCCAGATCGAGCATGAAGATCGGGCGGTGGCGGCGTGCCTTGATGGCGCGCTCGACCATGCCCTTGCCGATGATGGGCAGCTGGCTGGCGGTGGAGCTGACCACCACGTCGTAGTGGTGCAGGTGATCGGGCAGCTCGGCGAGGGTGATGGCGTTGCCGCCGAATTGCGCCGCCAGCGCCTGGCCACGCTCCAGCGTGCGGTTGGCGACGGTGAGACAGGCCGGCTTGCGCGCGGCGTAGTGGGTGGCGACCAGCTCGATCATCTCGCCGGCGCCGATGAACAGCACCTTCAGCTCGCCGACCGAGGCGAAGATCTGCTCGGTGAGACGCACGCCGGCGGCGGCCATCGACACCGAGCTGGCGCCGACCGCGGTCTGGCTGCGCACGTCCTTGGCCACGGCAAAGGTTTTCTGGAACAGGCCGTTGAGCAGGCTGCCCAGCGTGCCGGCGCGCTCGGCGGTGCGCACCGCGTCCTTGATCTGGCCCAGGATCTGCGTTTCGCCCAGCACCATGGAGTCTAGCCCGGAGGCGACACGGAAGGCGTGGCGCGCCGCTTCGGCGGCGTCGAGCTGGTACAGGTAGGGACGCACTTCGTCCAGGCTCAGGCCGTGGTAGCTGGCCAGCCACGCCAGTGCCGCGTCCGGCTGCTGCGTGGCGCAGTACAGCTCGGTGCGGTTACAGGTAGAGACGATGGTCGCCTCGCGCGCGGCCTGCGAATCCACCAGCTGCGCCAGGGCGCCCGGCAGGGTTTCTGCAGGGAAGGCCAGCCGTTCGCGTATCGCCAGCGGGGCGGTGTGGTGGTTCAGTCCAAAGGCAACCAGGTGCATGAGTGCAAGGAAAAGCCGCAGTGGGAAACGGGCTATTCTAGCCCAAAACCGCCGTGGCGAGGGCACTGGCCCGCGCTGGCCGGTGGCGGCTTGACCTGCATCAGGCGAACAGGTGGCCGGCGTGGAAGCGCGGCTGCGCCTCGATGAAGCTGGCAATGGGGCAATGGTCGTGGCCGCAGCCTGCGTCGTTATCGGCACCGGTCCGGACTTGCCCGCGTCGATGCCGGTCATGTGCGCACCGAACGATCGCCGCAAGGCGGGTTCGTCCCTGCGGCGGGCTGCGCTATCATGGCGGCCAATACCGTCATTCATTCAGGAGCCAGCCATGGCGCTCAATCTCGCCGATATCCGCCTCGAATACAGCCGGCACGAACTCTCGCCCGACGACTGCCTGCCGGACGCCGTGGCCCAGTTCGAGCAGTGGCTGCACGAGGCCATCGCCGCCGAAGTCAACGAGCCGACCGCGATGCACGTCGCCAGTGTCGACGAGCACGGCCGGCCGTCGGCGCGCATCGTGCTGCTGAAAGGGGTGGAACACGGGCAACTGCTGTTCTATACCAATTACCTCAGCCGCAAGGGCCGCCAGCTGGACGCCAATCCCTATATCGCCATCACCTTCTTCTGGCCGGAGCTGGAACGGCAGGTGCGCATCGAGGGCCGCGTGGCGCGGGTGGCGGGCGAGGTGTCCGACGCCTACTTCGCCAGCCGGCCCTACACCAGCCGCATCGGCGCCTGGGCCAGCGAGCAGAGCAGCGTGATCGACAGCAAGGCGGTGCTGGTCAGCCGCGCCGCCGGCTTCGGCCTCAAGCACCCACTGTCGGTGCCGCGCCCGCTGCACTGGGGTGGCTACGCGGTGGTGCCGGACCGCGTCGAATTCTGGCAGGGCCGCCCCAGCCGCCTGCACGACCGCGTGCTGTACACCCTGCAAGCCGACGGCAGCTGGCTGCGCCAGCGCCTCGCCCCCTAACCCGATATTGGCCGCCTGCGGCCAACCTTGAAGACAGCCATGATCAATAACGACATCCTGCGCAGCGTGCGCTTCATCATTGATTGCCCCGACAACCGCATGCTGGCCATCCTGCGCCACGTCGAGCCGCTGGCCGACGACGACTTCGCGCCGCTGCTGAAGAAGGACGACGACCCGGCCTTCCGCCAGTGCAGCGACGAGCTGCTCGGCGCCTTTCTCGATGGCCTGATCATCGAACGCCGCGGCCGCCGCGACGGCGCACCGGCCCCGGCGCCGCTCCTGCGCCTCAACAACAACGAGATCCTGAAGAAGCTGCGCATCGCCTTCGAACTGACCCAGGAAGACATCGAGGCGCTGATGGCGCGCAGCGGCTTCAAGGTGTCCGGCAGCGAGATCGGCGCGCTGTTCCGCAAGGCCGACCACAAGCACTTCCGCCCCTGCGGCGACCAGTTCCTGCGCTACCTGCTGAAGGGGCTGGCGCTGCGCGAACGGCCGGACAGCCCGGCCGGCAACAACTGAGTGGGTGCTGACACGGGGCGGGCGAGATGAGTGAATTCCAGATTGCGCTGTCGGTGCTGGCCACGGTAGTGCTGTTCCTGTACGGGCTGCAGAGTTTCAGCCAGGAGGTGCAGCATCAGGGCCGCGAGCGGCTGCGGGACGCGCTGGCGCGCCTGACCGGCAACCGCTACAGCGGCTTCCTGCTCGGCGCGGTGTTTACCGCGCTGGTGCAGTCGAGCAGCGCGGTGTCGTCACTGGCGGTATCGCTGGTCAATGCCGGCGCGCTGTCCTTCTCCGGCAGCCTGGCCGTGCTGCTGGGCGCCAATGTCGGCACCACCGCCACCGCCTGGCTGGTGAGCTTCAAGCTCACCGGCATCGGCCCCTTCTTCATCGTGCTGGGGGCGCTGCTCAGCGTGCTGCCCGGCCCGCTGCGGGTGGCCGGCAAGAGCATTTTCTATTTCGGCCTGATCTTCTTCGCGCTGGACCTGATCTCGCTGGCGCTGGTGCCGGTGAAGAACGACCCGCGCCTGCTGATGCTGCTGGCGGCGGTGGACACGCCGCTGGCCGGGGTGCTGGTCGGCCTGCTGGTCACCGCGCTGGTACAGTCCAGCAGCGTGGTCACCGGGCTGGTGGTGCTGCTGGTGGCGCAGGGCAGCATGGACGTGCATACCGCCATCGCCATCATCGTCGGCGCCAACGCCGGCTCCACCGGCACTGCGCTGCTGGCCAGCCTGCCGCTGTCGAGCACTGCCAAACACACCGCGCTGGCCAACCTGCTGTTCAATCTCGGCGGCGTGCTGCTGTACCTGCCGCTGTTCTCCGGCGCGCTGCTGCGGCTGGCGCTGGACCCGGCGATGACGGTGGCGCTGGCGCACCTGATCTTCAACTGCAGCATCGCGCTGCTGTTCCTGCCGCTGCTGGGGCCGATCGCGCGCCTGCCCGCCCGCCTCGCGCGCTAGCTGCCGCGTGCGCGGCGCACGGTGACGCTCTCGCCGCCTATGCCCCAGTTGTCGGTATCGATCTCGTCGATCACCACCACGGTAGTGGCCGGGTTCTTGCCCAGCACGTCGCGCAGCAGGTCTGTCACCCCGGCGATCAGTTCTGCCTTCTGCTCCTGCGTCGCACCCTCGCGGGTAATCTTGATATTCACGTACGGCATGGTTTTTCCTCGGTAAGGGTTGGCCGCAAGCCGCGATTACGGCTGGCAACGGTGCAGGCGGCCCGTGCAGCAACGGTGCCGCCTGCGGCATCGCAGCGTAGCACAAGCGGGAAGGGTGAGGCGGGCGGCCATGACCGGTGCATACCTCCCATTGATGAGAATGATTATCAATAAACGTTGATTTATGTCAAACTGTAACAATGCCCTCTGCGTTAGCATCACGGCATACGCTGCAAGTTGCCATGATTACGGCATGATAAGAACAGCGGCCGCACTGACAAGCAGACTCACCTATCAATCCGTACTCCAGAACCCGCCATGTCCCGTACATCATCTCCAGGCTTGTCCCTGGCCCAAAAGCTCAGCCTGTTGCTGAGCATCGCCCTTTTCGTGGTTCTCGGCATCGCCGGGATCGTCATCAGCAGCTGGCTGGGCGAGCGCATGGAACAGCGCTCGGTCGCCGCCATGAGCCAGGTCAACCGGCAGGTGGTAGACACCATCGATGCCTACGCCAGTGTGCTGGAAAACCATGCCCGCACCAGCGCGGTGCAACTGGCGGCCAATCTGCCGCAGCCGCTGCGCAGCGACAGCAGCGCCCCGGCCAGCGTCGGCGGCGTCAGCACTCCGGCGCTGTACGGCGGCGAGCAGCTGCTCAACGGCAACGATGCCATCGTCGACCGCTTCAGCACCGCCACCGGCGGCGTGGCGACGCTGTTCGTGCGCGAGGGCGACGACTTCGTGCGCATCGCCTCGTCGCTGAAAAAGGAGGACGGCACCCGCGCCGTCGCCACCCGCCTCGACCACGACCACCCCGCCTACGCGCTGCTGCGCGGCGGCCAGCCGTATACCGGCAGTGCCAGCCTGTTCGGCCGCGACTACATGACCCACTACCTGCCGCTGAAGGATGCCGGCGGCGCGGTGGTCGGCGTCATGTTTACCGGCATCGACTACAGCGACGGACTGCGGGCACTGAAGCAGAAGATCCTGTCGCTGAAGATCGGCGACAGCGGCTACGTGTACGTGGTGGACGCCAGACAGCGCCCCGGCGAGCTGCTGATCCACCCCAATGCGGAAGGCAAGAGCCTGCTGGACAAGACCGATGCCGATGGCAAACCCTTCATCAAGACCATGCTGGCACAGAAAAACGGGCAGAGCAGCTACCTGTGGCTGGACCCGGGCGCCAGCGAGCCGCGCCGCAAGCTGGCCACCTTCCTCACCTATGAGCGCTGGGGCTGGCTGGTGGCCACCGGCGCCTACCAGGACGAGCTGGTACGCGAGCCGCACGAGATGCAGCTGAAGATGCTGCTGGGCACGCTGCTGGTGACGCTGCTGCTGGTGGTGCTGGTGTTCCTTGCCATGCGCTACTGGGTCAGCCGCCCGCTGGCGCAACTGGTGGACGTCTCGCGCCGCGTCGCCTCCGGCGACCTGACCGTGGCCATCGACAGCCGCCGCCGCGACGAGATCGGCGAGGTGCTGGCCGCCAGCAACCACATGTGCCAGGCGCTGCGCCAGCTGATCGGCGATGTGAACCAGAGCGTGGACAGCCTGGCGCACAACGCGCACAACCTGGCGGCGCTGTCCGATGACGTGTCCGGCAGCTCGCGCGAGCAGAGCGCGGCGGTATCGGCGATGGCTGCCAGCATCGAGGAAATGACGCACAGCATCAACCAGGTCAGCCAGCACGCCGGCAGCGCGCGCGAGCTGGCCGTGCAATCGGACGAAGTATCAAGAAGCGGCGAGATCACCGTCGGCCACACCGTGGATACCATGCGTGAAATCGCGGCGGCCTCGTCCGCCACGGCCGGCACCGTCACCCGGCTGGGCGATCGCTCGGAACAGATCAGCCGCGTGGTCACCGTGATCCGCGACATCGCCGACCAGACCAACCTGCTGGCGCTGAATGCCGCGATCGAGGCGGCGCGCGCCGGCGAGATGGGGCGCGGCTTTGCCGTGGTGGCCGACGAGGTGCGCAAGCTGGCCGAGCGCACCACGCAATCGACGCTGGAAATCACGGCCACCGTAGGCCACATCCAGAACGAAGCGCGCGATGCGGTGGACAGCATGAGCGGCAGCGTGCTGCAGGTCGAAGCCGGCGTGAAATCCGCCAGCGAGGCCGGTGTCAGCCTGCAGAGCATCCGTGACGGCGCGAGGCAGGTGGAACAGGCGGTGGTCGGGATTTCCGACGCGCTGCGTGAACAGAGTACTGCCAGCCTCGACATCGCCCATAACGTGGAGCGGGTGGCGCAGCAGGCCGACCAGAACCATCATAAGGCGCATGATGCCTCGCTGGCCGCCTGCGAGATGACGGCGATGGCGCAGCAGTTGCGGCAGTCGGTGGCGCGCTTCCGCGTGTAAGGGCCGGTTCACGCCCTGCCGCGCGCAGGCCCCGGTAGCAAAAAGGCGTTACCGCAGTGGTAACGTCTTTTTCGTTGCGGCCAACGTTGGCCGCAGCAGTCGCCGGACAGGCTCACTTCATGCCCAGCCGCTCCAGCCGGTAGCGCAGCGAGCGGAAGCTGACGCCCAGCAGCCGCGCCGCCTGGGTGCGGTTGCCGTCGCTGGCCTGCAGCGCCTTGTCGATGGCGGCGCGCTCGACACGGTCGAGGTAGTCCTGCAGCGTCTCGCCGCCGTCCTGCGGCTGCGCGCCGGGGGCGGCCGCCTCCGCGCCGCTGGCGCCCAGCTGCAGGTCGCCGGCGCGGATGCAGCCGTCGCTGGCCAGCGCCACCGCCCGCTCCAGGATGTTCTCCAGCTCGCGGAAGTTGCCGGGATAGTGGTAGGCCAGCAGCGCCTGCAGCGCGGCGGCGTCCAGCTGCGGCTGTTCGCTGCCGGCGCTGAAACGCTGCAGCAGGCGGGCGACGAACTGCGGCAGGTCGTCGCGCAGCTCGCGCAGCGACGGCATCGCCAGCCCGATCACGTTCAGGCGGTAGTACAGGTCCTGGCGGAAGCGGCCCTGTTCCACCAGCTGTACCAGGTCGCGGTGGGTGGCGCTGAGCAGGCGCACGTCGACCGCCTCCTCCTGCGCCGCGCCCAGCCGGCGCACCTTTTTTTCCTGGATCGCGCGCAAGAGCTTGACCTGCATCGCCAGCGGCAGGTCGGCGACCTCGTCGAGGAACAGCGTGCCGCCGTGGGCGAGCTGGAAGAAGCCGTCGCGGTTGGCGTCGGCGCCGGTGAAGGCGCCCTTGCGGTAGCCGAAGAACTCGCTTTCCATCAGCGCTTCCGGGATCGCGCCGCAGTTCACCGCGACAAAAGGTTGGCCGCAACGTGCGCTCTGCTCGTGGATCTGCCGCGCCGCCTGCTCCTTGCCGGTGCCGGACTCGCCGCTGATGTGCACCGCCGCTTGCGTGCGCGCCAGCTTGTCTATCATCGCGCGCACGTCGCAGATCGCCGCCGCGCCGCCCAAGAGGCGCGACTCGCTGCCGGCGGCGGCGGCGGCGGCCGGTTCGCGCACCGCCAGCGCCGACTTCACCAGCGCGCGCAGCGCGGCCAGGCTCAGCGGCTTGGCCAGGTAGTCGAAGGCGCCGGCCTTCATCGCCGCCACCGCGTTCTCGGTGCTGCCGTAGGCGGTGATCACCGCCACCGGGATGTCCAGCTGCTGTTGCTGGATGTACTGCACCACCTGCAGCCCTTCGCCGTCCGGCAGCCGCATGTCGGTGAGCACCAGGTCGCAGCGCTCGCGCGCCAGCAGGCGGCAGGCATCGGCAACGTTGGCCGCCGCCAGCACCTGCAGCCCCATCTTGAGCAGGGTCAGCTGCAGCAGCTCGCGCAGGTCCGGCTCGTCGTCAACGATCAGTACGCAGGAGGAGGTCGGGGTCATGGCTTTCCGGGAAGGTCAGTTGAAAGCAGCCGCCGGGCGGCTGGTAGGACAGCTGCGCGCCGTTGGCCTGTGCCAGCTCGCGCGCGATGTACAGGCCGAGGCCGGTGCCGCTGCTTTCGGTGGTGAAGAAGGGCTCGAACAGGCGTCCCTGTGCCGTTTCAGACAGGCCGGGGCCGTCGTCCAGCACAGTCAGCCGCTCTGCGATGGCCACCAGCTGCACCGCGCCCGGCTGCGCGCTGCCGTGGCGGCAGGCATTGGCCAGCAGATTGGTGAGGATGCGCTGCAGGTGGCTGCGGTCGAAGCGCACCGTCACCGTCGCCTCCACCTGCCAGCCGAGGCGGCCGTGGTATTCCGGGTGCGCCAGCAGGAAGCTCGCGATCAGCTCGTCGACAAAGGGCGACAGCGGGAACACCTCGCCGTGCACGCGGTCGCGGCGGCCCAGCTGCAGCACCTCGGCCACCAGATGCTCAATGCGCGCGCAGTTGTCGCCCACCATGGCGCTCAGCCGCTGCGTCAGCGGCGTCGCCGCCTCTTCGCCCAGCAGCTCGGCGGCGTGGCTGATTGCCGCCAGCGGGTTGCGGATCTCGTGCGCGATATTGGCGGTCAGCCGCCCCAGCGCCGCCAGCTTCAGCTGCTGCGCCTCGGCGGCCAGCTGGTCTGCCGGGCGCAGGAACACCACCAGCAGCAGGCTGTCGTCCTCCGCCAGCGGCACCATGCGCCCGATCAGCTGCCGGCCGCCCAGATCCAGATCGACGGCCTGCTCCTGCAGCGGCAGGCCCTGCCGCTGCCAGCACCGGATCAGCGGCTGCAGCGCCGGTGGCGACTGGTCGCGCTGCAGCTCGCCGAACAGGCGGCTGGCGGGGGTGTTGAACTGGCGCAGCACGCCCTGTGCGTCCAGCACCAGCACCGCCTCGCGCAGCGCCTGCAGCGCCAGCGCGTTGACGCGGTTGAGGCTGGCCAGCTGGCTGCCGCGCCGCGCCGCCAGCAACTCCGACTGCCGCGCCTTGCGCGACAGCAGCCACATGGTGGCGCTGGTGACGAAGCCGGCGATCGCCAGCAGCGCCGCCTGCAGCAGCTGGTTGCTGTCCAGCCCGTCGTGCCAGGCGTTCAGCGCGACGCTGGCGAACAGGCTGAAGGTGGCCAGCGCGGCGTAGAACAGCGCCAGCCGGCCGCTGACCAGCATGCCGGCCACGGCCAGGAAGGGCAGCAGCAGCATGCCGAAGCCGCTTTTCACGCCGCCGTAGAGATGGGTAAAGCTGCTGATCAGCACGATGTCGGCGGCCAGCGTCGCCGTCAGCAGCCACGACAGCGGCAGCGCCAGGCGACCGACCAGCGCGCCGGCCACCACCAGCGCGCCGTAGGCCAGCGCCCACTGCCCCAGCGCGGCGCGATCCAGCGCCTGTTCCGGCAACACCCACTGCGTCATCAGCAGCAGCACCGCCACCAGCGCGATGCGGAACAGGTTGAAAAAGCGCAGCGCCTTGCGGGTCGACAGCAGCGCGGCGGGCGGCGGCGTCATTGCGTCAGTCCGGCTGGCGGATGGCGCCGACCGTCCACTTCTTCGGCAGCAGCTTGCCCTTGCTGCCGCGCTTGCCGTCGAATTCGGCCAGCGCCAGTTTCTCGTCCGCGCTCTTGCCGCGCACCGAGACCGTGGACAACAGCGCCTTGTCACCGGCCACCAGGCCGATGGCGGTCAGCGCCTCGCCCGCCGCCAGCGACATCAGCATCAGGCCGCGGCCCTTGGCCAGCTCCTTCAGCTCGCCGGCCGGGAACGCCAGCGCCCGGCCGCCATCGCTGGCGGCCACCAGGCGCAGGCCGTCAAGGTTGGCCGCAATGCGTACCGGCGCGAGCACCGTCTCGCCGGCGTCCAGCGTCAGGAACGCCTTGCCGGCCTTCACGCGGCCGCTCATGTCGCCAAGCTTGGCGATGAAGCCGTAGCCGCCGCTGCCGGCCACCACGTAGCGGGTGGCGTCCGGCGCCGACAACAGCTGCGCCGGCTTGGCGCCGTCCTGCAGCTCGACCAGGGACGCCACCGGCACGCCGTCGCCGCGCCCGGTCGGCACGTCGGCGGGGTCGATGGTGTAGGCGCGGCCGCGGCTGTCGAGCACGATCAGCGACCACACCGTGCGCGTCTCCACCACGGTGTGCAGGCCGTCGCCGTCCTTGAACGAGAGCGCCGACAGGTCGACGTTGTGGCCGACGCGGGCGCGGATCCAGCCCTTCTGCGACAGGATCACCGTCACCGGCTCGTCGGCGGTGGTCTGCGTCAGCACCGCGCGCTCGGCGACCTTGATCTCGCTGCGGCGCGTGTCGCCGTACTTCACCGCATCGCTGCGGATTTCCTCGGCCATCTTGCCGCGCAGCGCACCCTCGTTATCCAGCAGGTGGCGCAGGCCATCGCGCTCCTTGCGCAAGTCGGCCAGCTCCTTCTCCAGCTTGAAGCCTTCCAGCCGCGCCAGCTGGCGCAGGCGGATTTCCAGGATGTCCTCGGCCTGCGCCTCGGATAAACCAAAGGCCTTGATCAGGTCCGGCTTCGGCTCGTCCGACTCGCGGATCACGCGGATCACTTCATCGATATGGATGAAGGCGATCATGCGCCCTTCCAGGATGTGGATGCGCTTGTCGACCTGGCCGAGGCGGTAGTTGAGGCGGCGGGTGATGGTGTGTTGGCGGAAGGACAGCCACTCGGCGAGGATGGCTTTCAGCCCCTTCTGCGCCGGGCGGCCGTCGAGGCCGATCATCACCAGGTTCATCGAGGCGTTGCCTTCCAGGCTGGTCTGCGCCAGCAGGATGTTGATGAATTCATGAGGGTCCTGGCGGCTGGATTTCGGCTCGAACACCAGCCGCACCGGCTGTTCGCTGTCGGATTCGTCGCGCACGCGGTCGAGCAGCGACAGCATCAGGCTCTTCAGGTTCTGCTGTTCCTGGGTCAGCGCCTTCTTGCCGGATTTCAGCTTCGGGTTGGTGGCTTCCTCGATCTCGGCCAGCACCTTCTGCGCGCTGGAGCCGGGCGGCAGCTGGCTGACGATGATGCGCCACTGGCCGCGCGCCAGTTTTTCCACTTCCCACTTGGCGCGCACGCGCACGCTGCCGCGGCCAACCTCGTAGGCGGCGAGGATGTCGTCGTGGGCGGTGATGATCTGGCCGCCACCGGGGAAGTCCGGCCCCGGCACGTGGGCCATCAGCTCGGCGGTGGTGAGATCCGGATCGGCCAGCAGCGCCAGCGCGGCGGAGGCGACTTCCTTCAGGTTGTGCGGCGGGATCTCGGTGGCCATGCCCACCGCGATGCCGGAGGCGCCGTTGAGCAGCATCATCGGCAGGCGCGCCGGCAGCAGCGCCGGCTCCTCGAAGGCGCCGTCGTAGTTGGGCACGAAGTCCACGGTGCCCATGTCGATCTCGCCCAGCAGCAGCTCGGCGATCGGCGTCAGCCGCGCCTCGGTGTAACGCATCGCCGCGGCGCCGTCGCCGTCGCGCGAGCCGAAGTTGCCCTGGCCGTCGATCAACGGGTAGCGCAGGGTGAAGTCCTGCGCCATGCGCACCAGCGCCTCGTAGGCGGAGCTGTCGCCGTGCGGATGGTATTTACCGAGGATTTCGCCGACCACGCGCGCCGATTTCACCGGCTTGGCGCCGTGCACCAGGCCCATGTCGCGCATCGCATACAGGATGCGGCGCTGCACCGGCTTCTGGCCGTCGGCCACCTCCGGCAGCGCGCGGCCCTTGACCACGCTCATCGCGTATTCGAGATAGGCGCGCTCGGCGTACAGGTCGAGCGCCAGCTGGCCGTCGTCGTCGACCAGATCGGCCGCCGGCGGCGCGGGCGGGGCAGGGGGCACGCTGGCGTCGGGCAGCGTGCCGGCAAACAGATCGTCGTGATTCATAAGGGTCCGTACGGCGTGCGGTCAGCACATCGTGCTATGGTGTGGGTCACAAAACTGGCAATGGGGCAAATTGTACTATGGCAAGTCAGGTGAGGTGGCACTGCCACGGTTTTGATGATTTCGGCGTGCGGCAGCTGTACGAGGTGCTGCAGCTGCGCGATCAGGTGTTCGTGGTGGAGCAGCAGTCGATCTACGGCGATCTGGACGGTCTCGACCAGCGCTGCCGGCATCTCAGCGGCCGCGACGGCAGCGAGCGGCTGCTGGCCTACGCCCGGCTGCTGGCGCCGGGCGTCAGGTATCCGGACGCGGTGGCCATCGGCCGGGTGGTGGTCGCGCCCGATCGCCGCGGCGGCGGGCTGGGGCGGCTGCTGATGCTGCAGGCGATCCACCACTGCGAACAGCTGTATCCGGGGTGCGCCATCATGCTGTCGGCGCAGGCCCCGCTACAGCGTTTTTACGAGGGGCTGGGCTTTGTGGTGCGGTCCGATCCCTATGACGACGGCGGCATGCTGCATGTCGACATGTACCGTCACAACGCCAGGGCCTGAACATGAACCATGCCTACCTGATCCTGTACGTGGCAGACCAGCCGCGAGCCGCCGCATTCTACCGCGCCGCCCTGGCCTGCGACCCGCGCCTTGATGTACCCGGCATGACCGAGTTCATGCTGCCCGGCGGCGCGGTGCTGGGGCTGATGCCCGAAGCCGGTATCCGCCGCTTGCTGGGCGAGGCGCTGCCCGATCCGGCGCAAGCCGCCGGGATACCGCGCGCCGAGCTGTACCTGCCGGTCGCCGATCCCGCCGCCTGCCATGCCCGTGCGCTGGCTGCCGGCGCACGCGAACTGTCGCCGCCGGCAGTGCGTGGCTGGGGCCATGTCGCCGGCTACCTGCTCGACCCGGACGGCCATGTGCTGGCATTCGCATGTCCGGCATGAGATGCGGCCAACCTTGGTGCGGCTACAGCCGCCGAGGCATGCCCTCGCCGCAGACATCGTGCCAGGCCATGAACACGGTGACGAACATCACCGGCAGCCACAGCAGCAGGCCAAGGCCGAACGGCAGCAGCGCCAGTCCGAACAGCACCGCCAGGATCAGGCCGCAGTACAGCATCGCGCCCCAGTTCGCCATGCCGGCGCGTGCGCTGTAGCGCATCGCCGGCAGCGGCTCACCCTCGCGCAGCACGATTTCCGCCGGCGCGAACCAGTAGCTCAACGATGCGACGAACAGGCCGCCGCCCATCAGCAGCGTCAGCAGCAGCATCAGCACCGGTGAGCGCGCGAACGCCTGCTGCGTCTGCAGCGTGTCGCCGAACAGCAGCAACAGCAGCACCGCCATCATCATCAGCAACAGCACCAGCAGGCCGAAGTAGGCGATGCCCAGCATCACCAGCCGCTGCCAGTGCGGCTTCAGCATCAGGAACAGGTCCAGCGGCCGCAGCTGCTCGCCGCGCATCGCCTTGGCCGCGGCCAGCACGAAGCCGCCGGCGAACACCGGCACCGACACCATGCTCAGGAACTGGCCGACCACCGGCAGCGCCGCCACGGTGAGCTGGATCATGCCGTACATCGCGGCAAACAGCAGCCAGGTCAGCGGCTGCTCGCGCACCAGGAAAAAGGCCTGCTGGATCCAGACGCCCCCCTGGCGAAACGGCACCTTGTGCGGCACCGGAATGGATAGAGACTCCACGGCTGACAACTCCCCTGTTGTTGATGTGATGGCCGCCCGCCAGTGCACGGTGGCGGCATAAGCCCCGGCAAATGACTCACCATTGGCATGGTTATACCCGCTGGCACCGCCTTTCTGCCGAAAATCCTGCCCCTTGCCCCGCCGCAGCCTGCGGCCAACCTTGCCTGAAAAGACCGAACTCAGCGATAATTCCATGATTTCGCAACGGTTACCCCGTCGGCAAAAGCGATGGCGTCACTGTTGTTCCGGTTCCCTACAAATTGAGGTTCTTCCCGCATGGTCTCCCGCACCGAGCTTGCCAATGCCGTACGCTTCCTGTCGATGGACGCGGTGGAAAAGGCCAAATCCGGTCACCCCGGCGCCCCGATGGGCATGGCGGATATCGCCGAAGTACTGTGGCGCGATTATCTGAAGCATAGCCCTGCCAATCCGGACTGGTCCAACCGCGACCGCTTCGTGCTCTCCAACGGCCACGGCTCCATGCTGCTGTACAGCCTGCTGCATCTCACCGGCTACGACCTTTCGATCGACGACCTCAAGAACTTCCGCCAGCTGCACAGCAAGACGCCGGGCCACCCGGAATACGGCTACGCACCGGGCGTGGAGACCACCACCGGCCCGCTGGGCCAGGGCATCAGCAACGCGGTGGGCATGGCGCTGGCCGAGAAGATCCTCGCCGCCGAATTCAACCGCGACGGCTTCCCGATCGTCGATCACTACACCTACGCCTTCCTCGGCGACGGCTGCATGATGGAAGGCATCAGCCACGAAGCCTGCGCGCTGGCCGGCACCTGGGGCCTGGGCAAACTGATTGCGTTCTACGACGACAACGGTATTTCCATCGACGGCGATGTCGAAGGCTGGTTCACCGACGACACCCCGGCCCGCTTCGAAGCCTACGGCTGGCAGGTGATCCGCCACGTCGACGGCCACGACGCCGAAGAACTGCAGATCGCCATCGCCACCGCGAAGAAGGAAACCGCGCGGCCAACCCTGATCTGCTGCAAGACCGTGATCGGCAAGGGCGCACCGAACAAGGAAGGCGGCCACGACGTGCACGGCGCGCCGCTGGGCAGCGCCGAAATCACTGCCGCGCGCGCCAACCTGAAGTGGGCATACGAGCCGTTCGTGATCCCGCAGGACATCTACGACGCGTGGAACTACCGCGCCAAGGGCAGCGAGCTGGAAGCCGGCTGGAACCAGCTGTTCGCCGACTACGCCGCCGCGCATCCGGAACTGGCCGCCGAGTACACCCGCCGCATGGCCGGCGAGCTGCCGGCCGGCTGGGACGCGCACGTCGCCGCCAAGATCGCCGCCGTGGGCGACAAGGGTGAGACCATCGCCACCCGCAAGGCCTCGCAGAACGCCATCGCCGCGCTGGCCGAGGTATTGCCGGAACTGGTGGGCGGCTCCGCCGACCTGACACCGTCCAACCTGACCAACTGGCCGGGTTCCGTTGCCGTGACCGCCGAAGCCGGCGGCAACTACATCCACTACGGCGTGCGCGAGTTCGGCATGGCCGCGATCATGAACGGCCTGGCTCTGCATGGCGGCGTGAAGCCGTTCGGCGCCACCTTCCTGATGTTCAGCGAATACGCGCGCAATGCGCTGCGCATGGCCGCGCTGATGAAGATCAACCCGGTGTTCGTGTTCACCCACGATTCCATCGGCCTGGGCGAAGACGGCCCGACCCACCAGCCGGTGGAGCAGATCGCCACCCTGCGCCTGATCCCGAACATGGCGGTATGGCGCCCGTGCGACACCGTGGAATCCATGGTGGCCTGGGCCGAGGCGCTGGCCGCCAAGGACCACCCGTCCTGCCTGATCTTCAGCCGCCAGAACCTGCCCTTCGTCAGCCGTGACGCCGCGCAGATCGCCGGCGTGAAGAAGGGCGGCTACGTGCTGCGCGATGCGGCCGACGCCAAGGCGGTACTGATCGCCACCGGCTCGGAAGTGGAGCTGGCGCTGAAGGCGCAGGAAGCGCTGGCCGCCGACGGCATCGCGGTGCGCGTGGTGTCCATGCCGTGCACCAACGCCTTCGACAAGCAGGACAAGGCCTACCAGGCCAGCGTGCTGCCGGCAGGCGTGCCGCGCGTGGCCATCGAGGCCGGTGTCACCGACATCTGGCGCAAGTACGTGGGCCTGGAAGGCGACGTGGTCGGCATCGACCACTTCGGCGAATCCGCCCCGGCCGGCGTGCTGTTCAAGGAATTCGGCTTCACCGTGGACAACGTGGTCGCCAAGACCAAGGGCGTGCTCCGCGCATAACACACAGGCCGCCCCGCCTCGCGCGGGGCGGCCGCTTCGTTTCTGTGCCACCAGACCGGCTATAGCCGGCAGACACGGGCACATTCCGGTTTCAGACATTTTTCTTGGGAGAGAAAACATGACCATCCGTATCGCGATCAACGGCTACGGCCGCATCGGCCGCCAGGCACTGCGCTCCATCTACGAATACAAGCTGGGCAATGATTTCCAGATCGTGGCGGTGAACGCCTCCGGCGATCTGGCCACCAACGCGCACCTGACCAAGTTCGACACCGTGCACGGCCGTTTCGACGCCGAAGTGAGCCACGACGAGACCAACCTGATCGTCAACGGCGACGTGATCCCGTTCTTCTCCACCCGCAACCCGGCCGAACTGCCGTGGGACAAGCTGCAGGTGGATCTGGTGCTGGAGTGCACCGGCTCGTTCACCACCAAGGAAAAGTGCCAGGCGCACATCAATGCCGGCGCCAAGAAGGTGCTGATCTCGGCCCCGGGCGGCGACGACGTGGACGCCACCATCGTGTACGGCGTCAACCATGACGTGCTGACCGCCGACATGACCGTGGTGTCCAACGCGTCCTGCACCACCAACTGCCTGGCCCCGGTGGCCAAGGCGCTGAACGACGCCATCGGCATCAAGAAGGGGCTGATGACCACCATTCACGCCTTCACCAACGACCAGGTGCTGACCGACGTGCGTCACAAGGACCTGCGCCGCGCCCGTTCCGCCACCGACAACCTGATCCCGACCAAGACCGGCGCCGCCAAGGCGGTGGGTCTGGTGCTGCCGGAGCTGAAGGGCCGTCTGGACGGCTTCTCGGTACGCGTGCCGACCATCAACGTGTCGCTGGTCGACCTGACCTTCACCGCCATGCGCGACACCACCAAGGACGAGATCAACGAGATCATCCTGAAGGCGTCCAAAGGCAGCATGAAGGGCACCCTGGGTTACAACACCCTGCCGCTGGTCTCCAGCGACTTCAACCACAGCACCGAAGGCTCCATCTTCGACGCCACCCTGACCAAGGTCACCGGCGGCAACATGGTGAAGGTGCTGGCCTGGTACGACAACGAGTGGGGCTTCTGCCAGCAGATGCTGAAGACCGCGCGCGCGATGTTTGCAGCAAAATAAAGCCAGACCATGCCGCCGGCCGCAAGGTTGGCCGCATGCCTGGTAGGGTGGGCCGGACACGTCCGGCCCACACCGTTGTTTGAACGGCAATGCGACGATCTGCCTGCGGGCAGATCATCGCATTCCGGGCGATGGTGGGCCGAACCGCCCACCCTACCTAGCTGAGGAGATGAAATTGCAATTCAAGAAACTGACCGATCTGGACCTGGCCGGCAAGCGCGTCCTGATCCGCGTCGACATGAACGTGCCGGTGAAGAACGGTGTGATCGGTGACGACACCCGCATCCGCGCCAGCCTGCCGTCCATCAAGCACTGCCTGCAGGCCGGTGCCAGCGTGATCCTGATGACCCACCTCGGCCGCCCGACCGAAGGCGAGCCGAAGCCGGAAGACAGCCTGGCGCCGGTGGCCGCGCGCCTGTCCGAGCTGCTGTGCCAGCGCGTCACCGTGTCCGACAGCTGGCAGGCCGGCCTGCCGTTGGCCGCAGGTGACGTGGTGATGCTGGAAAACGTGCGCCTGAACAAGGGCGAGAAAAAGAACAACGCCGAACTGGGCCAGGCTTACGCCAGCCTGTGCGACGTGTTCGTCAACGACGCCTTCGGCACCGCACACCGCGCCGAAGCGTCCACCCACGCCGTGGCGCAGTTCGCGCCGGTCGCCTGCGCCGGCATCCTGCTCGCCGCTGAGCTGGACGCACTGGGCAAGGCGCTGCTGGCGCCGGCGCGCCCGCTGGTGGCCATCGTCGCCGGCTCCAAGGTATCGACCAAGCTGACCATCCTCGAGGCGCTGGCCGACAAGGTGGACCAGCTGATCGTCGGCGGCGGCATCGCCAACACCTTCCTGCTGGCCGAAGGCAAGACCATCGGCAAATCGCTGGCCGAGGCCGACCTGGTGGACGACGCCCGCCGCGTGATCGCCAAGATCCGCACCCGCGGCGGCAATGTGCCGCTGCCCAGCGACGTGGTATGCGCCAGCGAGTTCTCCGACACCGCCACCGCCACGCTGAAGAACGTGGCGGAGGTGACGGCCGACGACATGATCCTGGACATCGGCCCGGACTCGGCCAAGGTGCTGGCCGACATCGTCGCCAAGGCCGGCACCGTGGTGTGGAACGGCCCGGTCGGCGTGTTCGAGATCGAGCAGTTCAGCCACGGCACCCAGGCACTGGGCGAGGCCATCGCCAAGTCGGCGGCGTTCTCCATCGCCGGCGGTGGCGACACCCTGGCGGCGATCGCCAAGTACGGCCTGACCGAGCAGATCAGCTACATCTCCACCGGCGGCGGTGCCTTCCTCGAGTTCCTGGAAGGCAAGAAACTGCCGGCGGTGGCGATTCTGGCCGAGCGCGCCTGAGCGTAACGCTGTCACCGCGCGGCCAACGTTGGCCGCACGGCAATGCTGTAACTTGCCGGGTACAGGCTTCGCGCCTAGACTCGGCAACACCCCCATTACAGATGCAAGGAGCAGCGCCCATGGCCTTCGATACCTGGCTGATCTTCGTGGTGACGGTGTTTTTCGTGTCCGCCACCCCCGGCCCCAACATGCTGCTGGCGATGAGCCACGGCATCCGCTTCGGCCTGCGCGGCGCGCTGCCGACCATGGCCGGCCTGCTGCTGGCGCTGGGCCTGATCATGGGCGGTTCTGCCGCCGGCCTCGGCGCGCTGCTGGCCGCCTCCGAGCTGTTGTTTTCCATCGTCAAGTACGCCGGCGCCGGCTATCTGGTGTGGCTGGGCTACCAGGCCTGGCGCGCACCGGTCAGCGAGCGCATGGGCAGCGACGGTGACGACGACGGCGCGGCCGCCGTCAGCAACTGGCAGCGCTTTCGCACCGGCTTCCTGGTGGCGATGAGCAATCCGAAGGCCTTCGTATTCTTTGCCGCGCTGTTCCCGCAGTTCATGCGCGCCGATGCACCGCAAATGCCGCAACTGGTGGTGCTGGCCGGCACCTTCTACGTGATCGAGAGCAGCTGGCAGGTGGTGTACGCCTTCGGCGGCGCCAGGCTCAAGCACTGGATCACCAGCCCGCTGCGCCAGCGCCTGATGAACCGCTTCGCCGGCGGCTCGTTCATGGCTGCCGGCGTGGCGCTGAGCACCGTCAGCCGCGCCTGAACCACCGGCCGTTGCGGCCAACCTTTTTCCGCGCCGGCCACGGCGGGCGCGACAAGCATTCAACTACTGGAGACTCACCCCATGGCACTCGTTTCGATGCGTCAGCTGCTGGACCACGCAGCAGAATTCAGCTACGGCCTGCCGGCCTTCAACGTCAACAATCTGGAACAGATGCGCGCCATCATGGAAGCCGCCGACAAGGTCGACGCCCCGGTGATCGTGCAGGCCTCGGCCGGTGCGCGCAAATACGCCGGCGCGCCGTTCCTGCGCCACCTGATCCTGGCGGCGGTGGAAGAATTCCCGCATATCCCGGTGGTGATGCACCAGGACCATGGCACCAGCCCGGACGTGTGCCAGCGCTCGATCCAGCTGGGTTTCAGCTCGGTGATGATGGACGGCTCGCTGAAGTCCGACGGCAAGACCCCGGCCGACTACGACTACAACGTCGACGTCACCCGCACCGTGGTCAACTTCGCCCACGCCTGCGGCGTGTCGGTGGAAGGCGAGATCGGCTGCCTGGGTAGCCTGGAAACCGGCATGGCCGGCGAGGAAGACGGCGTCGGCGCCGAAGGCGTGCTCGACCACAGCCAGCTGCTGACCGATCCGGAAGAAGCCGCCCAGTTCGTCAAGGACACCGGCGTGGACGCGCTGGCCATCGCCATCGGCACCAGCCACGGCGCCTACAAGTTCAGCAAGAAGCCGACCGGCGACGTGCTGCGCATCGACCGCATCAAGGAAATCCACGCCCGCATCCCCAACACCCACCTGGTGATGCACGGCTCCTCCAGCGTACCGCAGGAATGGCTGCAGATCATCAACGAGTTCGGTGGCGAGCTGGGCGAGACCTACGGCGTGCCGGTGGAAGAGATCGTGGAAGGCATCAAGCACGGCGTGCGCAAGGTCAACATCGACACCGACCTGCGCCTGGCCTCCACCGGCGCCATCCGCCGCTTCCTGGCGCAGAACCCGAAGGAATTCGACCCGCGCAAATACCTGAAGGTGTCCACCGACGCGATGCGCGACATCGTGCTGGCCCGTTACGAAGCCTTCGGCGCCGCCGGCATGGCCAGCAAGATCAAGCCGGTAAGCCTGGACGCCATGGCCAACCTGTACCTGAAAGGCCAGCTGGCGCAGATCGTGAAGTAAGCACGGCCCGCCCCATGCCAAACGCCACTTTGCGGAGTGGCGTTTTTTGTTGCCTGCGGCCAACGTTGGCCGCAGCGGGCATCCCCGGCGGGCAGTGCTGCTGCACCGGTTTTGCATTCGGCATGGCCAGCCGCTAGCATGAGCGCATGCCGGCATGGTGCCCAAGGAGAGCGAAATGGCAATGGATGTGATCGACTACCAGATCTTCGGTGATGACATGCAGTACGTGGAGGTGGAGCTGGACCCCGGTGAGGCCGCGGTCGGCGAGGCCGGCGCGCTGTACTACATGGAAGACGATGTCAGCATGGACACCGTGTTCGGCGACGGCTCGGCGGCGCAGAGCGGGCTGCTGGGCAAGCTGCTGGGTGCCGGCAAGCGGCTGATCACCGGCGAATCGCTGTTCACCACCGTCTACCTCAACCAGGGCCAGCGCAAGCGCCGCGTCGCCTTTGCCGCCAGCTACCCCGGCAAGATCGTGCCGGTGCACCTTCTGGAGCTGGGCGGCACGCTGTACGCGCAGAAGGACAGCTTCCTCGCCGCCGCCAAGGGCGTCAGCCTCAGCCTCGCGTTCCAGAAGAAGATCGGCACCGGCCTGTTCGGCGGCGAGGGCTTCATCATGCAGAAGCTGGACGGCGACGGCTACGTGTTCCTGCACGCCGGTGGCACGCTGACCAGCCGCCAGCTGCAGCCGGGCGAGGTGCTGCGTGTCGATACCGGCTGCGTGGTCGCCTACCAGCCGACGGTGGATTTCGATATCGAGTACGTCGGCAAGCTGAAGTCGGCGCTGTTCGGCGGTGAAGGACTGTTCTTTGCCAAACTGACCGGCCCCGGCCACGTGTGGCTGCAGTCGCTGCCGCTGTCGCGCCTGGCCGACCGCATCGTCGCCGCCAGCCCCAAGGCCGGCGGCGGCAGCAGCGAGCAGGGTTCGCTGCTGGGCGGCCTCGGTAACATCCTCGACGGCAAGGATTAGGGGCTGTTAACGCTTGTTTTGCCCGGCGCATCGCTTTGTCAAACGGCCCTGGCAGGGAATAACCCTGCCAGGGCCATTTTTGTGCGCGGCATCCGGGCAAAGCCGGCTGCGGCGATGACACAAGCGCTGACGGGTCCTAACCGGCCAGCGCCGCCAGCAACTTGTCCGGCTGCCGGTGCTCGCTCAGTGCCAGGCGAATGCGGTTGAACGCGGTGCTGGCCAGCTGTGGGTGCTTGGCAAACGGCACCAGGCCGTCGTGCGGCCAGCCGGCGGCCTGCAGTACCTGCTTGCGGAAGGCACTGCCGGCGACGCCGCCGCCGCCCATCTGCATCAGTTGTTGCTCGATCAGGGCATGCGGGAACGGGGTGCGGCGCAGGGTGCTGAAATGGTCCGGGTGTACGGCTTCGTCAAAGGTCATGTTTACTCCTTCTTTGTCATTGTCATCGCATTGAACACGTGATGGCCGTTGCCGGCAAGTCCTGTTTGCAGCGGCCGTTGCGGCCAACCTTGCGGCTCGTAGTCCACTGCTTACGCACCGATGCCGCGTGGCGCCCAATTTTTGTTTTTCACGCAACAATTCCCTGTTTTTTGCATGAAAGCTTGTGTTTGTTTGCGTTGTTGCCGGTTGTCATGAACTGCGACGACTACAAATCGGCGACAATGACGGACCCGGTAGTCCCCCTCTGTCCATCCCTGTTGTCGAGGTTTGTCATGTCGCTGCAAGCACCGTCCTATATTCAGCATTCCGAACTCATCGCCTGGGTTGCCCGCGTGGCCGCCCTGACCAAGCCGGCCGCCGTACACTGGGTGGACGGTTCGGCCGAAGAAAACGAGCAGTTGCTGGCGCAAATGGTCAAGGCCGGTACCCTGACCCGCCTCAACCCGGCCAAGCGCCCCAATTCCTACGCCGCCTTCTCCGATCCGTCCGACGTGGCGCGGGTGGAAGACCGCACCTATGTCTGCAGCGCGCACAAGGCCGACGCCGGTCCCAACAATAACTGGATGGCGCCGGACGAGATGCGCGGCACGCTGAACGGCCTGTTCGACGGCTGCATGGCCGGCCGCACCCTGTACGTGATCCCGTTCAGCATGGGCCCGCTCGGCAGCCCGATCGCCCACATCGGCATCGAGATCACCGATTCGCCGTACGTAGTGGCGTCGATGCGCATCATGACCCGCATGGGCCGCGCGGTGTACGAGGTGCTGGG
Source organism: Vogesella fluminis (assembly GCF_014652335.1). Classification (GTDB taxonomy): domain Bacteria; phylum Pseudomonadota; class Gammaproteobacteria; order Burkholderiales; family Chromobacteriaceae; genus Vogesella; species Vogesella fluminis. The sequence continues at coordinate 81,879 of NZ_BMYP01000001.1, read as the reverse complement.
CAAGGACGGCGATTTCGTGCCCTGCGTGCACTCGGTGGGCGCGCCGCTGGCCGCCGGAGCGGCCGACAAGCCGTGGCCGTGCAACCCGGACACCAAGTACATCGTGCACTTCCCGGAATCGCGCGAGATCTGGTCCTACGGCTCCGGCTACGGCGGCAACGCGCTGCTGGGCAAGAAGTGCTTCGCGCTGCGCATCGCCTCCACCATGGGCCGCGACCAGGGCTGGCTGGCCGAGCACATGCTGATCCTCGGCGTGGAAAGCCCGCAGGGCGAGAAATCCTACGTCGCGGCGGCCTTCCCCAGCGCCTGCGGCAAGACCAACTTCGCGATGCTGATCCCGCCCAAGAGCTACCACGGCTGGAAAGTGACCACCGTCGGCGACGACATCGCCTGGATCAAGCCGGGTGCCGACGGCAAGCTGTACGCGATCAACCCGGAAAACGGCTACTTCGGCGTGGCGCCGGGCACCTCGGTAAAATCCAACCCCAACGCGATGGCGATGCTGCACGAGAACGTGATCTTCACCAACGTGGCGCTGACCGACGACGGCGACGTGTGGTGGGAAGGCATGAGCAAGGAGCTGCCTGCGCACCTCACCGACTGGCAGGGCCAGGACTGGACGCCGGCCATCGCCAAGGAAACCGGGCGCAAGGCGGCGCACCCGAACGCGCGCTTCACCGTGTCGGCCCAGCAGTGCCCGTCGCTGGACGCGGCGTGGAACGACCCGGCCGGGGTGCCGATCTCGGCCTTCATCTTCGGCGGCCGTCGCTCTTCCACCGTGCCGCTGGTGTTCCAGGCCGCCGGCTGGGCCGAGGGCGTGTACATGGCGGCGACCATGGGCTCGGAAACCACCGCCGCCGCCTTTGGCGCGCAGGGCGTCACCCGCCGCGACCCGTTCGCGATGCTGCCGTTCTGCGGTTACCACATGGGCGACTACTTCCAGCACTGGCTGGACATCGGCCAGCGCGTCAGCCAGGCACCGGGCATCTTCTGCGTCAACTGGTTCCGCACCGACAAGGACGGCAACTTCCTGTGGCCGGGCTTCGGCGACAATATGCGCGTGCTGGAGTGGATCGTCGGCCGCGTGCAGGGCCGCGCCGAGGCGGTGTCCGGCCCGCTGGGCTGGGTGCCGGAACACGGCCACCTGAACTGGGACGGCCTGGACGAGGTCACCGCCGAGCGCTTTGCCGCGCTGATGGCGCTGGACCACAGCACCTGGCAGCACGAGCTGGCGGCGCACGACGAGTGGTTCGCCAAGCTGGCCGACCGCCTGCCGCCGGCCCTGGCGGCGCAGCGTACCCGCCTCAGCGCGGCGCTGATCGCCTGACCAGCGGTTTTTGCTGCACAAAACGGCTGCCCGCGGGCAGCCGTTTTTGTTTGCGGCCAACCCTGGCCGGCTGCGCTACAGTGCGATAAAGATGTTGCGCATTGATACGCTTGACGCTATTGTCATTGTCCGATTTTATAACCTGTACTGGCATAAGCTTGCTGTTATGTCGGGAAAAGGAGTGTTCTTTATGCTGTCATGGTTCGAAAGCCGGGTGAATCCCTACCCGGATACCCCGCCCGCGCAACCGCCGCAAGGCTTCTTCCCCTTCATCTGGGCGGCCACCGCCGGCACGCGGCCGCTGATCCTGGCGATGACCACGCTCACCGCCTGTATCGGCGCCTTCGAGGCGCTGCTGTTCTCCATGCTTGGCTCGGTGGTGGACTGGCTGGGCAAGGTGCCGCCGGCGCTGCTGTGGCAGGAGCAGAAGCACAACCTGCTGCTCTTGGCCGGCATCCTGCTGGCCAGCCCGCTGCTGATCGCCTTGCAGGCGATGTGCAAATACCAGGGCCTGGCCGGCAACTTTCCGATGCGCCTGCGCTGGATCTACCACCGCCACCTGCTCGGCCAGAGCATGAGCTTCTACCAGGACGAATTCGCCGGCCGCGTGTCGGCCAAGGTGATGCAGACCGCGCTGGCGGTGCGCGACACGGTGATGATCGTCACCGACATCCTGGTGTTCGTGGTGATCTACTTCGTCACCATGATCGCGGTGGTCGGCAGCTTCGATACCGCGCTGCTGTGGCCGTTCATCGGCTGGCTGCTGCTGTACGTGGCGACGCTGGCCTACTTCGTGCCGCGGCTGGGCCGTGCCGCCAGCGCGCAGGCCGACGCGCGCAGCCTGATGACCGGGCGCATCACCGACGCCTATACCAATATCGCCACCGTCAAGCTGTTCTCGCACGGCCAGCGCGAGGCCGGCTTCGCCCGCGGCGCGATGCAGGAATTCCTGGCCACCGCCTACCGCCAGATGCGGCTGGTCAGCGGCTTCGAGATCGTCAATCACCTGCTGAGCATGCTGCTGATCGCCAGCACCGCCGGCGCCACGCTGTGGCTGTGGACGCGCGGCGTGGTCGGCGTCGGCGCGGTGGCGGCGGCCACCGCGATGGCGCTGCGCCTGAACGGCATCTCGCACTGGATCATGTGGGAGATGTCCAGCCTGTTCGAGCACATCGGCACGGTGCAGGACGGCATCAACACGCTGTCGCGCGCGGTGGCGATCAAGGACGCGCCGCAGGCGCAGCCGCTCAAGGTTGGCCGCGGCGAGGTGCGCTTCGAGCAGGTCAGCTTCGGCTACGGCGGCACGCGCCCGGTGATCGACGAGCTGACACTGACCATCCGCCCCGGCGAGAAGATCGGCCTCGTCGGCCGCAGCGGTGCCGGCAAGTCCACCATCGTCAACCTGCTGCTGCGCTTCTACGACGTGGAAAGCGGCCGCATCCTGATCGACGGCCAGGACGTCAGCCAGGTGGCGCAGGACAGCCTGCGCGCGCAGGTGGGGATGGTGACGCAGGACACCTCGCTGCTGCACCGCTCGGTGCGCGACAACCTGCTGTACGGCCGTAGCGACGCCAGCGACGCGCAGATGATCGCCGCCGCCGAGCGCGCCGAGGCGCATGAATTCATCCAGACGCTGACCGATCCGAAAGGGCGCAGCGGCTACGACGCCCACGTCGGCGAGCGCGGCGTGAAGCTGTCCGGCGGCCAGCGCCAGCGCATCGCCATCGCGCGGGTGATGCTGAAGGACGCGCCGATCCTGCTGCTGGACGAGGCCACCAGCGCGCTGGATTCCGAGGTGGAAGCGGCGATCCAGCGCAGCCTGTACCGGCTGATGGAAGGCAAGACCGTGGTAGCCATCGCGCACCGGCTGTCGACCATCGCGGCGATGGACAGACTGATCGTGCTGGACAAGGGCCGCATCGTGGAGGAAGGCAGCCACGATACACTGCTGGCCAGAGGCGGCCTGTACGCGCGGCTGTGGGCGCATCAGAGCGGCGGCTTCCTCGGCGAGGAGGCGGAGGACGACGAGACGGTGCTCAGCCTGGGTTGAGCGCGGCACAGACGGCAACGGCGGGGTTTCCCCGCCGTTCTGCATGCCGCGGCCTACAGCGCCTGGCCGTTGATCTGCTTCGCCAGCTCGATTGCCTTCAGCGTGGCGGCGACATCGCCCTGCACCCCTGCCTTGGCATACCAGCGGATCGCGCTTTCCAGGTCGCGGCGCACGCCGTGGCCGAACTCGTACATGCTGGCGATCAGGTATTGCGCGCCGGCGTCGCCCTGCTCCGCGGCCTTTTCATACCAGTAGGCGGCGCGGGCGTAGTCCTGCGGCGCGCCGCGGCCGAGGAAGAACTGGGTGCCGAGGTCGATCTGCGCCACGATCAGGCCGTGGTTGGCCGCACGGTCGAACCAGTAGGTGGCGCGCGTCAGCGACTTGGGCACCGCGTCGCCGTTCTCGTACAGGATGCCCAGTGCGTGCTCGGCCTGCGGCAGCTGCTGCTCGGCGGCCCTGTGCAGCCAGTACAGCGCCTTGGGCTTGCTGCTGGCGACGGCCTCGCCATGCCAGTACAGCATCGCCAGATTGAAGGCGGCGACCCGGTCGCCGGCGCCGGCTGCCTCCTCGAACAGCTGGCGCGCATGGGCCAGCTTGCCGTCGCGGTAATCCTGCCAGCCGGGTACCGGCGGCGGCTCGGCGGCCAGTGCGGGCGTCGCGCCCAGTATCAGGCACAGCAGCAAAGACAGATGTCGCATGGCGTTCCCCTTCCGTCCGGAGCGGGTGCGCTTACAAGCCCCGGCGCCGGTAAATGGCGTCCGGCCCGTGCGGCTGCCGGTCTTCGCCATACTGGAAACCGTACGGCGCGAACGGCTCGTCGCCGACCACGCGCCGGCCGCTGCCGGAGGTACCGCACCTGGCAGCTCCGGCTTTATCCTGATTTCATGCTAGACCATGGCCGGTACAATGGCCGCTTTCGCGGCCGGCGACATTCAATTCAGCAGATCTTGTTCCAGTTGGCGATCGCTTCCTTGCGGTTGTCGGCCTGCGAGCCGATCGCCGAGCAGGTGCCCTGGCCTGCATAGCGCGAGCACTGCACCCAGAAACGGCGTGAGCCGGCTTTGACTACCTCGGCGGGGGCGCCGCACTTGTAGCAGGGTTTGGGGGTGACGGGCGTGATGTCGCTCATGTTCGGCTCGCTGGATAAGGGAAAGGGATGGCGATGATAGCGCAAAGCCTGCGGCCAACGTTGCCGGTGCCGGCATCATGGCGCCGCCATGCAGGCATGCCCCTGTCGTATGGCGGCAGGGGCGCTGGCGGCAGCGCTGAGGGCTTACTGCCTGATCGGGTCGATGGCGATTTCGACGCGGCGGTTCCTGGCGCGGCCTTCGGCGGTGCCGTTGTCAGCTACCGGCTGGCTGGCGGCGTAACCGACGCTGCGGATGCGCGCGCTAGCGACGCCACGCTGCTGCAGCACGCTGGCCACGGCGGCGGCACGGCGCTCGGACAGGCTCTGGTTCAGCGCCTGGCTGCCGGTGCTGTCGGTGTGGCCGGCCACCACCATGGTGGTGTCGGCGTACTGTGCCAGCACGCCGGCCACGTCACCCAGCGTCTTCACCGCGCCGCTGCCCAGCGTGGCGCTGCCGGTGGCGAAGGTGATGTTTTCCGGCATCACCAGCTTGATCTGGTCGCCGACGCGCTGCACCTGCACCTGGCTGTTGGCCAGTTTTTCGCGCAGCAGTTTTTCCTGGTAGTCCATATAGGCGCCGACACCGGCACCCAGCGCGCCGCAGGCCAGCGCCGAGTTGCGGGCGCCTTTGCCGCCGTGGGTCAGCGCGCCGACGATGCCGCAGGCCGCGGCGGCGCCGAGGCCGTAGGTGGCGGTCTTGCTCATTTCACTCTGGCCGGTCTGCGGATTGACGGCACAACCGGCGACGGCGACGGCGAGGCTGGCGATGGCCAGCGATTTGATGGAAAGCTTCACGGTAGTTCCTTTGCAAGCAAGGGTTTCAACAGGTAGGCGCCCGATGCGTGCCGGGCGCTGTTTATGATCCGGGTTGGCGGGAGGGCCGGCATGTGGCCCTGCGGCCAACCTTGGTTTTAGCACGTCGGGCTGACAATTGCCGCGACGTGACTCGTGTGCATACGGGCGTTTTACCACGCTCGCCGGGCGGTCGCAGCAAAAAATGCGGCGCGCCAGACTGGCGCGCCGCATTTTGACAGCGATGGCCGGGCCGGGTTCAGTGCAGGCCGAGCATGCTTTTCGCCACCGCCTCGGCGATGCGGATGCCGTCGACGCCGGCCGACAGGATGCCGCCGGCGTAACCGGCGCCTTCACCGGCCGGATACAGGCCGCGCACGTTCAGGCTCTGCAGGTCGTCGCCGCGGGTGATGCGCAGCGGCGAGCTGGTGCGCGTCTCCAGCCCGGTCAGCACCGCGTCGTGCATCGTGTAGCCGCGGATCTGGCGGTCGAAGGCCGGCAGCGCCTCGCGCATCGCCTCCACCGCGTACGGCGGCAGGATGCTGGCGAGATCGCTCATCTTCACGCCCGGCTTGTACGACGGCTCGACCTCGCCCAGCTGCGTGGACGGTTTGCCGGCGAGGAAGTCGCCGACCAGCTGCGCCGGCGCCTCGTAGTTCTCGCCGCCGAGCTTGAACGCCAGCTCTTCCAGCTGCCGCTGCAGCGCGATGCCGGCCAGCGGGCCGTCGCCCGGGTAGTCTTCCGGCGTGATGCTGACCACCAGCGCCGAGTTGGCGTTGCGCTCGTTGCGCGAGTACTGGCTCATGCCGTTGGTGACCAGCCGCCCCGGTTCGGAGGCGGCGGCGACCACGGTGCCGCCCGGGCACATGCAGAAGCTGTACACCGCGCGGCCGTTCTTGGCGTGGTGCACCAGCTTGTAGTCGGCGGCGCCCAGGATAGGGTGGCCGGCGTGCTTGCCGTGACGCGCCTTGTCGATCAGCGACTGCGGGTGCTCGATGCGGCAGCCGATGGAGAACGGCTTGGCCTCCATGTACACGCCGCGCGCGTGCAGCATCTCGAAGGTGTCGCGCGCGCTGTGACCCAGCGCCATCACCACGTGGTCGGACAGCAGCTGTTCGCCGTTTTCCAGCACCACGCCGCGCAGCTGGCGCGTATCGCCGTCACCCTCCAGCAGCAGGTCGGTGACCTTGTGCTCGAAGCGGATCTCGCCGCCCAGCTCGATGATGGTGGCGCGCATCTTCTCCACCATGGTCACCAGCTTGAAGGTGCCGATGTGCGGCTTGGCGACGTAGACGATCTCTTCCGGCGCGCCGGCCTTGACGAACTCGTCGATGACCTTGCGGCCGAGGTAGCGCGGGTCCTTGATCTGGCTGTACAGCTTGCCGTCGGAGAAGGTGCCGGCACCGCCCTCGCCGTACTGCACGTTGGATTCCGGGTTCAGCACGTTCTTGCGCCACAGGCCCCAGGTGTCCTTGGTGCGCTGGCGCACTTCCTTGCCGCGTTCCAGCACGATGGGCCTGAAGCCCATCTGCGCCAGGATCAGCGCGGCGAAGATGCCGCAGGGGCCGAAACCGACCACCAGCGGCCGGCACGGCAGCGTCGCCGGCGCCTGGCCGACGTAGTAGTAGTTCATGTCCGGCGTGGCGCCGACGTGCGGGTCGCCCTTGAACTTCTTCAGCAGCGCGTCCTCGCCGGCGACGTCCAGGTCGACGATGTAGATCAGCTGCTGCGAGGAGCGGCGCGCGTCGTAGCTGCGCTTGAAAACGGTGAGCGCGCGGATGGCGCTGTCGGGCACGGCCAGGCGGGCACAGACGGCCTCGCGCAGCGCGGAGTCATGGTGGTCAAGCGGCAGCTTGATTTCGGCGAGTCGCAACATAATCGGGCTTTCATGGGCGGCGGGTAGTGCCGCAAATCGTTGTCAAATCAACAGGGTGCGTATTGTAGGCGAGCGGATGGGCGATGTCAGCAGGGCCAGGGTTGGCCGCAAGGCTTGCGGCCAAGCTTTGGCGGGAACTGTGCGTCTCCGAAAACGGATAACGACATAGTCGTTTAAAGCCATGCACAATCAATATTGTGCCGAGCAAATTCAGCCCGGCTTACCCCATCCCATTACACACAATTCATTAAGCATCAAGCCCGCGTGCGAACCGGAGCCCAGCAGCGAAGTCCATCACCCGTTGTAGCCCCTGCCAGATGGTCTTCACGCCCGGTTCGCCATCACTCTTGCGCCCGAGGAAGCCGCCAAGTTGAGCAACCAGCCGGATCGCCTCATTCAGCCCAGGCGCCGTCACCGGCGGCTTCTTCTTGTTGAGAATGAAGGCCGCCTGCCACTCATCATGCTCGAACAACAGTGCCGCGCTCAGGTCCGGGCAAGTACGGCCCAGCCGCATCAGCCGAGCTATCCGCCAAGCCACCACCATATACAGCGCCAAGGCACGCTCCAGCCGTTCCATGGTCGCCAGTTGCAGCGCTTCCACCCGGCAACCATTTTTCAGCACATGAAAGAACAGCTCGATTTCCCAGCGTGCCCGATACCAATCGATCAGTTCGGTCACCGCTTCCAGATCCGCCGCAGGGCGATTGCTGAGCAGCCGCCACTCCACTGCTTTGACGCCCGCCGGCGCATCCACCTCACGCGCAACGATGCAGGTCACCGCGACGGTACCTCCGTCCCCATCCGGCAGTTCCACGCGTTGCGTCCACAACTGCTGGCGAATCTCGCGTGCCGGCTGCCCCGGTCGGGCGCCCATGGTGAACCGGATTCCACCCAGTGGTTCCGAGTTCGTCACCGCATCCCACAACTTGCCGCCATCCGGCAAGCTGCGGTTATGTTGCGACCGTACCAGCCAATCGGCCGGATGGCCCAAGTCGCGTGCCGCCACCATCAATGCCAGGATGTCCGACTCGCGATCGGCGACATAAACAAGGCGTGTGTCGGGCAGCGCGTTGGCCTGTTCGGCCACGCGCTGATAGCCCTCAATCCAGCGAACACTTTCCTTGATACCGGCACGCTTGCCCGAGGCATCCTTCGATTCACGCGCCCACATATGCGCGTCGAGCACCCCGAGAGGCTCACGAACCGGCGTAACCGCATAGGTCGGATGCAGATACATGCCGCGCTGCGCCTCGTACGAGAGCGGCCCCAGACCATTGATGGCCTGCCCGTTGAAATCCAGCTCGGTCGTATCCTGAATACACAGCACGACCGGGTGGGGGCGCATCCGGTCGACCGAGCGTTGCCAATGCGGCGCCATGATCGCATCCCAGCCCATCTCGTCCTGGGCAAAGAAGCGATACGCTGCGGCCGTTTCGGCCCAGCCGCCACAAGCACCAGGGATGCTGGCTTCTGGATTGGCGGCCAACTGCTCGGCCAGCAGGACGGCGCGTTTGTTCAGGCGTTTGTCGCCCAGATCGAGGTTCGTGAACTCCTGTTCAGCCCAGCTCATCCTGTCATCCAAAATCGGTGGGGCGTAGATAATACGCCATGCCAACGGACTTGTGTGTAATCAGATGGGCTTACCCTGCTTTGACCCTTGAAATGAATTCGGAGACATTAAGTAATTTTTCTTGCTGGTTCATGGTATAGGTCGATTGCACGCTTTCCGGGACGATTAACTGAAGATCGTGCATTGCCATTTCTTCGGTCTGAGCCACGCTTATCGCAGCTTCCAAGGTAATCAAATGCTTCTTCGGTATTCTGGCTGCTTCGCTCAGAACCTGCCTCCAGCGATCCTTGCATGTTGTCTTGGCACCAAGCATCAACAACTTTTCTTGCGGAAAGTCAGGGTCGTGGTAGGCCTTGAACGATGGGAAAATGAAGTCCGGTTTGGCATTGTTTTCCGTTACATTCCCCTTGCCTCTTCCCTGCTGAAAAGAGAGTTGATGCAGCTTGAACATATGATCGAGATGCCCTTCAAAAGCATGCCCGACACGTGATTTTCTGCGGTTTTGTACGCTTAATGAGTAGCTGATGAATTCATCCACATCATCACCGTTTACACCAAAACCGTTGCGTAGCCGCTGCTGCACCAGGTGTCGCTCATACAGGCGGAAGAGTTTTTCTTCATGATCCATCCAGGCCATCAAGGCATTGTCCGGATTTGTTAATGCATCAACATCACTGGCAATCGTATTTCTGGCAAATTCCGAAAAAGCAGCAGTTGCCGGAAATTGTGTTCCGCCAAAGGTAACAAGCAGTTTCTCAAGCCACGAGTTATCGGCATTGCCACTTTTCTGCAGCTCAATACCCAGACTCTCAAGCATCAATCTTAATGGCAGCAATAAACTGCCGGCATCCAGCTTGCCCGGTTTAAANTCCAAAATCGGTGGGGCGTAGATAATACGCCATGCCAACGGACTTGTGTGTAATCAGATGGGGTTAGCGGGCAAGCGACCGGCCATGAGCGCATCATTTGCCGTCAAGAGGCAGGATGCGCCAACGGCCCGATCCGCCGAATCGGCCAGGTAGGACAGCTCACCCCGCCATGCCCAGCACCCCGCCCGCGACACCACTGCCGACCACGACCAGCCACGGCGGCAGTTTCCAGAACACCAGGCCGACCAGCGCCACAAGCGCCAAGCCGAAGTCCTGCGGTGCGTGAATCGCGCTCGTCCATACCGGCTGATAGAGGGCGGCCAGCAGCAGGCCAACCACGGCAGCATTGATGCCGGACAGCGCCGCTTGCATGCGGGTGTGGCGGCGCAGACGCCCCCAGAACGGCAAGGCTCCCACGACCAGCAGGAAGGACGGCGCAAAGATCGCCAGCAGGCAGACCAAGCCGCCGAGCCAGCCCGTGGGTGCCTGGTTCATCGATGCGCCAAGGAATGCCGCAAAGGTGAACAGCGGGCCGGGGACGGCCTGCGCGGCGCCATAGCCGGCCAGAAAGGCGTCGTTGTTGACCCAGCCGGAAGGCACCACTTCGGCTTGCAGCAGCGGCAACACCACATGTCCGCCACCGAAAACCAGCGAACCGGCCCGGTAGAAGGCATCCACCACAGCCAGCGTCTGGCTCGGGAATACCGTACTCAACAAGGGCAGGCCCGTCAGCAAGGCAAGGAACAGCGTCAGCCAGAACAGGCCAATGCGACGCCGGATGGCAATCGGCAACGGCTCATGCGCTCCCCCCGGCTGGGGCTTGAACAGCAAGAGCCCCATCACCGCGGCAATGGCGATAACGCCCACCTGCCCCCAGACGGACGGCACCAGCAGCACGAAGCAGGCCGCCGCCGCCATGAGGGTGATGCGCGGCGCATCCGGACAGAGATTGCGCGCCATTCCCCATACGGCCTGCGCGACCACCGCTACGGCCACCACCTTCAAGCCGTGCAGCACGCCAGCCGGCATCGCATCACCATAGCTGGCGATGCCCAGTGCAAACAGGATCAGGGCAAGCGCCGACGGCAGCGTGAAGCCCGCCCACGCGGCCAGGGCCCCGGCATAGCCGGATCGAGACAAGCCGAGCGCGATGCCGACCTGACTGCTGGCCGGCCCCGGCAGAAACTGGCACAGGGAGACCAGATCCGCGTAGCTGCGCTCGGTCAGCCACTGCCGCCGCATCACGAACTCATCGCGAAAGTAAGCGAGGTGGGCAAGCGGCCCGCCGAAGGAGCTCAGGCCCAGCCGGAGAAAGATCAGGAAAACAGCCCAGGGGCTGCGGTCGTTGCAGGAGGTATCGATCATGCTTGCATCTTGGTCTGTCAGTGTGACGGAGCATGATGATAGTACCTGCCATCGCCTGCTGAAAGCGGCAACAAGCCGCCGGCAGCAAAACGCCCCGCGCGGGGCGGGGCGGGGCGACAAACGCGGCATCAAGCGGCAACGGTTCAAGCCGGTGGCGCGGCCTCCTCCGGCTCCGCCGCCCGTTCCCGCGGCGGAATGAAGAACGCCTTCGGCCCGCGCAGGAAGCGCTTCAACACCGCCGGCAGCAGCGGCAAGGCGTCGCTGCCGCGCAGCTTGCGCGAGCGCAGCGCCACCCACAGCGCCAGGCTGAAGCTGACCAGCAGGTTGGTCATGCCGATCAGCGCCACCCCGGCCACCGACCACAGCACCGTCGCAAGCGGCAGCGCGTAGTCGTAGCTGACCGCGGCGTAGGACAGATAGGCCGACGAGAAGGTGATGTGGCGGATGTCCAGTGGCAGGCCAAGCAGAAAGCCGATGGTGCCGGTGACGCCAAGGAACATGCCGAAGTAGAAGTTGCCGGCCAGGCCGCCGAGGTTGTGCTCGACGTAGTGGGCAAAGCGGCGGGTGCGCGCCTCGCCCAGCAACCGGTTCAGCCACGGCACCGCGGCCAGCCGTTGCGGGATCTGGCGGTAGATCGCCTTGTTGTCGTAGTAGCCGGCGATCAGGCCGGACAGGAATAGGTAGACGCCGGCAATGGCGGCGTGGAACAGCGCCAGGCTGGACAGCGGATGCAGGTCGTGCAGCAGGTACGCCGCCTTGCCCTCGTCGATCACCGGCGTGCCGGCCAGCCACAGCCAGGCCTCGGCGATGGCCCACGCCACCGGGATCGCCAGCAGCACGTTGCCGAGAATGGCCACGAACTGGGTGCGCATCACTTTCACCACCAGCTCGGCCAGCCCCGCCATGTCGGCCTTGCCGCCGGCCTCGTGGATGGCGGCGGCGATGCGCGCCGCCGTCATCGCCGGCTGCTTGGTGGCGATGGTGAAGTGCAGCACGTGCACCAGCATGAAGCCCAGCGAGTAGTTGAGGCCAAAGGCCAGCGCCTCCCAGATCAGCGGCAGGTGCAGCGTGGCGATCAGCAGCTTGAACAGCGCCATGAAGCCGACGATGACGCCGGCGCCCATTGCCGCCTTGCCCATCGCCAGCCACTGGCTGCGGTTTTCCGCGATGTAGTGCTCGCCGTGGCGGCCGGCGTGTTCGGTGACCTGTCGCGCCAGCAGCTCGGTATTGCTGGCGAACACGTCGCGCAGGCTGTACTTGCGGTTGTCCGCGCGCACCAGCTCGGCCAGCAGGCGAAACAGCGTGGCGTCGCGCGCCGGGCTGCGTTCCGGGTCCAGCAGCGCCAGCAGCGTGCGCAGGCGCTGGATGTGCTGGCGCAGGCGGGTGACGTGGTAGCTCAGGCTTACCGACACGCCACGGTTGGCCGCCGCCTTGCGCAGGCGGGCGATCACGTCCTCGCACTGCTCCAGCAGCACCAGCATCTGGCGGTCATCCTCGTCGGGGCAGGTCTCGTCCACCATCGCCGCGCGCGCCGAGGCAACATAGCGCTGCGCCTCGGCGGACAGGTGCAGGAACGGCGACTCGAAGCGTTCGATGTCGGGATAGGTCTTCACCAGCTCCGGCTCCAGCCCGATGGCGGTGATGCGCGCAGTCAGCACCTGTACCGCTTCCAAGAGCTGCAGCCGCGTCGGGTTGGCGACCATCTGCCGCTCCTCGTCCCAGGCCAGCGCCTGCCACAGCTCCTGCCACACTTCCTGCGACAGCGCGGCCACCCAGCGGTAGTCCTCGCGCTGGCAGAAGATCACGCCGAACTGGTCGGCCAGATGACCGGGCGAGCGCGCCGGCGGCAGCAGGCGCTCGCCGATGCGACGGCGCAGCGCCTGGGAAAAGGTCTCGTTGGACAGCGTGCCGGTGTCGGTATACAGCTGCACCTGGCGGGTGGAACCGAGCAGGTCGATCAGCGCCTGGCGCAGGCCGGCGCGGTAGCTGGCGTGGCGCGCCAGCAGATAGGTCAGCGCACGCAGATTGCTGGTGGCCTGCACGAAGTCGCCGGCGTCGTCGGGGCGGACCTGCGCCACCAGCCGTGCCAGATACGGCACCGGCGGGGTATCACTTTGGCGGTTGGCCAGTTGGGAAAGTATTTGATCCATTCAGTCATCCGTTGGACAGTTTGCGTCACGTTTGACACGTTGCGATGGGAGCGTGCCGCGGCGGGCAATGGCGGCACGAACAGCAGGGTATAACAGCATCTGACCGCGCGTCGCGCCAGAAAATTCCGTCAGGATAGCGGACGGCCAGCCAACGGCACCGACCAAAATCAAGATTTTTACCTTTTAATCAATTACATAGCGTGGCGCAACATTTTTTGCAATGCAACACCAATCGCTACCCGCCTCCATCAGGCTCAAGCCAGCGCCTCAGCCAGTGCGGCGGTGGCGTGCGCCAGCTCGGCGACCACCGCGTCGGCAAAGGCGCCGGTCAGCGGCGTCGACGGGCGGAACTCCGGCAGCACCAGGCTCACGCGGAACGGCACCGACACCGCGAAGCGGCGCAGCTGCACCCCCTGCCCGGCCAGCGACAAGGCGGTCAGCGGGTTGACGATGGCCACCCCCAGCCCGGCCGCCACCATCGCGCACACCGCCACCGCGCTGTGCGTCTCCAGCAGCATCTGCCGCGCCACACCGGCATCGGCAAACACGCGGTCCAGCTGCACGCGGTAGGGGTCGTCCGGCGACAGGCTGACGAAGGCCTGGCCGGCAAAATCCTGCGGCGCCAGCACCGTGCGCGCCAGCAGCGGGTGCCCGTCCGGCAGCACGCACACCTCGTCGGCCAGCCATTGCGCCTGCAGCCGGGTGCCCGGCGGCGCGGCCTCGTGCTCGGTGAGACCCAGATCATAGCGCTGCGCCGACAGCCATTCCTCCAGCAGCGGCGACTCCTGCGGCGTGATGGCGATGCCGACGCCGTGGTGGCCGGCGGCAAAGCGGCGGCACACCGCCGGCAGCAACGCGTGGGCGAACGCCGGCAGGCACAGCAGCGACAACTGCCCGCGATCCTGGCGCCCAAGGTTGGCCGCAACGCCGGCGATGCGCTCCAGCCCGATATAGGAGCGCTGTACCTCGTCGAACAGTGCCAGCGCCGGCGCCGTCGGCTGCAGCCGGCCACGCTGGCGCTCGAACAGCGCAAAGCCCAGCAGCTGCTCCAGCCGCGCCAGCTCGCGGCTGACCGTCGGCTGCGAGGTGTACAGCAGGCTGGCGGCGCCGGTGACGCTACCGCTGGTCATCACCGCGCGGAACACTTCGATGTGACGATGGCTGATGCTCACGACGCACTCCATATCAAAAATGAATTACCAGCCAAAATATTAGCATTTTACTGAATCACCCACCAAGGGCATGATGCCGGCTACGGCGGAGCACGCCACGCGGCACAGACCGCAATCGCGCTCCCTTGCGGCCAACCCTGGCGCAAGCGCAACAGGCCGCAAAACGCCGACGAGACAGAAGGCACCCTCAGCCTGGCGGGACGCACCTGCAGTTTGCCACCGCTAGGCACCCGATACCGCCGCCCCGCACCGCACGAACCGGCTCCCAATCGCCAAGGATCAACAGAGATGCAGACCCCCGACACCGCCCGCCTCGCCGCCCTCGCCCAGCACTACGGCACCCCGCTGTGGGTGTACGACGCCGACACCATCCGCCAGCGCATCGCCGCGCTGCGCCGGTTCGACACCATCCGTTTTGCGCAGAAGGCGTGCAGCAACACCCACATCCTGCGCCTGATGCGCGAACAAGGGGTGAAGGTGGACGCGGTGTCGCGCGGCGAGATCCTGCGCGCGCTGGCCGCCGGCTATGACGCCGCCGGCGAGCCGTCCGGCATCGTGTTCACCGCCGACCTGGTCGACCGCGACACGCTGGCGACGGTGACCGAGCACGGCATCCCGGTCAACGCCGGCTCCATCGACATGCTGCACCAGCTGGGCGAGGCCTCGCCCGGCCACCGCGTGTGGCTGCGCATCAACCCCGGCTTTGGCCACGGCCACAGCAACAAGACCAATACCGGCGGCGAACACAGCAAGCACGGCATCTGGCACAGCGACCTGCCGGCGGCGCTGGACGTGATCCGCCAGCACGGCCTGCAGCTGGTCGGCCTGCACATGCACATCGGCTCCGGCGTCGACTACAGCCACCTGCAGCAGGTGTGCGGCACCATGGTCGAGCTGGTGCAACAGGTGAAGGCCCACGGCCACAACCTGCACGCCATCTCCGCCGGCGGTGGCCTGTCGATCCCCTACCGCGACGGCGACGCCAGCATCGACACCGACCATTACTTCACGCTGTGGGACCAGGCACGGCAGGACGCCGCCGCCGTGATCGGCCATCCGCTGGCGCTGGAGATCGAACCGGGCCGCTATCTGGTGGCCGAATCCGGCAACCTGCTGGCCGAGGTGCGCGCCGCCAAGGACGCCGGCAACAACCACTTCGTGCTGGTCGACGCCGGCTTCAACGAGCTGATGCGCCCGTCGATGTACGGCAGCTACCACCACATCACCGTGGTGCCGCAGGACGGCGTGCAGAAGCCGGAAAAGGACACCGTGGTCGGCGGCCCGCTGTGCGAATCCGGCGACGTGTTCACCCAGGGCGACGGCGGCGTGGTGCTGCCGCGCCGCCTGCCGGCAGCCAGCGTAGGCGACCTGCTGGTGTTCCACGACACCGGCGCCTACGGCGCGTCGATGTCCAGCAACTACAACACCCGGCCGCTGATCGCCGAGGTGCTGGTGGACGGCGAGTCCGACCGCCTGATCCGCCGCCGCCAGACGGTGGAGGAACTGCTGGCGCTGGAGCAGCTGTAAGCCCCGCACCAGACAGAAAGGTTGGCCGCATTGCCTGCGGCCAACCTTTTTTTTGCCGGCCCGGTAGCCTATTTGAGATAGGAGCGCAGGATGGCAACCAGCTGGTCAATCTCGGCATTACGGGCCTCGGTACTGATATCGGCAGCGCCGATATGTTCACGGATATGATCCTCCAGCACGCCGGCCATCAGGCCGTTGACGGCACCGCGGATGGCGGCAATTTGCTGCAGCACGGCGCTGCAATCGGCGCAGTTCTCCAGCGCCCGTTCCAGCGCCTCGGCCTGGCCCTTGATGCGGCGCACGCGGCCGAGCAGCGGCTTGTTGTTGCGGAGCAGATGGGACATGCACGATCCTTTTTGTACTGGGGGGTAGTATGTTCATGGCCGTCAATATACTATGGGGCAGTATAAATCAGCCTGCGGAATGCCAACATGCCACACTTGCCCCACCCACGCCAGCATCACCATGTTTTTGACGAAGGCAATCCGCTGGCAGAGCGCAATACCCGCTGGGCAGTATTGCTGACTGCCGGCATGATGGTCGCCGAGATCATTGGCGGCTGGTGGTTCAATTCGATGGCGCTGCTGGCAGACGGCTGGCACATGAGCTCCCATGCGCTGGCCCTGGGGTTGTCGGTACTGGCCTACGCCGCCGCACGGCGCTACGCGCATGACACACGTTTCAGCTTCGGCACCTGGAAAATCGAAATCCTCGGCGGCTTCAGCAGCGCCCTGCTGCTGCTGGCGGTGGCGGCGCTGATGTTGTTCCAGTCGCTGGAACGCCTGCTGTCGCCACTGCCCATCCACTATGACCAGGCCATCGCAATCGCCCTTCTCGGCCTGCTGGTCAACCTGCTGTGTGCATGGCTGCTGAACGACAGTCATCATCATGGCGCGGCGCATCACCATGGCCATCACCACCACGATCACAGCCACCGCCACGGTCATGATCATGATCACGCAATACATGCCGATCTCAACTTGCGCTCAGCCTATTTGCACGTACTGGCCGATGCCGCCACTTCGGTACTGGCCATCATCGCACTGTTTGCCGGCAAGCTGTGGGGGGCGGCATGGCTGGACCCGCTAATGGGTGTGGCTGGCGCAGTACTGGTGGCGATATGGGCCAAGGGGCTGCTGCAACAAACCGGGCGCATCCTGCTGGATGCGGAAATGGATACACCACTGGCGGCACGGGTGCGTGCGCTGCTCGAAGCAGGGCCGTGGCCGCTCAGCATCACGGACCTGCATTTGTGGCAGGTGGGCAAGGGCCGCTACGCCTGCATCGTGGCACTGGATTGCGAGGGCAAGGCAACGGCCGATGATTTTCGCCGTCTGCTGACCGGCTGCCCGCAACTGGCACATGTCACGGTAGAGGTCAATCCGCCGCAGCGTCACAGCCGCTTCCGGCGCGTGGCCGCGACTGCCCGGTCGCTGCGCTAGGCGCGGACGGGATGGCTGGTGCTCGGACCAGCCAGGGTTGGCCGCAAGGCATGGTGCCATGCGGCCAACCTTTTCGACCTCAGCCGGCCAGCTGGCTTGCCACCTGCTGCAGCGTGGCGTCGTCCAGTGCCGGCACCGCCAGCGGCTGCACCGCCTGCGTGTAGTGCTTGCCCTGCGAGCGCAGGTACAGCGGGTCGTAGTGACTGGTCAGCAGCTCGCCGACCAGGGTGTCGAAATCGCCGCCGCGCGCCATCGCCGCCCACGCGTCCAGCTGTGCCTTGCCGTGCACATTGCGCAGGAAGCCGAGCTGGGTCACCAGCCGCTCCGGCTCGCGCAGGTAAAAATCGTAGTCGCGCTTGAGGAAACCCACCCGCGCCGCCAGCGGCACCTCCAGCTGCAGGCACTCGCTGTCGTGCATGCGGCTGTACAGCGCGTCCGGCAGCGACACGAAGCCGATCTTCTTGCTTTCCGCCTCCACGAACACCGGCCGCGTCGGGTCGAAAGCCTGCAGCGCGCTATCGAGCAGACTGTCGAAGCGCTTTTGCGACGGCTGCGCCACGTCCGGCAGCCGCCCCAGCACCGAGCCGCGGTGGGCGGCGAGGCCTTCCAGATCCAGCACCTGCGCGCCCTGTGCCGCCAGCGCCGCCAGCAGCCGGCTCTTGCCGCTGCCGGTGGGGCCGCTGATCACGCGGAAGCGGAACTGCTGCGGCAGGGTGGCGAGGTCTTCCAGCACCCGGTGGCGATAGGCCTTGTAGCCGCCTTGCAGCTGGTGCGCCGCCCAGCCGATCTGCGCCAGGATGATCGCCATCGAGCCGGAGCGCTGCCCGCCGCGCCAGCAGTACACCAGCGGGCGCCACGACTTGGGGTGGCGCGCGAACTGTTCGTCGAGGTGGCGCGCGATATTGCGCGCGGCGATGGCGGCGCCGACCTTGCGCGCCTCGAACGGCGACACCTGCTTGTACAGGGTGCCGACGCGCACGCGCTCCTCGTCGCTCATCACCGGGCAGTTGATGGCGCCGGGGATGTGGTCTTCGGCAAATTCCGCCGGGGTGCGCACGTCGATGATCTCGTCAAATTGGTGGCGCTGTGCTACGGTCGCGAGCTTGAAAAACATAGATAGGAAGGCGTGGGCCATGACAGGAATCAGATTGACGCAATTGTCGCACGGTGGCGGATGTGGCTGCAAAATTGCACCGTCGGTATTGCAGGCGATCCTGGCAGGCAACCGCGACAAGCTGCCGTACCCGGACCTGCTGGTCGGCGCCGAAACCAGCGACGACGCGGCGGTGTACCGCCTCAACGACAGCCAGGCGCTGGTGGCGACCACCGACTTCTTCCTGCCGATTGTCGATGACGCGCGCGACTTCGGCCGCATCGCCGCCACCAACGCCATCTCCGACATCTACGCGATGGGCGCCACGCCGATCATGGCGCTGGCCATCGTCGGCATGCCGGTGAACACGCTGCCGGTGGAAACCATCCGCGACATCCTGCAGGGCGGCGAATCGGTGTGCCGCGAGGCGGGCATCCCGATCGCCGGCGGCCACTCCATCGACGCGCCGGAGCCGATCTACGGCCTGGTGGTGATGGGGCTGATGCATCCCGAGCAAATCAAGCGCAATTGCGATGCAAAAGACGGCGACGTGCTGATCCTCGGCAAGGGGCTGGGCGTCGGCATCCTGGCGCAGGCGATGAAGAAGGGCGAGCTGGACGACGCCGGCTATCAGGCGCTGATCGCCTCCACCACGCAGCTGAACAAGGTCGGCAGCCAGCTGGCAGCGATGGACCAGGTGCACGCGCTGACCGACGTCACCGGCTTCGGCCTGCTCGGCCACCTGCTGGAAATCTGCCGCGGCTCGCAACTGGCGGCGCATCTGGACATGGCGAAGGTGCCGGTGATCCGCGAGGCGCAGGCGTGGGCGGAGAAGGGCTACGGCCCCGGCGCCATCGAGCGCAACCTGGCCAGCTTCGGCGAGGACGTGCACACCGCCGACAGCGTGGCCGACTGGCAGCTGCGGGTGCTGGCCGATGCGCAGACCAGCGGCGGCCTGCTGGTGGCGGTGGCGCCGGAGGCGGCCGACAGCGTGCTGGCGCAGTTCCACGCCGCCGGCTTCGGCTACGCCAGCATCATCGGCAACCTGCAGCAGGGCGAGGCGAAGATCCACGTGCGCTGAGCCATTGCCATACGACAAGAAGGCTGCCCGTACCGGACAGCCTTCTTCAATGAGAACCTGCTCACGACCTGAGCGACGTGAACACGCTCTGGCGACGGGTAATGATCAATCGCGGAAATTATTGAACTGCAACGGAAAATCGGTAATTTCCTTGCGCAGCAGCGCCATCACCGCCTGCAGGTCGTCGCGCTTGGCACCGCTCACGCGCACGGCCTCACCCTGAATGCTGGCCTGCACCTTGAGCTTGGCGTCCTTGATCAGCTTGACGATCTTCTTTGCCAGCTCGGTCTCGATGCCTTCCTTGACGGTGACGGTCTGAGTGGCCTTGTTGCCGCCGACCTGCTTCACGTCGCCGTACTCCAGGCAACGCACGTCAATGCCACGCTTGGCCAGCTTGCCCAGCAGGATGTCCATGATCTGCTGGATCTGGAATTCGGCGTCACCGTGCAGGGTAATCACTTTTTCCTTCAGCTCCAGGCTGGCGCTGGTGCCCTTGAAATCGTAGCGGGTCGCCACTTCCTTGCTGGTCTGGTCGACCGCGTTGCGAACTTCAACGGTATCCACTTCGGAAACGGTATCAAATGACGGCATCACATCTTCCTTATCAAAATTGCCGCATATTCTAGCGCCGCGCCCGGCAATTGTCAGCGCAGCAACGCCAGCAGCCGCTCGCCCTGGTACAGGCCGCAGCCCAGCAGCGCACCATTGCCCAGCACCGTCGCCCAGAACCAGCGGCGAAAGGCCGGCTTGGTCGACTTGTGGCGGAACCAGTATTGCGCCAGCATCGCGCCCGGCCAGCCGCCCAGCAGCGCCAGCCAGTGCAGCGTGCGCTCCTGCGTGCGCCAGCGATTGCGCAGTGCCGCCGCCTTGTCGCGGTGGTAGACCAGCACCGTCAGCACGCTGATCACCGCGTACAGCATCAGCACGTCGCGCGGCAGCAGGCCGCGCACGTACAGCGCACACAGCACGATCACGAACAGCACCGCCAGCCACGGCCGCGGCGTGTTGTCCGGCAGCGCCCGCGCCGTCACCGCTTGCTGTGGCACCCCGGCGAACGCGGCCCAGCTGGCGCGTGGCTTGCCCTTGTCGTCCCGCGCGCGCAAGAAATACACCGCGTCGCCCACCGCCGGCCGGCGCGGCGTGGCAGCAAAGGCACTGACGTGCACAAACAGCGCCGCACCCTGCTCCGGCTGGATGAAGCCGAAACCGCGCTCGTCCTGCCAGCGGCTGATGACGCCCTTTTCCTGTCGCGCGCCGCCGCTCATTTCATCACCAGGAATTCAACCAGGATGTTCTTGAACACGAAGCCCATCACGCCGAAGCCCAGCACCACGAACAGCGCGATCATGCCGGTCTTGCCGGCGCCGGATTTCTTGCCCAGATCCCAGATGATGAAGCCCATGAAAATGATCAGCCCGCTGAGCAGGATGCCCATCGACCAGTTGGTGAATTCTTCCTCGCTCATGCTGCCCCCTGCATACGGATCGGTAAGGTTGGCCGCAGATTATAAAAGCGGCAATAAAAAACCGCACCCCAGGAGGTGCGGTCTGACAAGCTGGATCAGTCCGGCTTACTTGTTCAGGCGGCCGGCGATGCGCATGCGCAGCGCGTTCAGCTTGATGAAGCCGCCGGCGTCGGCCTGGTTGTAGGCGCCGCCGTCGTCGTCGAAGGTCGCGATGTTCATGTCAAACAGTGAGTCGGTCTTCGAGTCGCGGCTGACCACGATCACGTTGCCCTTGTACAGCTTCAGGCGCACCCAGCCGTTGACGCTCTGCTGGGTGTAGTCGATCAGGGTCTGCAGCGCCTTGCGCTCCGGCGCCCACCAGTAGCCGTTGTAGATCATGCTGGCGTAGCGCGGCATCAGGTCGTCCTTCAGGTGCGCCACTTCACGGTCCAGGGTGATGGACTCGATGGCGCGGTGCGCCTTCAGGATGATGGTGCCGCCCGGGGTTTCGTAGCAGCCGCGCGACTTCATGCCCACGTAGCGGTTTTCCACCAGATCAAGACGGCCGATGCCGTGCTTGCCGCCCAGCTCGTTCAGCTTGGCCAGCACTTCGTGGGCCTTCAGGCGCACGCCGTTCAGCGCCACGATGTCGCCCTTCTCGAATTCCACATCCAGATATTCCGGCGCATCCGGTGCCGCTTCCGGCGACACGCTCCAGCGCCACATGGCTTCCTCGGCCTCGGCGGACGGGTTCTCCAGGTGGCGGCCTTCGAAGGAGATGTGCAGCAGGTTGGCGTCCATCGAGTACGGCGCGCCGCCGCCCTTGTGCTTGGCTTCTACCGGGATGCCGTTCTTCTCGGCGTAGGCCAGCAGTTTTTCGCGGGACAGCAGGTCCCACTCGCGCCACGGCGCGATCACTTTCACGTCCGGCTTCAGGCCGTAGTAGCCCAGCTCGAAACGCACTTGGTCGTTACCCTTGCCGGTCGCGCCGTGCGATACCGCGTCGGCGCCGGTCAGGTTGGCGATCTCGATCTGGCGCTTGGCGATCAGCGGACGGGCGATGGAGGTACCCAGCAGGTACTCGCCTTCATACACGGTGTTGGCACGGAACATCGGGAACACGAAGTCGCGCACGAATTCTTCGCGCAGGTCGTCGATAAAGATGTTTTCCGGCTTGATGCCGAACTGCAGCGCCTTCTGGCGTGCCGGTTCCAGTTCTTCGCCCTGGCCCAGGTCGGCGGTAAAGGTCACCACTTCGCACTGGTAGGTGTCTTGCAGCCACTTCAGGATCACCGAAGTATCGAGGCCGCCGGAATAGGCAAGTACGACTTTATTGATATCAGACATCGTTTTCTCTTTCAGATACGCTTGGGTTGCCGCCGGATCAGTCGTCAATACGACCCAGCATCAAGTATTCAATCAGGGCTTTTTGTGCGTGCATGCGGTTTTCTGCCTCGTCCCATACTACGCTTTGCGGGCCGTCAATGACAGCGGCAGCCACCTCTTCGCCGCGGTGTGCCGGCAGGCAGTGCATGAACAGCGCGTCAGGGTTGGCCGCAGCCATCAGCTCGCTGGTGACCATGAAACCGTCGAAGGCCTGGCGGCGCGCCTCGGCCTCGCCCTCGTAACCCATGCTGGTGAACACGTCGGTGGTCACCAGGTCGGCGCCGCGCGCGGCGGTCATCGGGTCGTTCGATGCGGCGAAGCAGTCCGCGCCGTAGTCCTGGCCGTCCAGCACCGTCAGCTCGTAACCGACCGGGGTCGCGATCTGCAACTTGAAGCCCAGCAGCTTGGCCGCCTGCAGCCAGGTGCGGCTCATATTGTTGCCATCGCCGATCCAGGCCACGGTTTTGCCGCGGATGTCACCACGGTGTTCAATATAGGTCAGGATATCGGCCAGAATCTGGCACGGATGGTATTCGTTGGTCAGGCCGTTGATCACCGGCACGCGCGAGTTGGCGGCCAGCGTCTCCACCATGTTCTGCTCGAAGGTGCGGATCATGATGATGTCGCTCATACGCGACAGCACGCGCGCGGTGTCTTCCACCGGCTCGCCGCGACCGATCTGCGAGCTCTTGCCGTCCAGGAACATGGCGTGGCCGCCCAGCTGCGACATGCCGGCCTCGAACGACACGCGGGTGCGCGTGGAATTCTTCTCGAAAATCATGGTCATGACCTTGCCCGGCAGCGGACGGTACAGCTCGCCAGAGACATGTCGTCGCTTCAGAACCTGCGCTCGGTGGAAGATGTGCTGGCACTCTTCGGCTGTCAGGTCGCTGAATTGTAAAAAATGTCTGGTTTTGGTCATGTTGAATTCCGGAAAAAATGAATGCCACGGCAGCGTGAAAACGTGGCGTTTTCATGCGCAGTGGCACATTACTACACGCAAACTGGCGTTGCCTGGCTCGGATTGTCGCAATATCTGCCCATGTCTATTTCATGTTTTACAGAATTGCGACATGGTTATATGTATCCGAAATCCAATCTGGTGACAAGCCTGTGTGGCATTTGCGCGCCAGCGCCCGCACGCAATTTTTCAAAAAAACCGATATGAATCAGCCGGCTAGGAAATTTCCGGTGTTTAGCATAATCAACAGCAGCGCGCTGGCGCTCATTCCCGCGCCGCCGCACTGGTCTGCCCCGGCAACGCCGCCAGTTCCACCAGTGTCAGCACCCGTACCCGGTACTCGCCGCCCTCCTCGTCCAGACCGTGCATTTCGATGTGCTTCTGCGTTTTCAGCAACCGCGCCAGGTAGGCGATGATGCCGTCGTCGATCACCTGACCCGGCACCAGCACCGGGATGCCCGGCGGGTAGGGCACGATCTGGTCGCAACAGACACGGCCGCTCAGTTGCGGATTGGCGCGCCCCTCGTCGTCGAACAGCGGCAGGCGCTCGCCCGTCTCGTAGAAGGCATCGCGCGGCAGGCAGGCCAAGCGGGTGAAGCCGGGGATTTCCGGCATCCGCCCCAGTCGCCGTGGCGGGCGCTGCTCCTTGGCCAGCCGCAGCAGCGCATCGAACAGCCGCGACACCTTGCTGCGCGTGGTGCCCACCGTCAGCAACAGGGTGATGGTATTGAAGGTGGACTTCTCGAACTGGATATTGAAGCGCTCGAACAGCGCGCGCTGCAACTCGTCGGCACTGTAGCCGGCTTGCGAGATGTCCAGCGTCAGCTTGGTCGGATCGAGGCGGACGCCGTCGTCGCGCACGCTGTCCGGCAGCAGGTCGTCCAGCTCCAGCACGCGGAAGGCGCCGGTGGCGTTGATCTTCTGCCGCAATTCCTGCGCCAGCTTCAGCGCGCGGTCGAGCAGGCGGAAGCCCTCGGTCACCGCCTGCTTGCGCGCCACGTCGAGGCTGGCGATCAGGTTGTACTGCGGGCTGGTGGAGGCGTGCATGTTGAAGTTTTCGCGGAACAGGTGCTCGTCGAAAGCCGGATCGTTGACGTGGATCATGCTCGCCTGCGAGAACGCCGACAGCACCTTGTGCGTGCTTTGCGTGACATAGTCGGCGCCGGATTCCAGCGCCGTTGGCCGCAGCGCGTGGTGGAAGCGGGCGTGGCCGTACCAGGCCTCGTCGACCACCACCTTGATGCCGGCGGCGTGGGCGGCGGCGATGATCGGCGGCAGATCGTAGCGCAGGCCGTCGTAGGTGCAGGAGGTCAGGATCAGCGCCCGCGCATCAGGGTTGGCCGCAATGGCGTCGAAGATCACCTGCTTGGGCACCGGCCCGAAGATGCCGTAGTGGCGGTTGACCGAGGAATCGAGATACACCGGCAGCGCGCCGGACAGGATCACGCCGTGGTGCACCGATTTGTGACAGTTGCGGTCCAGCAGCAGCTTGTCGCCCGGCGCCAGCAGCGTCTGGAAGATCACCTTGTTGGAGGTGGAGGTGCCGTTGGTGGCGAAATAGGTCTTGCGCGCGCCGAACGCCTTTGCGGCCAACGTTTGCGCGTCGGCGATCACCCCGGTCGGGTGCAGCAGCGAGTCCAGCATCGGCACCGACACCGACAGGTCGGCGCGCAGCATTTCCTCACCGACGAAATCGTAGAAATCGCCCACCCACGGGCTGTTCTTGAACGAGTCGCCGCCGGAGTGGCCGGGGGTGTGCCACGAGTCCTTGGCCATGCTGACGTACAGCTTGAGGCGGTCGTAGAACGGCGTCGCCGATTTCTCCGCCAGCTCGGCGGCGAGGATGCGGAACCAGCCGTGAAAATCCTGCTCGTCGCGATAGAAATAGCCGTCCACCGCGTGGCTGGCCAGCGTCTCCATCAGCACCTTCTCGTCGTCGTCCTGCAGCAGGATGTACAGCGACAACTCCGGCCGCAGCGCGGAGATCTGGTTGGCCAGCTCCACCGCAGGCTGCGTCAGCCCCTGCTCCTTCATGCCCTTGTCCAGCAGCACGAACTGCAGCTCGCCGTCGTGCGCCACCTGTGCCAGCGCGTCGCGGCTGCAGGCGACGCTGGCAAAGCACAGCCCCAGCGGATTGTGCAGCTTCGCGGCGGCCGCGTTCAGCCCCGCCAGCACGCTGGCCTGCCAGCGTGCGTCGTTGCTGACGATCAAGACCCGGCTTACTGGTGTCATGGTTTCCTCCTGCGGCGCCAGCCGTGCTCCCAGTCTAGCCGCCCCGATGACAGACTGCTAAACGGCGTTGCGGGGTCGCCCGGCCGGCGACGCGGCAAAGCAGGCGGGCGGCCAATCCGCTACAATGCGCGGATGCTGACTGACGCCGAAAAAGATTCCCTGCGCGAGTACTATCGCGCCATTGCCGACAACCTGCCGGGCTTCCGCCCCCGTGCCGCCCAGCGCCAGATGCTGGCCACCGTCGCCAACGCCTTCGGCAACACCCTGAGCAAGGCCGAAGACAGCGACGACGCACCGGAACGCAACGGCGAGAGCATCGCCGTGATCGAAGGTCCGACCGGCGTCGGCAAGAGCCTGGCCTACCTGCTGGCCGGCGGCGTGATGGCCAAGTCGCGCGGCAAGAAGCTGGTGGTCACCAGCGCCACCATCGCACTGCAGGAACAGCTGGTCAACCGCGACCTGCCGTTCACCATCGAGAAAAGCGGCCTGCCGGCCACCTTCGCACTGGCCAAGGGCCGCGGCCGCTACCTGTGCCCGTACCGCCTGTACCAGCTCACCGCCGACACCGCTCAGGGCGAGCTGATCGCGCAGGACCCGGCGCTGGCACTGTGGGAGCGCAAGCCGGAACAGGGCGAGATCGAGGCGCTGCGCCAGCTGGCCGACGCCTTCTACTACCGCAAGTGGAACGGCGACCGCGACAGCTGGCCGGAGATGATCAACGACGAGTTGTGGCGCCGCGTCACCAACGACCGCCACGGCTGCCTGAAAGCCGGCTGCCCCAACCGTCCGGAGTGCCCGTTCTACCTGGCGCGCGAAACGCTGGAAACCGTCGACATCGTGGTCGCCAACCACGACCTGATGCTGGCCGACGTGGCGATGGGCGGCGGCGTGATCCTGCCGGCACCTGAAAACAGCTTCTACTGCATCGACGAAGCGCACCACCTGGCCAAGAAGGCGGTCAACCAGTTCGCCGCCGAGCACAGCCTGGCGCAGGCGATGGCATGGCTGGACAAGGTCACGCCGCTGGCCACCCGCGTCGAAAGCCTGATCGACAAGCCGGAGCTGGCCAGCAACGCCTGCGAGGCGGCGGCGGCCTGCATGGAGAGTCTCACCGAGTGGCTGTGGCTGCTGCAGACCGAGTCGTCGCTGGAAGCCAGCAGCGACAATCTGGAGCCGTCGTGGCTGATCGAGGACGGCGTGCTGCCGGAGTCGATGAAGATCCCTGCGGCCAACATGGCGCTGTCGGCGCGCATGCTCTACAAGAACCTGACCGGCATGAGCGACGGCCTCGGCCAGTTGCGCAAGGACAAGCAGCAGGAGACGCTGCTGATCGACAAGACCAGCTCCGACGTCGGCTTCATGGTCGGCAAGTGTGAACAGCTGATGGCGCTGTGGGACCTGTTCGAGAAGGAACCGGAAGAAAACGCGCCGCCGATCGCCAAGTGGGTGACCCGCCGCGCCGACGGCAAGGGCGACTACCTGTTCTCCGCCTCGCCGGTGAGCGCCGCCGGCAGCCTCGCCGCCACGCTGTGGCGCCGTGCCGCCGGCGCGGTGCTGACCTCGGCCACGCTGCGCTCGCTGGGCACTTTCGACCTGCTGCTGTCGCAAACCGGCCTCAAGTGGCTGGAGCAGGTGCAGACCGTGGCGCTGGATTCGCCGTTCAACTTCAGCGAACAGGGCGAGCTGTACGTGCCGCCGCTGCTCAGCACCCCGAAAGACCCGGCCGGCCACACCCGCGAAATCATCGACTGGCTGCCCAAGCTGGTCGACCTCAACGAGGCGGTCGGCACGCTGGTGCTATTCACCTCGCGCAAGCAGATGCAGGAAGTGGCGGAAGGGCTTGCGGCCAACCTGCGCGAACGGGTGCAGATGCAGGGCGAGCTGCCCAAGGCGGTGCTGCTGCAGAATCACCGCGACGCGCTGCAGGCCGGCCGCGCCAGCGTGCTGTTCGGGCTGGACTCGTTCTCCGAGGGGCTGGACCTGCCGGGCGAAGCCTGCGTGCACGTGATCATCGCCAAGCTGCCGTTCGCGATGCCGGATGATCCGGTCGGCCGCACCCTGTCGCGCTGGATCGAGAAACGCGGCGGCAACCCGTTTGTGGAGCTGACGGTGCCGGAGGCGTCGATCAAGCTGATCCAGGCCGTCGGCCGCCTGATCCGTACCGAGCAGGACTATGGCCGCATCACCATTCTTGACACCCGCATCGTGCGCCAGAACTATGGCAAACGCCTGCTGGCCGCCCTGCCACCATTCCGCCGGATTTGATATTGGGGAAAGCCGCCATCCTGCTGCCGCCTTGCAGGATGATGCCCACCCGGTTTTGCGGTAGAATAGCGGGTAAACCCGAACCGTGACTGACAGCGCAGAACAGTTTGCTCTGCCAAAACAACAATTCAGCACAGGGCAAGAGACCACACCCACTCAAGAACGCGCCCGGTTAAGCCATGATCTGTAATCCATACGAAATCGTTATCCAAGGCCTGACATCCGAAGGCCGCACCTTCCGCCCCAGCGACTGGGCCGAACGCCTCGCCGGCATCCTCTCGTCGTTTGGCGACGACCAGAAGCTGGCCTATCACCAGTTTGTACGCCCGATGATGCTGGACAATGTCCGCTGCGTCGCGGTAGACAAGAAGCTGGAAAAAAACCAGCCGCAGGTGTTCCGCTTCCTGATGGATTTTGCCAAGGACAACGATCTGCGCATCGTGGACTGCCGTACCCTGATCGACGAAATCTACCCGAACCAGTTCCTGGCCTGACATGCTGGCCGCACGCAGGCAGACGGCGCGGGTCGTCCGCTAACGTGATATTTGTTATCATTGCAGCTTGAACCCATCAAGCGATGAACGCATGTCCACACTGATCAAAAGCCAGCACGATATCGAAAAAATGCGCGTCGCCGGACGGCTCGCCGCGGAAGTACTCGACTACATCACGCCCTTCGTCAAGC
Source organism: Vogesella fluminis (assembly GCF_014652335.1). GTDB lineage: Bacteria > Pseudomonadota > Gammaproteobacteria > Burkholderiales > Chromobacteriaceae > Vogesella > Vogesella fluminis. The sequence goes on along the minus strand of NZ_BMYP01000001.1, from coordinate 53,463 downwards.
CCGGCGTCACCACCAACGAACTGAACCAGCTCTGCCACGACTACATGGTCAATGTGCAGGACACCGTTCCGGCGCCGCTGAATTACGCACCGGATGGTGGTATTCCGTATCCGAAATCGATCTGCACCTCGATCAACCACGTGATCTGCCACGGCATTCCCGACGACAAACCGCTGAAAAGCGGCGACATCCTCAACATGGACATCACCGTGATCAAGGATGGCTACCACGGCGACAGCAGCCGCATGTACTACGTCGGCCAGGTCAGCGACTTTGCGCGCCGCCTGTGCAAGGTTACCTACGAGTGCATGTGGAAGGGCATCGAGAAGGTGAAACCGGGCGCGCACCTGGGCGATATCGGCAACGCCATCCAGCGCCACGCCGAAGGCGCCGGCTACAGCGTGGTGCAGGAATTCTGCGGCCACGGCATCGGCACCAAGTTCCACGAAGAGCCACAAGTGCTGCACTACGGCCAGCCGGGCACCGGCATGGAACTGAAAGCCGGCATGATCTTCACCATCGAGCCGATGATCAACCAGGGCAAGCGCCACCTGCGCCTGCTGGCCGATGGCTGGACTGTGGTCACAAAGGACCGCAGCCTGTCGGCGCAGTGGGAACACACCGTGCTGGTTACCGAAACCGGCTACGAAATCATGACCACTTCCGACGGCACCCCGCCAAAACCGGTGTGGAAATAAGCAGCACCAGCAAGGCCGGACCGGATGCCCGGCCTTTTGCGCAAACCTCTCTTCTCATCATTCTGCCGGCAAATTCAAGACGCTCCGGCGGCATACTTGCATAAAACCCTTGAGCGACACCGGGGTTTTTACTAGGCTGTGACTCTCCAGTTGCCAGCCGAGCCCACCCTATGCCTCCCCCCCGCTTTCACCCCGCCCTGCTGCACACCCTGCGCCACTACGACAAGAGCACCTTGCGCCAGGACGTGCTGGCCGGCATTACCGTCGGCATCGTCGCACTGCCGCTGGCGATGGCGTTTGCCATTGCCAGCGGTGTACCGCCACAGGCCGGCATTTTCACTGCCGTCATCGCCGGTTTCCTGACCTCGCTGCTGGGCGGCAGCAAGACATCGGTCAGCGGCCCGACCGGCGCCTTCATCGTCATCATCTACGGCATCGTGGTCAAATACGGCATTGCCAACCTGATCATCTGCACCTTCATGGCCGGCGCGATGCTGGTACTGATGGGGCTGCTGCGCCTGGGACAGGTGATCAAATTCTTTCCGATGCCGCTGATTACCGGCTTCACCAACGGCATCGCGGTGCTGATCCTGCTCACCCAGCTGAAGGACTTCTTCGGCCTGCCGATCGGCAGCATGCCCAGCGGTTTCTTTGCCGTTGTCGATATCCTGCGCCACACCATCAACCAGCTCGACCCGCTGACACTGGCAGTTTCCGCCGCCTCGCTGCTGCTGATCCTGCTGTGGCCGAAATCACTGAACCGGAAGCTGCCGGGACCATTCGTAGCACTGGTGCTGGCCACGCTGACCGTCAGCCTGTTCTCGCTGCCGCTGGCCACCATCGGCAGCAAGTTCGGCGGCATTCCGCAAGGACTGCCCGAGCTACACGGCCTGGCTTTTGATCCGGAACACCTGTCCGACCTGCTGGCCCCGGCCTTCACCATCGCCCTGCTCGGCGCCATCGAATCGCTGCTCTGCGCCGTGGTTGCCGACAACCTGACCGGCGACAAGCACGACGCCAACCAGGAGCTGATCGCACAGGGCATCGCCAACATGGTGGTGCCGTTCTTCGGCGGCATCCCGGCCACCGGCGCTATCGCCCGCACCGCCACCAGCATCAACAACGGCGGCAAGACCCCGGTTTCCGGCATCGTGCACGCACTGTTCCTGCTGCTGGTAATCCTGATCGCGGCACCGCTGGCGGCCTACATCCCGCTGGCAGTGCTGGCCGCCATCCTGATCGCGGTCGCCATCAAGATGGGGGACTGGGACATCCGCAAGGCGGCACAGTTTCCGAAGCGCGACACGCTGGTACTGGCAGTGACCTTCATATTGACCGTCGTGTTCGACCTTACCATCGCGGTGCAGATCGGACTGATGATCGCAGCGGTATTCTTCATCCAGCGCATGGCCGGCAGCACCAGCGTGCAGGAGTTGAGGGCTGAGCATCAGCAGCTGTACGAACGCCATTCCATTGCCGGCAAATACATTCCCGATGGCTGTATCGCCTACCGTATCGAGGGCGCACTGTTTTTTGGCGCCACCGACCGCATCGAGGCCATCGCCAATGCCCGCCCCGAAGCGCGGGTGATCATCCTGCAACTGCACCGGCTGGTGATGCTGGACACCACCGGCCTGCTGGCGCTGTCGGCGCTGAACCGGCACCTGAAGGCACAGGGGCGTACCCTGATCCTGTGCGGTGCCGGCACCGAGGTGATGCAGATGCTGAAGCAGGCACGCCTTGCCAGCGAGATGGGCAGCCGCAACATCCAGCCCGATCTGACCACTGCACTGCAGCATGCGGAAGAAGTGCTCACCGCCGGCGTGGTGTGGGCCTGAGCTGCGATGCCTCGACGCGCCGCGCCACAATCGGCGTAACCGTAAAGCAGACGTGAAAAGGGGCAGCCATCCGGCTGCCCTTGTCGCTTGCTGTGGACGGATTAACTCAGCAGGCCTCGCCCACTGCCGGCCCGGCCAATGCATCCTTGGGCATGCTCAGCTGCCGCACCGCCGCGCGCGCCTGCGCGAAGCCGTCGGAGGCCAGCAGCGCCTGCCAGTCCGCCTGCGCGCCCTGCCCGGCCATCTTCTGCAACCGTGCGGCCAACCTTGCAATCTGCGGATCGGCCAGTTCGGCCAGCAGCAGGTCGGCCAGATCCGGACGGTTGCACACCAGGGCCATGTCGCAACCGGCGTCAAAGGCAGCACGGGCACGCTCGACGATATTGCCGACGCCGGCGGCGCCTTCCATGGTCAGGTCGTCGGAGAAGATCACGCCGTCGAAGCCCAGCTCACCGCGCAGGATGTCCTGCAACCAGCGCCGCGAGAAGCCGGCCGGTTGCGCGTCCACCGCCGGATAGACCACGTGTGCCGGCATCACCGAGGCCATGCCGGCCGTCGCCAGCCGCGCAAACGGCTGCAGGTCGTCGGCCTGCAGTTGCGCCAGCGTCCGCTCATCGACCGGAATCACGTGATGGCTGTCGCCCTCGACAAAACCGTGGCCGGGGAAATGCTTGCCGCAGGTGGCCATGCCGCCGCCGGCCAGACCCTGCTGCAGTGCCAGCGCCAGCTCCGCCACCACTTGCGGGTCGCGGTGGAAGCTGCGGTTGCCGATCACCGCACACTGCCCCCAGTCCAGGTCCAGCACCGGGGTGAAGCTGAGGTCGATGCCGCAGGCACGCAGCTCGGCGGCCAGCACGTAGCCGACCTGGCACGTCAATTCCGCCGCCTTGTCGGCGTTGACATCCCACGCCTCGCCCAGCACCCGCATCGGCGGCAGGCGGGTGAAGCCGTCGATGAAGCGCTGCACGCGGCCGCCTTCGTGATCGACGGCGATCAGCAGCTGCGGCTCGCGCAGCGCGCGGATCTCGGCGGTCAGCGCCTGCAGCTGTTCTATGTTCTGGAAATTGCGGCGGAACAGGATCACGCCGCCGATCAGCGGGTGGCACAGCCGTTCGCGCTCGGCAGCGGTCAGGGTAAAGGCCGCGACGTCGATCATCACCGGGCCGCGGGGCAATTGCAGGGGAAGCTTGTTCATGGAGTGGACGCCATCAAGGGTTGGCCGCAAGCGCGCTTTCGCAGACCACGAAAGCGAACGCGTGTTGTTGTTCATCGCTGATCGACAGGTGCACCGCACAGATGCCGCACTGGTGCAGAAAGGCCTGCAGCGGATCGGAAAAGGCAAACATCGGCTTGCCCAGCGCATCGTGCACCACGGCGATCGCGGTCAGCAGCACCGGCGCGCGCACGCCGGTACCCAGCGCCTTGCCCAGTGCCTCCTTGGCGGCGAAGCGCTTGGCAAGAAAACGTGCCGGCTGTTTCGCCTGCGCCAGCTCGGCCCGCTCGGATTCGGCCAGCAAACGTTGGCCGCAACGCAGGCCATGCCGCACCAGCAGCGCGTCGAAGCGCTCGATGCGCGCCATGTCGGTGCCGATGCCGTAAATCATTACAGTCCCTGACGACCTTCGATCATCAGCGCCTTCATCTGGCGCACCGCCTCGGCAAAGCTGACAAACAGCGCGTGACTGACCAGCGCGTGGCCGATGTTCAGCTCGGCGATCTCCTCGATCGCGGCGATCGGCTTGACGTTGTGGTAGTTGAGGCCGTGGCCGGCATTGACCACCATGCCGAGATGGCTGCCGAACACCGCCGCCTCGCGGATGCGCGCCAGTTCGGCCTGCTGCTCGTCATGCTTGAAATCGGCGTGGGCGTAGGCGCCGGTGTGCAGCTCGATCACGCGGGCGCCGGCATCGAACGCGGCCTGGATCTGCTCGCGGTCGGGGTCGATGAAGATCGACACCCGGCTGCCGGCTGCCGTCAGCTGGCGGGTGAAGTCGCGCACCTGGTCAAAGTAGCGGATCACGTCGAGGCCGCCCTCGGTAGTGACTTCCTCGCGTTTTTCCGGCACCAGGCACACGTCTTCCGGCTGCACCCGCAGCGCGTTGGCCAGCATCTCGTCGGTCAGCGCCATTTCCAGGTTCATGCGCGTCTTGATCACGCGGCGCATGGTGTCGACATCGTGGTCCTGGATATGGCGGCGATCTTCACGCAGATGCAGCGTGATCAGGTCGGCACCGCTGGATTCGGCCACCAGCGCCGCTTCGATCGGGCTGGGGAAACGGGTACCGCGTGCCTGGCGCAGCGTCGCCACATGATCAATGTTCACACCTAGCAGTATCATTCTGTATCTCCGGCAAGGCGCGCCGTCAGTCGGACAGCGCGTAGAGGGTAGTCAGCAGTTCGCGCGAAGCCAGCGGCTCCGGGCCCAGCAATTCATCCAGCAACAGCCGCAACAGCAGGCGCGCTTCGCGCCGGGTTTGCGGCTGCTCGAAATCGGCGGCGGCCAGCGCCAGCAAGGTGGCGCCACTGACGTTGGCCGCACCGCGCGGCGCCTGTTCACTGTCGGTCGGCTCCGGCGCGGCGCCGAAGCGGCACAGGTAGCGCGCCTGCGGCACGATGGCCTGCGCCAGGTGATCCTGCGTCAGTGCCGGCGCGTAGCCCAGCTCTTCCAGCAGCGCCAGCTCGAAGCGGCGCAGCACGATGGCGGTTTGCGCATGGTCGACCAGGCTGCGCACCGCGCGATCGTACAGCTTGAACAGCGCCGGCGACGGGTCGTCGCGGGCCGCGAGGCGCAGCACCAGCTCGTTGAGATAGAAACCGGTCACCAGCCGCGCACCAGCAAACTGCGGCACACCGCCGCGCCAGTCGGCGGTGTGCAGGGTGCGCAATTCGCCCTTGCCGAACCAGGCCAGCTGCAAGGGCTGGAACGGCAGCAACAGCCCGCGCAAGTCGGAGCGTGGCCGCCGCGCACCGCGCGCCACCAGCGTGAAACGGCCGTAATCGCGGGTCAGCACTTCCACCAGCAGGCTGGTCTCGCGGTAGGGCTGGGTGTGCAGCACGTAGGCCGGCTGGCGATCAACCCGGCCCTGCTGCATCCGTCCCCGCCTGCGGCTTGCGCCAGCTGTGCACGCGGCCAACCTGCGCCACGCGCAGCTCGAAGCCGGCATACCACTGCGCAAAGCCCTGCCGCTGCGCCAGCTGGTGCTCGCTATTGGCCTTCCACGCCGCGATGGCCGCTTCGCTGTCCCAGTACGACACGGTGATGCCGAAGCCATCGGCATCGCGCACGCTTTCCACGCCGAGAAAACCGGGCTGCTCGGCCGCCAGTTCGACCATGCGCTCGCCCATGTCGGCGTAGCCCTCATCGACCGCGCTGCGCTGGCTGCTAAAAATCACCGCCCAGTAGGGCGGTGTCGGGGTACGGGCAAACATGCGGCCAACCTTTGCTCAGTCTCAGCTCAGGCCGAAATCGCGCAGGAAGCGCACATCGTCAGCCCAGCCGGATTTCACCTTCACCCACACCTCGAGGAACACCTTGCAGTCAAACAACTGCTCCATGTCGAGACGGGCCTCGGTAGAAATCTTCTTCAGTTTCTCGCCGCCACGACCGATCACGATCGGCTTCTGCCCTTCCTTGTCCACCAGGATGGCGACGTGGATACGGAACATGTGACCGTCGACCTCGAACGCCTCGACTTCCACGTTCATCTCGTACGGCAGTTCTTCACCCAGGTAGCGGAACAGCTTTTCGCGCACGATCTCGGCGGCAAGGAAGCGCTGGCTCTTGTCGGTGATCATGTCCTCCGGATACAGCGGCACCGAGGCCGGCAGATGCGGGCGCACCTTGTCCAGCAGCTCGGCCAGACGCTGGCCGTGCTTGGCGCTGACCACTTCGGCATCGGCGAATTCGAACTCCTCGCGCACCTGCTGGATAAAGGCGTTCAGCATCAGGCTGTCCTTGGCCTTGTCGACCTTGTTCAGCACCAGAATCACCGGCGTGTTCTTGGGCAGCAGCGCCATCACTTCGCGGTCGGCGTTGGACAGTCGCATCGCCTCCAGCACGAACAGCACACAATCGACGCTGCCAAGGGTGTCCTTCACCGACTGGTTCAGCGTGGCGTTGAGCGCGCCCTTGTGAAAGGTCTGAAAACCGGGGGTATCGACGAACACGAACTGCGCGTTCGGCTCGGTATGGATGCCGTTGACGCGGTGGCGCGTGGTCTGCGCCTTCTTCGAGGTAATGCTGATCTTCTGGCCGATGAGATGGTTCATCAGCGTGGATTTGCCCACATTGGGGCGGCCGACGATGGCGACAAAGCCACAGCGGAAATCGGTATCGGTCATGGCTTATTTCTTGCCTGCGGCAAAGTGTTGTTCAAGCAGCAGCAGCGCCGCATCGGCCGCCTGCTGCTCTGCCCCGCGGCGGCTGACGCCGTCACCGGTGGTGATGATGTCCAACTCGGCCAGATCGCACTGTACGCGGAAGCTCTGCTCGTGCGCTTCGCCGCTCTGCGACAGGATGCTGTAGCGTGGCAGTGACAGCCGGCGCGCCTGCAGCGCTTCCTGCAGCCGGGTCTTGGCATCCTTGGCGTGCTTGCTGGGGTCGATGGCGGCCACGCGCTCCTGGTACAGGCGGCGTACCACCCGCTCCGCCGCCATGAAGTCGGTATCGAAGCTGATGGCAGCAAAGATGGCCTCCACCGCATCGGCCAGGATCGACGGCCGGTTGAAGCCGCCGCTCTTCAGCTCGCCCTCGCCCAGGTACAGGTAGTCGCCCAGCTTCAGCTGCTGCGCGATCTCGGCCAGCGTGCTCTGGTTCACCAGGTTGGCGCGCAGGCGCGACAGTTCGCCTTCCGACAGTTTCGGAAAGTGATCGAACAGCATCCTGGCGACGGTGTAGTTGAGAATGCTGTCGCCAACAAACTCGAAGCGTTCGTTGTTCGGCGCACCGAAGCTGCGATGGGTTACCGCCTGACGCAGCAATTCGAAGCGGCTAAAAGAATAATCCAGCGCCGTACACAGGCGCCGGAAACGTTGATCAGACTGATTCACTGTATTTAGGGATTCGATTCCAGGACAGGGGTACCTGCCTCATGTTCAAAAGAAAGGATCAGGCCGAGATGGTCGACCAGCGGCACTTCGCGGCGATAGCGCACGCCGATGCCGACCGTGGTCGGTGTCGTCAGGATCAGCAGGTCTTCCGGCCTGATCGAGGCGATGCCCTGCACCGTGGTGCGGTTCCTGAATTCGCGACGCAGCTCTCCTTCGGTTTTTCCCGGGGTCACCACCATTTCGTCGATCGTCTTCTTGATCGCAAAATACTCGGTATACACCGGCAGCAGCTTGAAGAAGCCCAGCAGCACCACCGACAACACGATGGCCAGCGCCAGCACCACCAACAGGGAAAAACCACGTTGCTGCTTCATAGCATGCTCCTGCATCCGGATTAATGGATGGATTTGCCGATACGCGAGAAATCGCCCAGGTTCAGCCAGATCAGGAACGCCTTACCCACCAGCAGACGGTCCTCGACAAAGCCCCAGTAGCGGCTGTCTTCACTGTTGTCGCGGTTGTCGCCCATCATGAAATAGTGTCCCTGCGGCACCTTGCAGCGGAAACCGTCGTCACGGTATTCGCAGTTTTCGCGCCGCGCGAAGGAACGCACGCCGGCCGGGTTGTAAACCGGCGCCTCCGGGATGACCAGCGTATCGTAGCTGACCTTGCCCAGGGTTTCGGTATAGCGCTGGTTCTGCACCAGCATCAAGCCCTGCTCCAGGTAGCTGTGCTCGCCGGCGCTCAGGCGCGGCAGCGGCTTGCCATTCACCGATAGCTGCTTGTTGTGGTATTCCACCGTATCGCCCGGCAAGCCGATGGCGCGCTTGATGAAGCTGACCTTCTCGTTTTCGGGATAGGTAAACACCACCACGTCGCCATGCTCGACCGTGCCGACCGGCACGAACACCTTGTTCAGCACCGGCACGCGCAGGCCGTAGCCGAACTTGTTGACCAGAATGAAGTCACCCACCACCAGTCCCGGGCGCATTGAGCTGGACGGGATCTGGAACGGTTCCACCACGAAGGCACGCAGCAGGAACACCACCGCGATCACCGGGAAGAAGCCGCGCGGGAAGTCGATGTAGTGCGGCACCACCACGCCCGGCTGCCGGCGCTTGGCCAGCACCAGCTTGTCGAACAGCCACACGCCGCCGGTCACCACCACCACAAGCAGCATCACCGCAGTGAAGCTCATGTGGTCGGAGAGCAGGCCGAAGGCCCCGCCCAGAATCGCCAGATAGCCCCACTCGATGGATGACGCGTGGCTACCGTCTTCCCGCTTGCCGCCAAAAGCGATCAGCATCACGCCGACCGCCAGCAGCACCATCCACACCCAGAACAGGTTTGCCCCCATTTACTTGTCCCCGACTTGCAAGATTGCGAGGAAGGCTTCCTGTGGAATCTCCACGTTGCCGACCTGCTTCATCCGCTTTTTACCGGCCTTCTGCTTTTCCAGCAGCTTTTTCTTGCGGGTGATATCACCACCGTAGCACTTGGCCAGCACGTTCTTGCGCAGCGCCTTCACCGTCTCGCGGGCGATGATGTGACCGCCGATCGCCGCCTGCACCGCGATGTCGAACATCTGGCGCGGAATCAGCTCGCGCATCTTCGACACCAGTTCGCGACCGCGGTACACGCTGGTGGCGCGGTGCACGATCAGGCTCAGCGCATCGACCTTTTCGCTGTTGACCAGTACGTCCAGCTTCACCAGATCGGAAGACTGGAACTCCTTGAACTCGTAGTCCAGCGAGGCATAGCCACGGCTGGTGGATTTGAGCTTGTCGAAGAAGTCCATCACCACTTCGTTCATCGGCAGGTCGTAGGTCAGCATCACCTGGCGGCCCATGTATTGCATATTGCGCTGCACGCCGCGCTTGTTGTTGCACAGTGTCATTACCGAGCCGACATAGTCCTGCGGCACCAGGATGGTGGCGGTGATGATGGGTTCGCGCAGCTCTTCGTACTTGCCCGCTTCCGGCATCTTCGACGGGTTGGACACCACTTCCACCGTGCCGTCCTTCATCACCACTTCGTAGTTCACCGTTGGCGCGGTGGTGATCAGGTCCATGTCGAACTCGCGTTCGAGACGTTCCTGCACGATTTCCAGGTGCAAGAGGCCGAGGAAGCCGCAGCGGAAGCCGAAGCCCAGCGCCTGCGACACTTCCGGCTCGTACTTCAGCGAGGCGTCGTTCAGCTGCAGCTTCTCCAGCGCATCGCGCAGCGCTTCGTAGTCGTGGCTTTCCACCGGATACAGGCCGGCGAATACCTGCGACTGCACCTCCTTGAAGCCCGGCAGCGGCTCGGCCGCCGGCCTTGCGGCCAACGTGATGGTGTCGCCAACCTTGGCCGATTTCAGTTCCTTGATGCCGGCAATGACAAAGCCCACTTCGCCGGCGTTCAGGCTCTGGCGCTGTACCGATTTCGGCGTGAATACACCGACCTGTTCGCATAGATGCTCGGCCTGGGTGGCCATGAACTTGATCTTGTCTTTCGGCTTCAGCTGGCCGTCGATCACGCGCACCAGCATCACCACGCCGACGTAGTTGTCGAACCACGAGTCGATGATCAGCGCCTTCAGCGGGCCGTCCGGGTTGCCTTCCGGTGGCGGGATCTTGCTGACCACGGTTTCCAGGATATCCTCGATACCGATGCCGGACTTGGCCGAGGCACGCACCGCATCCACCGCCTCAATGCCGATGATGTCCTCGATTTCCTGGCTGACGCGGTCCGGATCGGCCGCCGGCAAGTCGATCTTGTTCAGTACCGGCACCACTTCCACCCCCAGCTCGATGGCGGTATAGCAGTTGGCCACGGTCTGCGCCTCGACGCCCTGCGAGGCATCGACCACCAGCAGCGCACCTTCGCAAGCGGACAGCGAGCGCGACACTTCGTAGGAGAAGTCGACATGTCCCGGGGTGTCGATCAGGTTCAGGTTGTAGACCTGGCCGTCGCGTGCCTTGTAGGTCAGCGCGGCGGTCTGCGCCTTGATGGTGATGCCGCGCTCTTTTTCGATGTCCATCGAATCGAGCACCTGCGCGCTCATTTCACGCATTTCCAGGCCGCCGCAATACTGGATAAAGCGGTCGGCCAGGGTCGATTTGCCATGGTCAATATGGGCAATGATCGAGAAATTTCGGATATTTTTCATCAGAATCCAGCAAAAATTAAGGGCACTGGTTTGTGCCCTTGATAACTCACACTGGCGCGGATTTTAGCCGATTTCGCCTGGCTGTGCAGCCAATCGTGCAAGCAGCCGCGGCAGGTCGAGATGCCAGTGGCAGATTTCGGTCGCCCCTTCCATCAATACCGGCACCAGCTCGTTGTATTTTTCTTCCAGCAGCGGATCGGCATCGACATCGACGACGTCCAGCGCAAAGCCGTATTGCTGCTGCAGCGGTTGCAGCTGTGCCAGCATGTCGTGGCACAGGCTGCAGTATTCGCGGAAATAGAGTGTCAGCTGCCTCATTGCGCTTTTTTCTCTGGCACCAGTGCCACGAACAGCGGATTGCCCTGTCGCAACAGCCGCATCGGCAGCGCCTGCCCTGCCGGCGTCGCCGCGATGGCATCCTGCAGCTGCTTGACGCTGCCCAGCTCGGCACCGGCAACACCGATGATCACGTCACCGACCACGATGCCGGCACGCTGTGCCGGGCCCTCGACCTTGCGCACCTGCAGCCCGAACTTGACGCCCAGCTGCTGTGCCAGCTGCGGCGCCAGCAACTGCACCGACAGGCCGGTGCGGTTCATCGCGTCACCGTCCTGCTGCTGGTGACCGTGATAGGCACGCTCGGCGGTGCGCGGGTCCTCTTCCTGCAGCGCAACGGTCAACACCGTCACCCGCGACAACGCACGGTTGCGCCACACGCCCAGCTCCACGCGCGAGCCCGGCTTGATCGCGCCAAGCAAGCGCGGCAGGTCGGCCGAGGCCTGCACATTCTCGCGGTTGACGCTCAGCACCACGTCACCGGCACGCAGGCCGGCCAGTTCCGCCGGGCCGCCCTTCTCCACCGAGTTGATCAGCGCGCCCTGCGGCTCTTTCAGGCCGAACGACGCGGCCAGTTCGCGCGTCAGCTCCTGGATGCTGACCCCAAGGCGGCTGCGGTTGACCTTGCCGTCCTTTTTCAGCTGCTCGGCGATATTCAGCGCGACATCGATCGGGATGGCGAAGGAAATCCCCATGAAACCGCCGGAGCGGCTGTAGATCTGCGAATTGATGCCGACCACCTCGCCGTCCAGATTGAACAGCGGGCCGCCGGAGTTGCCCGGATTGATCGCGGCGTCGGTCTGGATGAAGGGCACATAGCTCTCATCCGGCAGCTGGCGCCCCTTGGCCGAGACGATGCCGGAGGTCACCGTGCTCTCGAAGCCGAATGGCGAGCCGATCGCCAGCACCCACTCGCCGACCTTCAGCCTGTCCGACTTGCCGAGTTTAACCGTCGGCAGGTTGGCCGCATCGACCTTCAGCAGCGCGACATCGGTACGCGCGTCGGAGCCGATCAGGCGCGCCTTCAGCTCGCGCTTGTCACTGAGAGTGACGATCATCTCGTCCGCCTCGGCCACTACGTGGGCATTGGTCAGGATGTAGCCGTCGGCCGACAGGATGAAACCGGAGCCGAGGCCGCCGGTGCGGTACTCACGCAGCTGCGGCGGGGCAAAACGGCGGAAGAACTCGGCAAACGGGTCGTTCTGCATTGCTTCCGGAATCTGGCGCACCATTTCGCGCACCGTCTGCACGGTACGGATGTTCACCACCGCGCGGCCGTGCTGCTCGACCAGCTGGGTGAAGTCGGGCAATACCTGCGGCGCCGCCAGTGCGGGCACCGAGGCGCCCAGTGCGGCCAACATGGCAGAACACAGGATCAGTTTCTTGAACGGCATGTTTATCTTTTCTCCTGGATGATCAGAGACGGATCGACCCGGCGCACGATGCTGGGCATGAACAAGTGCCGGGAGGCCACGACTGCGGCATAACGTTTGACCCACCACAAGGTCAGGGCAAACAGGGAAAAAGCCAAGAGCACCGACTGCAACTCGCCCAGCGCCCGCCCCAGCACCGCCCCCGCCAGCAGCGCCAGCAAGGGCAGACCATACAGCAGACCGGTCGACACCAGCAGCGCACGCTCATGCACGGCGACGATCACCTTGTCGCCTGCACCGGCTGCAGCCGGGTTGCGCACGCGAAACAGCGGCTCACGCAGCACGAACATCCGCGCCAGCGACAGCGAACGGCAGCCGTGCACCGGATCGCACTGCCCGCACGGGGAATGTGGCGTTGGCCGCACCATGGCTTCGCCGCCATGACAGGACACCACTTGGGCTTCGGTTTCCAGCATGTTTATTTCTTGATCACGCGCACGGTGTTGATCATGTTTTCCAGGCCCTGCTCCGGCAGATCGCCAACCACGGTCAGCACTTGGTTGCCGAGGCGGCGCGATGCCAGCCCCAGTCCGCCGGGGCCGATCACGACCGGACGCGAGTCCGCCTCGCCCTTGCCGGATTCGATAAACAGCGACAGTTTGGCCAGGCCATCGGTATAGACAAAGTGTGACACCGGAGAATCATGCCCCGGCAGTTGGCGTGTTGCATAGCGCAGCAGGCGGAAGCCGGCCGGCATGCCGTGTATCTCGAAATCAGCCGACACCACCTCCTGCGGTGCGCTGACCGCAGCCCCCAGTGCCAGACTATGCTTGAAGCGCGGCCGCAACAGGGCCCGGTCTTTCGGATTGCCCAGCGTCAGATCGCTGAAAGCAAACTGCTCGATTACCGCACCCTTGGCGTCGTGGGTCACCGCCTTCAGCGGCAAGGTGCTGGCCGCGTCCACGCACACTTTCAGGCCATAGCGCAGGTTGGCTTCCTTCGGCGTCAGCAACAGCCACTGGCAGTCGCGACGCGCGACACGGTCCAGCTTGCCGCGGCTCAGCACGTAGGCCGGCCTCAGGTCTTGCGAACGCTCCGGCAGGATCGCAGGAAACAGCTTGATGGCATTGACCTTGGCCGCGCCCAGCGCCTTGGCATCCGGGGCGTAGCAGGTCAGCTCGTTGTCGTCGCGCACCAGCTCACGCGGCATGCCGTCCATCGACTCGCGCCGCTCGCGCACCACGCCGCCATCTTGTGCGCGATACAGGCGGAAGGTTTCCAGCTCGTCATCGACGTGATGGGTATAGCTGCCGCTCAGCGCCTGGTGACGGCCCGCCTGCGCGGCTTTTTGCAACAGATCCCAATCCGACTCCGCGGCCGCCAATAATGGAATGCCCAGCAACAGATAACCGGCAAACTTGACCATCAGCGCGCCACCCCCGACACCGGCTCTGCCAGATTGACACGCTCCAGTCCTTCGGCGGCCATCATGTCGCGATGGGCCTGCAAATAGGAATTGCGGGAGGAAACCTGCTCGGCCGACACCTGCACCGCGCCGCCCTGCGGCGTGGACACCGCCTGCGCCATCAGGCCCGGCACCGGCTCCGGCTGGTTCTGCCACACCGCCCAGCCGACCACTCCCGCCAGCGCAAAGGATGCCGCCATGGCGTAGCGCATCAGACCCCCCGTTCTGCGCGTGGGCTTGGGTGCCAGCACCGTCGGTTCCTGCTGCAGGGCCTGTCCGACTTCGGTGCGCACATCGACCGACAACAGCGCAGAGCCGCGAATTGCATCACCAATCAGATGGTATTCATTCCATGCCGCTTTCAACTCCGGATCAGCATCCAGCGCACGAATACACTGAGTGGAAGCCGCATCGTCCAGCTCCCCATCCATCAAGGAAGAAAGGTTTTGTTTCATAATCGGTTCACCATCTTTTGTTTTTTGCTGTATCCAGCAAGGGACGCAACTCTGCCGCGATCGCTTCGCGGGCGCGGAATATCCGCGACCGTACGGTACCGATTGGACAGTTCATGGCACTGGCAATTTCGTCATAGCTAAGACCTTCCATCTCGCGCAGCGAAATGGCCGTGCGCAACTCTTCCGGCAGCCGCTCCACCGCGGCATTGACCGCGGCGAGGATCTGCTGGTTCATCATCTCGGCTTCCGGCGTGTGGTAATCCGGCACCTGCGAAGCCATGTCCAGGCTCTCGCCGTCCTCGTCCTCGAACTCGGCACTGATTACCGGCCGGCGGCCGGCGGAAGTCAGAAAATTCTTGGCCGTATTGATACCGATACGATACAGCCAGGTATAAAACGCACTTTCGCCACGAAACGAAGGCAGTGCACGATAAGCCTTTACAAACGCTTCTTGTGTCACATCCTCGATATCCGCCGAATCCCGGATAAAGCGTGACAACAGGCGGGAAAGCCGTCGCTGGTACTTTGCCACCAACAAATCGAACGCACGCTTTTCACCACGCTGCGCACGCTCGACCAATTGCTGATCGATATCACGATCACTCATCGTTGCCGTTATCTCCCTGATTCGTCCTGCTTGTTTTTGTTGTGGCCAACGCCGGGCCAGCACAGGACAAAAACTGTGACCTGCCTTGTCCGGGATAAGTTCACCGTACAGGCCGTTGCACTTATAACAAAGCCGTCCACATCCGGCAAAGAAAGCACACAGAAATTCGTTTACTATTTTACCAAGCACTTGCTAGAATACAGACAACTACCGTTGGAACACAAAACATCCAAACCCGCAGACAGGAGAAAACCGATGACGACACCAGGCCAACGTTTCCGCGACGCCGTTGCCAACGAAAAACCTTTGCAGGTCGTCGGCGCCGTCAACGCCTACGCCGCCCGTCTGGCCGAGCACAGCGGCTTCAAGGCGCTGTACCTGTCTGGTGGCGGCGTCGCCGCCTGCTCCTGCGGCATCCCCGACCTCGGCATCACCACGCTGGAAGACGTGCTGATCGACGTGCGCCGCATCACCGACGCCACCGAGCTGCCGCTGCTGGTGGACATCGATACCGGCTGGGGTGGCGCCTTCAACATCGCCCGCGCCATCCGCAGCCTGGAGAAGGCCGGCGCCGCCGCGGTGCACATCGAAGACCAGGTGCAGCAGAAGCGCTGCGGCCACCGCCCGAACAAGGCCATCGTCAGCCAGGACGAGATGGTGGATCGCGTCAAGGCCGCCGTGGATGCACGCAAGCAAGACATGGTGATCATGGCCCGTACCGACGCGCTGGCGGTAGAAGGGCTGGATGCCGCCATCGAACGCGCGGTAGCCTGCGTGGAAGCCGGCGCCGACATGATCTTCCCGGAAGCGATTACCGACCTGGCCATGTACAAGCAGTTTGCCGAAGCGGTGAAAGTGCCGGTGCTGGCCAACATCACCGAATTCGGTTCCACCCCGCTGTACACCACCAAGGAGCTGGGTGCCAACGGCGTGAGCCTGGTGTTGTATCCGCTGTCCGCCTTCCGCGCCATGAGCCAGGCGGCGCTGGAAGTCTACGGCGCACTGCGCCGCGACGGCAGCCAGCAGAACGTGGTGGACAAGATGCAGACGCGCATGGACCTGTACCAGCACCTGGGCTATCACGATTACGAGCAGAAGCTGGACGCGCTGTTCGCCGAAGGCAAGAACAAGTAAGCGCTACGGGGTTGGCCGCAACACGCCACAACATACACAGAGAACCGTGCGGCCAACCTCACCCTCAGCAGCCATCGCGGCAACGCCGCAAAAGCATCGCCAGGCCGTGCACCGGCCCTACCTAGGAGAAACAACATGACTGAAGTGGTTCTGACCGGCAAGCCGAAGAAATCCGTTGCCCTGTCCGGCGTCGCCGCCGGCAACACCGAGCTGTGCACCGTTGGCCGCAGCGGCAACGACCTGCACTACCGCGGCTACGATATTCTGGACCTGGCCGCCGACACCGAATTCGAGGAAGTCGCCTACCTGCTGGTGCACGGCAAGCTGCCGAACAAGACCGAGCTGACCGGCTACAAGAAAAAACTGAAGAGCCTGCGCGGCCTGCCGGCATCGGTGAAGGCGACGCTGGAAGCGCTGCCGGCGGCATCGCACCCGATGGACGTGATGCGCAGCGGCGTGTCGGCGCTGGGCTGCACGCTGCCGGAGAAGGACGATCACGGCACCGCCGGCGCGCGTGACATCGCCGACCGACTGATGGCGAGCCTAGGCTCGATGCTGCTGTACTGGTACCACTTCAGCCACAACGGCAAGCGCATCGAAGTGGAAACTGACGACGACTCCATCGGCGGCCACTTCCTACACCTGCTGCACGGCGAGAAGCCATCCGAACAGTGGGTACGTGCCATGCACACCTCGCTGAATCTGTACGCCGAGCACGAGTTCAACGCCTCCACCTTTACCGCCCGCGTCATCGCCGGCACCGGCTCCGACATGTACAGCGCGATCACCGGCGCCATCGGCGCGCTGCGTGGCCCGAAACACGGCGGCGCCAACGAAGTGGCGTTTGAAGTGCAGAAGCGCTACGAGACCCCGGACGAAGCCGAGGCCGACATCAAGGCCCGCGTCGAGCGCAAGGAAGTGGTGATCGGCTTCGGTCACCCGGTGTACACCATCAGCGACCCGCGCAACAAGGTGATCAAGGAAGTGGCACGCGAACTGTCGCAGGCGGCTGGCGACAGCAAGATGTTCGACATCGCCGAACGCCTGGAAAGCGTGATGTGGGACATCAAGAAGATGTTCCCCAACCTGGACTGGTTCAGCGCGGTGAGCTATCACATGATGGGCGTGCCGACCGCTATGTTCACCCCGCTGTTCGTGATCGCCCGTACCAGCGGCTGGAGCGCACATGTGATCGAACAGCGCATCGACGGCAAGATCATCCGTCCGAGCGCCAACTACATCGGCCCGGAAGACCAGCCCTTCGTGCCACTGGCGCAGCGCTGATGCTTTACGCCCTGCCGGCAGCGACC
This sequence comes from Vogesella fluminis, assembly GCF_014652335.1. Taxonomy (GTDB): domain Bacteria; phylum Pseudomonadota; class Gammaproteobacteria; order Burkholderiales; family Chromobacteriaceae; genus Vogesella; species Vogesella fluminis. Next base: position 36,047 of record NZ_BMYP01000001.1, on the reverse strand, counting down.
GGCGGGGCGCTTACAACAGAACAGGAACGGCGCCATGCGGCCAACGTTGGCCGCAGGGCGAACTCCAACCTCACCCTCGTGCCCACGCCATGAATAGCCAATACCGCAAGCCGCTGCCCGGCACCCGCCTTGACTACTTTGACACCCGCGCCTCGGTGGATGCCATCGCGCCCGGCGCCTACGCCACCCTGCCCTACGTTTCCCGCGTGCTGGCCGAACAGCTGGTCCGCCGCTGCGAGCCGGCCCTGCTCACCGACGCGCTGACACAGCTGATCGAACGCCGCCAGGATCTGGATTTCCCGTGGTATCCGGCACGGGTGGTGTGCCACGACATCCTCGGCCAGACCGCACTGGTGGATCTGGCCGGCCTGCGCGACGCCATCGCCGACAAGGGCGGCGACCCGGCGCAGGTCAACCCGGTGGTACCGACGCAGCTGATCGTCGACCACTCGCTGGCGGTGGAATGCGGCGGCTTTGACCCTGAAGCGTTCGAGAAAAACCGCGCCATCGAAGACCGTCGCAACGAGGACCGCTTCCACTTCATCAACTGGACGCGCACCGCGTTCAAGAACGTGGACGTGATCCCGGCCGGCAACGGCATCATGCACCAGATCAACCTGGAGAAAATGTCGCCGGTGATCCAGGCGCGTGACGGCGTCGCCTTCCCCGACACCTGCGTCGGCACCGACAGTCACACCCCGCACGTGGACGCGCTGGGTGTGATCGCCATCGGCGTCGGCGGCCTGGAAGCCGAAACCGTGATGCTGGGCCTGCCGTCGATGATGCGTCTGCCGGACATCGTCGGCGTCAAGCTCACCGGCCAGCGCCAGAGCGGCATCACCGCCACCGACATCGTGCTGGCGCTGACCGAGTTCCTGCGCAAGGAGCGCGTGGTCGGCGCGTGGGTGGAGTTCTTCGGCGAAGGCGCCGACAGCCTGTCGATCGGCGACCGCGCCACCATCTCCAATATGTGCCCGGAGTACGGCGCCACCGCCGCCATGTTCTACATCGACGGCCAGACCATCGACTACCTGAAACTCACCGGCCGCGAGCCGGAACAGGTGGCGCTAGTGGAAAACTACGCCAGACTGACCGGCCTGTGGGCCGACGATCTGGCCAGCGCGCAGTACCCGCGCGCGCTGGAATTCGACCTATCCAGCGTGACCCGCAACATGGCCGGCCCGTCCAATCCGCACAAACGCCTGCCGACCTCGGCGCTGGCCGAGCGCGGCATTGCGGCCAACCTTGCCACCGCCCGCGAACAGGAAGCGCAAGGGCTGCTGCCGGACGGCGCGGTGATCATCGCCGCCATCACCAGCTGCACCAACACCAGCAACCCGCGCAACGTGGTCGCCGCCGCGCTGCTGGCCAAGAAAGCCAACCAGCTGGGCCTGACGCGCAAACCGTGGGTGAAGACCTCGTTCGCGCCCGGCTCCAAGGTGGCCAAGCTGTATCTGGAAGACGCCGGCCTGCTCGGCGAGCTGGAACAGCTGGGCTTCGGCATCGTCGGCTACGCCTGTACCACCTGTAACGGTATGTCCGGCGCGCTGGATCCAGCCATCCAGCAGGAGATTATCGAGCGCGACCTGTACGCCACCGCGGTGCTGTCCGGCAACCGCAACTTCGACGGCCGCATCCACCCGTACGCCAAGCAGGCCTTCCTCGCCTCGCCGCCACTGGTGGTCGCCTACGCCATCGCCGGCACCATGCGCTTTGACATCGAGCGTGACGTGCTGGGCGTGGTCGACGGCCGCGAAATCCGCCTGAAGGATCTGTGGCCGAGCGACGAGGAGATCGACGCCATCGTCGCCGCCAGCGTGAAGCCGGAACAGTTCAAGCAGATCTACATCCCGATGTTCGATCTGGGCACCGCCGAGCAGGCCAAGAGCCCACTGTACGACTGGCGCCCGCAGTCCACCTACATCCGCCGTCCGCCGTACTGGGAAGGCGCGCTGGCTGGTGAACGCACACTGAAGGGCATGCGCCCGCTGGCGCTCTTGCCGGACAACATCACCACCGACCACCTGTCGCCGTCCAACGCCATCCTGGCCAACAGCGCCGCCGGCGAATACCTGGCCAAGATGGGCCTGCCGGAGGAGGACTTCAACAGCTACGCCACCCACCGCGGCGACCACCTCACCGCGCAGCGCGCCACCTTCGCCAACCCGCAGCTGGTCAACGAGATGGCGGTAGTAAACGGTGAAGTGAAGAAAGGCTCGCTGGCCCGAGTCGAGCCGGATGGCCAGGTGATGCGCATGTGGGAAGCGATCGAGACCTATATGCAACGCAAGCAGCCGCTGATCATCGTCGCCGGCGCCGACTACGGCCAGGGCAGCTCGCGCGACTGGGCCGCCAAGGGCGTGCGACTGGCCGGGGTCGAGGCGATCGCCGCCGAGGGCTTCGAGCGCATCCACCGCACCAACCTGGTGGGCATGGGCGTGCTGCCGCTGGAGTTCAAGCCCGGCGTCAACCGCAAGACGCTGAACCTCGACGGCAGCGAGACCTACGACGTAGAGGGCGACATCGCGCCGCGCGGCGACCTGACGCTGGTGATCCACCGCAAGAACGGCGAGCGCGTGGCGGTGCCGATGACCTGCCGCCTGGACACCGCCGCCGAGGTGCGCGTCTACCAGGCCGGCGGCGTGCTGCAGCGCTTCGCCCAGGATTTCCTGGCCGGCCAGCCGGCTTGAGCATCAAGCGGCAGGCACCGTCCAGTGGTGCCTGCCACGTAACCGGGAACAGGCAATATGGAAAAGACCTATCATGGCAGTTGCCATTGCGGGTCTGTCACCTTTGAAGCAGACCTCGACCTGAGCCAACCCACCTACCGTTGCAACTGTTCAATCTGCCGACGCACCCGCTTCTGGCCCGCCATCGCCCGGGCCGGGCAGTTCCGCCTGCTGACCGGGCAAGCCGAGCTGACCCAGTACCTGTTCAATACCCGGAAAAATCAGCATTACTTCTGCAAACACTGTGGCGTGCGTTGCTTCGGCATCGGCACCGAGACCCCGACCGGCCTCATGTATGGCGTAAATCTGGGCTGCCTCGACGATGTCAGCGACACAGAACTGGCACAAGCCCCCATCACCTATGTGGATGGTCGTGACGAGCACTGGGATCGGCCGCCGGTGGTGTTTGCCCACCTTTGAGGATAGTCATGACTCATCAAGCTCAAGCCCGCATTGCCGCTACCTACATCCGCGGCGGCACCAGCAAGGGCGTGTTCTTCCGCCTGCAGGACCTGCCCGCCAGTTGCCAGCAGCCGGGACCGGCGCGCGACAAGCTGTTCCTGCGCGTGATCGGCAGCCCCGACCCCTACGCCGCGCACATCGACGGCATGGGCGGCGCCACCTCCAGCACCAGCAAGTGCGTGATCCTGTCCAGGAGCACGCGGCCCGACCACGACGTGGACTACCTGTACGGCCAGGTCGCCATCGACAAGGCCTTCGTGGACTGGAGCGGCAACTGCGGCAACCTGTCCACCGCCGCCGGCGCCTTCGCCCTCCACGCCGGCCTGGTGGACCCGGTGCGCGTGCCGGACAACGGCGTGTGCGTGGTGCGCATCTGGCAGGCCAACATCCGGAAGACCATCATCGCCCACGTGCCGGTAAGCAATGGCCAGGTGCAGGAGACCGGCGACTTCGAGCTGGACGGCGTGACTTTCCCGGCGGCAGAGATCGTGCTGGAGTTCCTCGACCCGTCCGACGACGGCGACGAAGGCGGCGCGATGTTCCCCACCGGCCAACTGGTGGACGACCTCGACGTGCCCGGCATCGGCACGCTCAAGGCGACGATGATCGCCGCCGGCATCCCCACCGTGTTCGTCAACGCTGCCGATATCGGCTACACCGGCACCGAGCTGCGCGAGGCGATCAACAGCGACCCGGCGGCGCTGGCCCGCTTCGAGGCCATCCGCGTGGCCGGCGCGCTGCGCATGGGCCTGATCAAGACCCCGGAAGAAGCCGCCACCCGCCAGCACACACCCAAGATCGCCTTCGTGGCGCCGCCGGCCGACTACACCGCCTCCAGCGGCAAGCAGGTGAAGGCCGCCGATATCGACCTGCTGGTACGCGCGCTGTCGATGGGCAAGCTGCACCACGCGATGATGGGCACCTGCGCGGTGGCCATCGGCACCGCCGCCGCCATTCCCGGCACGCTGGTCAACCTGGCCGCCGGTGGCGGCGAACGCAGTGCGGTGCGCTTCGGCCACCCGTCCGGCACCCTGCGCGTCGGCGCCGAAGCCAAACAGGTTGACGGCCAGTGGTCGGTGACCAAGGCGATCATGAGCCGCAGCGCGCGCGTGCTGATGGAAGGCTGGGTGCGCGTGCCGGGCGACATCCTGTAGCCCCAGCCGTCACCCCGTTGCGGCCAACCTTGCCGCCAATAACGCCCGACACAACAAAACCAGCTCTTGCCTTGCTTCCGGATATGCTGCCGGCAGAATCACGCCGGCAGCATTCCCGCACTCCCTCTACCGTGTTAGATTCACTCTTCGCACCATCGCAACGGATTGCGCATGAAACAAACCTTGATGGCCGCCAGCTGGCTGCTGGCGGCTTCACTGGCATCCGCCACCCCCGGCAAACTATTAATACTGCTCGATAACAGCACCGAGATGCCGCTGGCCAGCCTGCAAGGCTCAACCTTACTAGCCGGCATTCATCTGGAAGTGGGGCGCGCGCTTGCCAGTGAATTCGGCAAGCAGGCCAGTTTTCTGGTACTGCCCCGCAAGAGAATCAGCGACAGCCTGCAAAATGGCGACGCAGACCTGCTTTGTCTGTATCGGCCCGAATGGCTGCCAGGCCCGTTTCAGTGGTCCCGCCCGTTCCTGCCCAATGCCGAGCTGTTGATTACGCGCCGCGATCAGCCTCGCCCCGGCAGCATCACATCACTGGCCGGACAAGGCATCGGCACCATCCACGGCTTCCGCTACCCGGAGCTGGAAACCGGTCTTGGCAAAAACCTTATCCGGGACGACGCTCCCAATGCCAGTAGCAACCTGAAAAAGCTGGAAGCCGGGCGCACCCATCATGCTGCAATCAACCAGCTTTATCTGCACTATCAGCAAAAACTGGGGCAATTACCGGTTGCACTGCACCCGCCACTGGTGCTGAACAACTACCAGACCGGTTGCGCCCTGTCCCGACGCAGCCAGATCAGTTTGCCACAGCTCAATCACGCCATTACCCACCTGGTCAACAATAAAACCATAGCGCGCATCCTGGAAAAATATCGATAGCATCAGCATTGCCACCGCACCATGACTGCCGTACCCGCCCACACCGGCACCCCTCCTTGCCATGGCCGGAATTAATCTATACAATGCCTTTTCTCAATGGCGGGTCTCCCCGCATTGCGCGATGGTCAACCTGGTCAGGTCCGGAAGGAAGCAGCCACAGCCGTTTAGCGCAAGTGCCGGGGGTCGGGCTCGCCACCCCAATTTACCCCGTTGCCGGCAATCACCCTCGGCAACGGGCGTTTCGCATAAATTACACTGTCCTTTTCCTCGCAATCCTGCTATCATACCGATGCAAGTCAAATAAGGCTGGGCAAAGACTCGGCCATATGTTTTATTTTTGCAAAAGTCACGCGGACACTACCCCGTCCATGATTAACAGAACTCATATGCGAGGAACGCCATGAAATTGTTTGATAAAATCCCCAATCCGCGCGAAATCCGCCGCAAGCTTGGTTTGAACCAACAGGAATTCTGGAGCCGCATCGGCGTTACCCAGTCTGGCGGTTCGCGCTATGAAAGCGGTCGCAACATGCCAAAACCGGTACGCGAATTGCTCCGTCTGGTACATGTCGAGCAGATCGACCTGGCGAAAGTCCGCCGTGAAGACTTCGAGATTGTTGAATATCTCAAGGAAACCCACCCGGACCTGTACAAGAGCCTGCGCAAAGCGGTTCGTGCCCGCCTTGATACCCAAGGCGAAGCTGAAGGCACCGTTGCCGAAGCCTGAGCAAGCGATTGAAGCAGCAAAGAACGCTCCGGTCCGCCGGCAATGCCGCTCCATAAGGACTTTTGGGCTGCCTTTCCAGTTTGGAGAGCACCTGAAACCACAAAAAAGCACCGTTCCCCATACTTGGAGACGGTGCTTTTCTGTTATGTGAACGACATTATATCCGTCAGGGGCGTTCTTTAGTTACCGGCCGCCACAAAAACCGGCAGCACAGCAGCGATCAATCTCCGGCATTACGCACCAGCAGTACCGGCACGTCAGCGATCTTCAGCACCCCCTCGGCAACACTTCCCAGCAGCAGGTGCATCAACCCGCCAATGCCGTGAGTACCCATCACCAGCAAATCTGCCCCCCACTTGCCGGCGTCGTCCATGATGACACTGGCGATGCGGTCGCCCCAGCTTTCGATGATGGCAGCCTCCGGCGCCACACCCAGCGCCTCGGCACGCACACGTGCCTGCGACAGCACCTGCTCGCCTGCCTGGCGAATCGACCCCTGCAGCTCTGCCGCGTCCAGAAACTCGGCACCACCCCAACCAAACTGCGCCAAATCCACCACATGAACCATCCTCACGGCGGCACCAACTTCCTTGGCCAGCTTGCACGCCTCGGCCAGGGCCAGGGCCGATGTCGCACTATCGTCAACCGGTACAAAAATACGCTGATACATGGTGACCTCCCGTCTTGATACACGATTGGATTGCTGTATTCATACTAGATTACCGGTGCCGAGGAAAGTATTGATAAAGATTAACGGCGGGCGCAGTATGACAAAAACCCTCACAACAGGTTAACGCATGGCACGCCTCATCTTGCCTGAACTCGACAACCCGGTATTTGACTGCCGGCTCGACATCCGTATCAGCGACATCAACTACGGCGGCCACTTGGGCAACGATGCCGCACTGCGCTTTGCGCACGAGGTCCGGCTGCGCTTCCTGCAGAGTATTGACTGTACCGAGATGGATATTTACGGTGCCGGCATCATCATGAGCGACGCGGCGGTAATCTACCGCAACGAGGCCTTTCATGGCGACACGTTGGTATTCAGCCTCGGCATCACCGACTTTAGCCGCTGCGGCTGCGATTTCATTTACCAGGCCCGACGCTTGAGCGACAATGCCGCAATACTGCATATCAAGACCGGCATTGTCTTCTTTGACTACCAGCAGCGAAAAGCAACCGCTGTACCAGCCGCCTTTGCCGCGCAATTCAGACAGCAACAAGAAGGAATCGCGACATGAAAAACTATCCCACCAACAGTCCGGAAGCCCTTGCCCGCATCCTTGCCATGTTCATGATTACCGATGGCGAAATGGAAGCACACGAGATCGAGTCCATGGAAAGCCTGAACGTCTATGAGATCATCGGCCTGTCGCGCAAGCGGTTCATCGAAGTGCTGACCAAATACTGTGACGACATATCGGACGAAGCCGAGAACGACGGCACCATCCACCTGCTGTCGCCGCAGCGCGTCAACGAGGTGCTGGACGTGATCACCGATCGCAGCAAGCGCCTGTTGTGCTGCGCCATCGCGCTGGACATCTGCAAGGCCGACAGCGCGATCAGCGACCCGGAAATGCTGCTGCTGCGCCACATGATGCAGCACTGGCAGCTGTCGCTGGAAGACCTGGAAAATGAATTCATCCGCCAGTAACTCCCTGGTACACCTGTAGCTGAACCATAATCAGCGCAGGCACTGCTGCACCGCAACGGCCACCCTGAGTGGCCGCTTTCGTTCGGCAATCACCATCCAACACGAGCCCATCACATGAAGCAGAAATTCACCGGCAGCGAGCAGTATATTGCCACCCCCGACCTGATGACCGCGGTCAACGCCGCCATCACCCTGGAACGCCCGCTGCTGATCAAGGGCGAGCCCGGCACCGGCAAGACCATGCTCGCCGAGCAACTGGCGAAGGCGCTGGGCAAGCCGCTGATCGTGTGGCCGGTCAAATCCACCACCAAGGCGCAGCACGGCCTGTACGAGTACGATGCGGTATCGCGTCTGCGCGACTCGCAGCTTGGCAACGAGCGCGTGCACCACATCGGCAACTACATCGTCAAAGGCAAGCTGTGGCAGGCGTTCGAGGCCAGCGAGGCGCCGGTGCTGCTGATCGACGAAATCGACAAGGCCGACATCGAGTTCCCCAACGACCTGCTGCGCGAACTGGACCAGATGGAGTTCTTCGTGCACGAGACGCAGGAGCAGATCAAGGCCCACCAGCGCCCCATCATTGTCATCACCTCCAACAACGAGAAAGAGCTGCCCGACGCCTTCCTGCGCCGCTGCTTCTTCCACTACATCCGCTTCCCCGATCAGGACACTCTGCAGCGCATCGTCAACGCCCACTTCCCGACGCTGCGTGACAGCCTGCTGCGCCATGCGCTGGAAAGCTTCCTCGCCATCCGCGAGCTGCCCGGCATCAAGAAGAAACCGTCAACCTCGGAGCTGCTGGACTGGCTGCGCCTGCTGCAGGCCGACGGCACGCCGGACAGCGCGATCCACAACGGCGGCGTGCCGCCGTTTGCCGGCGCCCTGCTCAAGAACGAGCAGGACATGTCGCTGCTGGAGCGCATCCTCAACGCCACCCGCGCGCGCCGCAACTGACCATGAACGACGCCTGGACCACCAAGCTGCAACAGTTCGACCAGCAACTGCAGTTGGCCGCAAGGAGCGAACACACGCGCGCAGCCTACGCGCGTGACATCACCTACCTCGCCAGGCTGACCCGGCTGGAGCAGCCGGAACAGGTCAACACCCTCGCCGTGCAGCGGGCACTGGCGCAATTGCGCCACCAGGGACTGTCGCCGCGTTCGCTGGCGCGCATCCTGTCCAGCTGGCGCAACCTGTTTCACTGGATGATCCGGCAGGAGCACATTGCGGCCAACCCTTGCACCGGCCTGCGACCGCCACGGGCGCCGCAACGCCTGCCCAAGGCACTCAGCGTCGACGCCACCATGCAGCTGCTGGATCAGACCAGCGAGGGGCGGCTGCAATGGCGCGACCACGCCATGTTTGAACTGATGTACTCCTCCGGCCTGCGCCTGAGCGAAACCACCGCACTCAATGTTGCCGACCTCGACCTGTCACAGCAGCTGGTCAAGGTCAGCGGCAAGGGCAAGCGCGAACGGCTGCTGCCGGTTGGCCGCAGTGCTGCCGACGCGCTGCGCCGCTGGCTGGATGTGCGCGGCAGCACCCAGGATGACGCACTGTTCGTGTCGGAACAGGGAACACGGCTATCATCGCGGCAGCTGGCGCGGCGACTGGAAAAATGGCGACTGCAAAGCGACTGCGAACAGCACGTGCACCCGCACATGCTGCGCCACTCGTTTGCCAGCCACATCCTGCAGTCGTCCGGCGACCTGCGCGCGGTGCAGGAAATGCTGGGGCACGCCAACCTGGCCACCACCCAGATCTACACCAGCCTCGACTTCCAGCACCTGGCCAAGGTCTACGACGGCGCCCACCCGCGCGCCAAGAAGACACCGGACAACTCGTAACGCGCACCCTCAATACTGCGCGCCGAGGCTGAAATAGCCGGTCCACTGCCCGCCCTTGGCATTACCGACGCCGACCGACCACGGCCCCAGCACGGTGTCGGCGCCCAGGAATAGCGTCATGCCCGGCAACCAGCTGCTATTGCACTGATCCCACACCGTGCGCCACGCCTTGCCAGCCTCGAACGACACCCCGGCATACAGCCCGGAGCCGAGCGCCGACGGCAAGCCGGCGGCACGCCAGTACAGCATGCTGCGCAGCAAGGCGGTGCGACTGGCCAGCAACTCGCCCGGCTGGTAGCCGGACAGGTTGTTGAAGCCGCCCAGCGCGTAGACCATGCCGTCGCCACGCCCGAAGGAGCCGTCAAACCGCGCGGTGGTGCGCAGCGTGACGTCGCGCGGCAGCAGCTGCGCCGCGTCAAGGCGGAGGCCGACACTGTGATAGCGCTCATCCAGCGCCATGGTGTACGGCGCCGACAGCGAAAACTGTGCCGCCATGCCCTGTCGCGGCCAACGTGGATTATCCAGCTGATCGTAGTTGAACAGCATTCGCACACCGCGCGCACTCTGCCGCTCGCGCGCATCGTCATAGACCGCCGCGCCGGTCTTCAGTCGCAGCGCGGTACGGCTCTGGTACACCCCCAGCCGCAATTCGCCGAACTGCCGGAAATCCCAGCCCAGATCGGCATTGGCCTGCGTGGTGCCGAAGATGAAATCCGCCTCGCGCCGGTGACCGGGCGAGTACAGCGAATACAGCCGGTCCTCGTAGCGCGCCGACAGGCTGGCGAACAGCTGGCTGTCGGTTGCCAGCGGCTGATACCACTCGCTGCGCAACATCGGCTCCTCGCCCAGCCGCAACTCGTTGAGCCACATGCCGCCCGCGGCGTTCAGCCAGCTGCGCTTGTGCTCACCCAGCAGCGCGAAGCTGGCGCGGCCGTTGGTGGCGCTACTCAGGCTCAGCCCGGCACGCAGGTAATTGGGGCCGACAAAGCGCTCCTCTGCCGTCACCCGCGCCACATTCTGCCCCTGCTCGAACGCGGCGCGGTAGGACAGCCGCTCCAGGTCGCCACCGGCGAACACCTCGGTCAGGCGACGATGAAAGGTCTCCAGCGGTAGCGCGGTGGAGGCGGCCGACAGCCGCTGCTGCAACGCCTGCGGATCGACAAAGTCGAAATTGCCGGCCACCTCGACACGGTCGATGCGCGCTGACTGCGGTGCCCGTTGCGTCGCCTGCCAGGCGGCATAGCGCTCCGGCGGCAGCGCGAACGGTGCCAGTTGCGCGGCGATGCCCTGCGCCGCGCGCCGGCCGGCCTCGGCGATATCCGCGTTGCGCGCAAAATCGGCGGGAGAAAAGCCGTCCAGGGTTGGCCGCAACAGCAAGTCCTGCGGCCGCATCTTCGCCAGCTGCTCCTTGCTGTTGCGCGCCACCATCAGGTAGCTGGTCTGGTCCAGCACATTGATGAAGCTGCGCAGCTGCTCAGCCTTCAGCGGCGGGGTGCCGACATCAATCACCAGCAGCACGTCGGCGCAGCCGCCGAGCAGCTCTTCCACCGGCAGCTGCCGCGCCAGGCCGCCATCCACCAGCAGCCGGCCGTCATGCTCCACCACATCGAACAGCCCCGGCACCGCCATGCTGGCGCGCATTGCCAGGCTCAGGTCGCCACGGTCAAACACCACCGCGTCTCCGCTTTCCAGATCGGTGGCCACCGCGCGAAACGGGATCGACAGGCGGTCGAAGCCGGGCTCGTCGCGGGCGCGGGGCAGCTCGCGAATGAACAGGTCGATGGCCTGCGAATTGATCGCGCCGCGCGGAATGCGCAGCTCGCCGTCGCGCACACCGAAGGACAAGTCGAAGTAGTTGACCAGATCGCCCTGCTTGCGCTGATAGGGCACGTCCTGCCGCGCCGGCTTGCCGGACAACAGCACATCCCAGTCGGCACGCCGAAACAGCCCGGCCATCTCGTCCAGCGAGCGGCCACTGGCGTAGGCGCCGCCGATCAGGGCACCGGCGCTGGTGCCCGCGATGCAGGCCACCGGCACCTGCAGGCGCTCCAGCTCCTGCAGCACGCCCAGGTGGGCAAAACCGCGCGCCCCGCCGCCGCCGAGCACCACCCCCAGCCGTGGCGGGGCGGCAGCGTGAGCCAACAACGGCAGCAGCAAGACGGCAGCCAGACACAGGCACCGGAATCCGGAGAAAGGCATAGCCAGCAACCACTCTTTCTGTTATTGGTCCAAGATACGCTAATATAGCGGGATAATAACGTTCCCTGATTTACAACCTACCCGTGCCCGTTTCCAAGCAATGATCGACAACATCAAAACCATTCTGGGATCCCTGCTCGGCAAGCACAAATCCAGCGACAGCACCGTATCCGCCACCTTGCTGGTAAGAAACCTGCCGGGTGACGAGTATTACACCACGCTGATCGAGATCATCAAGGCCGTCAGCAAGGTCAACAAGGATGCCACGGTTACCCTGAAAGACCGTATCAGCACCCTGCTCTACGTCGACAGCCAGTCCGTGGCCATGCATGACAAGCTGTGCAGTGAATTCCTGCACGGCTCACCACGCTCAAAATCATTCCTGCCCAGCATCCTGTCCTACTGGACCGAGCTGTCCAATGGCTATCAGCTGTGCCTGCGCCAGATGCACAGTGCCAAGAATTTCGCCATCGACAGCAATATCGAACTGGCCACCGTGCGCGCACTGCACCACCAACTGAGCTTGGTGAAATGGAGCGCGCTGCGCTACATCTCGGCCGAAGGCAACATCTGGCAACAGGCCTATCACCTGTACCAGTTTGCCGAGCAAGAGCAGTTTCACACCAAACGCATTGCCCTGTACGAGCGGCGCAGCAGCATTTCTGCCGAAGAGCTGCTGATCCAGGCGGCAATGCTGCACCTGGCACAGACCGACAACCTGCTGCCGCAGGAAATCGAGGCCATCCACCTGCTGCTGCAAAGGCTGGTGGATGGTGTGCATCTGGAACAGCAGACCACACAAAGCGAATTCCAGTACGTGATCAACCTCGACATGCCTGCCGCGCCGCAGCTGCTGCGCCGCGGCGTGCTGGGCAAGAGCTGCCGCTACTGGTCCGGTGACCATGTCGTCAACCGTCTTGCCGACCTGATCCTCGACTTTGACCAGGGCATTCCGGATGCCTTTACCCGCGCGCTGCCGGAAATGAACCGGGAATTGTGGCATGACATGCTGCAGAAGCTGTCGACGCGCTGGTCGCAGGATGGCGGCAAGTCGATGCGCCGCCACGAACGGCTGGCATCGACCGGGCAGGCGCGGGCGGAAGTCGGTTTCGAGCGCATCGCCCACCATCTGAAAGTCAACCGCAACCTGCCGCCGGATGATGACAACCTGGTACCGGAATGGCGGGTCAACGATGCCAGCGAGGCCGGCATGGGGCTGGTCTACATTGGCCGTGCCGTAGAAAGCCTGGTCATCGGCCGCAGCATCTGGGTATCGCAAAAAGACCGCCCCAGCCAGTTTGGCATCATCCGCCGCGTGCAGCGCCTGCCGGAAGGCGGCACCCGTATCGGCGTCGAGCTGCTCGGCACCCTGCCGCTGCCGGTGATCCTCAGCGAAAACGAGCGGGAGGCCATCGCCAACCACAATGGCCTGTACATCACACAGACCAATGCCAAAAAAGGCAAGCGTGTCTTCATCGTGCCCAAGCTTTTTGCCAGGCCGGGCTTGCTGCTCAATTTCCAGGCCAACGGCAAGTCCTACCAGATCCGTATCGGCAGCGTGATCAACCAGTTCGAGGACTGCCACCAGGTCGAGTTCGAGACCCTGGAACGGCTCAGCGACTGAGCCGGCCTACACCGGCGACAAAAAGGCGGTCGTCACTGGCGACCGCCTTTTCATTTGTGCCTGGCGGCAAACCCGCTCACGCCGCCCGCCCCAGCACCGCATCCAGCCAGCGCGTCGGCAGCAGCCGCTTCAGCCACCAGAACAGGTGCGTCGGAAAGGTGACACGGTAGCGCGCCACCGGCCGTGCGGCCAGCAAGGCCCGCTCTACCTTGGCCAGCACCGCCGTCGCCGGCAAGGTGAACGGCGCGGCGTGGCCTTCCTTCTTCAGCCGCTGCAGCTGCTTTTCGTAAGAGTCGCGGTGCGCGCTGTGCGCGATGTCGATGTTGGCCAGAAACCTGGCCAGCGCATTGCGGCGGAAGCGGCTCTCGATCGGCCCCGGTTCGATCAGGCTGACATGGATGCCGCTGCCGGCCAGCTCCAGCCGCAGCGTGTCGCACAGCCCTTCCATCGCGTACTTGCTGGCGTTGTAGGCGCCGCGATACTTCATCGCGGCAAAACCCAGCACCGAGCTGTTGAACAGCACGCGGCCATGTCCCTGGCGCCGCATCACCGGCAACACCGCATTCAGCAGCTCCCAGGCACCGAACAGATTGGTCTCGAACTGCGCCCGCATCGCATGGCGCGGCACGTCCTCGGCGGCACCGGGCTGGCCGTAACCGGCGTTGTTGAACAGTGCGTCCAGCGTGCCGCCGGTGCGGCACAGCACCTCCGCCACCGCGGCGTGGATGCTGGCGCTATCGTCCACATCGAGCCGCAGCGCCTCCAGCCCCAGCTGCTGCAGGCGGCTGACGTCCTCCGTCTTGCGCGCGCTGGCAAACACGCGCCAGCCCCTTGCGGCCAACCCTTGCGCCACTACCAGACCAATGCCGGACGAACAACCGGTAATCAAGATGCTTTTGGCCGCCACGCTGCCATCCTTCCGTCGATCATTGAGGCCGCCACGATAAACAGCTGCCCGCCGGGGGTCAAACACAACAGGCAGCCTGTCGCTGCGGCAGCCTGCCGCCAGCCACGGCGACACGGCGTGCAAACACCGGCGCCACTTTGTGCGGGCGCAGAAAACACCTACAATGACGGCCGGTAAACCGAACACTGCACAAGGAACAAGGTAATGGCCAAATCCGCCAAGGCGCCGGCGAGCTTCGAAAGCTCACTGGCACAACTGGAAGACATCATCCAGGCAATGGAAAGCGGTGACATGCCGCTGGATGCGGCACTCGCCTCCTACAAGCAGGGCATCGAACTGATGAAGTTCTGCCAGGCCAGACTGGCCGATGCCGAACAACAACTGCGGGTGCTGGAAAACGGCGAACTCAAGCCACTGGACATCAGCCATGAGCAATGAAAACCTTGTCGGCTGGATGACCGCCACCCAGCAATACGTCGAAAACGCACTGGAAGCGGCACTGCCGGACGAACAGCGCGCCCCGCAGCAACTGCACCAGGCGATGCGCTACAGCACGCTGCAGGGCGGCAAGCGCGTGCGCCCGCTGCTGGCCTTCGCCGCCGGCGAGCTGGTCGCCGCCGATGCGGCCAACCTTGGCCGCGTCGCCTGTGCCGTGGAAATGATCCACGCCTACTCGCTGGTACACGACGACATGCCGTGCATGGACGACGACGTGCTGCGCCGCGGCAAGCCGACCTGTCACGTCGCCTACGACGAGGCCACCGCGCTGCTGGTCGGCGACGCCCTGCAGACGCTGGCCTTCGAGCTGATCACCACCCCGTTACCTGGCGTGGATGCCGCACAGCAACTGGCAATGGCAAGACTGCTGGCACAGGCCTCCGGCCACGCCGGCATGGCCGGCGGCCAGGCCATCGACCTCGCCAGTGTTGGCCGCAGCCTGAACCAGACCGAGCTGGAATTCATGCACTGCATGAAAACCGGCGCGCTGATCCGCGCCGCGGTACTGCTCGGCGCCATGTGCGGCCAACCTTTGAGCGCCGAACAGATCGACAGCCTCGACCATTTCGCCAAGCGCATGGGACTGGCATTCCAGGTGGTCGACGACGTGCTGGATGTCGAGGCCGACACCGCCACCCTCGGCAAGACCGCCGGCAAGGACGAGGCCAACGACAAGCCGACCTACGTCAGCCTGATGGGCCTGCAGGAAGCCAAGCAGTTTGCCCGCGAACTCTACAACGACGCGCAGGCCGCACTGGCACCATTTGGTGACAAGGCCGCGCGTCTGAAACAGCTGGCCGACTACATCGTCGCCCGCTCGTTCTGAACGACAACACAACACAACAACAATATGACCACACTGCTCGACACCATCCACAGCCCGGCGGACCTGCGCCAGCTGAAACGCGGCGACCTGCCGCAGCTTGCGCGCGAGCTGCGCGAATTCATCGTCGAATCGGTGAGCAAGACCGGCGGCCACTTCGCCTCCAACCTCGGCAGCGTGGAGCTGACCGTCGCCCTGCACTACGTGTTCAACACCCCGGACGACCGTCTGGTGTGGGATGTCGGCCACCAGACCTACCCGCACAAGATCCTCACCGGCCGGCGCGAGCGCATGCACACCATGCGCCAGCAGGGCGGTCTCGCCGGCTTCCCCAAGCGCGACGAATCCGAATACGACACCTTCGGCGTCGGCCACTCGTCCACCTCGATCGGTGCCGCGCTGGGCATGGCGGTTGCGGCACAACTGCAGGGCATCGAGCGCCGCTGCATCGCCATCATCGGCGACGGCTCGATGACCGCCGGCCAGGCGTTCGAGGCACTGAACAACGCCGGCGCGATGGACACCAACCTGCTGGTGATCCTCAACGACAACGACATGTCGATCTCGCCCAATGTCGGCGCGCTGAACAACTACCTGGCCAAGATCATGTCTGGCCGCTTCTACGCCGCCGTGCGCCAGGGCTCCAACAAGGTGCTGGGCGGCATCGCCCCGCCACTGCGCGACATCGCCAGCAAGGTGGAAGAACACGTGAAGGGTTTCTTCACCCCCGGCACGCTGTTCGAGGAGTTCGGCTTCAACTACATCGGCCCGATCGACGGCCATGATATCGACGTACTGACCGATACCCTCAACAACATCAAGAGCCTGAAAGGCCCGCAGTTCCTGCACATCGTCACCAAGAAGGGTCAGGGCTACAAGCTGGCCGAGAACGACCCGGTGAAATACCACGGCGTGACCAAGTTCGACCCGGCCAACGGCCTCTCCGGCAGCAAGAGCGGCGGCAAACCACAGTACACCCAGGTGTTCGGCGACTGGATCTGCGACATGGCCAAGCTCGATTCGCGCCTGGTCGGCATCACCCCGGCGATGCGCGAAGGCTCCGGTCTGGTGCGCTTCGAGCAAGAATATCCGCAGCGTTACTTCGACGTGGCGATTGCCGAGCAGCACGCGGTCACCTTTGCCGCCGGCCTCGCCTGTGACGGCCTGAAGCCGGTAGTGGCGATCTACTCCACCTTCCTGCAGCGCGCCTACGACCAGCTGATCCACGACGTGGCGTTGCAAAACCTGCCGGTGGTGTTCGCCATCGACCGCGCCGGTCTGGTCGGCGCCGACGGTCCGACCCACGCCGGCTCCTTCGACCTGTCCTTCCTGCGCTGCATCCCCAACATGACGGTGATGGCACCGTCGGACGAGAACGAATGCCGCCAGATGCTGTACACCGCGTTCACGCTGGACGGCCCGAGCGCGGTGCGCTACCCGCGCGGCACCGGCCCCGGCGCTCACATCCAGCACGAGATGAGCGCGCTGCCGATCGGCCGCGGCCACATCCGCCGCCAGGGTGCCGGCAAGGTAGCCATCCTCGCCTTCGGCAGCATGGTGACGCCGGCGCTGCAGGCGGCCGAGGCCTTCGACGCCACCGTCGCCGACATGCGCTTCGTCAAGCCGCTGGACGCCGAACTGGTGCTGCAGCTGGCCGCCAGCCATGAGCTGATCGTCACCGTCGAGGAAAACGCCATCATGGGCGGTGCCGGCAGTGCCTGTGGCGAAGTGCTGGCTGCGGCCAACATTCAGGTGCCGCTGCTGCATCTGGGCTTGCCGGACGACTACGTCGAGCACGGCGACCCGGCTGTGCTGCTGGCCGGCTGCGGCCTCGACGCCGCCGGCCTCGAAGCCGCCATCGCCGCCCGTCTGGAGCAGTAACCCGTATCGCCGGAGGGCGTGCACATGAGCAATTGGGACTTGGGCAGCTGGCTGTCACTGGCCGATTCGCCGTATGCCGCGCTGCCGGCCATCGTGACCAGCCTCGGCATCGGCCTGCTGATGGGGGTGGAGCGCGAACGCAAGAAGCGCGCACTGGCCGGTATCCGTACCTTCCCGATGACCTCGGTATTCGGCTGTCTGCTGGCGCTACTGGCGCAGCACGGCAGCGCGAACTGGCTGCTGCCGGCACTGGGGCTGCTGGTGGTCGCCAGTCTCGGCTTCCTGCCGCTGGGCCGCGAGACAGAGGAGAACGAACCGCGCACCACTACCGTGGTCGCGCTACTGCTGGCCTACGGCCTGGGCCTGCTGTCGGCCAACGGGCTGGAAGAACTGGCCGTCGCCATTGCCATCATCGTCACCGGCCTGCTGTACCTGAAACCGGAGCTGAGCGGCATCAGCCAGCGGCTGGACCGCCGCGACCTGCTGGCGCTGCTGCAGTTCGCCGCCCTCACCTTCATCGTGCTGCCGGTGCTGCCGAATCAGGGCTTCGGCCCCTACACCGCCCTCAATCCGTACCGGGTCTGGCTGATGGTGGTGCTGATCGTCGGCGTCGGCCTCGCCGGCTACTTTGCCGTGCGCATGCTCGGCGAGCGCGTCGGCACGCCGGTGCTGGGCATCCTCGGCGGCCTGGTCTCCACCACCGCCACCAGCCTGGTCTATGCCCGCGCCGCGCACGACAACCCGGCCTCGGTGGCGCTGTCGGCGCGGGTGATCCTGCTCGCCAACCTGGTGCTGTTCGTGCGGCTGGCGCTGATCATCATGGCCGTGGCGCCGGCGGCGCTGGAAGGCGCCATCCTGCTGATGGCACCGCCGCTGCTGCTCGGCCTGTTAACGGTGATGCTGCGCCCGCGCCATGCCGCCAATGACCAACACGAGACGCCGGCGCTGCAGCTGAGCAACCCGGCGGAGCTGAAACTGGCGCTCAGCTTCGCGCTGGTATTCGCCATCGTGCTGGTGTGCAGCGCGTGGCTGAACGACCTGTTCGGCCAGCGCGGCGTGTACGTGATCGCGCTGATCTCCGGCCTCAACGACGTCGACGCCATCACCCTGACCGCGCTGGAAATGCTGGGCAAGCAGCAGCTGGCGCTGATGCCGACGCTGCTGGCGATCAGCATCGCCATCGCCAGCAACACCCTGTTCAAGTTCGGGCTGATCTCCAGTCTCGGCGGCCGCCTGCTGGCGCTGCGCTGCCTGCCGACCTTCGTGGTGATGCTACTGGGGCTGGGCATCGGGCTGTGGCTCAACCTGGTCGCCGGCTGAGCCTGCCCGCCGTTCAGGCGTCGGCGCCAACGGCGCGCAATCGCTCGCGGATCGGCTCCGGAATCGACACCGTCTTGCCGGCCTGGTAATCGACCCACACCAGCGTCGCCTCGCCCACCGCGTACACGGTCTCGGCATCACCCTCGACTCTGAAATGGTGGCGCAGCTTCAGGCTGCTGCGGCCAACCTTTTCCACCTCGATGCTGATCAGCACCGTCGCCGGATAGGTCATCTCGCGCTTGTAGACGCAGCTGGTGCTGCCCAGCACCGGGCCGATGCCCTGCGGGTCGATCGGGTAGCCGATGTCGTCCAGCCACTCGACGCGGATCTGCTCCATGTAGCGGAAGTAGCAGGTGTTGTTGAGATGGCCGACCGCGTCCATATCGCCCCAGCGCATGCTGATGCGGCGGGTGTCGAGCAGTGGCAGGATTTTTTCCATCGTGGGCTCCGGTATCTGGTTGCATTGCAGCATGCGATCATAACGCGCGACTGACGTTAACGTCAGCACGCCGCCGTGCAACACAGTGTTCAGCCTGCGCTAGAATGGCGGGCTTACCTGCCTTCAGCTCATCATGGCCAAACTCTTCTTCCGCTACGCCGCAATGAACAGCGGCAAAAGCACGCAACTGCTACAGATCGCCAACAACTACGAATCGATGGCCAAGACGGTGCGGCTGTATACCGCCGCCATCGACGACCGCTTCGGCGTCGGCAAGATCACCTCGCGCCTCAATATCCAGCGCGACGCGCTGACCTACGACGACCATTTCGATTTTCTGGCCGCGGACTACGCCGGCATCGCCTGCGTGCTGATCGACGAGGCGCAGTTCCTGAGTCCGCAGCAGGTACAACAGCTGCACCGGCTGGCGCATACCCGCCACGTGCCGGTAATCTGCTTCGGCCTGCGCAGCGATTTTCGCGGCGAGCCCTTCCCCGGCGCCGCCTGGCTGCTGGCGCTGGCGGAAGACATCGAGGAGATCAAGACCATCTGCCACTGCGGCCGCAAGGCCACCATGCACATCCGCCGCGACGGCGACGGCCGCCGCATCAAGGAAGGGCCGCAGGTGGAGATCGGCGACGAGGCCCGCTACCACGCGGTGTGCGCCAGGTGCTTCTACGCCTGAACGCCAACGCCACCCTTCCCCGCCGGCGTCCAGCGCTGGCGTTTTTATTGGCCGTGACCGGTGCGCGGCCACGCCGCTAACCGGCCGGCGCTGGCACTGACGGCGAGACGCACACCTCGCTTGCGGCCAACCTTGCCCGGCTACGCAAGCCCGGCCGCCCACCCGGAGCATCACCGCGCGCCAATGGCAGCGCCGGCCGGCCTTTCCTGAGCGCGCCGCAGTCTCGCCTTCCTGTGGCGCCGGCCTTGGCACTATAAAGAACTGCCAACCCGTTCCCCGTCACAAGGAGCGCCCCATGTTGCCAGCCGGTAGTCAGGATGCGGTCAACAGTTTCTATCACCTGCACGGCGCGGAGCCGGCCGCGCTGCCCTGCCAGGGGCTGGCCTGCTTTGCCGCCCGCGCGCAGGCACCGGCGGCGTGGCGCGCGGCGCAGCGGCAGGACCGCGGCCTGTACTGCCACGGCCAGTGCCACCAGCCACCGGGAGCGGCGCCGGTGCGCCCGCACATCGCCAGCCTGCTGCCGCACAGCGTGCTATTGGACAACGTGCTGGCCGGCGGCATCCACGACTTCGGCGCCTACCTGGCACGTGGCGGCGGCGTGGCGCTGCAGCAGGCGCGCCGCATGAGCCAAGCGGCGTTGCTGCAGGCGCTGGACGACAGCGGCCTGCGTGGCCGCGGCGGCGCTGGTTTTCCGGCCGGTCGCAAGTGGCGTGCGGCGGCGGCGGCCAGCGGCAGCCGCAAATACCTGGTGGTGAACGCCGACGAGGGCGACCCCGGCAGCTTTTCCGACCGCTACCTGCTGGAAGACGACCCGTATTGCCTGATCGAAGGCTGCCTGATCGCGGCGCAGGCGATAGGCACCCGCCATGGCGTCATCTACCTGCGCAAGGAATACCCGCACGCCGCACGCGTGCTGCAGGTCGCGCTGCAACAGGCACGCGACGCCGACTGGCTGGGGACGGATTTCGAGCTGATGCTGCACATCGGTGACGGCAGCTACCTGTGCGGCGAGGAAACCGCGCTGCTCAATGCGCTGGAAGGCAGGCGCCCGGAGGTGCGGCTGCGCCCACCGCAAATCACCACGCACGGGCTGCACGGCCAGCCCACGCTGCTGCACAACGTGGAAACCCTGTGCGCGGTGCCGTGGATCATCCGCCACGGCGCGGCGGCCTATGCCGCACTGGGGGTTGGCCGCAGCCGGGGCAGCAAGCTGCTGTCGCTGAACGCCAGCTTCAAGCGTCCCGGCCTGTACGAGGTGCCGTTCGGCCTGCCACTGCACGCCATCGTGACCGAGCTGGGCCTGGGGCTGCGCCACGGCAGCCTGCGCGGGCTGATGATAGGCGGACCGCTGGCCGGGCTGGTGCCGCCGGCGCTGCTGGACACACCGCTGGACTACGAGGCGCTGCACGCCATCGGCTGCGCCGTGGGCCACGGCGGCGTGATCGCCTTTGCCGACGACACGCCGCTGCTGGCTATCATGGCCGAGGTGTTCCGCTTTGGCGCGCGCGAGTCCTGCGGCAAGTGCACCCCCTGCCACTACGGCACCGCCGAGCTGGTGCGGCAGTTTGTCGCCGCGGCGAATGGCCAGGCCATCGACGGCGCCCGCTGCCGGGCGCTGCTGGACAACCTGGCGCAGGCCAGCCTGTGCGGCCACGGCCGCGGCTTGGCCGAGTTCGTCCACGCCCTGCAACGCCACTACCCGGAGGAGCTGCGCGCATGCCTCGCCTGATACTCAACGGCCAAGCCCATGACGTGCCGGTCGGCACCCTACTGCTGGACGCACTCGCCGCCGCCGGCAGTCCGGTGCCGCAGCTGTGCCACGACGTGCGGCTGGCTCCCAGCGGTGGTTGCCGGCTGTGCCTGGTCGCCATCGACGGTCAGCCACTGCCCCAGCCAGCCTGCGCCACCCGCGCCGAAGACGGCATGGTGGTGCACAGTCATACCCCGGCGCTGGAAGCGCTGCGCCACAGCAATCTGCAACTGCTGGCCGAGCGCTACCCGGCCAGCGCCGTGATGGCTAATCCCCAGTTGCCCTTTCACGCGCTGCTGCACCAGTACCACATTCAGCCCGGCGGCAAGGCGACCGGCAACGGCTTCCGTGACGACAGTCATCCCTACATCGGCGTCGACATGGACCGCTGCATCCACTGCCAGCGCTGCGTGCGCATCTGCGACGAGGTGCAGGGCCAGTTCGTGTGGGCGACGTGGGGACGCGGCGAGCAGACCCGCATCGCCACCGCGCACGGCAACAGCATGCTGGCCGATGGCTGCGTCAGCTGCGGCGCCTGCGTCGACAGCTGCCCCAGCGGCGCGCTATTCGACAAGCCGGCAACGGCCGCGCAGCAATGGACACGCACCACCTGCGGCTACTGCGGCGTCGGCTGTCAGATGGACGCCGGCAGCGCCGATGGCCGCGTAGTGGCGGTTCGCCCGGCGCAGCACCCGGTGAACTGTGGTCACCTGTGCCTGAAAGGCCGCTACGGCTTCGAGTTCAACCACGCCGCCGACCGCGTCACCCAGCCGATGATCAAGCAGCACGGCGAGTGGCAGCCGGTGGGCTGGGACGAGGCGCTGAGCTTTGTCGCCAACCGCCTGCTGGCCATCTGCGGCCAACATGGGCCGGACGCCATCGGCGTGCTGGGCTCGGCGCGCGCCAGCAACGAGGAAAACTACCTGGCGCAGAAGTTTGCCCGCGTGGTCATCGGCAGCAACAACGTCGACTGCTGCGCCCGCGTCTGCCACACCCCCAGCGCCAAGGCGCTGAAAACCATGCTCGGCACCGGCGCGGCCACCAACCACTTCGACGACATCGAGCAGGCGCGCACCCTGCTGCTGTGCGGCTGCAACCCCACCGAGAACCACCCGGTGATCGGCGCCCGCATCAAGCAGGCAGTGCGGCGCGGCGCCCGGCTGGTGGTGATCGACCCCCGCCACACCGAGCTGGCCGCGATGGCCGATGTCCACCTGGCGGTGCGCCCCGGCCACAACGTGCCGCTGCTCAACGCGATGGCCGCCACGCTGATCGAGGAAGATCTGCTGGACCATGATTTCATCGCCGCGCGGGTGACGGGCTACGCCGAGCTGGCCGACTTCCTGCGCGACTACACCCCGGAACGGGTCGCCGCCGGCTGCGGCGTGGCCGCCACCGACATCCGCGCCGCGGCACGGCTGTACGCGACGCAAGGCCCGGCGATGTGCCTGCACGGCCTGGGCGTCACCGAGCATCTGCAGGGCACCGAAGGCGTGATGTGCCTGATCAACCTGGCCTTGCTCAGCGGCAACCTGGGCAAACCCGGCAGCGGCATCAACCCCTTGCGCGGGCAGAACAACGTGCAGGGCGCCGCGCACATGGGCTGCGACCCGGTCACCCTGACCGGCGCGCAGTCGTTTGCCGACGCCGGCGAGCGCTTCGCCGCGCACTGGGGCACGCCGCTGCCACAGAGCCGCGGGCTGGACCTGCTGCAGATGATGGACGCGGCCCGCGACGGCCGGCTCAAGGCGCTGTGGGCGATGGGCTACGACATCTACCTGACGCTGGCCAACGAGGCTGCCACCGCGGCCTCGTTGGCGCAGCTGGAGCTGGTCATCGTGCAGGACCTGTTCCTCAACGAGACCGCGCGCCGCTTCGGCCACGTGTTCCTGCCGGCGGCCTCCTTCCTGGAAAAGGACGGCACCTTCATGAATGCCGACCGCCGCGTGCAACACATCCGCCAGGTGGTACCGCCGCCCGGCGACGCGCTGCCCGACTGGCAGATCATCTGCCGCCTGGCCGCCGCCATGGGCCAGCCTGCGGGCTTCGACTTTACCGACCCGCAAGCCGTCTGGGACGAGATCCGCGCCCTGTGGCCGGCCGGGGCTGGCCTGAACTACGCACGGCTGGCGCAGGAAAGCCTGCACTGGCCCTGCCCGGACGAACAGCACCCCGGCACACCGGTGCTGCACGGCGAGCGCTTTGCCAGCAGCCAGACCGCCACGCTGGCCTGCATCCCGTTCCTGCCCAGCAGCGAGCAGCCGGATGACGACTACCCGCTGCTGCTGGTCACCGGCCGCGTGCTGACCCACTTCAACGCCGGCACCATGAGCTATCGCGGCCGCAATGCGCTGTTGCGGCCGTCGGACACGCTGGACATGGCGCCGGCGGACGCCGCACGGCTGGGCCTGCAACCGGGTGAACGCGTGCGCATCCACAGCCGCTACGGCAGCGCGGTGCTGCCGCTGAACATCAGCGACGCACAGCAAGCAGGGCAGCTGTTTGCCAGCTTCCACCACCCGGACCTGCTGCTGAACCGGCTGACCTCTAGCGTGCGCGACCGGCTGGTGCACGCCCCGGAATACAAGCTGTCCGCGGTGCGGGTGGAAAAGCTGGTGCACCAGGGACCATCCTCACCCCGGATACGGCAAGCCGACTTGAGCAGCCCGCCGTTTGAAACAAAAAGCCCCTGATTGCTCAGAGGCTTTCCCGGCAACGCGACACCCGCCGACGCAGGTGTCATGGTGGTCCGAAAACGTTTAGCCGATCCAGCGGCGGGCGCTGGCGAACATGCGGAACCAGCCGCCGTTCTCGCCCCAGCCTTCCGGATGCCAGCTGTTCTGCAGCGTGCGGAACACACGCTCCGGGTGCGGCATCATGATGGTGAAGCGGCCGTCCGGCGTGGTGATGCCGGTAATGCCTGCCGGCGAACCGTTGGGGTTCATCGGGTAGGTTTCGGTCGCCTGGCCGTCGAAGTCCACGTAACGCAGCGCGGTCAGCACCTGCGCCTGCGCGCCCGGGGCGAACACCGCGCGGCCTTCGCCGTGCGACACCACCACCGGCAACCTGGAGCCAATCATGTCCTGCAGGAAGATGGACGGCGAGTCGGTCACTTCTACCATCGCGAAGCGCGCTTCGAACTGCTCGGACGCGTTGCGGTTCAGCTTCGGCCAGTACTGCGCGCCCGGAATGATGTCCGACAGGTTGGACATCATCTGGCAGCCGTTGCACACAC
This sequence comes from Vogesella fluminis, assembly GCF_014652335.1. Classification (GTDB taxonomy): domain Bacteria; phylum Pseudomonadota; class Gammaproteobacteria; order Burkholderiales; family Chromobacteriaceae; genus Vogesella; species Vogesella fluminis. The sequence goes on along the minus strand of NZ_BMYP01000001.1, from coordinate 11,216 downwards.
CCAGCGCGAAAGTGTCGCCGCGGCCGAAGAAGGCCTCGAACTGGTCGCGCGCCTGCGCGTTGAACAGGATGCTCTTCGCCCAGCCTTCGCCGGCGCCCAGTACGTCGCCGTAGCTGAAGCCGCCGCAGGCCGCCAGGCCCTTGAAGTCAGCCAGTTGCACGCGGCCGGCAATCACGTCGGACATGTGCACGTCCACTGCCTCGAAACCGGCGCGGGTGAAGGCGGCCGCCATTTCGATCTGGCCGTTCACGCCCTGCTCGCGCAGGATGGCGATGCGCGGACGGCTGCCGGTGGCGATGAACGGCGCCGCCGGGTTGTCTTCGGGGTCGAAGCTCAGCTCGGCGAACAGGCCGCGCGACGCCTCGTCGGCGATCTGCGCGTACTCGCTGTCGGCACCAGCCGGGTTGTCACGCAGGCGCTGCAGGCGGTAGCTGGTTTCCGACCACGCTTGCTGCAGCGCCACGCGGCTGTGGGCAAACAGCTCGTCTTCACCGTGCACCAGGCGCAGCACGCCGTCGGTCGCCGGCATGCCGATCACCGCTACGTTGGCCGCCAGGCCCATGATGTCGAAGCGCTTCAGCACGTTGTCAATGTCGTCGGCCGCCACTTGCAGCACTACGCCCAGCTCTTCGTTGAACAGCACGGCGTTAACGTTGGCCGCATCGCCGCCGGTCAGCATCGACAGCTCGACTTGCGCCCCCAGGTGGCCGGCAAAGCACATCTCGGCCAGGGTGGCGAACAGGCCGCCGTCGGAGCGGTCGTGGTAAGCCAGCAACTTGCCGTCGTCCACCAGCGACTGGATGACGGTGAAGGCCGACGCCAGCTTGTCGGCGCTGTCCACGTCCGGCGCCTGGCCGTTCATGTCGTTCCATACCTGGCCGAAGATGGAGCCGCCGAGGCGGTTCTTGCCTTCGCCCAGGTCCAGCAGCAGCAGTGCGCTATCGGCAGCGCGCAGCTGCGGGGTGACGGTCTTGCGCACGTCGGCCACCGGGGCAAACGCGGAGATGATCAGCGACAGCGGCGCGGTCACCGCTTTCTTGTCGCCGCCCTCTTCCCAAACCGTCTTCATCGACAGCGAGTCCTTGCCCACCGGAATGCTGACGTCGATGGCGATGCACAGCTCGGAGATGGCTTTTACGGTGGCGTACAGCCTGGCGTCTTCACCGGCGTGGCCGGCAGCGGCCATCCAGTTGGCGGACAGCTTGACGTTGGAGAGCTCGCCCACGTTGGCCGCCGCCAGGTTCAGCAGCGATTCGCCTACCGACACGCGGCCGGCAGCCGGCGCGTCAAACAGTGCCACCGGGGTGCGCTCGCCCATGGCCATCGCTTCGCCCAGCGTGGTGTTGAAGCCCATCGCGGTCACGGCCACGTCGGCCACCGGCACCTGCCACGGGCCGACCATCTGGTCGCGGCAGGTCTGCCCGCCCACGGTACGGTCGCCAATGGTGATCAAAAAGCTCTTGTCGGCCACGGTCGGGTTGCGCAGCACGCGGTACGCCGATTCTTTCAGGTCGTACTGGGCGGCGTTCAGCGCATCGGTGGTCACCGGCACGGTTTTCACGTCGCGGGTCATGCGCGGCGGTTTGCCCAGCAACACATTCAGCGGCATGTCGACCGGGTTGTTATCGAAGTAATCGTCACGCACTTGCAGATGGCCGTCATCGGTAGCCACGCCCATCACTGCAAACGGGCAACGCTCGCGCTCGCAGATGGCGGTGAAGGTGGCCAGGTCGTCCGGCATTACCGCCATCACGTAACGCTCTTGCGATTCGTTGGACCAGATCTGCATCGGGGTCATGCCTTTTTCTTCCAGATGCACCTTGCGCAGCTGGAAGATGGCACCACGGCCGGCGTCGTTCACCAGTTCCGGGAAGGCATTGGACAGACCGCCGGCGCCCACATCGTGAATGGACACGATAGGGTTGGCCGCACCGCGCTGCCAGCAGCGGTCGATCACTTCCTGACAGCGGCGCTCGATTTCCGGGTTACCGCGCTGCACCGAGTCGAAGTCCAGGTTTTCGCTGTTGGCGCCGGTATCCATCGACGATGCCGCGCCGCCGCCCAGACCGATCAGCAGGCTGGGGCCGCCCAGCTGGATCAGCAGTGCGCCTTCCGGGATCTCGTTCTTGAAGATTTGCTGTTCCTGGATGTTGCCCAGGCCACCGGCGATCATGATCGGCTTGTGGTAGCCGCGACGCTCGCCCTGGAAGTCTTCTTCAAAGGTACGGAAGTAGCCGGCCAGGTTCGGGCGACCGAATTCGTTGTTGAACGCGGCGCCGCCGATCGGGCCTTCGATCATGATGTCGAGCGCCGACGCGATGCGGCCCGGCTTGCCATACTGTCTGGCTTCCCACGGCTGCTGGAGACCCGGGATGTTCAGGTTGGAGACGGTGAAACCGGACAGGCCGGCCTTGGGGCGCGAGCCGCGACCGGTGGCGCCCTCGTCGCGGATCTCGCCGCCGTTACCGGTCGAGGCGCCGGGGAACGGGGAAATCGCGGTCGGGTGGTTGTGCGTCTCCACCTTCATCAGGATGTGGGTCGGCTCTTCGCTGTAGGCGTAGGTGTTGCTGTCCGGCTGCGGATAGAAGCGCTCGATGGTGGCGCCATCGATGACCGAGGCGTTATCCTTGTACGCCACGCGCGTGCCCTGCGGGTGGGCGTCGTGGGTGTCGCGGATCATGCGGAACAGCGACTTGCCCTGCTCCACGCCATCGATCACGAACTGCGCGTTGAAGATCTTGTGACGGCAGTGCTCGGAGTTGGCCTGTGCGAACATCATCAGCTCGACGTCGGTCGGGTTGCGCTGCAGCTTGATGAAGTTTTCGACCAGGTAATCGACCTCGTCTGGCGACAGCGCCAGGCCCATGTCAAGGTTGGCCGCATCCAGTGCTGCCTTGCCGCCGCCGAGGATGTCGACGCTGGTCAGCGGTTGCGGTTCGATGTGCACGAACAGACGGTCGGCGTCATCCAGCGACGGCAGTACGGTCTCGGTCATGCGGTCGTGCAGGAGGCCGGCCAGACGCTGACGGGCCTCTTCGGTCAATGGGGTTGCCGCAACGACATGGAAGGCAATGCCGCGCTCGATGCGCAATACCTGCTCCAGACCGCAGTGGCGCGCGATATCGGTCGCCTTGGAAGCCCACGGCGACAGCGTGCCAAGACGCGGAGTAACCAGGAAAAGATCGCCAGCAGGCGGCTGTGCCAGCGGTGGTTCGCCGTAGGTCAGCAATTTTTCCAGTACGGCGACTTGCGCTTCGGAGAGTGGCGCTTCGCTTTCGGCAAAGTGCCAATATTCTGCCGCGATAGCCAGATCAGGCAGGCCCGCTTCGCGAGCGGCAGCAAGAAGTTTATCGAGTCGGAACCGGGACAGGGCGACACCGCCCCGCAGCTTGAGAACGTGCGACATTGGATACCCGCAACAATGAAGACAAGGATCAGGGAAGCGCGTCATAATACACGAAACCCCCTGTCTTTATAAGGCCGCAATTTGCTTTTTGCCTGACGGCCGGCACTATTCGGACGCGCTTACCCGCAAAAATTCAAGGAGTTACTTCAATGAAGAAAGTCGAAGCGATCATCAAGCCGTTCAAACTGGACGAAGTACGTGAAGCGCTGTCCGAAATCGGCATCAATGGTCTGACCGTAACCGAGGTCAAGGGCTTCGGCCGGCAGAAGGGGCACACCGAATTGTATCGCGGTGCGGAATACGTGGTCGACTTCCTGCCCAAGGTCAAGATCGAGGTCGTCATCGCCGACGATCTGGTCGACCGCGCCATCGAATCCATCGTCAGCACCGCCCGTACCGGCAAGATCGGCGACGGCAAGATCTTTGTCACCCCGGTGGAACAGGTGGTACGCATCCGCACCGGCGAGACCAATGAAGACGCGGTATAAACCGCTGACACAGCAATGAAAAACGGCACCTGCAGGTGCCGTTTTTTCTGGTGCCAAGGTTGGCCGCAAGGGCATCAGCCCCAGAACTTCCACCACGACTGCTCGCGTACCTGCCACGGCGTCTGCAGATAGCTGCTCTGCGGGAAGTTTAGCTGCAGCACGCGACGGGCATCGGCCGCCATGTCCTTCATGCCCAGCCGCTCGTAGGCCACCACGATGATGGCCAGCGCCTCTTCGTTATGACCGGTATTGGCGTACTCCTTCACCACCGTCTGTGCGCGGTTGATTGCCGCCAGCCAGGCACCACGCTTCATGTAGTAGCGCGCGACGTGCACCTCACCGGCACCCAGCGCGTTGATCAGGCGCACCATCTTTTCGGTGGCATCTGCGCTGTACTGGCTCTGCGGAAAGCGCGCCACCAGCTCCTGGAATGCCTGGTACGATTCGCGCGCCGCTTTCGGATCGCGCTCGCTCATGTCCTGGCCGGACAGGCGCGACATCCACGAACTGTCCTCGTTGAAATACACCAGACCCTTCAGGTAATACATGTAGTCCAGGTTCTGATGCGATGGATACAAGCGGATGAAACGGTTGGCCGAGGCAATTGCCAGCTCCGGCTCGGCATCCTTGTAATGGGTATAGGCTTCGTCCATCAGCGCCTGCTGCGCATAGCGACCGTACGGGAAACGTGCCTGCAAGGTTTCATACAGTTTCAGCGAGCGCTGATAGTTGCCACCGTCCAGCTCTTCGCGTGCAGTGGCGTAGATGCGCTCCACCGTCCAGCCACGGGTTTCATCCTTGGTATCCACCGTGGCGCAACCTGCCATCAGCACGACGGCCAGCAAGGCTACAAAACTATTTTTCATGAGGTGTCCTTGTTTGACTGCCGTCGATTATAACCAAAACAGCACTTTGCGCACCCCCACCGTTTCCGGCAGTGCACAAAGGGCCGCGGGACAATCCCGCCCGACTCCTTTAAAATCACCGGATTTACCTCACGCCAGCAAAGACATGAACGAACACGACATCAATCCCGACGAGCTGCCGGACGACGACACCCTGGATGGCGAAGCGGAACCCGGCGGCGAGGCAAAACAGTTTACCGTACCGTACGAGCTGTCCGGCGAACGTCTGGACGCTGCACTCGCCAAGCTGTTGCCGGACTACTCGCGCAGCCGCATGACCCAATGGATCAAGGACGACAAGGTCAGCGTCGACGGCAAGACCGTCCCCGGCAAGACCAAGCTGCTGGGCGGCGAGATCGTGCGCGTGGAAGTGGTCGCCGCACCGGAAGCGCTGTCCTACGTGCCGGAAGACGTGCCCTTCCCGGTCATTTTCGAAGACGAACACCTGCTGGTGGTCAACAAGCCAGCCGGCATGGTGGTACACCCGGCAGTCGGCAACTGGAGCGGCACCCTGCTCAACGGCCTGCTGTTCCGCTACCCGGAGCTGGCGCACATCCCGCGCGCCGGCATCGTGCACCGCCTCGACAAGGACACCTCCGGCCTGATGGTGGTTGCCAAGACCTTGCAGGCACAGGCCGATCTGGTACGCCAGCTGCAGGCCCGTACCGTGAAGCGCATCTACCGCGCGGTCGCCACCGGCGTGGTGCCCTACGACGGCAAGATCGAAACCCTGATCGGCCGCGACCCGCACAACCGCCTGCGCATGGCGGTGGTGCGCTTCGGCGGCAAGCCGGCAATCACCCACCTGCGCGTACTGGAACGCTACGACGACTTCAGCTACGTGGAATGCAAGCTGGAAACCGGCCGCACCCACCAGATCCGCGTACACATGAAAGAAGCCAAGCACCCGCTGGCCGGCGATCCGCTGTACGGCAATGCCCGCCACCACGGCAGCGAGACCGTCGACGAAGCGGTGCGCAATCTTGGCCGCCAGGCACTGCATGCCTACAAGCTGTCGCTGATGCATCCGGTCACCGGTGCCACCCACAGCTGGAGCGCACCGCTGCCCGACGACATGAAGGCACTGCTGGCCATCCTGCGCGACGAGCGCGAGATCAAGCTGAACAAGGCCAAGGCCCAGACGCCGCTCGGCGCGGCAATGGAAGACGACGACGATGACTGGGACGAGGACGACTACGATGTGGAAACCCATTACATCCGCTGACACCCCTGCCCAGCCGGTCGACCTGTCGTGGCGCGAGGCCGGCTGGCCGCTGGCCGGCAAGGTCGGCACGCTGATCACGACGCGTGACGGCGGCGTCAGCCCGCCACCCTACGCCAGCCTGAACCTGGGTGACCACGTCGGCGACGCTGCGGCCAACGTTGCCGCCAACCGCGCCCGCGTGCGCGAACGGCTGCCGGCGGAACCGGCCTGGCTGCAGCAGGTGCACGGCATTACCGTGGTCGACGCCGCCGGCGTCGCGCCCGGCGCACCACCGCAGGCCGACGCCAGCTTCAGCCGCACCCCCGGCGCGGTGTGCGCGGTGATGACCGCCGATTGCCTGCCGGTGCTGCTGGCCGACCGGGCCGGCAGCGTGGTCGGCGCCGCCCACGCCGGCTGGCGCGGCCTGCTGAACGGCGTGATCGAAGCCACCGTGCAGGCGATGAACGAGCCTGCGGCCAACCTTGTTGCCTGGCTCGGCCCCGCCATCGGCCCGGACGCATTCGAGATCGGCGCCGAGGTGCGTGATGCCTTCCTTGCGCACGATGTGCACGCGGTGCAGGCATTCAACCCGATCGGCGACGATAAATACCTGGCCGACATCTACCTGCTGGCACGGCAGCGGCTGGCCGCCATCGGCATCAGCGAAGTCCATGGCGGCGACGAGTGCACGGTAATAGACCGCGAGCGCTACTTCTCCTACCGCCGCGACGGCGTCACCGGGCGCATGGCCAGCCTCATCTGGATCAAGCCGTAAGCAGAAACACCAGATGTTGTGGTCAACGGGCGGCTGCGGCTGCCCTTTTTCTTGGATAAAGCGTCGCATCCATGCCACATCGCCATGATGTTGCAATGAAATGACAGCAGGCGCCGCCGCAGCAAACCCTTGTTGTGGCACGGCATTCGCCTATGGCGTTACAAGCACTCCCGCCCCGGAAACATTCTTGCAGCCCTCACGCCGGCAACGGGCGCTGCTTCCCGGCTTCCTGCCATCTGTCAAGACTTGTTCTGCCTCGCCTTAACCACTAGAATTTGCGCCACAATCATGCTGCAGCAGTACATATTGTGTTTTATGCAAAACCATGTACAGGCTTTCGACAGAAAGCCGGCTGCAACCAACCCGGGCAACGCAGGCTACCCACCCGGCCGCCCAGGCCGCCCGCTGTTGCAAGACAGGCAGCAGGGTCACCCGAACAACCCCACCCACCACCAGGGAAACATGACTATGCAAACCACGATATCTGACGGAAAAACCGCCGCCGAACTGGGCCGCGCCGCCGCGCCGCAGGCGGATTTCAGCCAGTACAAGACCATCCGCCGCAACGGCGCGGTGGTGCCATTCGAACCGGTGAAAATCTCCATCGCCATGACCAAGGCCTTCCTGGCCGTGCTCGGCACGCACAGCGCCGGCTCCGCTAGCCTGCGCGACAAGGTGGCCCAGCTCACCGAAGGCGTGGTCAACGCGCTGATGCGCCGCAAGCCGGAAGGCGGCGCCATTCATATCGAGGACATCCAGGACCAGGTCGAGCTGTCGATGATGCGTGCCGGCGAGCACGACGTGGCCCGCGCCTACGTGCTGTACCGTGAGCAACGCTCGCAGGAGCGCGCCGCCCGCGGCGAAGCGCTGCACCAGATCCAGATCAACGTGGTCCGCAAGGACGGTCGCAAGCTGCCGCTGGACGTGGCCCGCCTGCGCGCCAGCATCGAAGCCGCCTGCGTAAGCCTCGCCAACACCGACGTGGACGCCATCCTGTCCGAGACGCTAAAGAACATCTACGACGGCGTATCGGAAGAAGAAGTCAACAAGTCCGCCATCCTCGCCGCCCGCGCGCTGATCGAACAGGACCCGGCCTATGACTACGTGACCGCGCGCCTGCTGCTGGGCAACATCCGTCTGGAAATCCTGGGCGAAGCCATCAGCCAGGCCGAGATGGACAGCCACTACCCGCTGTACTTCCCGGACTTCATCAAGAAAGGCATTGCCACCGAGCTGCTGGATGAAAAACTGGGTGAGTACGACCTGAAAAAACTGGGCGCCGCGCTGCAGCCGGAGCGCGACCTGCAGTTCGGCTACCTCGGCCTGCAGACCCTGTACGACCGCTACTTCCTGCACGTGGACGGCACCCGCATCGAAATGCCGCAGGCGTTCTACATGCGCGTCGCCATGGGCCTGGCGCTGAACGAGGTCGACCGCGAAAACCGCGCCATCGAGTTCTACAACGTGCTGTCCAGCTTCGACTTCATGTCGTCCACCCCGACGCTGTTCAACGCCGGCACCCGCCGCAGCCAGCTGTCCAGCTGCTACCTGACCACCATCGCCGACGACCTGGACGGCATCTACGAAGGCATCAAGGAAAACGCGCTGCTGTCCAAGTTTGCCGGCGGCCTGGGCAACGACTGGACCCCGGTGCGCGCGATGGGCAGCCACATCAAGGGCACCAACGGCAAGAGCCAGGGCGTGGTGCCGTTCCTGAAGGTGGTCAACGACACCGCCGTCGCCGTCAACCAGGGCGGCAAGCGCAAGGGCGCGGTGTGCGCCTACCTGGAAACCTGGCACGCCGACATCGAGGAGTTCCTGGAGCTGCGCAAGAACACCGGCGACGACCGCCGCCGCACCCACGACATGAACACCGCGAACTGGATTCCCGACCTGTTCATGAAGCGCGTGATGGACGGCGGCGAGTGGAGCCTGCTGTCGCCGTCCGAGTGCCCGGACCTGCACGACCTGGTCGGCAAGGAATTCGAGCGCGCCTACACCGCCTACGAAGAGAAAGGCCGTCGCGGCGAGCTGCGCGTGTTCAAGCAGATTCCGGCGCTGTCGCTGTGGCGCAAGATGCTGACCATGCTGTTCGAAACCGGCCACCCGTGGATCACCTTCAAGGACCCGTGCAACATCCGCAGCCCGCAGCAGCACATGGGCGTGGTGCATAGCTCCAACCTGTGCACCGAGATCACCCTGAACACCAACGACGACGAGATCGCCGTCTGCAACCTGGGCTCGATCAACCTGGCGCGCCACCTGAAGCAAGGCGCCGCCGGCCTGGAACTGGATACCGGCAAGCTTGGCCGCACCGTGCGCGTCGCGCTGCGCATGCTGGACAACGTGATCGACATCAACTTCTACCCGGTGAAGAAGGCGCGCAACGCCAACCTCAAGCACCGTCCGGTGGGCATGGGCATCATGGGCTTCCAGGACTGCCTGCACCAGCTGCGCGTGCCGTATGCCTCCGACGACGCCGTCGAGTTCGCCGACGTGTCGATGGAAGCCGTCGCCTACCACGCCTACATGGCCTCCACCGAGCTGGCCGAAGAGCGCGGCCGCTACCCGTCGTACAAGGGCAGCCTGTGGGACCGCGGCATCCTGCCGCACGACAGCATCAACCTGCTGGCCGCCGAGCGCGGCGGCTACCTGGAAGTGGACCGCAGCGAACGCCTGGACTGGAGCCGCCTGCGCGAGCGCGTTGCCAAGCACGGCATGCGCAACTCCAACGTGCTGGCCATCGCCCCGACCGCCACCATCGCCAACATCATCGGCGTGTCCGCCTCCATCGAGCCGACCTACCAGAACCTGTTCGTCAAATCCAACCTGTCCGGCGAATTCACTGTTACCAACGAATACCTGGTGCGTGACCTGAAAAAGCTGGGCCTATGGGACGAGGTGATGGTCGCCGACCTGAAATACTTCGACGGCAGCCTGGGCCGTATCGACCGCGTGCCGGCCGAGCTGAAGGCGCTGTACGCCACCGCGTTCGAGATCGACCCGCGCTGGCTGGTGGAAGCCGCCGCCCGTCGCCAGAAGTGGATCGACCAGGCGCAGTCGCTGAACCTGTACCTGGCCGGCGCCTCCGGCAAGAAGCTGGACGAGCTGTACAAGCACGCCTGGATTCGCGGCCTGAAGACCACCTACTACCTGCGCACCCTGGGCGCCAGCTCGGCGGAGAAATCCACCGGCCGTGGCGGCGAACTGAATGCGGTACAGGCGGCCCCGGCAGCGGCGCCGGCGGCGGTGGACAACACCCCGGCCACCGACGCCAAGTTCTGCTCCATCGACAATCCGGACTGCGAAAGCTGCCAATAGACAGAGTTAAGACAAGTTTGTCTTTAACGACCCTCATATCCCTTACTGGGCGGGAATTTTGGTGAATTCTTAACTTGTCTTTAATGTTGAAGTAGTGGTTGGTATCTGAGAGAATGAAAAAATGTCTCTAAGCCAACCCCTTCCCTTCCAACTCACAAGAGCGCTGCTCCCCGACGGGGAGCGGCGCTCTTTTTTGGTTGACCGCCATGGAATGGAAGATGACTACAGCGCTCTGTTCGTCATTTCAACGATTCGGAACCCGGGCCTATCGGTCGCATCACAAGATGCCGCCTTGAATGCCGTCAACGTGTTCTACGCCTTCTGTCGCAACTACCAGATTGACTTGGTGGCACGGTTTCTAGCGGGCAAGTACCTGTCCGTTGTGGAGTGCGAATTGCTAAGTAACTTCGCCCGGCAAAGCTTCGGAGCAGAAGCAAAACGCCATCAGAAGGTTGTTGAACTGGGAAAAGTACGCCGTGGTTTCACCTACGCTCTCCCTTCCGTTGCAGGACCGACGCACTTCAAACGGTTGACGCACATCGCTGACTTTGCCGAGTGGTTGGCAAAGTACCTCCTCAGCCACGTTAGTCAAGAACGTATGGGCGGCATTGCTGAGATGCATGCACAATTGCTGCGGCATCGTGGCTTGGCCACACAGAGAAAGGACGACTTTAAAGAGGCCGAGTTTACGCGCCGTCACAATCAAATTCTCAACGAACTGATTACGCCCGGTGCCGAGCGCAATCCTTTTCGGGCGGATTTACAATTACGCAACCTGCTCCTGGTGGAATTACTTCGCCAGACAGGTATTCGCCAAGGGGAGGCGCTTAGCCTGCAAGTCCGTGACATCGACCAGGTGAAACGACAAATCACCATCCGGCGGCGCCACGACGCCAAGGATGACCCACGCGTCAACCAGCCCGTGGCCAAAACCGAGGGCCGCACCATCCCAATTGGCAGCTACCTCACCGAGATTTTAGTGCAGTACGTAAGTCAGCGACGCACTGTGCCCGGCGCCACCAAGCATCGCTACCTGTTTGTCACCCACAAATCTGGCTGAACCGCCCCGGGTTTCGCGGAGGCTCCCTCACTTGAGAGAATGGAGCCATGAGCAAAT